>CALVDM010000001.1 GCA_944326335.1 uncultured Bacteroidales bacterium
GCCGGATTTTTGTACCCTTATTTTCTTATATTACTGATTTTCAGCAACAAAAACTCTCTCATATGTATTCCACATGGACTTATAGTCCTCGACAGGATCTCCGGTGTTCACAAGAGCTCTTGCCCCCGCTGTAGTACAGTGTTCGATTGCAGCCTGCGCGGCTTCAGCCGCAAGTTCCCAGCGCTTCGGGTCATAATTGCCATAACAGATAAGATTATTGTTCGCGCCGAGGCTCATGTACGGAGTGCCTGTATTGAACTGTGGTGACGCAGCATAAAGGAGGGTCCTTGATTTCAATGCGTATGCAGCTCCCGTAGTTACACGTCCGTGCTGGTCGTCAGGATAAGTGTCGTATCTGCCCTCAAGCATCAGAATGGCATTGTCGCAGTCTTTCACTATGAAGTTCACTACATCCTCGAGCGGACTGCGCGGAACCTTGAAGGATTCGGGATCTGAAGCATCCAGAGCTTCCTTCATTATAGGCACTCCGCCGTATTTTCTCATAAGTTCGAAGTAATTCCAGGCACGGATCCAATATGCTTCTCCCTTCACCCTTTCCACAAATCCCGGAGTAGGCGTGAAAGTGAGATTATCCATGTGTGCAAGAATAGTGTTCGCACGCCTGATTGCCAGCCAGTGCAGGTTTCCCTTGAGCCCGACACCGGGATTCCATTTCCCGTCGAATATGTTGGAAGCGGAAATGGCTCCGTTGTTCCACTGATGCTGCCAATACCACGGCATCGTTATTTCGCCTTCATCGCAACACGGGGCATAACCCCCGCCACCGTTGTTGTGTGAATCGAGGTAAGTATAGTCCGAAACCACTCCGTAATAGTACGTACCGGTCACGAACGTCTCGATGTTGTTCTGCGTAGAAAATATCGTTTCCTCTGTAATATCAGTCCCTTTCGGCTTCTCAAGGTAGTCACAGGACACCGCAAGCAAACCTACGGACAGTAACGGGTACCATATCTTTTTCATAATATGCATCAGTTCTTGTTTTAGAATTTGATATTGACGCCGAGATTAAGGGTCATTGTCGTAGGATACGGCTCATGACCGCCGTCATCGAATGAAGGAATCTCCGGATCCTCTCCCGGGAACAGGTTGTGCCAGGTATAAAGATTGGTTCCGTTTATGTAGATTCTTGCAGACTTTATGAATTTCCTGTTCGGATTCTCCTTAAAGGTATACCCGATTTCAACATTCTTAAGTCTCAGATAAGAAGCGTTTTCGAGCCACAGAGATGAATCAATGTAGTTGTGTGACTGCGAGGAATCCGCTGACAGACGAGGAAACCTGATTTCTTCTCCGTTCTCGTATTTCTCCCGGGTCCAGCTGTAGTCGTTCAGATAAGTCACTGCCGAGCCTCCCTCCTGCCAGCCTCTGCTGGATTTCTTTGATGCTCTGTAGGTCTGGTTTCCAGAACCCTGGAAAAGAACCGAGAAGTCAAGTCCTTTCCAGTCGAATCCGAATGAGATACCGTAAGATATTTCAGGGAAAGCGGAATAGCCCATAGGCACCATGTCAAAATTATCTATCTTGCCGTCTCCGTTCACGTCTCTGTACTTCACGTCTCCAGGCTGGAGTTTGTTGCTATTCCATGCCGACACAGGCCTGTTGGGGTCATTGACTTCCTCCCTCGTGTTGTAGAATCCCTCTGCAACAAGACCGAAATATTGTCCGAGCCTATGTCCCGTTGCGGTCTGATATTCATACGGATGATTCACCTCATCCATCTCGAGAACCTTGTTGCGTGCAAACGTGAACATTCCCCTTATCCAATAATGAAAGTCCTGTCCTATCCTGTCATTGAACGTTATCTCGCCGTCAAAGCCCTGATTCTGCATCTTTCCGAGATTATAGGCCGGAAGATTTGCGGCCACAATGTCAGGAGTGGTGTTCATCGAGGTGAGGATATTGTCCCTGTATTCGTAGAAGTAGTCTCCTTTGAAAGATATCCTGCTGTCCCAGAAATTTGCTTCGAGACCGACATTGACTTTCCTTGCGCGTTCCCATGTCACGTCAGGGTTTCCTATCTTTCCTTCAGAAGAAGATGTATAAAGATTGTAGCTCTGCCCCGGGATTCCGAAATAATATTTTGGAAGTCCGGAGTCGAAAATGTATGCACTCGGCAGATATAGGAACCTGTCGCCTCCTATCTTGTCGTTGCCGACTTCTCCGTAGGAACCCCTTATTTTCAGGAATGTGACAGCGTTGTTTTCAGGAAAGAAATCTTCTTCCGAAATGACATATCCGAGGGAAAATGCCGGAAACAGTCCGAACCGCTTGCCTACATCGAAGTTTTCCGTTCCGTTATACCCCACGTTGACTTCAGCAAGATATTTCTGCTTGTAGTTGTATGTCACTCTACCGACTATTCCCTGATATGCATTGGGAATGCCGTATGCAAGGGCAGGATCATAGTATTTGCTCTGATTGTAGAGCACAAGGGCAGTCACTGTGTGATTTCCGAAAGTGCGGTTGTAGTCGAAACCTGCTTCGATGTATACCTTACGTGATTTTCCGAAACTCTCTCCGTATGTGTACGGCTGATCTTCTGCCTGAGGGATGAGAGCTGGCCCGCCGTTTGCATCATGCACCACATTGTAGACCCTGAGAGCCTTCCATGTCTCCTGATTGTGATTGTTGAAATTCTGGTAAGAGACAGTGGCATGTGCGGACAGACCTTCGGTAATCCACCCGAAATCATAGTTAGCCCTTATGGAACCGTTCAGATAGTTGGAGTATTTCTTGCTTCTCGGATTGTCAAGGAAGGCCTGCAGGGGGTTCTGATGATTGGTAATACGTCCTTCGATGTTGGTAACCTTTCCATCCACGATGCCTGGAGCAAGGTTAGGCGGAGCCGCGAATGCTCTTATGAGCATGTATCCTGTATCATCCCGCGGACCTCTCTTGTCTTCTATCTGATCGGAGATATTCACATTCACGGACAATCTTTTCGTGACCTGGAAATCGAAATTGGCCCTGATATTATATCTTTGATAGATCATCTGGTTATTATAGCCTTCAACTATATTGTTCCTGAAAAGGCCTTCTTGATAGAAATATCCCAATGAAACGAAGTATTTGACACGGCTCGTACCTCCCTGTACATTCAGGTTATGCTGGGTCTGCGGAGCCCATGTCCTGAATAATGTGTCTATCCAGTCCACATCAGGATAAAAGAGCGGATCTGACTTGTAATAATATCGCTGCAAATCCGAGTAGGAGAATATCGGATACTCGTCCGGATAGATTGCTCCTGTCACATAAGCATCATTCAGAGCCGCTCTGTTGTACGCCTCAGCCCACTCGTAGCTACCCATAAGTTCGCGCATCTGCGTAAACCTGGACATAGCGACACTTGAGGAAAGACTCACGACCGGAGCAGATTCCTCTCCCCTGCGCGTAGTGATTATAATGACACCGTTGGCTCCCCTGACTCCGTAGACAGCTGTCGCCGAAGCGTCCTTCAGTATGGAGATCGTCTCTATTTCGTTAGGGTCAATGTTGTTGTAGGTGTCTGTTTCAATACCGTCCACAATTATAAGAGGAGCGGCAGGATCATACATACCACCTCCGTCAGCGAATGTCCCTATACCGCGGATACGTATCGTTGCCGCATCTTCTCCGGGAGCACCGCTGTTCTGTACCGAAAGCAAGCCCGGCATACGTCCTACAAGTGCATTGCTGATGTTTGCCTGAGGACTCTGCAGGAGATCCGCCGTTTCCACCACTGAAATGGCACCGGTTACAGTCTCCTTTTTCTGTGAACCGTAGCCCACAACGACGATGTCGTCAAGGGCAATGGCGTCAGACTCCATATAAATTTTAAAAAAGGACTTGGCAGCAATCGTCACTGTCTGTTCCTTCATTCCAAGATAACTGAATTTCAATACCGTAGCACCGGCTGGAACAGTAAAGGTGAATTTACCGTCATAATCGGTCGTAGTACCTGAAGACGTCCCTTCAGCCAGTACGAAAACTCCTGCCATAGGTATCCCGTCAGAGTCATAGACGACTCCCGAGACTTCCTTTTCCTGATCTGATTGTGCGCTGGCCGGAAAGGAAAATGACATTATAAGCAATAATGCCATCAATAGGCCCAAAAGACAATGCTCGGAACTTTTTTTTGGCCTGAAGGAAAAATTGGTCTGTGATTTTCCCATGAATTTAATCTGATTTGACCTTGTCACATCAAGGCTGGTTATTAATGAAATGTTTTAGTGTGGATTTTGCCGGGTTTCCGGAATGTCCGTTGTCAATAAAAATGGCTTTTTCACATGTCTGGATTTTTTGTGGTTGGTCACAAATTTATCCTGACATAAGTTTTCCGTGTTTCTCAATTGTAACAACCGGGCTCTCGGATATAACAATATTGAAATCCTTGAAAAAATTTCCGGTCTGCAGCACTTGAATTTTTGAATTTTCCGGAATAAATATTGGCAATCCCTTGAAACCGGAAACTTTTTATTATTTTCCGGAGTTTGACACTTTGGAAATAAGAAAAAGGGAGAAATAGTTGGCTGGAGATTGCTGTAGTGGCGATTTTTAGCCAACAATTTTTTTATGGATATGTAATGTATTTTTGCTCTAAGGGGGGGGGATTTAGTCCGGTATGTTCCGTCGGCGCTGTCCTTTCCGGAATATCTATTACTTCCCGTTCATGGAGTCACGGGCGACAATGCCGTTCCAAGTCCCCCCCTTCATCATAACTACTCTCCGTCAGTCTCCTTTTCCCGTTTTTTCGTGGAGGCGATTATACTTCTCATTGTCTTTCTGGTAACTATCTGAGTATCGGTTCTGAAGCCTGCCGAACCGTGCAGATGATTGGTCAGGTCAGTCCTCGAGTATGTCGGGATGTATCCTTCGCCGTTTATGCAGAGAAAGTTCATGTCCCTGAGAGTCCCGAGTATTTCTCCTGATGTGAAGTGCATCCCTCCTCTGTTCACCTTTTTTTCCAGATATTTGTATATCAGCAAAGCCAGGAAGCAGGTCAGGAAGTGTGCTTTAATTCGGTCGTCCCTCTTGAGATAGACCGGCCTCGCCTCCAGTTCCGTCTTGGTGACCCGGAAGTCGTTTTCCACTATCCACCTGCCGCCGTTCATCCGTATCACCTCCGTTGCCGGCGCATCAAGGTCCGTGCAGATGCAGTAGAAGCCGTCGAACCGGGCCTCCTGCTCTATCATCTCCCGGTTCAGGGAGAAGCTTTCCACCTGCGCCAGTTCTCCGTCGGCCGTACAGTACTCGGCCTTGATGTACCTCTTCGCATCGTTCGGACTCTTGCGCTTCGACACGGCTGCCCGTCCTGTGTCCAGCAGCGCCTGCGCCCTTGCAATCTGCCTCTGGCGCAAATATGACAGATAGTCCCGGTATTTGAACGAGAAGGTGACAATGTAGCGCTGCTCCAGGATTTCGCCCGTCGACATCCTGACCTGGTCCCAGCGTTCCTTGTAGAAGAGTGTGTCATAATATTCTTCGCTGTCCACCTCAGCAAGATTGTATCTCCTGTCTGACCCCCGGACGCTCCATCCCTCAACTGTCAGGGCCCAGTCCTGAAGCACCCCTCCCATTTTCTTGACCGACTGGACGGTAATGAATGCCCTCCCGCTCACGGCATCGTTCTTCCCGTTCTCGTATGTCGACAGGCCGGCGTCCGTGCAGACTATTATCCTTGACAGACCGAAATTGTCCTTCAGTATCTCCTCCATCGGCTTCAATGTTGTACTCTCCGCCTTGTTGCCCGGCTCTATGCACATCGCCAGGGGAAAGCCCTCGCGGTCTACGAACAGACCCATCTGGACTATCGGCAGGGGACGCCCTTCCTTGCTGTGGCCGTACTGGACCAGCCCTCCTTCCTCCTCCCATTCGAAAAAGTAGTTCGTCAGGTCATAGTACACGACTCCCGTGTCCCGCTTCCCGAGCCTCAGGCTGCGCCTGTACACGTCCGCCTGTATCTCGTTGAACTCGCCTGCCAGCATGCTCAACGCCCGGTAAACCTGCTGTATGTCCTCCTGCGGCTGCTCGAAGAACCGCCTGGACTCTTCCAGCGACGAGAGCTTCGAGCCCGGATACAGCAATCTCGTATATAAAAGCCGGGAGAGAATGCCGTTAAGGTCAAACCTGTTCCTGTGTTTCTTCTCTATCTTCCTGCAGATACAGTCCAACCCGAGCTCGTAATACACCTTCTGAAGAAACAGATAACCCCCGTTATAGCTGCGCCGCTCGTCTTTCTTCAGCAGGACCGTCGGATTGCACTCTATCCTGACTGATTTCCGTGCTTCCTTTTCCGCCCTCGTGAGTTCCGCTACGTATTTCTTCGCCTCTCCGACGGGGTCTTCTTCCCCGAACCTTGCTTTCAACTGTTCGATGTTTCCCAGACGCTCGACATATTTCGTGGCATTCCTGCCGTTTTCCTGCCGGAATGACTTCTGGACGTAGTACAATGTTGTGTTTTTTGAGGATACGGTACGTAATATCATATAAAAACATTATATAACATTACAAAAATGCAAATAATATTTGACAAAAAAAAAAGACTTTCACCAAAAAGTCTTTCAATTATTTACTATTTGAATCTTTCTATTTTAGACAAATCAAAGTGTCAAACTCCCGGAAGCCAGGTGTTCTTTGAGTGCTTTGCACTGGAGAGACTTGACTTGCCGAACCTTACTACATTCACCGCACTGAACCTGGCCAATTTTGCCAGAAGTTGTCATCAGTTGAAAGAAGTGAATATGCCAAAGGTAACAACTCTTCCGGGGAGTGCTTTTATGGACTGCTATTCCCTGGTTCAGATGGATCTGCCTGAAGTTACCGAACTCGGCCAGGACGTTTTCTCGAACTGCAAGAGTCTGGCGAAAGTATCAATGCCGAAAGTGACGGTACTTCCCCAGAAGACTTTTGCCGGATGTATTGCATTTAATGCTGAGAGTGGACTGGGTGCAGTCACTGAAATAGGGCATTCCACCTTTGCAAACTGTATAGGAATGACCTCGGCTATACTGTGGAATGTCACCAAGATAGGTGCGTCTGCCTTTAAAGGATGTACAAGTCTTAACGCCTTGTCTCTTGGGGCGATATCCGATGTCAATAGCACTGCATTTGACGGAGTGGATACAGAATCATGCACTCTTACATTCAAAGGAACACCTTCCGCAGGCAATCTGGACAGGGACAACAAGATGTGGGCCGGGAAAAAGTGGAAAATAATAAACGTGAATTAACTGTCCGATTGTGGAAGTCATTTACTATCCATAATCTGCCTTAGCGGAATCATCACGAAGTCCCTCTCCTTCATCCCGGGATGAGGTATCTTCAGGTCCGGTTCGTCTATGCGCCAATCCCCTATCATGAGGATGTCGATATCTATTGTCCTCGACCGGTATATCCTCGCACCGGACGGGTCGTATTCCGGACTTCCGGTCCTGCCCATGGCCTTTTCTATATCCTTGCATATTCTGAGGATTCCATGCGCAAATTCCGTCTGCGATGTTCCCTGTGAGATAGCCACCCTGTATTTTACCACGGCGTTCAGGAACATTTCATCGGACTCAAAACCCCAAGGCTCTGTCTCGATGAAAGACGACAAAGCCGTATATCCCGAACCCAAGGCCCTGTCGAGCATCTCCAGAGCCTCATGGAGATTCTTCTTCCGGTCCCCGAGATTTGACCCGAGCCCGAGATAGAGGTCCTGTTCTCCCGTCATCAGTCCAGACCGAGTTCAATCAGTGCCTCTTCCGACATCCTGCTCTTGTCCCATACCGGCTCGAAGACAAGGTCTATCTTCGCGCTGGCCACTCCCGGCACATCCTCCACCGCTGTCTTTACATTGTCGACCACATAGTCGGCCATAGGGCAGTTGGGAGCCGTAAGGGTCATCTGTATGTAGACATTATGATCGTCATCTACCTTCAGTTCGTAAATAAGTCCGAGGTCATAGATGTTCACAGGTATTTCCGGGTCGTACACCTGTCTTAATGCCATTATAATATCTCTTTCAAGTGCCATTTTATCCTTGTCAGTCCTTGTTTTCCTGTCTTTCCTTCCAAATATTCCCATCATAGTGCACTCCTGTCCTCGGCATGCTCATTTATCTGTTTTCAGCGGCAATCCCACGTATCATCGCAATCATGGACACCAGTCCGTTCGCTCTCGTAGGAGACAGATTCTCCTTCAGTCCGATTTTCTCCACCACGGAGAAATCGGATGAAAGGATTTCACCGGGAGTCCTGCCTGAATATATCCGTACCAGAAGGGAAATAATCCCCTTCGTGATGATGGCATCGCTGTCGGCATTGAACCATATCCGGCCGTCTTTAACGTCGAAATCTATCCATACCCTTGACTGGCAGCCTTTTACCAATCTGTCGTCTGTCCTTTTGTCTTCAGGGTAATCCTTCAGGGATTTTCCGAGTTCTATAAGATATTCATACTTGTCGAGCCAGTCATCAAACAGAGAAAACTCGTCAATTATTTCATTTTCAACCTCTTGTAACGGTTTTACCTTATCCATATCCTTTAATTTTTATCCTGTCTGAGCATCGCCACGGCTCTGTCGAGTGACTTCATGAAATACACGGCCTCTTCCATCGTATTGTACGGGGCGAGAGATATTCTGAGCATCCCCGTCACTCCGAACCTGTCCATGAGCGGCTCCGCACACATCTGACCGGACCTTGTGGCAATGCCCATCTTGTCCAGTACGAGAGCCAGGTCTTCATGATGGACACCGTCAATGCAGAACGAAAACAGGGGAATCCTTCCTTCAGAATCCCCGGATGTGCCGAACAGCACCAACCCGGGTACAGACTGCAGTTTCGAGTACATGAAATCCTTCACACCATCCATTTCCGACATGAGTTCCGTGTCGGAAGCCATCTCTGCCGCAAGTTCCAGAGCCGGCTTCAGTGTGGACATGCCGGTGAAATTCTGTGTTCCCGCCTCGAACTTCAGAGGAAGCCCTGCGTATGTGGTTCCGGAAAATCTGACAGTCCCCACCATCTCTCCCCCGCCCATGTAAGGAGGCATTTCCTCGAGGAGTTCCTTTTTTCCGTAAAGGACGCCTGTCCCCGGTGCGGCGTATATCTTGTGTCCTGAAAAGGCATAAAAGTCGCAGTCGAGCTTACGGACATCCACCTTGGCATGGACAATACCCTGGGCTCCGTCTACAAGCACCTTCACTCCCTTTGAGTGGCATATCCTGACAATTTCCTCGACAGGATTGACGATTCCGAGCACATTCGAGATGTGCGTGACAGCCGCAATCCTTGTCCTTGGCGTGCAGAGTTCCGGAATTTTCCCGATTTCAAGCATCCCGGAGTCCGATACCGGTATGACTTTAAGTACCGCTTTCCTGCGCTGGCAAAGCAGCTGCCACGGGACTATGTCCGAATGGTGCTCGCACTCGGAAACCAGAATCTCGTCCCCTTCCCCGACAAAGCGTTCCCCGAAGGAACTTGCCACGAGATTGATGGAAGCTGTGGTTCCTGAAGTGAAAACTATCTCCGAGGCGGAGTCCGCGTTTATGAAATCCCTGACGCAGCTCCTTGCCTGCTCATAGGCTTCAGTAGCCTCGTCGGCCATCTTGTGGACAGCCCTGTGTATATTCGCATTGGAGTTTACGGCAAGATTGTCCCACATGTCAAGCACGCTCTGCGGCCTCTGCGATGTGGCAGCATTGTCGAAATAAACGAGATTCTTTCCGTACACCTTTCTGCCAAGGGCTGGAAACAGTTTCCTCAAATCATTAGAATTCATATCCAATTCCCTTTGTTG
Source organism: uncultured Bacteroidales bacterium (assembly GCA_944326335.1). Lineage (GTDB taxonomy): Bacteria > Bacteroidota > Bacteroidia > Bacteroidales > UBA932 > Cryptobacteroides. Next base: position 9,781 of record CALVDM010000001.1, read on the forward strand.
AAGCCCGCAAATTTAACAAAAGTTAGAAGCTGTTTAAAATTTTATCGACATAAATTTTATGAAAATCCTTAAATTTGCACCTGCCGCAAGGTTCACAGGACTCAATGATTTTTATCTTTAAGAAGACATGATAGATTACATCAAAGGAAGAATCGCTGAACTGAACCCGTCTGAAATGACTCTCGAGACCTGTGGAATCGGATACAAAATCCTGATTTCACTGCAGACATTCTCCTCTCTTGAAGGCAGGGACGAGGCCACTGTCTATATTCATCATTACCTGAGGGAAGACGAGGAACTGTTCTACGGCTTCAGCACGAAAGACGAAAGGGAACTGTTCAGACTCCTTATCGGAGTGTCAGGAATCGGTGCCGCCACTGCGCGGATGATGCTCTCCTCCCTCTCATCGGAAGAAATCCGGAATGCCATAATAGCAGAAGACATAGCCCGTATCAAATCCATAAAGGGAATCGGTATCAAGAGTGCGCAAAGACTCATTCTGGAATTGAAAGACAAAATTGTGAAAGGTGGCGGCGCAGACGTGTCAGGACTGATGAGCAGGACGGATAACGGAGTGGTTGAAGAGGCCGTCACTGCCCTTGTGCTTCTCGGATTCCCTAAGGCTGGAGTACAGAAAGTCGTGAACTCCATATTGAAGTCCGAACCTCAGATGTCACTCGAAAATCTGATTAAGACAGCTCTGAAAAAATTGTAGGCGTTCCACGTGGAACAATTTATCTCCCGAAATAGACAAGGAGTACGGAAACATCAGCCGGTGAGACCCCGGAAATGCGGGACACCTGAGCTATAGTCGTCGGATGATACCTCTTCAATTTCTGACGGCACTCGATAGACAGGCTTTTGACCTTGTCGAAATCGAAATTTTCAGGAATGACAAGATTCTCCAGTCTCATTATCTTGTCCGCAAGACGTCTCTCCCTCTCTATATACCCTTTGTATTTTATGGATATTTCCACGGACTCGAGAATATCCGTGGAATAATTGTCTCCAAGGAAGGATAAGAGAGAACCGTCATCCAGACTGGAAACGGGATATTCGGTGTTATTCCTTAAAATATACAAGGCATCAGCAAAAGACAGTGGAGTGTCAGTAGCAGAATCTGCGGCACACTTGAATGTATTGTACGGCTCAGTTGAAGAGAGAAGTTCCTTGTAACTCTCCCCTGCCGGAACAATCGAAGTGAAATCCAGGCGAATCTCCTTGTCAAAATCCAAAGAATTTTTCTTAAAAGTTCCACGTGGAACAATTTTTACCAGATCACTGAGACTTACCTGGGGTCTTGAAATCAAATCAGAATATCTTCTCCTGGAGTCTATAGCTGAGGTACCGGCATTGACAAGATAGTCATTGACCTCTTCCGGCCTCGCACTCGCCTCCTCAAAAAACTCGGTGAGGGTAGAGACCGCATCATACTTCCTCATCGTATAGTCGTAACGCAGCTTGTCAACAAGTCCCAAATTGTATCCAAGAGGCGTAAGCCGGAAGTCGGCATTGTCCTGCCTGAGGAGAATACGGTATTCGGCCCTCGATGTGAACATCCTGTACGGCTCGTCTACCCCTTTCGTGATCAGGTCATCTATAAGCACTCCAATATATGCCTGGTCTCTTCTCAAGACAAAAGGGTCCATTCCTCTGCACTTGAGATGCGCATTGATTCCGGCTACAAGACCTTGCGCAGCCGCCTCCTCATATCCGGTAGTCCCGTTCACCTGGCCGGCGAGGAAGAGATTCTCAATTTCTCGTACTTCAAGTGTGGGTTTAAGCTGGGTCGGGTCGAAGTAGTCATACTCTACAGCATAGGCAGGGCGATAAATCTTCGCATTCTCGAGACCTTCAATATTATGCATGGCTTCGAGCTGGATGTCGAGAGGAAGCGAAGAGGAAAAACCCTGCAGATAATATTCATTGCTGTTGCGGCCTTCCGGTTCAAGAAAAAGCTGATGCGAATCCTTGTCAGCAAAAGTCCTTATCTTGTCCTCTATGCTCGGGCAATATCTCGGACCGATACCTGTAATCATGCCGGAAAACAGAGGGGAATCCTTGAATCCTGACCTGAGTATGTCATGTACGTGCGTATTCGTGTGCACTATATAGCAAGGCATCTGGGGAGTGCCGTTCTGCGCCGTGGAAAGAAACGGGAGGTAAGAAAACTTCGCAGGATGCTCATCCCCGTACTGCGGAGGAAGAGAGGAGACATCGACAGAAGATATGTCAATCCTTGGAGGTGTCCCGGTCTTCATCCTGCCTGCCGTCAAGCCCATCCCGACAAGCTGCGATGTGATTCCATACGAAGACATCTCCCCTATCCTTCCACCTTCGAATTGGGTCCTTCCAATAAAAAGCCTCCCGTCGAGAAAGGTCCCGGCGGTAAGGATAAGTGTCTGAGAATTGAAAATTGCTCCGGTAAGTGTACGACAGCCCGTGATTTTTCGACCAGTAAAGAGGAATTCTGTCGCAATATCTTGGTAAATATCTAATTTACAATTACTTTCGAGCAATTTCCGCCAATTTTGGCTGTACACGTTTTTGTCGCATTGAGCGCGGGGACTCCACATTGCAGGACCTTTTGACCGGTTGAGCATCCTGAACTGGAGAGTCGAAGCATCAGTAACAATGCCCATATATCCGCCGAGCGCATCAATCTCCCTTACAATCTGCCCCTTAGCTATTCCACCGACAGCAGGGTTGCAGGACATCTGTCCGAACCTGTTCATGTCCATGGAAATGAGGAGAACCGATGAGCCCATCCTCGAGGCTGCCATTGCAGCTTCGCAGCCGGCATGACCGCCGCCGACAACTATGACATCATAATTACGTTCCATAATCGGAAATCAGAGCAATTCATAAAGGGAGAGATAATAATCCTCTTTTGCTCTCATCACACGGACCTCCTCCTCGGTATGGTCGTCATAGCCTATAAGGTGGAGGATTCCATGGACTATTACCCTGTGGAGCTCATCCTCGAATGCCGTACCGTACTCGATGGAATTCTCACGCACGGAGTCAACACTGATGAAAAGGTCTCCGGATATCTTATTCTTCTCGGTGTAGTCGAAAGTGATTATGTCCGTGAAATAGTCGTGCTGGAGATACCTGTTGTTAATGTCGAGGATATAATTGTCGGAACAGAATATCACTGAAATATTGCCGAGAGTGAATATTTCACTTTCAGCGACAAGTTTCAGCCATCTCCTTATCCTGGTCTTGTCCTTCAGCTTGAAGTCAGTGTTCTCGAAATAATAGGAAACCATAATCGGCGGAAATAATTTATCAGCGGCAAAATTAAGAAAATAGTTGCAGAAAGTTATCCACAAAGTTATGAGCAAAAAATTATGAAATAAAAATATTTCTTCATAACTTTACCGGACTAAAAGCGAGTATCTAAAAGTTGAATAAATGGAAATAAAAAAGTCAGAGAAGGCGAATCTTGAAAACAAGAAGCTTCTATTCATTGAGATTGGACTGATCATCGCCCTCGCTGTCGTCTATGTGGCATTTGAATGGCAGACAGCTGAGCAGCAGATCATCGAACTCGAGGATACAACCCAGATTATCGAGGTCGAGGAGGTAATCGCAACGCAGCAGGAAACACCTCCACCTCCACCATCGGCACCTAAGATGCCTGTCCTTTCAGACCAGATCGACATTGTGGACGATGAGATAATGGTGGATGACAACATGTTCATGAATCTGGAAGACGACACCAACATGGGTGTTGAAATCATGGACTATGTCGAGACAGTCGAAGAGGAAGTCATCGAAGAGGAAGCTATTCCGTTCCAGCTCGTTGAAGAGAAGCCATCGTTCATGGGCGGTGATGCAAACGAGTTTTCAAAATGGGTCAACCAGAGGCTTGTATATCCTGAAATCGCAAAAGAGAACGGTGTCCAGGGTCGTGTCACCCTCCAGTTCACAGTAGAATCCGACGGACGTGTGACCAACGTGAAAGTCCTCCGTGGCGTAGACTCTTCTCTTGACCAGGAAGCTGTGAGAGTAGTGTCGAGCTCACCAAGATGGACTCCTGGAAAACAGAGAGACCGTGCAGTTCGCGTGACTTACACCTTCCCTGTGATATTCCAGCTCAGATAATTGTTTTACAAACATAATACGAACAGGTGGCCCGAATGATGTCCGGGTCGCCTTTTTTTGTCCCTACAAGCTTATTAAAAATATGGAAGAAAAAAAGGAAAAGGCAATATTCGTCGGAGTCATAAAGCAGGGAGATGACGAGAGGCAGATAATGGAATATCTCGACGAACTCGAATTCCTTGCCGAGACGGCAGGTGCGGAAGGCACGAGAAAGTTTGTGCAGAAAGTGGACAAGCCGGACACAAGGACTTATATCAGGAGCGGAAAACTGCAGGAAATAAAGGAATATATCACTGAAAATGAAATAGATCTGGTCATTTTCGATGATGAACTCTCCCCTACCCAGCTCAGGAACATAGAGAAGGAACTCGAAGTGAGGATTCTCGACAGGACCAACCTTATACTCGACATATTCGCCCAGAGGGCAAAGACCGCATACGCCAAGACACAGGTGGAACTCGCACAGTACCAGTACCTGCTGCCGAGACTGACAAGGATGTGGACACACCTCGAAAGACAGAAGGGAGGCATCGGCATGAGGGGGCCTGGCGAAACTCAGATAGAGACCGACAGGCGAATCATTCAGGACAAAATTGCGAAACTGAAGGAGCAGCTCAAGAAAATAGACAAGCAGATGGCCTCGCAAAGGGGAAACAGAGGCTCGCTCGTGCGTATTTCACTGGTCGGATACACGAATGTAGGGAAAAGCACTCTGATGAATCTGCTGGCCAAAAGCGACGTGTTCGCAGAAAACAAGCTTTTCGCTACGCTCGACACCACAGTCAGGAAAGTCGTCATAGAAAACGTGCCCTTCCTGCTCAGCGATACGGTAGGCTTCATAAGAAAACTTCCGACACAGTTAGTGGAGGCATTCAAAAGCACGTTGGACGAAGTCCGTGAAGCCGATATTCTCATGCATGTGGTGGATATATCCCATCCCAATTTCGAGGATCACATCAGGGTCGTAGAGGAAACCCTCAGGGACATAAAGGCCATAAATAAGCCGATTTTCGTCGTTTTCAACAAAATCGATGCTTACAGATACGAAGAATACGACGAGTTCTCCTTAGAGCCTAAAAAGAGCATAAATTACACATTGGAGGAGTTCAAGAACAGCTGGATAGCAAAAGAGAACACTCCGTGCATTTTCATATCGGCCAAACAGCGGATAGGTATAGACAAGCTACGCTCAGACCTTTACAAAATGGTGGCGGAAATCCATGCCGGACGATATCCGTTTGACAATTTCCTGTGGTAAGACACGCTTCCGTAGAGGGTGCCTGAAAAGGATGAATTTCATGTTTTGCATGACAAGTCCTTTCCAGGCAACATTACTGTTTTCCGTTCGGACAGAAAAAATTATTTTGTCGTATAGGTAATCTCGTAAATCTTCGACACGTAACCGTCCTGAAAGGTCTTGCCAGTGGTTTCCTCCCTGCTTCTCTTGAAGTAAAAATAGTAGACCTCATCGTCTAAAACCTCACTGCGTCCGTCATAGTCTATCTCATAAGTGTAGGTCCAGATGATTTCAGTCCTGTAAAGCGGGGCGGTAACGGTCAGTTTCACTGGATAACCGTCATCATTGAACTCAAAGACCGCCTCGGCTTTGTTATTATCTACATTCAGATCATAATTGGTGACCTTGTCTACCTGACCTTCGGTTACCCTGTCGGTATAGAAATCATGCCATGGCTCCGACATAGCATATAAGGCCCCGTAACCTAAATTTTCCGACCTTGTACCTGTTATTCCGAACAGTCCGGGGCCTTCGGACATGACACCACTGTTAAATGAATCGCAAAACCTTGCATTCAGATCCAAATTCGTGTTGTTTGGATACTCAGTGTATTTGTAAACGGATTCAGAAGTATTGTCAGACACGTCAATTTCATCGAATATTCCGTCACCGTTCAAATCACCGCCTTTCTGCACATCCCTTCTCGTCGATTTCACGAGATTACCGTTTTCCCAATCGTATTTCACTGAATAATAGCTGGCCTGAAGGTCACCTGAAAACTCGGAAACAATGCGCCCTTCACTGTCATATTCCACAGTATAAGAAGCCGGATACTCTTCATCGGATATATCCCTGACCCTGTTGTCGGAATCCAACAAAATCCTGTAAATGTAATCTTCCTGACCTTCGAAATAAAGAATCCTGTCAATATATCCTTCGCCATACTCGAACACCACGTCATTGACTTCATCATCGATTATAGCTATCTCCTTTACAGGCATATACTTGCCGAAAGATTCGATATAATCGTATTCATAACTGAATTTCATCTGATAACCATCCTCATCAGTCTCGGTAATGGACTCTACAAGCACTTGGGATTCGATACCTGGAACATCCCCGCCTTTATCCGCCGACTGGATGATTCTGACCGCAGCCGTCTCATCCCCGCATCCTATGGTAATCACGGCAGTACGCTCGCTGCTAGTCTCATTGGGATAAACAGTGACATCAAGAGATATCTCACCTTCATCACCATACTCCTGCGCCGGCACTGCCCAGTCGGAATCCGACTCGGCGGACCACGTTCCCTGCGCCTCAAAAAGTATCCGGACAGATGTCCCGGCAGCACCTACCTCTATTTCACTGTCACTTTTAAGATTCAGAAGTTCATCCGCTCCTCCCGTAAGCTCGTCACAAGCCGCAAGGCATAAAATGGATGTGAAAAGATAAAAAATCGCTTTTTTCATGATATGATATAAAATATTTAAAACTGTTTGATTGGAACCCACTGGAAATCGTCCGGATCCTGATTGTCGTAATAGAATGTCAGAACATGATCGACTTTGTCATATCCTTCGCTGTAACTGCAGGTCATGGAAGTCAGGATATTCCCATCGAAAACATAATCGAACCTCATATCGGCAGAATATGGCTCATCTACATCCGAAGTTCTGAAACTGATGGTCGCCGGCAGATTCTCCGACGGTGTTCCGGTGTAGAAAACCCATGGACTTGAAAGACCGTCAAACAGATTCAAGGCAAAATCCATAAGGAAATTTCCAAGAGAGGACGGAGCCGGATAGTCCGTATAAGTGATATTTACCGAAAGACTGTTCCGGACCGCTTTGGTGTACTTCACCATATTCTTTCCTTCCCATACGAAAGTCATGTTTCCGTAGTCATCGTTTTCATCGACAACTGAAACAAGATGGAAATCATCATCATATTCATACTTTAAAGAAGAAAACGACAAGGCAGGGCCATCATATTCTCCGGCAGCCTGCACACATCCGTCCGAAAGAGTGATGTCGTCATAAGTGTCCTCATAAGTCTCTTCCCCTATCGCATTTTCGGAATCCGTTCCATCATACAGGAGCATTCTATAATCATGGGACAAGGTAAGGGAAGTCTCCGTCAACATAAAGCCATAAGTGACATATTCTTCTATAAGACCCGAATTTTCAGCCGGATAAAGTACGGAAAAGGAATCCACATATCCGGACCCGTCGTAGGAAAAACAGTAGATGGCCTCAAAATATTCATCATCGCCATCATAAATGCTCCTAAGGTCCATTCTCGAAATCATGCCGCAATTTTCCACAACAAGAGTATCGTCATCCGAACCATCGAGCATGTCGCAGGATGAAAGGACAAGAGCCTGAAATATGAACAGATAAAATAATTTTTTCATAAAGTATCAAAAAAAAAATACAGCTGCCCGGGACAGCGCAGCTAATCCTGGGCAACTGCTTATGATTATCTCATCAGATTAGTCCTTGAACTTAGCGCAGAGGAACTCCCTGTTCAGACGGGCTATATGAGACACGGTGATGTGTTTAGGACATTCCATTTCGCATGCACGGGTATTTGTGCAGGCCCCGAACCCGAGTTCGTCCATCTTTGCAACCATGGCCTTGGCACGTTTCGCACCTTCTATCTTTCCCTGTGGAAGAAGTGCAAGTGAACTTACCCTGGCAGCAACGAAGAGCATTGCCGAACCGTTCTTGCAGGTGGCTACGCATGCACCGCAACCTATGCAGGCTGCCCCGTCCATACTCTCCTCTGCAGTCTCATGGGAGATGAGGATTGCGTTTCCGTCAGGCACCCCTCCTGTTCCGACCGAAATGAAGCCTCCGGCCTGAAGTATCTTGTCGAATGCCTTCCTGTCCACAACAAGGTCCTTTATCACAGGGAATCCCTTGCTTCTCCATGGCTCTACAGTGATTGTGTCACCGTCCTTGAACTTGCGCATGTGAAGCTGGCATGTAGTCACCTCGTCGTCAGGTCCGTGGGCACGTCCGTTTATATAGAGCGAGCATGCTCCGCAGATACCTTCACGGCAGTCATGGTCGAAAGATACCGGACCGCTGCTCTGGCAGCCTCTCTCGACAGCTACCGGATCCATCCCTTGATGTATCAGCTGCTCGTTCAGAATGTCGAGCATCTCAAGGAAAGAGCTGTCAGGGGAAATATTCTTGACCTCGTAAGTCTCAAAATGTCCTTGAGCCTTGGCGTTTTTCTGACGCCATATTCTTAAAGTAAAATCCATTTCAACTTAGTCTTTATAGTTTCTGGTAGCTATCTTGATATTCTCGTATTTAAGAGGCTCCTTGTGCATTTCCGGCACAGAATCTTCTCCCTTGTACTCCCAGGCTGCGACATACATGAAATTCTCGTCGTCACGCTTGGTCTCGCCGTCCTCGGTCTGCATCTCCTCACGGAAATGTCCTCCGCAGGACTCCTTCCTGTTCAGTGCGTCACGGGCCATCAACTCGCCTATCTCAAGGAAATCCGCCAGCCTCAGAGCCTTTTCGAGCTCCTGGTTGAAATTGTCCTTGTCCCCTGCCACGTAAACATCTGACCAGAACTCCTTGCGCAATTCCTGGATGAGCTCGATAGCTTTCTTCAGACCTGCCTCATTGCGCGCCATGCCGACATATTCCCACATGATATGGCCGAGCTTCTTGTGAAGTTCGTCGACGGTATGTTTGCCCTTTATGGAAAGCAGCTTGTCTATCTTTGCCCTGACAGCCTTCTCGGCCTCTTCGAACTCAGGGGCATTGGTGTCCGTCTTCGGATTCTTGAACTGCGTGGCCAGATAGTCGCCTATGGTATAAGGCAGGATGAAATAGCCGTCCGCAAGTCCCTGCATGAGGGCCGATGCACCGAGCCTGTTTCCGCCATGGTCACTGAAGTTGGCCTCACCGATAGCGTAAAGCCCGGGAATCGTAGTCTGGAGATTATAGTCCACCCAGAGACCTCCCATCGTATAATGTATGGCCGGATAAATCATCATAGGCTCCTTGTACGGGTCGGTGTCGGTTATCTTCTGATACATCTGGAACAGGTTTCCGTACCTTTCACGTATCTTGTCCACTCCGAGTCTTTCAATGGCTGTGCTGAAGTCGAGGAATACGGCAAGTCCGGTCTCGTTCACGCCGTAACCCGCATCGCACCTTTCTTTTGCAGCCCTCGAAGCGACATCACGAGGCACGAGGTTGCCGAAGGCCGGATAACGGCGCTCGAGATAGTAATCCCTGTCCTCTTCAGGTATGTCTGACGGCTTTATCTCCTTCTTGCGGAGTTTCATCACATCCTCCTTCTTCTTAGGCACCCAGATACGCCCGTCGTTCCTGAGCGACTCGGACATGAGTGTCAGCTTGGACTGCTGGTCTCCATGCACCGGAATACATGTAGGATGTATCTGCGCAAAGCAAGGATTGGCGAAAAACGCTCCCTTCCTGTAGCACTGCCATGCTGCAGAGCCGTTGCTGTTCATTGCGTTTGTTGAAAGGAAATATGTGTTCCCGTAACCGCCGGATGCGATTACGACTGCATGTGCGCCGAAACGTTCAATTTCACCAGTCACCAGATTCCTTGCGATGATACCCTTTGCTTCTCCGTTTATGAGCACCAGGTCGAGCATCTCATGGCGAGGGTAACTCTTCACCGTACCTGCCGCAATCTGCCTGTTGAGAGCTGCATACGCTCCGAGAAGAAGCTGCTGCCCGGTTTGTCCGCGGGCATAGAATGTACGGCTCACCTGCGCTCCTCCGAATGAACGGTTTGCCAGAAGTCCGCCATACTCCCTTGCGAAAGGCACTCCCTGAGCGACACACTGGTCGATGATGTTTCCGCTCACTTCAGCAAGACGATAGACATTGGCCTCACGGCTGCGGTAGTCTCCGCCCTTGATGGTCTCATAGAAAAGTCTGTAAACGGAGTCATTGTCATTCTGGTAGTTCTTTGCGGCATTGATACCTCCCTGGGCTGCAATGGAATGAGCCCTTCTCGGAGAGTCGCTGATGCAGAACACCTTGACATTGTAACCGAGTTCACCAAGAGAAGCAGCTGCAGACGCTCCGCCGAGACCGGTTCCGATGACGATGATCTCAATTTTCCTTTTGTTGCCCGGATTGACAACACGAAGCTGAGATTTATGCTTTGTCCATTTTTCAGACAAAGGACCCTCAGGAATCTTAGAAATTAATTTTTCGGCCATTTTATATCGATTATTGAAATTTCGCCACAATTTTAGTGATTTTTACGCAATTCCGCAATTAATAGGTACTAAAAACTCTCCACAAAAGGACCTTTCCAATGAATGTAGCTCCGGAAGGCATTTTCATATATGCTGAAAAAGTCCCTGGACATCCTGTCATAGGCTCTCAGATAGGCCTCCGCTGAAATTACGCCTTCGGTGAAACGTTCGTACAGGGGCATGAACTTTTCCTTTATGGCGGCCTCGGCAATGCGGCAGCAGGCCAATGTCGATGTGCTGTACGGAGTATCCCCGAGCACGAATCTGAGGCCTATATACCTGTCATGGCTGCTGATTCCGTTGCACGGATAGAAGACATATCCGGAACTCAGCTGCCGTGCCAGGCCGCAGAAGGAGTCCATGCCGGATTCAGGGAAGGAACTGAGGGCTGCCGGAACATGATTGTCCTCGGATACCGGTATTGGGACAGTTACAGAGACTGCAGGATAGCCGAGAGCGGCCCAGATGAGAGTCTCCGCCGGGTCACCTCCGGCAGGGACACCATGCACGACCACTGCAGCCGAAGTGGAGCGGCGCGGAATGAAATCCTGGTCAGGGACACACGCCCTGGTTTCACTCAGAAATTCACCGGCATCCTTCACAAGGTCAATCCCCATGATATCATGACGGTAGGAACGTGACAGGCTGTCTATTATGCCGAGAGGTCCGGCCGACGACAAGGTCCCGTGCATTTTCATCTCCCTGAAAACAGCGTCCGCAGTGACGAACCTTTCCCATCCCTTCCACCTGGATACAGGACCGGAGATGGAAAAATTGGTCACTGTAATGAAACCGTCCTCATCCTCGTTGACATCCCTCTTCAAATATGTGTAGTTGCCAGTCTCATACCACGCGGCACCTCCGGAAGCATCTATGCAGCCGAAATTGGCTTCCACACCCATGGGCCTCCGCAACGTGTCCAGAAAATGTTCGAAATCTCCCAGGGTCGCGCATATTTCAAGAGCCCGGTACATCAGCACGCCCTCCCTGTCCATTTCAGAGGCGGGCACATCATCGTCTTTCAGGCAGTATGAGGCCGTGTTCATTATGGCAAAGCCGGCGGTATTGGCCCCTATCCAGACTTCTCCGCCATCAGATACGGAATTTACAAGCCCGACGAAAGAGTATTTTTCTCCCCTGAAATGCCTTATGCTGTTGTCAAGCACGTCGGTATCCCTGTTCTTCCACATAAGCGGACGTCCGTCTGCAGTGATTTTCCCCGAAATGATTACGGAGGTGCAGGCTTCCGCCATATCGTATCCTGAAAGCAACAGCAACGGCAGTGCAAGGAATATCATGTATCTCTTCATATAAAGAAGGAATTATCTTCCGGCAGTGTCCGGGTCAGAATAAAGTCTTGTCGTCACCTCCGTCTTCAACGTGCTCCAGCCCGAGATGCCTGTAGGCGAGCTCAGTCACTTCCCTGCCTCTCGGGGTGCGGACGATGAATCCCTCCTTTATCAGAAACGGCTCGTACACTTCTTCCAGAGTGCCCTGGTCCTCCCCTATTGCAGTAGCTATGGTATTGGCCCCCACGGGACCGCCCCTGAATTTCGTTATTATGGTGCTCAGGATTTTGTTGTCCACAGAGTCGAGCCCCCTCTTGTCTATATTGAGTTTGTCAAGAGCGTAGTTCGCGATTTCGAGGTCTATATGCCCGTTCCCCATTACCTGGGCGAAATCCCTCACCCTCCGGAGCAGGGAATTGGCTATGCGGGGAGTACCACGGCCCCTGAGAGCTATCTCGCGGGCTGCATTTCCGTCTATGCCTATGCCGAGTATGGATGCGCTCCTCTCCACTATGTGTTCAAGGTCGGATGTATTATAGTATTCAAGTGCGAACTTTATCCCGAAACGTGCCATGAGAGGAGCCGTAAGCAGGCCGCTTCTCGTGGTGGCCCCGACAAGTGTGAAAGGATTCAGGGAAATCCGGACCGAGCGGGCGCCGGGTCCCTTGTCAATCATTATGTCTATTACGAAATCCTCCATCGCCGAATAAAGATACTCCTCCACGACCGGAGACAGGCGATGTATCTCGTCGATGAACAGCACGTCGCCCTCGTCAAGGGAGGTAAGCAGGCCGGCAAGGTCCCCCGGCTTGTCGAGTACGGGGCCGGAAGTTACCTTGAGATTCGCCCCGAGTTCGTTGGCGATGATGTGCGCAAGAGTGGTCTTGCCGAGTCCCGGAGGCCCGTGGAAAAGCACATGGTCAAGTGACTCCCCCCTCATCTTTGCGGCCTTGACGAATATCTTAAGGTTCGCGATTATCTTGTCCTGCCCGGAAAAGTCCCCAAGAGCCTGCGGCCTTATTATTCTGTCAAAATCCTTATCTTTGCCGAGATTTGAATCATGGGGGTCGAAGCGTTCATCCATCATTATCATCAAAATTTTTACAAATATAGTTTATTTTTAAAAGGAATGTTTTTGATTATATGGCTGTTGAAATGTTGAAAACTTCTTTTCCCATATTGATTTCCAATCATTTGCGTGCAACACTTATCTACATTCACCATTTTCCGGCCATGGGAAAGATGGCAGTAATATTCTGAAGAATTATTTTGAAATCAATATTTTTTCCTGCTTATCTCTTTTTTCCGGAATGCATAATTTATTTATGATTTTGTTTCAACAGCGATATTTACATGTTTTCAACATATTTTTGCAGATATATCAACATGTTTTCAACAGGAAATTGACAAATTATGACAATAAACAGCAAATCGACAGGCAGGTTGCGTGACAGCCTGGAGAAGTCCGGCGTGGTGTACTGCTCGGGGCTCTTCCTTTCGGCGAGGTGGTTCGTGTTCTCGTCAGTGGCCGTAAGCGGAACCCATATCATAGTGCTTCCCGACAAGGAGTCGGCCGAATATTGCGCCTCCGACCTGTATAACCTGATAGACGGTGACAGGGTGTTCTTCCTTCCTGACACAGGCCGCAAGATAGAGCGGAGCAACTACAAAGCCTCACTCGAAGTCCAGCGTACTTCTGCCATCGGAAAGCTCATGGGCTCTGCCGGTGACGGGGTCACTGTGGTGGTGACCTATCCTGCGGCCCTCGAGGAGAAAATCCCTGCCGGGAATGATGTGTCCTCGTCGATAATGACGGTGAGCAAGGGGGACGAGCTGGATTACGGGCAGTTCTGCGAGAAGCTCGTGTCCGAGGGGTTCACGAGGGTGGATTTCGTCTCGGAGCCGGGGCAGTTCGCCGTGCGAGGCGGAATAGTGGACATATTCTCATATTCCTTCAACAACCCGTTCAGGATTTCATTCTTCGGAAGCGAGGTGGAGAACATAACCGTATTCAACTGCAACACGCAGCTGTCCGAGGAGACTGTCGGGAAGGCGGACATCTGTCCGGAGATAACATCTGCAGGGGATGACGGAAGGTTCATATCGGAGCTGATGCCTGATGATGCGGTGGTCTGGCTGGATTCCTCCGACATGTATCGGGAAATGGACTTCTTCGGGGCGCTTGGCCGTTTCAGGCGGGTGTATATCGACACTCCCCTCTCGATGCAGTCAAGTGAGCAGATAAAGTTCGACATATCTCCCCAGCCCGTGTTCAACAAGAATTTCGAGCTTCTCGTGGAGGACATAAGGAAGAGGACCGAAGAGGGCTGGAAGGTGTGCATTTTCGGCGAGAAGCAGTCTCAGCTCGACAGGCTCAAGTCCATATTGTCGCAGTACGGATGCCTCATGCCGGAGTTCTGTCCGGGAAAGAACATCCACAACGGTTTCATAGACAACAGCGACAGGATATGCTGCTACTCCGACCACGAGATATTCGACAGATTCCACCGTGTCACCATAAGGAGAAGCGTAGAGAAGAGCGAGCAGCTGACCATAAATGACCTTACGTCCTTCAACATCGGCGACTACATCGTGCACATAGACCACGGTGTGGGTATCTTCGGGGGCCTTGTGCGCATCAGGGACGACAAGGGAAGGATGCACGAGGTGGTGAAACTCATATACAAGGACAATGACACTGTTCTGGTGTCCGTGCATTCCCTTCACAAGATATCAAGATACAGGTCCAAGGATTCCGAGCCTCCGAAGATAAACAAGCTCGGCTCGAAGGTGTGGCAGAATCTGAAGGCAAGCACCAAGAAGAAAGTCAAGGATATAGCGAAGGAGCTGATACAGCTTTACGCGAAGAGGAAAAGCGTCAGGGGGTATGCCTTTTCCCCTGATACCTACATGCAGGAGGAGCTCGAGTCTTCATTCATGTATGAGGACACACCTGATCAGGAGAAGGCCGTGAAGGCCGTGAAACTCGACATGGAGGCCGATTATCCTATGGACAGGCTCGTGTGCGGGGATGTAGGGTTCGGAAAGACGGAAGTGGCCATCCGTGCGGCGTTCAAGGCTGTGGCTGACAGCAAGCAGGTGGCTGTCCTCGTCCCTACTACAATCCTTGCGCTCCAGCACTACAATACCTTCAGGAACAGGCTCAAGGATTTCCCGTGCAATATAGATTTCGTCAGCAGGCTGAGGACCGCCAAAGAGATAACCGACATTCAGAAGAGGCTTTCGGAAGGGAAGATAGACATAGTGATAGGAACACACAAGCTCATTGGCAAGGGCTTCGTTTTCAAGGACCTCGGTCTTCTGGTCATAGACGAGGAGCAGAAATTCGGGGTGAGCGCGAAAGAGAAGCTGCGCCAGCTCAAAAGTTCGGTGGACACCCTCACGCTCACCGCCACGCCGATACCGAGGACTCTGCAGTTCTCCCTTCTCGGCGCGAGGGACCTTTCCATAATAAACACTCCCCCGCCAAACAGGATTCCCGTCCAGACCGAGATAATGCTTTTCGACCATGAGGAAATCAGGCGCATAATAGATTATGAGCTCAACCGGGGAGGTCAGATATTCTTCGTGCACAACAAGGTGGAGGAGCTCGATTCCATCCATGACATTCTCCACGGCATAGAGCCGGACATGAAGATATGCGTGGCGCATGGCCAGATGGAACCAAAGGTACTCGAGAACAAAATCCTCGACTTCATGGCCGGTGACTATGACCTGCTGCTGTGCACCACGATAATAGAGAACGGACTGGACATTCCGAATGCGAACACGATAATAATAAACCAGGCCCAGAACATAGGCTTGAGCGACCTGCACCAGCTGCGTGGCCGAGTCGGGCGTTCAAACAAGAGGGCCTTCTGCTATCTTATAGTCCCTCCTCTGGTGTCCATATCCGATGATGCGAGACGCAGGCTGAAGGCGATAGAATCGTTCTCGGACCTCGGAAGCGGGTTCAACATAGCTATGCAGGACCTTGACATAAGGGGTGCCGGAAACCTGCTCGGAGCCGAGCAGAGCGGATTCATATCCGACATGGGGCTTGAGACATACCAGAAGATTCTTGCGGAGGCAATGGAGGAGCTCGGGGTGGAGACAGGCGCATCCGCAGGAAGGCCGGACGAGTCTTATGTCCCGGACTGCACGATAGAGACCGACCAGCTCACGCTTATCCCGGATTCCTACATAGACATGACTGCAGAGAAGATAAGGATATACAAGGAGCTCGACTCCATATCCGATGAAAAATCCCTTGACAGGTACAGAAGCAGGCTCGAAGACCGTTTCGGCCGTATTCCCGTGGAGCTCGACAGGCTGTTCGATATCGTGAAGATAAGGCAGACCGGGCAGAAGCTCGGCCTCGAGAAGATAATAATCAAGAACGGGGTGCTGATAGGTTTCTTCATATCCAATCCTCTTTCAAAGTTCTACAGGACAAGGAGATTTTCGTCCATAATAGAGAACATCAACAGCAATACCGGCATATTCGAACTGAAACAGAGCGACGGGAAACTGAAAATTTTCGCGAGAAATGTGGACTCTCTGTCCAAGGCTTTTTCGATTTTGAAGAAATTATGAGTAACTTTACCCGTCAACATTGAAACCAATGGCGAATCTCGTAGTGGATATCGGCAACACCGCATTGAAGGCGGCATGGGCCGAAGGAGTCACATTAGGAAAGACTTTCCGTTATCAGGGAGAGAGGATGACGGATTTCATCCTCTCCCTCACGGCAAGGACGAAGCCGGACACCATCCTCGTGGCTTCGGCAGGCAATGTCACCGAAGCGGACCGCGCAAGGCTCGCCACTGTCTGCGGACGTCTGATAGTGATAGATTCATCCCACAGGGACATATACCGTGAAAAGGAGCTGCCCCTGTATCTTTCACCGGACAGGTTCGCTTCCATCGTGGCCGTGAGATACCTTTTCAAGGGTAAGGGCTGCACCGTATTCGATTTCGGTACCACGCTTTCCATAGATTTTGTCGAGGCGGACGGGAGATATTCGGGGGGAAACATATCCCCCGGATGCCGTACGAGGTTCAAGGCCCTGAACAGATACTCCAGGTCGCTGCCTCTGCTCGACACTCCGGATGCCGTGGAGGACAAAGGTTCTTCAACAGCTTCTGCCGTGGAATCGGGAGTCATTTCAGGCATAATGTTTGAATTGCAGGGATACTTCGGCATGTCTCCAGAAAATATAGCTGTTTTCACCGGTGGCGATGCAATTTATTTTGCAAAACGCGTTAAAAACTCCATCTTTGTAGTTTGTAATTTAGTTTTGATAGGATTAGCTATAGTGGCTGATGAAAATATTGGTTAAACATCACTTGTTCGTTGCAATAGCCGCCATGATATGCTTCTGTGCACCGTTGTCCGGCCAGACAAACGGGTCGTACGGGGCATATTCTCCGTATTCCATCTTCGGAATCGGAGACATTTCAAAGGAAGGTACCGCATACAACAAAAGCATGGGAGGTGTCGGGATAGCATCGAACAACAGGAGGTTCGTCAACATAATGAACCCGGCCGCAATTTCGGTAAGGGACAGCAGTTCGTTCATGGCCGATTTCGGGCTTATCCAGAAAAACACGGTATACAGGCAGAATGCCCTCAGGTCCGGGAACAACACGTTCAACATGTACAATTTCGTGATATCGTTCCCGGTGTACAGGTCTTCCGCGATGATGTTGGGCATAACTCCTTTCAGCGACGTGGGATATGATATAAGGCTGAAGCAGACAGACCCGGACATAATAGGGAACACCGGCAACATCACATACAACACATACGGCGAAGGCAGCGTGTACCAGATGTTCTTGGCCGGAAGTGCCACATTCTGGAAAAGGCTGTCTGTCGGTGCCGAGGCCATATATTATTTCGGAAATCTCGACAAGGTCTACAACCAGGATTTCAGCGATGCTTCCTACGCTTCCCTGAACAGTGGCTACAATCTCATGGTGAGAGGTTTCACCGGCAAGTTCGGAGTGCAGTACCAGCAGCCTCTCGGCAATGACCTGTTCATGGTTTTGGGTGCCACATACAGGCTCGGCACAGGCATGAAAGGACAAACTGTCTATTATGAGAACAAGAACACTTCCGAGATAATCGACACTTTGGTGTACAATGAAATGCGTAACGGCAGGGACAACAACCTGAGGATTGCAGGCGAGCTCGGTGTGGGCATTTCGGTGAAGAAGGGCGAGACCTGGAGCGCGGAATTCAATTACGTGAGGTCGGACTGGAGGGAAAGCGGCATGGATGTATATGACGGATACAGTGTCAGCGGGGTTTCCGGTTTCTCGTCGAGTGTCTCCCAGTCGTTCAGGGCCGGATTCGAGATTGTACCGAACAGGAACGACATAAGGTACTACATGAGGCGGTGCTCGTACCGTGTCGGGGCATATTACGACCAGGCATACTATCGGCTGGACGGCAACATGGTGAATTCTGTCGGCATAACACTTGGAGTGACACTTCCCGTGTTCAGGTGGTACAACGGTCTTTCCATAGGGGTCGATTTCGGTCAGAGGGGAAGCCTGAGGACGAATATGGTGAGGGAGAGGTACGTGTCGTTCGTAGTAGGGTTCAACATATTCGACATCTGGTTCCAGAAACCGAGATACAATTAGCAGAGACAGTTTGCAGAGAAATGAAATAAACTTATTTGATATGAAAAAAAATCTTCTTTTGTTCTTTTCTGTCGTTTTCATGCTGACAGGAGCCTCTGTGGCATCGGCCCAGGGGAAATACGGTGCAGACAGCGCCGAGTGCATCAAATATCTGTCTTACTATAACGAATACTACAAGCAGAAGAACTACGACGACGCCCTTCCGAACTGGAGGAAGGCTTATGCGCTGTGTCCTCCTACCGCAAACCAGACGATGCTCATAAACGGTACCGCCCTCTACAGACGTCTTATAAGCGAGAACCGCAACAACTCGATATATGTGGAGTCCCTGATTGACACTCTCCTCACACTTCACGACATAAGGGCGGAATACTATCCGAAGTATGCCGTGACAGCACGCAACAACAAGGGTCTCGACATGATAAACTACATCAAGGACGACCCTCAGAGGCTTTATGATGAGTTCAACAAAATTATCGCCGAGAACAAGACTGCGGTCAAGCCTCAGATTCTCCTGTTCCAGATAAATACTGCATGCCAGCTTTATCAGAACGGGTCACTGATGCCTGAGGATGTCATAAATGTCTACAATAACGTGATGGACCTGCTGAACGGCATGAAGCAGACACCTGAGATAGACAAGATAAGGCAGGACAGCGAAAGCATATTCATAGCAAGCAACGTGGCAAGCTGCGAAAAGATGATTGAACTCTTCACTCCGAGGCTCGAAGCCAATCCGGACGACCTCCAGCTCGCCAGCAACATCGTCAAGATGCTTTCAAGCGCAGGTGACTGCACGGATAACGAGCTTTTCATGTCTGCAGCTAATACGATGCACAGGCTCGACCCGTCATACAGTTCGGCATACTTCCTCTACAGGCTCTATTCTTCGGAAGGTGACTACGACAATGCAATCAAGTATATGGAGGAAGCCATTGCATATCCGGAGTCTGACAACCTGCAGGATGCCCAGTATTATTACGAGGTTGCAGCGTTCAGCTTCAAGAGCATGAAGAATGCCGATGCATTCAAGTATGCGCTCAAGGCTGCAGAGCTGAATCCTGAGCTCGAAGGAAAGGCTTACATGCTTATCGGCACAATCTGGGGCTCGCTCGTATGCCAGGGCAACGAGATAGAGAGAAGGGCTCCTTACTGGGTGGCTGTGGACTATCTCGTGAAGGCAAAGAATGCTGACCCGTCGCTTGCAGCCGAGGCCGACAAGCATATCGCACAGTACAGGCAGTATTATCCGCAGACGGCAGAGGCTTTCATGTACAACCTCAATGAAGGCGACATGTACACTGTTTCATGCGGAGGCATGCGTGCTGTGACCACAGTCAAGACTCAACAGTAATCATCATCGGTTTTGGCGGAAAGGTCAGGATATTCGAATATGACTGCGGTAACCCGGATTCTTGTCTGGGTCACCGCTTTCGTTTTATGCTCCTGCAGGAACGACCTCGGAAAGGCCGAGAAACTCGACCTTTCCCAGACCCCGGTGCAGACTGTGGACGGGATGTTTGTCGTGCAGTCGGAGAACGGTGTCCTGCAGATGAGGATGGAGGCCGAAGTCATGGAGCGTTACCAGAACGATTCCGTGTCATACGAGCTTTTCCCTGAGGGACTTGCTGTTTTCGGTTACAACGAGGACGGACTCCTCGAGACGGAAATCACTGCCGACAACGGCAGACATGTGAAGACAGAAAAGGACGACAGCGAGATATGGGAGGCTTTCGGGAATGTCGTGGTGAAGAACATACTCAACCAGGAGGTAATGGAGACAGACACGCTGTACTGGGACAGGAAGAACGAGAAGATATACACGGACTGCTACGTGAAACTGTATTCTCCCGACGGATATATGCAGGGCTACGGCATGGAGTCCGACCAGCGTGCACGTAATTCAGTAATCCTGCGGCCGTTCGACAGTTACGGGGTGGTTGTGCAGGACAGCACCGAGGTGAGGATTGATTCCGCCAATTTTATAGGGCCTTTGATAAAAAAATAATCGCAGATTCAACTAAATTTACTATCTTCGCGGTTCGTATCGCTGTGCCGGATAATTCCTTGCGCGGCGGTGTGGAGTGAATAAATCAAAAAAAAGATAATAAAGATGGCTGTTCTTGAAAAAATTCGTGTTAAGTTCGGCATATTGATTTCAGTTGTGATAGCATTGGCTTTGCTTTCATTCATCATTGACCCGAACACAATAAGCCAGGTGGCTTCTACGATGTCCGAGAAGTACCGTGTCGGCAAGATAGACGGCAATTCGGTTTCGTACCAGGACTTCGACAACGAGCTGAATTACCAGAACCGCATATTCGAGTACATGTACCGGAGAAATGCAAATACTGACCAGGAAATGCAGTATGTGAGGGATATGGCATGGAAGACGTTCGTCGACCGCTACATGTTCCTCGTGAATGCGAAGAATGCCGGGATACAGGTGGGGGATGCGGAGCTTGTGGACCTTACCTCGGGAGACATGGTCTCTCCTGTGATATCGCAGATTTTCGTGGACGGGAACGGTGTCTTCTCCAAGGAGATGCTCAGCAGCTACCTCCAGAACATGCAGTATGACCAGTCCGGGCAGGCAAAGATGTTCTGGGACTATCTCCAGAACACGATATCCACAGACCAGTATTACACCAAGTACAACAGCCTGTTCACGGCATCGGATTTCCTCAATCCTCTCATGATGACAAACGAGATAGCCGACAACAACAATTCGGTGGATGTGGAGTTCGTGATGCTGCCTTACGGCTATCAGAGGGACAGCACAGTGAAGGTGACCGATTCGGAGATAAAGAATTACTACAAGGCACACAAGAACCTGTACAGGCAGGATGCGAGCAGGGACATAGAATATGTGGTGTTCGAGGTGAAACCTTCGCAGACTGACATCGCCGATGCCAACGACAAGGTGGTGAAGGTGTATGACGAGTTCTCCACTACCGACAACCTCAAGAATTTCCTCATGAAGAATTCCGACAGGCAGTACACGGACGAATGGTACAGGAAGGGAGAGCTTGCCACCATATCTTCTGATATAGATGAATTTGCATTCGACAAGTCCACAAAGATAGGTTCCGTGTCTGAAGTCATTACCAAAGACAATACGTTCTATGTGGCACGTGTGACATCGTCGGCCATGGTTCCTGACTCGGTATTCGTGAAGGGGATACTTCTCCAGGGTGTCCAGACGGACCTTGCAGACAGCCTTCTCAATGTGCTGAAGACTGGGAAGGACAATTTCGAGAATGTTGCGGCACAGTATTCCGCATTCAACAATCCTCAGGCCGGGACCGGAGACTACGGGTGGATGACAAAGGCAACCATGTTCCCGGGACTCGAGTCTGTATTCACCGCCACTCTCAACAGCCTTTACGTAATCGACACACAGTACGGCAAGCATATCGTGAAGGTTACTGACAGGAGCGAGCCTATGCTCAAGAAAAAGGTGGCCATACTCGAGAAGGAGGCTCTTCCGAGCGGCAACACCATCAACGAGTATTATGTACAGGCAAACGACCTTGCAACGAAGGCTGACGGCAAGTACGAGAATCTCAAGAAGGTTGCCGATGAAGAGGGACTTGCCCTTCTTACAAGGAATTATCTCCGTGAGGGAGACGAGAACATAGGGTCCATCACTGACAAGACCAAGGAGATATCCAAGTGGGCATACGAGGCAAAGGAAGGAAAGGTTTCCAATGTGCTCAACATCAACAACGACTATTATGTAGTGGCTGCCCTCAAGAAGATACACAAGAAAGGATTCACCCCGTTGAATGAGGTGGCTTCGAGCATAAGCTCCATGCTCTACAGCGAGAAGCTCGGCGAGAAGAAGGCTGCAGAGGTGGCCGGAAAAATTGCAGGACTCGGTTCGATGCAGGCCATAGCCGACAGTCTCGGCACAACTGTGAGCAAGCGTGAGGGCATATCCTTCTCGTCATACATGGCCCAGGGACTTGACCCTAAGTTCATAGGTGCGGTTTCAGTGGCTGAGGAAGGTGTTATCTCGGCTCCTCTTGCAGGAACCATAGGCGTGTATGTCTACAGGGTGATTTCTCACGACACCGGGGCTTCCTTCACCGAAGATGATGCAAAGAGCAGGGCTTCCCAGATGGCTTATTACAGCACAAGGTCCCTTCTTCCTGTCATGATGCAGGATGCAGAGGTTGAAGACAACAGGGCACGGTTCTTTTAGGATAGGATACAAGTCAATAAAAGAAGAAGAGGTGTGACAGAGTTCCGTTACACCTCTTCTTGCGTATATACCGTCAAAGATTTATTGCACAGGGGTCAGACATTGAACAGGAAGTGCATGATGTCCCCGTCCTGCACCACATAGTCCTTGCCTTCGATACCGAGTTTTCCGGCGGCCCTGCAGGCAGCTTCGGATTTCAGCTCGATGAAGTCTTCGTATTTTATCACTTCGGCCCTTATGAAGCCTTTTTCGAAGTCCGTATGAATGACTCCTGCAGCCTTGGGAGCCTTGTCTCCCTTGTTTATTGTCCATGCGCGGCATTCGTCGGCACCGGCTGTGAAGAATGTCTGCAGGTTGAGGAGTGAATACGCGCTCTGGATGAGGCGTACTACCCCGGATTCCCCGAGTCCCATCTCTTCAAGGAACATCTGCCTTTCCTCGTAGCTTTCGAGTTCTGCGATGTCGGATTCTATCTTGGCCGCAATCACGAGGATTTCTGCGTTTTCATCCTTTACGGCTTCGCGCACTTTCTCAACATATCCGTTGCCTGTAGCAGCAGACGTTTCGTCCACATTGCAGACATACATTATCGGCTTGTTAGTGAGCAGATACAGGTCCTTTGCAAGCTGCTGGTCTTCCGGACTGTCGAATGTCACTGTGCGGCAGCTCCTGCCTTCGAGCAGGGTCTCCCTGTATTTCATGAGTATTTCACAAAGCCTTTTCGCGCTCTTGTCCCCTCCGGCATTTGCCTGCTTCTGCACTTTGGCAAGCCTGTTCTCCACCGTCTCGAGGTCCTTCATCTGCAGCTCGAGGTCTATCACTTCCTTGTCCCTTACAGGGTCTACAGAACCGTCCACATGCACGATGTTGGGGTCGTCGAAGCATCTCAGCACATGGAGGATGGCATCGGTTTCCCTGATATTGGCAAGGAACTGGTTCCCGAGACCTTCTCCCTTGCTTGCGCCTTTCACAAGCCCGGCTATGTCGACAATCTCCACGGTGGCAGGGACAACCCTCTTGGGCTTGCATATCTTTTCAAGTTCTTCCAGCCTCTTGTCCGGCACTATCGTAGAACCTATGTTCGGTTCAATCGTGCAGAATGGAAAGTTGGCACTCTGCGCCTTTCCTGAACTGATGCAGTTGAACAACGTTGACTTTCCCACATTCGGGAGACCTACTATCCCACATTTCAATGACATAATCCAGAATTTTTATGGAAACAGGTGGCAAATTTACGAATTTTATGGAGGTTTTTCTCTTTTTGAGGAAATCTGATGAAACATTTTCTCTTTCTGAATCCCGTAAACGTATTTTATGCCGAAGTTTGCACAGGATTATTGCAAGTCATGTCTTTTAAGGGTCTGTTCATAGTGCTGCTGTCGGTCTGGCTGTCCGCCTCCGGACGTGAAGGTGAGGAGTTTTCCGTGGTTTTCTGGAATCTCGAGAATTTTTTCGACTGCAAGGATTCCGGAACCGGTCCCTCCGATGCGGAATTTACTCCGGAAGGGGAGAGGCGGTGGACGGCTGGCCGGTACTGGAAGAAGTGCAATGCTGTGGCAAAGACATTCATGTGGCTGGCCGGAAGGGACGCAGGGATGCCGGCAGTGGCGGGTGTGGCTGAAGTGGAGGACAGGGGAGTGGTGCAGTCTGTCTTGAACGGCACTCTGCTGCGCAAATACGACTATGTGACTGTGCATGAGGATTCACCGGACCCGAGAGGTATCGATGTGGCTCTGATATACAGGGAGAGCATGTTCCTCAAGGTGTCGTCGAAAGTTTTGCCGGTGCGGGAAGATGCAGAAGGCAATCCTTTCAGAACACGTGACATCCTTCATGTGTGCCTTGCCAGGAAGCCGGACGGCGAGAGGTTCCATTTCCTTGTGAACCATCATCCTTCAAAATTCGGAGGGACGGTGCAATCGCGGAGGAGGAGGCTGGCTGCCATGTCTGTGATGATGAGGGCATGCGATTCGCTGATGTCTGCCGGAGAGACGAACATAATTTGCATGGGCGACTTCAACGACACCCCGGATGGAGAAGCCTTCCGCATTGTTGACAGCAGGTTCGAGAATCTCGGTATTCCTCTGCATGAAAAGGGGAAGGGGACGATAAGATACCGCGGAAAGTGGGAGCTCATAGACATGTTCATAGTGAGCAGGGAGATTTCCGCAAGGGCATGCATGGAAATATGTCTCCCGGATTTCCTGTCTGTCAGGGATAATGCTCATTCCGGATTCAGGCCGTTGAGGACATACACAGGCCCTCGGTACTCCGGAGGTGTGAGCGACCATGCGCCCATAGTATTGGTTGTGAAAAAATGATTGAGTTATGGATATTATTTTATACATTTGGTGAATGTATCATTTAATAAATAACACGTGATGAAAACTAAAATCGCAGATAAGTTCAGGACTCTTTTCGGAGAGGCCGGAGATTTTTTCGCATCGGCGGGCAGAATCAATCTGATAGGGGAGCATACCGACTATAACGGCGGCTTTGTCTTTCCTGGAGCTGTGGACAAGGGCATAATGGCTGAAATTAAGCTCAACGGTATGGACAAGGTGAGGGTGTTCGCACTGGATATGGACGAGTACGTGGAGTTCGGTCTCCGGGAGGAGGATATCCCGGCGCAGAGCTGGGCGAGATATGTCTTCGGAGTCTGCCGCGAGATAATCAAGAGAGGAGGGAAGATATCAGGATTCGATTCCGTATTTGCCGGGGATGTGCCTCTCGGAGCGGGAATGTCTTCGTCTGCAGCCCTTGAAAGCACTTTTGCTTTCGCCCTGGACAATCTGTTCGGTCTCGGCATAGACAAGTTCGAACTTGCCAGGATAGGGCAGTCCACTGAGCACAATTACTGCGGGGTGAACTGCGGTATCATGGACCAGTTCGCTTCCATATTCGGAAAGGCCGGAAACCTCATGCGTCTGGACTGCAAGACTATGGAGTACAGGTACTATCCTTTCCATCCGCAGGGCTACAAGCTGGTGCTTCTGGACTCTGTCGTGAAGCATGAGCTGGCTTCTTCGGCATACAACAGGAGACGTGAATCCTGCGAGACAGTGGCCAAGGCCATACGGAAGAATCATCCGGAGGTTGAATTTCTCAGGGATGCAAGGATGGAATGGCTCGAGGAAGTCAGGGACGTGGTGTCGGCAGAGGATTACATGCGGGCAGAATATGTGATAGAGGAGGTCCGGAGGGTGCTCGATGTGTGCGATGCGCTTGAGAAGGACGACTACGAGACTGTGGGACAGAAGATGTACGAGACACACTACGGGATGAGCAAGCTCTATGAAGTCAGCTGCGAGGAGCTCGATTTCCTGAATGATGTGGCCAAAGAGTGTGGCGTGACAGGTTCGCGTGTCATGGGCGGCGGATTCGGAGGCTGCACCATCAATCTGGTAAAGGACGGGCTTTACGACCAGTTCATAGCGAAGGCCACTGCATCGTTTGCAGAAAAGTTCGGCCATGCACCGAAAGTCTATGATGTGGTCATAAGCGACGGAGCACGCAGGCTTGAATGATTGGCCCGGGACTGGACAGTCACTTTATTATGGAGCCTATCCAGTCCCTGTCGATTTTCATGAAGGTTTCACGGTCCGGTATTATATCCGGATTCCTGCCTATTATCCCCAGCGAATCTTCATAGACGTTGTAGCCTACGTTGAGGCTCGCCATCTGCCCTTCAGAAGGATACATGAACACTATGTATTTCATCCCGTCCCTCTCCTCGACACGGTGGAAATGCAGAACGGTCCCTGCAAGGCTTCCGGCTGCCGCCTTGTTTCTTGACATCATCTCCATCAGGGTGACATACTTGCACATCTCTATCGCCATGTCGTCCAGCCCGGCTTCGAATATCAGCAGTTTTTCCATGAGCGCACCCACGTCCTTCACGAGCCTGAGCCTGTAGCCTCCCATGGCTTTGGTGTGATTGGCTATGGCCTGCATCTGGGTTTCGGAGAGGTCTCCGGACGGCATCAGCCAGAGCATTATCTTCTTTTCAGGGTCGTGATACAGGGTCTCGTACTTCGCAAGGTTAGCCTGGTGGCATTCCGGGCATTCCCAGATGAAAAGGGAGCCGTTCCGTATCTTTTCCTTCAGTTCCGGATTTTCGGCAGTGTTTATGCTTCTGTATATTGTTATCTCCGATTTCTTCCCGCATTTGCTGCATGGAGCCATCGCTTCAGCTGTTATGGACATATCTTGATTGTTTAAGCCAATCAGATGATTGGACTGTGCAAATCTAAGAAACAGTTTCGAATATTTGTCAGATTTCTTGATGAAAGATATCCGGGGAACAGTCCTTTCAGAAGGAAATTTTTATGACAGGCTTTACTGAATGCCGCGCCACTTTGGACCCGTTTTCCTCCATGACCGGGAACAGCGTACCGAAGTTGTACGAGTAGTCGACCCCGATTTCGAGAGGGAATGCCCACAGAAGCCTGCCGAGCTGGAATGTAAGCGATGTCCCTGCCGAAAACAGGTGCATGCGGGGCTGTCTGGAGTAGCAGTAGTCGAAATGAGGGGTGAGCACCATCCTGTTAAGGTATATCAGGGGTGTTATGTTGACATCTCCGAGATACACGGGGACAGCATAGTCGAATGCCAGTAGGGCAGTGAACGAAGGGTTGTAGAAGTCTCTCATTATGCTCCCTTCAAGTCCTCTCGGCAGAATGTCCGAAGGCGGATTGAATATGCCCTTGTCTATGAGGGCGTTCGTGGTCATTGAAATTTTTCCTCCCTGTCCGGGGAATATACCCGGGAAATAGCCGTAGGCATGCATGTACCACGAGTCGCTCAGCTTGATGGCCACATTGCTCTTGAGTCCGGCTGCGAATGCCACCCGTACACCTGTCTCCACCCCGACTCCGTATCTCGGGAATATCTCTGCATCGGCCTTGTCCCTCAGCATCCAGAATCTGCCGGAAACTGTCGTGCTGTGGTTGAGGAGCCCGTTGTACCTGCTGTTGTCTATCTCCCAGGATATCATAGGCACGAAATTGACGGTCATGCCTCCGCTTTTCCTTGACAGGGGTACATACATGTCAATTCTTCTGGCTATGGACACACCGTTGTCCTTCTTCCTCAGAATGCTTCCGTCGGGATTCAGCATGTAATTCCAGGAAACCCTGTCGTTAATGTAGAGCGTGCCTTCAATCACGGGATACCATCCTGCGTATGAGAAGTTCAGATATCCCCCGTGCACCCAGCCGGAGCCGTCCGGGTCCGGTCTCCAGCAATATCCTGCACCTCCGTAAGCCGTGCCGAGGACATTCTGGCTCAGGACGGTGGCTCCTACGGACACATAGTCGTACAGCTTCTCCCCGCTGAAGTCGGAAAGTTTTCCGATGTCGCAGTAAACCGGGGCCCAGGAATGCAGCCTGAAAAGATGGAGACCTTTCCGATATTTCACCGGGCTGGAAATGACTGTATCCGGCTCGTCAAGCTGCTCTGCAATCCTGGCTTCCTGCAATGTCAGTTCCTTTGCTATGGGGGAACTGCCGTCTTTCGACAATACCGCTTCCGAGCGGGAAAGTTCCTCGGTCCCGGAGTAGCGGAGGTCGTAGCCGAGATTGTCGAGCCTGCTGAAATACAGCCGTTTTCCGTCGTTGCTGAAGACGAAATCCTTTGCACCGTATCTTGTGGAGGTGAGCTTGCTGATTGCAATGTCCGGAGAAATCCTGTCTATGCAGTACATGTCGAACACCCCGGACGCATCGCACGAGAATACGGCCTTGTCTTTCCATCTTCCGATGTCACGTACAGTGTATCTTCCTGTCCCTATGAGCTTTGTCCATCCGGAGTGTCCCTGACTTCCTTCCTTTTCAGCCTTGAGGATTGCGGACCCTTCGCGGGAAACCCCGGAGACATATATGTCATCTCCGACCCATGTGCATCCGGTGAACAATATCCCTCCTGTCGGGAACGGGAGAATTTCCATTGTGTCCCCGGTCTTTGCATCGAGTATTATCACGGAGGTGCGTTCCGGTCCGGGTCCGTATATCGCCGCTATTTTCCGTCCGTCTCCGGACACGCAGGGATTGAATATGTTCCCGTCCGCCTTCAGCCTGCGTATCCTGCCCGTGCGCAGGTCGTAGCTTTTCAGTACATTGCCATGTTTCTGCCCCCATCTCCAGTCGCTCTCGGTTTCGCTCCAGTACAACCGTCCCGTGGCTTCTGACCAGACAATGCGGCTTCCTGACGAAGGGAACGGTGCAATTCTCCTCTCTTTCCCGTCCGGAGACACCGAAACAAGCCCGTAACTCCTGTCGAGAGTCTTTTTCACGGCGAATACAGTCCCGTCGGGGAGTACGGCAGCCCTGGAATATTCTGCGTATTTCCTGTTTTCCTTCCGGAGCAGCGGATGCGACTCGGTGAACGGTGCCCTTGCCTTCAGCTCCCGGGCATACACTTCCCTGTGACAGTCGAGGATTTTTCTGAATGCATGGCTGTGCAGGGACGTCCCTGTCGTCTTGCGGCTCAGTTTCATGCCGTAGAACACGTCGTATGGTCTTTTGCTCGTGTGGACAAGATAGTCGCCGACGTAGTCCGGCTTGTCATACATGGTCCTTAGCCCGCTCAATATCAGGTAGCCGAACGCGTCTCCGTCCGGGGTGTAGTATTTCGGGGACCCTAACGCCCATCTGTCCCATCTGTAGCCTCTGACATCGCCGGCGTCAAGGGCTGCCATATAGTAGTTGAGGAAGTCTCCATAGCGTCCGTAGCCTTCGGGTATCAGGGTGGTGGCTGCAATCGCGGCATCACCGTCGAGCAGCCATGTGTCTGGATACAGAATGTTGACAGCCACAGGGAACAGTTCTCCGAAGAACCGCGAGAACGGCCTGAATACTCCTGACGAGCCGAAATTCAGATGTGCAGCCCTGCGGGAAAGATAGACTGCAGCAAGTTCTGAGGCGGGTCTGGAATAATTCAGCCTTCCCTGCGGCAGCACGGGCATATCGATTCTGAATGGGAATTCGGATATGGAGAAATCTCCGGATGCATTCTCCGGATGCAGTACCACAGACATCCGTGCAGGCAGAAACCCGGATGTCCCTGAAACAGGGATACGGTATTTTTCAAACATTACGGCATAGTCTGCCGCTATGTTGTCGCAACCTTCCGGATATATGAACCTGTAGCCTTCCGTGCGTATCTGACGCCATTTTATCCTCGCAGGGTCCTGGCTCGTCTCAGACAGCTGCGCATGACCTGCATGCATGAAAGACAGCATCATGACCGGGATGACGAAAAATTTCCTGACCATCCTCAAAAGTTTATGCTGAACACAGGTCCGACGAAATGCCTTCCGATGCCCGGGCACGAATCCTTCAGTGACTGGAAGGAAGGCCCTCCGTTATATGAGTATGTCACTCCGAGAGATGCAGGGAACTGCAGTCCGATGAAATTGCCGAACTCTATTTCAAGTGTCGCTCCGGCAGAGAACAGCTGCCGCCTTCCGAGGAACGAATAGTCGAAATGTGGGGTGATTATCCCTCGTGTGACATAGAACAGGTTCCCTATATGGAAGTCTCCCATCGGGAAAGGCATGGCATAGCTTGCTGTGAGTTTCACCCCGTAGCTCTGCCCTGCGGCCCAGGAACTCAGGTCTTCTGCAGAGGAAAGTCCCCGAGGCAGCGTGTTTATTCCAGATGTAAGTGGGGCGGCATTCCCGAGCCTCTTGTTGAATGTGGCCGAAAGCATCAGTCCCTGGTTTCCGTAGATGCCCGGCACATAGCCGTATGCGTGGATGTATGCCGACGGTGACACCATGCTTTTCAGGCCAGGATGAAACCATGCTCCCGCTTCAACCCCTATCCCGAGTTCCGGATAGACATCGGCATGGGCTGCAGGCCTCATGGTGTAGTATCTCACGGATGCCGACAGAGCCTGGTAGATGGAATATTCCCCTTCCGTTTCAGTGGAGACGGTGCGGATTTCACCGGCTCCCGGGCCCGGGGCGACAGTTATGTATTGCGTGTGGCTGCCCATGAAGAACCTGTCGTTGCTGATTTCGTAGGAGACCTGCGGGACAAGTCCTCTGGACCAGCCGCCGGAGGAGAAGTTGAACGGTATGTACATGGACAGGCTTCCTGATACGAGCGGGGAACTTCCGTATGTGTAGCCGTATGTTTCACCGAGAGGTCCGGCAACGACATCGACGATACGTGTGCCGGAGAGTGTCCTCGATGCCCTGTCGTTTATGTCGAAAGTCGCCTCAATCACCGGATAAAGCCCGGAATATGTCAGCTTGACATGTCCGGAATGTCTCCATTTTCCTCCGGTGACCGGGTCCCCGTGTGCCGAATAGCCTGCGAATCCGGTGAATGTGCCCAGCTTGTTCTGCAGGAAGACCACGGCCCCTGGCGATGCGTAGCTGTAATAGTCTTCGTAGCTTCCGCTGCTGATGTTGTCGTAGTTGAAGTACACTGGAGCCCAGGAATGCAGGTTGAGCAGGTGAGGCACTTTCCTGAACCTTTCCGGCCCGGAGACTGTGACCGTATCTGTCTGCATGTCTTCCGCACAGCAGGCTTCCGCAAGCCTTTTCTCCTGGCGGCTGAGGGAATCCGCGACCACGTAGATGTATCTTTCACCGAAGTCCACCTCCTTGTGGAGCAGGGAGTCGGCTTTTATTCTTACTACGGGGGCTCCTGTCCTGTCCGAGGCCGAACATATCATGTATTCTCCGTCCGGGCTGTACGTGAAGTCGAAGCACCCGTATCTTGTCGATGTCTCCTGATATATTTTCCCGGAGTGGGGGTCCATAGTGTATATTTCGTTCACGCCCGTCCTGTCAGAGGTGAAGGAAAGATTCATGCCGTCTGTCCCGAAGTTGAAGAACACCACGGGGGAAGGGGCCAGAAATTCTTTCCAGGAGTATGCGATGTCATCATGCGTGTACGGGCAGTCTTTATGGTGATGCACTTCAGATTCCCGGTCATGACTGTTCAGGTGGCGGGTCTCGAGCATGTAGATGCCGTAGCCTCCGGCGGATATCGCTGTCCCGAAGATGGTGTCGTTGTGCCATGCCGTCTCCACGAGCTGCAGGGAATCTGGAAGGGAGAAAGAGATTTCCTTTTCACCTGTCTTCCCGTTCAGTATCACAAGGTGAGACCTTCCGTCGTCCGTATATTCAGTGGCGGCTATATGTCCGTTGGAAGGGGACGGATTCGGATTGAAGAGGCGTCCTTCCTTTGTCAGCGTCCCTTTCCTGCCGGTCTCGAGGTCCATATAGCGTATTGCCGACCCGTATTTCAACGACCATCTCGGGTGAGGGACTGTCTCGCTCCAGAACAGTTTCCCCAGGGCCGGAGACCAGTGGAGCAGTCCTATCTCATCGGAAAAAGCGCATACCACTTCCTCTTCCCCGTCTTCATCCATCTTCACAAGCTGTCTCCCCTTGTTGAAACTCTCTTTCAGGGAATAGAGGTCGTCGCCTATGACGAGGTTCTCTGCATATTCCGTATATGTGCAGACTTTCCCGGACACCTGCCCATACGGCAGGAACGGTCCGCGGCTGTCTGCGTCTTCCGTCCAGATTCTGTGGTACAGTGCCATGGATTCGTCCACGAGAGTCCTGAATTTCCTGCCGGTGAGCTTCTTGCTGACGGTGTTCCTTGCAACGATATCGTACGGCCGTCTGGCATAGTGCGTCAGAAGCTGCCCGGTGAAGTCAGGGACATCGTAAAGGTAGCGAATCCCGCTCAGGGTCATGTAGCCGAAAGCATAGTGGTCCGGGGTGTAATGCCAGTATGAACCGTATGCCCATCTGTCCGCATCCCTGAAGTCCCCGTTGTCGAATGCTATGCGGTAGTAGTTCATGAAATCCGCCACACGGCCGCGCCCGGAGTTGGACAGGGCTGTTTCAGCCACGACCGCATCCCCTTCCAGAAGCCACTTGTCCGGATATATGCCTGCCATTGCGCCTGCGAACATTTCTCCGAAGACATATCTGAACGGCCTGAAGCAATGGCTGAGACCGAACTGCATCTGCGCCACATGCCTTGATTCATGTATGCCGAGCATTGTTGTCCAGGGCATCGGTTCCGGAGTATATCCCTGCGGGGAGCTGTAAAGGTCCATCCTCTTCGGAGCCCAGGCTACGGAGCCGTTTGCGACGGCATTGAAAGGATGCAGGACGACAGGCATCTTGCCCATGCTCATTTCTCCCGGGACGAACCCTGCGCTCCATGAGACAGGCTTCCTGTATTTCTCGAGTTCGAGTATGTAGCTCCTTGCCGTAGAATCTATCTGCGAGGGATATATGACCTTGAAGTGAGGACTTTCAATTGATGACCATCTTGCCGAAGCAGGGTCGTCGCCCCCGAGGAAAAACTGGGCCGATGCAATCCGGGGAAGGAACAGCATTATGGCGGCAAGTGTCGGATGGAGTCTCATTTTTGTGAAAGTCCTGTTTATGAAAGACAAAAATACTTAAAATTTCTGCTCGAAAATTTTTTTGCGTATTTTTGTTCTGCTATAACTCTATTACTTATGCAGATATTCCTACAGATTGTTACCCTTCTAGGTGCTCTGGGAATGTTCCTCTATGGAATGACTCTCATGAGCGAAGGACTCCAGAAGGCGGCTGGTGACAGGTTGAGGTCGTTTCTGGCATCAATGACTTCAACGCCTTTCAAACAGGTGCTTACAGGTCTCGGCATCACGGCTGTAATCCAGTCTTCGAGCGCGACCACCGTGATGGTCGTAAGTTTCGTGAATGCCGGTCTCATATCCCTTTCCAATGCCATCGGTGTGATAATGGGAGCCAACATAGGCACAACAGTGACCGCATGGCTCATATCCATACTCGGGTTCACGGTGGACATCGCATCCCTTTCGATACCTCTCATGGCCCTCGGGTTCATATTCTTCGTCTCGAAGAAGGGCCGGAACAAGAGCATAGGGGAACTCATCATCGGTTTTGCACTGCTTTTTCTCGGACTTAACTATCTCAAGAGCTCGGTCCCGGACCTGAACCAGACACCGGAAATGCTGTCGTTCCTGCAGCAGTGGTCCGGCTACGGTTTCGGCTCCGTCCTGATATTCGTGCTTATCGGAACGCTGCTCACAATCGTGCTCCAGTCTTCGAGCGCGACCATGGCCCTGACCCTCGTGATGGTGAACGCCGGGTGGATACCGTTCGACATAGCGACAGCGATGGTACTCGGAGAAAACATAGGTACTACAATAACCGCGAACATCGCCGCGGCAGTGGCCAATGTCTCTGCCAAGAGGGCGGCAAGGGCGCATACCGTATTCAATGTCTTCGGTGTCATCTGGGTGCTCATCCTGTATCGACCTTTCCTTTCCCTGATAGGCATTGTCGTTGAGGCTCTCGGATATCCTAACCCGCTGACATCCAGCTTCTCTGATGCCAAGCCAGGCACGGAGGAATACGCTGCCCTGCAGACTTCCGCACTTTACGGGGTCTCGATGCTCCATACCCTTTTCAACACGATAAACACCCTTATTCTGATATGGTTCGTGCCGGTCATAGAGAGGCTTGTGACATGGATGGTGAAGAGCCCGGCAGGAGACGAGGAGATATTCCGTCTGCGGTTCATCCAGGGTGGGCCGCTGAGCACTGCGGAGCTTTCGCTTGACGAGGCAAAGCAGGAAATTGTGCATTTCGCGGAGATATGCCGCAAGGGGTTCGGATATGTCAGGTCTGCCGTTAACGAGACCGACAAGGACAAGTTTGACGAGATGATACGCAAGCTCATAAAGTACGAGGAAATCACAGACAGGCTCGAGTTCGAGATTGCCTCCTATCTGAACGAGGTGTCCAAGTTCGAGATAAGCGAGGAGTCCGGGGCGAGAATCAAGGCCATGTACAAGATTATCGGGGAAATGGAGAGCCTCGGGGATTCCGGCGAGGCCATCTCACGTATGCTCGAAAGGAAGAACGAGCACGGGAAAGTCTTCGACGACGCCATGCTCAGGAGGCTGAACAGGATGATGGACCTTGTGGACAACGCATTCTCCGCGATGATAGAGAATCTGAAGAAAGGCTATTCCAGCCTCACGGAAATATCGAACGCCACGGACGCGGAAATCCAGATTAACGAGTACAGGAATGCCCTCAGGGAAGAGCATATCATCAATCTCGAGAGCAACAGCTACAACTACCAGACAGGAGTGTTCTACATGGACATTGTCTCTGAACTCGAGAAGATGGGAGATTTCATGATAAATGTCTCGCAGGCCGAGCTTGCGGTAGCGGAAGAAAAATGAAGACGACACATCTGACTTTGTGCATATTGCTGCTCCTGGTCTCATGCGGACAGGGAAGGAAGGATACCGGATTCCATCCGAGACCGTTCCCTTCGGCCGAAGTGCCGGCCATCATAACGGACAGGTCCGAGGCGGTCTCGTATCTTGCGGCGCATTTCTGGGATGAATTTCTTGACACGACGGCATTGTATCCTTGCGACTCCACGACCGTGAACGGGGTGAAGCGTCCGGAGGTAGAGCAGGCATACGCGAATTATCTCGCCATACTCGGCATGACATCCGAGGAAGAAGGAGAGATGTCCGTCGGGAAGCTCTTCGGAGGAATCTCGGCGATGGAAGCCCGGGACACTTCCTCGAACGTTTTCGAGACCATTGCAGAACTCACGAAGATGTATCTTTACGATCCCAATTCCCCGTACAGGAATGAAGACCTCTATTATCCTTTCGTGAAAGGGCTCTCCACGAGCGGATTCGTGGACGAGGGCCTGAGGGCGGGGTACGGGTACGATGCCAGGATGTGCTCCCTGAACAGGACGGGTACGACGGCTGCGGATTTCGTGTTCTGTGACAAGTCCGGGCGGCGGTATTCCATGCACGGCATCAAGGCGGACTACACAATCCTCTTCTTCAGCAATCCGGGATGCCATGCGTGCAAGGAGATAATCGACGGGCTGAGCTCAAACGAAAAGGTTTCGGAAATGATTTCCTCCGGACGGCTTGCGGTCCTGAACATATACATAGACTCCGATTTGTCCGAGTGGCGCAGATACATGCCTGTCTATCCTGACAACTGGTACAACGGTTATGACCCGGATTATGTCATCAGAGAGGATATCCTGTATAATGTCAGGGCCATCCCTTCCCTGTACCTCCTCGACAAGGACAAGAAGGTGCTCATGAAGGATGCCCCTCAGGAGAGGCTGTTCTCATGGCTCGAGAGTGTCCCTGAATCCTGATGAAAAGGTCCGGTTTCATATTGGCGGCAGCGTCAGTCCGGATTTTGAGGGGACTGCCATGTAAAATAATGCAGAAATTTTGCGTCCCGGATTCTTTATTTTCTAAATTTGTCAACATGAACAGGTCTATGACCAAATCCGGATATGATGAAGATAGAAAAAGAACTCTGGGGCAAATCCCCTTGCGGAAAGGACATTTTCAAGTACAGGATGACAAACTCGTCCGGGGCATACGTCGAGTTGTCTGACATTGGTGCAGGCATAGTAGCCGTTGTGGTCCCTGACAGGGAAGGCAGGATGGCCGACGTCGCTCTGGGTTACAGGGAGCCTCTCGGCTATTTCGGGGACGGCCCGTGCATGGGAAAGGTCCCGGGAAGATATGCGAACAGGATAGCCGGAGGACGGTTCACTCTTGACGGGAAGGAATATGTCCTGCCCGTGAACAACGGCCCTAACCATCTTCACGGAGGTCCGGAGGGCTTCCAGAACAAGGTGTGGGAGAGCCGTGAACATGACGGCGGTGTCGAGTTCATGTATTTTTCCGAAGACGGGGAGATGGGATATCCGGGAAACGTAAAGGCAGTGGCCCGCTACGAATGGTCGGAAGCCTGCGAACTCACGCTGATACTCACTGCCGAGACAGATGCCCCTACCGTAGTGAATCTCACGAACCATGCCTACTTCAACCTGGACGGTGAAGGGAACGGAAACATCCTCAACCACGAACTGAAACTGAATGCATCCGAATATCTGCCGACAGACGACGGTCTCATACCGCTCGGAGACAGCGAGCCGGTCGCTGGGACCCCTATGGATTTCGTGAATGCGAAGGCAATAGGAAAGGACATCAACGAGGATTTCGATGCGTTGAAATACGGCAAGGGATATGACAGCTGCTGGGTGATAGACGGTTGTGCAGGTGAATCCGTCCGCTTTGCCGCGGAACTCTATTCTCCGGCAAGCGGGAGGGTGCTTCAGATGTACACGACGCAGCCGGGAGTGCAGGTCTACACCGGAAACTGGCTTTCAGGCAGCCCGGAAGGGAAGTGCGGACGCGGCTATGAGGATTATGAAGGAGTGGCCATAGAATGCCAGCGGTTCCCGGATTCTCCGAACAAGCCGGACTATCCGTCACCGGTGCTCAGGCCCGGAGAGACATACCATGAGGCCATAATCTACTCTTTCGGGGTGAGGAAGTGAAACCGGCGGCAACATCGACAGTCTATGAAGCAATATCTTGAGCTGCTCAGGCACATACGTGAGCACGGTACGATGAAGCATGACCGCACCGGAGTCGGCACTCAGAGCATTTTCGGATACCAGATGCGTTTCGATCTGTCTGAGGGATTTCCGTTGCTCACAACAAAGAAAGTGCATCTGAAATCCATAATATACGAGCTGCTGTGGTTCATATCCGGCGACACCAACATAAAGTATCTGAAG
Organism: uncultured Bacteroidales bacterium; assembly: GCA_944326335.1. Lineage (GTDB taxonomy): Bacteria > Bacteroidota > Bacteroidia > Bacteroidales > UBA932 > Cryptobacteroides. The sequence continues at coordinate 47,179 of CALVDM010000001.1, forward strand.
GACCACGGGGTGTCCATCTGGGACGAGTGGGCTGACAGTAACGGAGACCTCGGTCCGGTGTACGGGCATCAGTGGCGCAGCTGGCCGGCTCCTGACGGACGCACCATAGACCAGCTCTCGAATGTGTTGGACACCTTGAAGCACAACCCTGATTCAAGACGCATGATAGTATCCGCATGGAATGTCGCTGAAGTGGACAGGATGGCCCTGCCCCCTTGCCACACCCTCTTCCAGTTCTATGTGTCGGACGGGAAGCTCTCGTGCCAGCTCTACCAGCGCAGTGCGGATGTGTTCCTCGGCGTGCCCTTCAATATAGCGTCGTATGCCCTGCTGACCATGATGGTGGCGCAGGTGTGCGGATACAGGCCGGGCGAATTTATCCATACGACAGGAGACACCCATATCTACCTGAACCATTTCGACCAGGTGGACCTGCAGCTCTCCCGAGAGCCGCGCAAGCTGCCTGTGATGAAGATAAACCCTGACAAAAAGGATATATTTTCATTCGTGTACGAAGATTTTGCTTTGGAAGGGTATGAGCCGTGGCCTGCCATCAAGGCACCTGTAGCCGTATGAGCCGTATGGAAAAATGCATAATAGCTGCAGTAGCCGACAACGGTGCCATAGGCAAGGGAAACGCCCTTCTGTGGCACATAGCAGATGATATGCGGTATTTCCGGAAGACTACATCAGGCCATGCGGTAATCATGGGCCGCCGGACTTTCGAGTCCATAGGCAGACCTCTGCCGAAAAGGCGCAACATCGTGTTGTCCGGCACTATGGCTCCGGCAGAAGATGTGCTGGTGGCCGGTTCCCTTGACGAGGCTTTCGCCCTCGCAGAAGGGGATGACGCATGCTTCATCATAGGGGGAGCGGAGGTCTACAGGCAGGCTATGCCGCTTGCGGACAGACTGTATATCACGGAAGTGCATGTCACTCCAACGGATGCGGACGTGTTCTTTCCTGCCGTCCCGTCCGCGATATGGAAAGAGGATTTCCGTTCTCCGGTGCATACGGACCCGGAATCCGGAATATCCTTTGAATTTGTAACATATAGCAGAAGATAGCTTTTCCAGGCAGAAATGCCGTCAACGCCCAATACTATGGAAAGAGAAAATTTCGCGACGAAGTTCGGTGTCCTTGTGGCCATGGCAGGTTCGGCCATAGGTCTCGGGAATCTGTGGAGATTCCCTTATCTTGTGGGTTCCTATGGTGGAGCGGCCTTTATATTCGTCTATATCATCTGTGTTTTCGTGCTTTGCCTGCCCATCCTTTTCTCGGAGGTGATAGTGGGCAGGAGAAGCCATGCGAACGCTTTCGGGGCCTTCAAGAAGCTCGCTCCGGGAAGCAGATGGAAGTGGCTCGGCGCGCTTTCCGTGCTCACGCCGCTGATTATAGTCTCGTATTACAGCGTTGTCGGAGGCTGGGGAGTCGAGTATTTCTTCAAGTCCGTGACATTCGAGTTCACCGACGGCATGACGCAGTCGCAGCTCGGCACTTTGTTCAGCAGCTTCACGTCTTCCGTGTGGGCTCCGCTGATGGGGCACACCATCTTTCTGCTGATGACCGCCCTGATAGTCATTTCCGGTGTGAAAAGCGGGATAGAGAAGTTCGGCAAGGTGATGATGCCGATGCTTTTTGTCCTCATCGTCATCATTGCCGTCCGGGCGGTGACACTTCCGGGTGCGGCCGAAGGGCTTGCATATCTTTTCAAGCCGGATTTTTCAAAAATCGACGCATCTGTGTGCTCGGCCGCCCTCGGCCAGGCCTTCTTCTCCCTTTCTCTCGGGATGGGGACAATGCTCACATACGGTTCGTATGTAAGCAAGAAGGAGAACATAGCGGCCTCGTCTTCATATACCGCCATTTCCGACACCATATTCGCATTGCTGGCAAGCTGTGCCATAATGCCTGCGGTATTCGCTTTCGGACTTGACCCTGAGGAAGGTCCCAGCCTTGTCTTCGAGACATTGCCGTTCATATTCTCGAACATGTCCCTCGGTGCCTTTGTGGCAATACTCTTTTTCCTTGCACTTATCGTAGCGGCCCTCACGTCCTCCATTTCACTTTACGAGGTGGTCGTGGCCTATCTCGTTGAGGAAAAGCACTACACACGGAAGGGGGCGGCGATTCTGGTGTTCGTGGTGGCATGGGTCCTTGGAATACTCTGCTCGCTGTCGTTCGGCCCGCTTTCAGAGTTCCGCATATTCGGCCAGACGGTGTTCAACCTGTTCGACAAGCTGTCGGCGAATTTCCTCATGCCTCTCGGCGGCCTACTGATTGTGATTTTCGTCGGGTGGGTGATGAAAAAGAGCGATGTCATTGACGAGTTCACCAACGGCGGTTCCCTGAAGGCGAATGTACGTGTTTCGGGGTTCGTCTATTTCCTCATCCGCTACATCTGTCCTCTCGCTGTCCTTGCCGTCTTCCTGACCGCGCTCATTTTCTGAGAGGATAAGCCGATATTAATAGTCATGCCCTGTCTTTCCGGCGACGGACAAGGATTCCTGCACCGGAAAGGGCCAGCAACACGTAAAGAGTTATGGATGATGCCCTGGAAAGGGTTTCCCCGGTCTTGTAGACCTGCGGCTCGAACCTCATCACTATTTCATGCTCCCCGGCAGGGATGAAGGCTCCGCGGAGAATCCAGTCGGCCCGGAACAGTTCCGCAGGCTCTCCGTCTATTGTCAGCTTCCAGCCTTCCGGATAGAAGATTTCGCTGAAGATTACGGCCTGCTCGCTTTTCATGCTGCACCTGTACCTGAGCTCATTCGGTTCATAGCTTGTCATCCACACGGAGCTGCCCGGGGCCGTATCATGGACAACAAGCTGCCCGAGAGAGTCTATTTTCTCCCTTGCCCAGCCGTAATCGTCTCCTATTACGGCCGTTGTCCTCAGATCCGTCTGGCCGAGAAGCCCGATTTCTGCATACGGAGTCACGGCACGTACGGCAGAGCCCACTGTCCAGCAGTTCCCGAATGCCTGGCTGTTCTCCACCGGAGGAAGATTGTCCTGCAGTATTATGTATTTGCAGTTCAGCATGGACAGTACCGGAATCTCCGGCATTGCCGCTTCCACATCACTTATCGTTGCAGAGGAGTTGACTGTGTCTATGACGCTGTTTATCTCTCCTGCCAGATGATAGTCTATGAGGTCCTGGTATCTCTGTATCTTCGCCGGGCTGTAGCCGCCGACTGACTTGTGCCAGTAGCTTGTACGTGAATCGTTGAAAGTGTTCACACTCAGGTCCAGGACCCTGTAGTCCGGGGATTTGTCCTCGAGTATGTATCTGTCCACATCCCTTTCAAGGAACTGTGCCGAGAAATCTCTGCGGCTCACGAAGTGGCTGCTGTTGAGGTATCTTTTGTCGACTCCCCACAGGTCGATGAGTACGAGTGCCGCCATGGCGATTCCAGCCACGGTGAAGCCTTTTCTGTCCGCTGTCTTTCCAGAGGCGCGGAATGCCATGCAGATGATGCCGAAAGCGAGGGAGACAAATACGAAACTCCTTACGGCATCCTTGACGAGCATGGCTTTCCTGTCAGCCCTGAGAGCTTCTGCAAGTATGTCCTGCATCCCTGCGTCGGAACTTCCCGAGAAGCTGCCGGCAAGAGAAGGGAAGAGGGCGAAAAGGAGGCAGATGCCGCCGGTGATTCCGTATGCCGTCACTGCCGCCGTCATCGTCTTTCTGTCTCCTGTTCCGGTTTTCCACATCCTGTCGAGGGCGAGAATGCCGAGGAGGGGGATTGTAATCTGAAGGATGACAAGAGCCATGGACACGGTCCTGAACTTGTTATAGAGAGGCACAATGTCGAACCATATACGTGTGAACCAGAGGAAGTGGCTTCCCCAGGCAAGGAATATGGCAAGCAGGGTGCATGCCGCAAGCCACCATTTGTCCCTGCCTTTCAGCAGAATGAGACCGAGTATGAACAGGAAGACCGAAACAGCCCCCATGTACATCGGTCCTGCAGTGAAAGGCTGCGGTCCCCAGTAGAGGGGCAGATGCGACATGGTCTGGTCCACGTCCGGCTGTCTTGCCTGCACGAGAAGGTCCCTCACTTCGGAGTTCCTGATTCCCGGGTCTCCGGATGAAGCCCCGCCGTTCAGGTTCGGAATGAGCAGATTCAGCGTCTCTTCAGGGCCATAGGACCACGCTGTGGCATATTCCAGTTCAAGGCCTTCGTTGTTCCCGTTGCCTTCTCCCTGCCCGAGCTCTGAGCCTCCGCGCATGGAATACTCGGCATACTCATAGGTCGGAAGCAGTTTGTTGAGGTTGGTTGCGATTCCGAGGCCTCCTGTTACAAGCAGCAGAAGCGAGGCCGAGAAGAACCGTATGAGCCCCCGCCTGATTTCTTTCCCGGTCAGTATTCCGATGAATACTGCCAGGGCGTACCCCAGTATGATTATGGCGAGGTAGTATGATATCTGCGGATGGTTCGCCTTTATCTGGAAACTGAGGGCGAAGGCAAATAGCACGGCCCCGAGCAGTGTGAGGAGCATGTCCTTCCGCTTTTCACTTGAAAAGGCGAGGGCCGACCTGTACGTGTACACGAGGGCTGCAATCACCCATGGCATATATGCTATGGCCTGCATCTTCGTGTTGTGCCCCACCTGGATTATCTGCATGTTGTATGAGCAGAAAGTTATTGCTATCGCTCCGCATACCGCGAGCACGGGTCTTACCCCGAAAGCAAGCATGAGCAGGAGGCCTCCGAGAAGCGATATGAAAAGATAGGTGGCAGGTCTCGCCCCGGTCAGGAGGAAATCGTACAGCCAGTTTGTCCAGTCGCCCTTGAATATTCCGTACATTGATATCGTAGGCATTCCCCCGAACATGGAATTTGTCCAGAAGGACGGGTCCTCGGGATGGTCTTCGTTGTATGTTATGACTTCGTTGGTCATTCCAGTCCATCCGGATATGTCTGCCTGATTGACAATTTTGCCGCTGAGCACCTCAGGTACAAAGGCATAAGATATTACAATGAACAGCAGGACTATACCTGCCGCGTACATGATTTTTCGCGGAAACGTGTTCTTCATCTTGTCTCGTTGTTTTCTATCAATGATTCCATGAGCCTTGCCATCCTGGCGGTAAGTTCCCTGCGGGAATACTGCGATATATCCCCTTTCACCGGGGCGGTGCAGTCTTCCTTGAACCCTTTCCAGCAGGTTTCAATGAATGCCCTTGTCCCGCCGTAGTCGTCCCAGTCCACCATCCTGCCTCTTCCTGTCTCTTCGAGGACTTCTGCCATGGCCCCCTCCGTCATGCCTATCCCGAGTATGGGATGTCCTGATGCAAGGTACTCGAAAAGTTTCCCTGTAAGTACGGCCTTGAATTCAGGCTCCCGACGTTGTGGAAGCAGCAGCATGGAGGCTCCCATCTGCTCCCGCGTGGCTACAAGGTGGGTCTGGTATCCGAGGTTGCGGAGATTCTCCGCAAGCCCGTGGGCCATTATGGACTCCGTTATTTCCTTGTCAGTCTTCCCTACAAGCCTTATCCTGAGCATATCCTTGAATTCCTTGTCTTCGGCACACTTGTCCTCGAGGACTTTCCACAGCGTCTCTGGATTGCCGTCCGAGGCGAAAAGTCCCGTGTGGGTGATGTTGAAGAATCCGTCCGGCTCTATTATCTGCCGGAAGTCGGACTCGTCGAATCCGTTTGTGATGCAATGCACCGGTGTCTTCGTCATTGTCCTGAACTCGGCTGCGAGCGGCTTGGTCACGGTGACTATGGCCGACGCCGAGTCAAGCACCTTTTTCTCGAGGCTCAGATGTCTGTGCCTTGCCCAGGATGTGAGCGGCAGATGCTTGAAGTAGAAAATACGCGTCCACGGATCGCGGAAATCCGCAATCCACGGGATTCCTGTCTTCTTTGCCACTTTCATCGCTATGATATGCATGGAGTGTGGCGGTCCCGTGCTCACGATGATGTCCACAGGATGTTCCTTCAGATATTTTTCGAGGAACCGCACGGACGGTCTTATCCACAGGCATCTCGGGTCGGGGATGAACAGGTTTCCTCTTATTGCCAGGGCGATTTTCCCGGAAAGGGATTTCCTGCCTCCGTTTATAGGATTCACTTCGCCCATGTTCCCTGACGGGTCTCCGGACTTTTTCCCTGTGAGGGCTCTGTACAGGTTGTATGGTTCCGTTATCCGTGTCTTCAAAATTTCAGCTTCCTGCGGAATCTCGTCCTCAAGAGTCCTGTCCACGGTTGTCATTTCCGGGTTTTCAGGGGTGTAAATCACGGGTTGCCAGTCTTCAGCAGGCAGATATCTGGCGAATTTGACCCATCGCTGCACGCCCGAACCTCCGGCAGGAGGCCAATAGTAGGATATTACAAGGACTCTTTTCATGCTTTTGACGACATTGATGCAAAGATATGGATTTTATCGAGGCAAAGTCCCGATAGCTCACCTAAAATGGAAGATATTGACTATATTTATCGCCGAGGGTGACCCGAAGATGAGTCAGTCTTTCGAAGAAAAACAACAGACATTGCTATGAAGACTGAAAAGGAAAAGGCGCGCGAAGGGCTGCTTTATGACGCGAACTACGATGCGGAACTCGTGGGCGAAAGGCTCTCATGTGCCGACAGGACGTTTGAACTGAACAGGTTGCGGCCGTCACAGGTAAAGGAGCGGGAGGAGATTCTGCGCGGGCTTCTGGGCAGGACAGGGAAGACATTCTCGATAGTGTCCCCGTTCTTCTGCGATTATGGCTACAACATAGAAATAGGCGAGAATTTCTTCATGAATATGGATTGCGTGATTCTCGACGGGGCAAAGGTGACATTCGGCGACAACGTGTTCATTGCGCCAGGATGCGGTTTCTACACGGCCGGACATCCCCTCGATGTGGAGAGAAGGAACGCCGGTCTCGAATATGCCTTGCCGATAAGGGTCGGGAACAACGTATGGATAGGCGCCGGGGTGTGTGTGCTTCCCGGAGTGACAATAGGCGACAATACTGTAATCGGGGCCGGCAGCGTGGTCACGAAGGACATACCTTCCGGCGTGCTGGCTGCCGGAAACCCTTGCCGTGTAATCCGGGAAATCACTGCGGATGACGTTGCGAAATACCGCTGATTGTGCACCCGTATGCAAAAAATCAGTACCTTTGCACGAATCTGAATGCGTGTAAAGATGGCAGGTGAGAAGATTGCGGAGACCCCGCTCATGAAGCAATATTTCAAGGTTAAGGCGCAGTATCCTGAAGCTGTGCTCCTTTTCCGTGTAGGGGATTTCTATGAGACTTTTGCGGATGATGCCCTGATAGCGAGCAAGGTCCTCGGGATAGTGCTCACGAAGAGGGCCAACGGCTCGAAGTCATCGGTGCCTCTGGCCGGTTTCCCTCATCATTCTCTCGACATCTATCTCCCGAAACTTGTAAGGGCGGGCTACAAGGTGGCGGTGTGCGACCAGCTGGAAGACCCGAAACTGACGAAGAAGATAGTGAAAAGGGGAGTCACTGAACTCGTGACCCCGGGGATAGCATTCAACGACCAGCTGCTCACGCAGAAGGAGAACAACTTCCTGTGCGGACTCACTTTTGAAAAGGACAGGTGCGGTGCAGCCTTCCTGGATGTCTCCACCGGAGCATTCCAGGTGGCGGAAGGTTCGCTGGACTACATTTTCAATCTCGTATCATCCTTTGCGCCGAAGGAACTCCTGGTCCCGAGGAGCTACAGGAAGGGAGTGCAGGAGAAGTTCGGGGAGCAATACTATATCTCGACACTCGAGGAGTGGGCTTTCGTCTATGAATCTTCCGTGGAGAAACTCAAGCGGCAGTTCGGGGTGGACTCCCTGAAGGGCTTCGCCATAGACTCGTTCCCTCTGGGGGTCATCTCCGCAGGAGCCTTGCTTTTCTACCTGGAGCAGACGCATCATTCCGGGCTGAAGAATATCTGTTCGATTTCGCGTATTGACGAAGCCAGGTTCGTGTGGATGGACAGGTTCACATTCAGGAACCTTGAGATTTTCTCGTCTTCCGCCGGAGGAGAGGGCGTGCCGCTGATTTCAGTTATGGACAGATGTTCTTCTCCAATGGGAGCCCGTCTTCTCAGGAGCTGGCTCGCCATGCCTGTCATGGACCTTGACGAACTGGAGTCCAGGTATTCGGTCGTGCAGCATTTCGTGGACAACAGCGAGGACCTCAGGCAGGTGCAGCAGCATCTCGGGGACACAGGTGACCTCGAACGCATAATAGCGAGGGCGGCTGCGGGGAAAATAGCCCCGAGGGAAGTGATGCAGCTCAAAAGGGGGCTTGAGCAGACGGGTCCGGTGAAGGCTCTCTGCAAAGGCAGGAATGTGGCTGCACTCGATGCCATGTCCGATGCCCTGGACAACTGTGCAGGGCTTCTCGACACGTTGACGGCCTCCATGTGCCCGGAGCCGGCCGCGGCAATAGGTAAAGGGGATGTGATAGCTCCCGGGGTGAACGCGGAACTCGACTCTCTCAGGAACCTCGCCAGACACGGCAAGGACATATTGGCTGATATCCAGAAAAGAGAGATGGAGAGGACCGGCATAACATCCCTGAAGATAAGCTACAATTCCGTGTTCGGCTATTATCTCGAAGTCAGGAATGCACACAAGGACAGGGTTCCGGAAGACTGGATAAGGAAGCAGACCCTTGTGAATGCCGAAAGGTACATTACCGCCGAACTCAAGGAATACGAAGAGAAGATACTCGGGGCCGAGCAGCGCATATATGAGATAGAGTCCATGCTCTATGCCGGGCTCGTGGCGGAAATCCAGAAGAACATAGCCGCCGTGCAGTCCAACAGCCGCATTCTCGCAAGGCTGGATGTCCTGGCAGGTTTCGCCGAACTGGCAGTTTCAGGCAACTATTGCCGACCTGTCATGAATACAGGCAAAAGGATAGACATCCGGGCGGGCAGGCATCCCGTCATAGAGACCCTCATGCCGGCAGGCGAGGAGTTCATCCCGAACGACATAATGCTGGACAACGACACGCAGCAGATAATCATACTCACCGGTCCGAACATGGCGGGAAAGTCCGCATTGCTGAGACAGACCGCACTGATAGTGCTGATGGCTCAGACAGGCTCGTTCGTGCCGGCGGACAAGGCTGAAATCGGCTATTGCGACAAAATTTTCACGAGGGTGGGGGCATCGGACAATATCTCGAGGGGCGAATCCACCTTCATGGTGGAGATGCTTGAGACATCGATGATTCTCCACAACCTTTCCGAGCGTTCAATAGTCCTTCTCGACGAGATAGGACGCGGCACATCCACATACGACGGCATGTCCATAGCCCGGGCCATAGTCGAGTATATCCACGAATACGGTCACGGGGCCAAGACTCTTTTCGCCACACATTACCACGAACTGAACGACCTTGAGACCATATATCCGAGGGTGAAGAACTTCCATATCGCCGTGAAGGAGGTGGACAAGCGGGTGATTTTCCTGCGTAAACTGAAGGAAGGAGGCGTTGCCCACAGTTTCGGGATACATGTGGCGAGGATGGCCGGAATGCCCAGGCAGGTCATCGAGTCTGCCGAAAAGACTCTCGAGGCCCTTGAAAAGGGCGGTGACAGGAAAAGCGCAATGTCCGCAGTCAAGATAAGGCCGCACAATGTGCGCGAAGGCAGGGTGGAAAGCGACGGCTCGCTCCAGTTGTCGTTTTTCCAGCTTGACGACCCTGTTCTTTCCTCCCTGAAAGAAGACCTGGAGAAAGCCGACCTTAACAACATGACTCCTCTCCAGGCCTTTGACCTTTTGCGCATTATGAAAGAAAAACTCGGCATAGACAAATGAGGCGGCTCATACGCATCATCTGTCGAACGAGAATCTGATTCCGAGGTTGAGGTTGAAGTTCAGCGGCCTGTCCGAATAGACTGTCTCTATGTCGGAGCCGTTGTCGAAATAGTATATTGCCCCTGGCTCGAGATAGATTCCTATCAGAGGCGACAGCGAGAACTGCACTCCGGCCAATGCAGTGACCGACCATTGCAGAGGCTTGACCATGAGCCTTTCCCTCTGGCTGTCCCTGATATCATTGCTGTATATGTAGTCTGTGCTTACATTGCCTCCGACACATTTCTCCATCATCCCTCCTGCCGACACATATACCTTGAACCAGGAATTGCTCCAGATGCCGCAGCTTGCCATGACCGGGATTCCGAGATAGTGGAGAGTCTGACGCGAGTCCACGTAGTAGGATTCGCTGCCGGTCCGGGACGTGGACAGAAGCCATGAATAGCTCAGCCCCGTGCCTATGCTCCATCGCGGAGTGATATTGTATGAGAAAGACACTCCCGCCCTTACAGGAAGGTGATGCCGTGTCTGTGTGCTTATCTCCTTTGTCCTGTTGAGCATGAGGATTCCTGCGAGGGCATTTTCCCCGTAGCTCATGGGAGATGTCATGGCTGCAGTGCTCACTGCCTGACTGTAGCCGTTGTGGACCGAGCTTCCTCCGGCAAAGCCCGAGGCGTATATGTTGAGTGAAGGCTTCTTCCTTTCCTTCACCTCGGACGCTTCGGCAAGAAGCAGCTGCTGCCAGTCGTATGCCCTCCTGTCTGCCACATGGCCTGAATCCACGCTTTCCCGGACGTCTTCCGTCCGGCCTGCTTCGGGTACGGCATTCCCTCCGGACACCTCATCTCTTGCGGCTGGTGTTGTCTCTTCTTCCGAAGGCTCCGTCACCGGCTGCCTGTCCACGTCAGTCCGGGGCTGCCTGTCTGACGTCTGCACGTCCATATCAGTCCCGAGCTGTTTATCCACCGGCGGCTTTACTTCGTCTGCAGCCGGCTGTGCCGTTTCCGCGCGGTCCTGTTCCACGACGGCCACAATGTTGTCCCTGGCTGCCTCCTGCGGGCTGAATGATGCCGTTGCGGGGGTGAATATGACCGCTATTGCAACTGCCGCCGCAACTCCTGAAAAAGCTGCAATCAGGAGGACGTTCCTTTTCCTGCGTCTTTTTGCCGAGCAGGCGGACATTATGTCTTCCCACATCCCGTCAGGAGCCGGTTCGGAATATCCTGACATCTTTGTCCTCAGCTCTTCTTTCCAGTTATCTTTCATATCTGCTCCTGTATTCCGTTATCCATTTTGCAAGCATAGCCTTCGCCCTGTGAAGCTGCGAAGCGGATGAGTTTTCCTTGATTCCGAGCAGAGCGGCTATTTCCTTGTGTGTCTTGTCCTCGAATACGAAAAGGTTGAAGATGGTCCTGTAACCGTCCGGAAGCCTGCGTATCATTTCCTGTATCACATGCTCAGGTATGTCAGCTACTTCCAGCTGTGCCTCGGGAATGTCGGGGATTGAGGTCAGGTCCGCCTGTGCGGACAACGCTTCCTTCCTGACGGATTTCCTGAGATACTTCAGCGCATGGTTCACGACAATCCTGCTCATCCAGGCCTTCAGCGATCCTTTTCCGCGGTACTGGAAACTGTCGATTGACATGAATATCTTCACGAAACAGTCCTGCAACACGTCTTTCGCATCATCCTTGTCTGTGATATACCGTGAGCAGAGGGCATTCAGATAACCTGAATAGAGACCGTACAGCTCTTTCATTGCGCTGCGGTCCCTATTCTTCAGTCTTTCTGCCAGTATCTGCTCCGATATGTCCTGCATTACCAGTCTTCGCGTGTACAATAGTCGAACTCGGCCTTCTTTTCACCGGAGAACGAGTCGAACACGAGGGTCAGCTTGACGGTCTCCCCGTTGGTGTCGGGCAGGTCTTTCAGGCTGAACGCCACTATCCCGTCGCCTTCCATATAGTCTGCATCGCCGTGGGCATTGTGCGTGAAGCGCACTTCGTACGGGTCGTCAGGGTTCAGTCCGGTGAGCAGGTTAAGCTCGTGCTTGATTCCGGAATTGCCCCAGAGGGTGTAGAAGTGGAGTGTAAGATATCCGTCTTCCACGTTTGTCATCCAGTCGTTGAATATCTCGACCGGATTGTTCCCGTATTCCGAAATGTCCGGGTCTTCTTCCGCCGCAATGTCCATGACCACCGGTTTTTTGGTGAGTATGGTGTCTATCCAGTTTACATCCACTGCTTTGGAATATACGGTCCCGTCCACGTCATCAGGCAATTTCGTCTCCGTGTAATTCACGAACGCCCTCACTTCCTTTTCTCCGTAAGGAAGCCTCGTGTTGGCTGTCGGCCACAGTTTCTCGTTGTCCGTCAGCTGGAAGTAGTAGTATTCGCTGTCCTCCTCTACGACAGGCTTCACTGTCACAATTGCAGTAGGGAGCAGGACGGAATAGTCGTAATCGTCGTCAGTCGAGTTGAGACACGACTGCATGAGAGGCATGGCAAGAATTGTCGCCATGGCCAGTATTCCTGTTCTGAATGTTTTCATTTCCGGTATTTTTATGAATCCGATATATAAATCCGGAAATGGAAAAATCTTGCATGATGAAGTCTGCCGGCAAATTTAAATCCCTGCGATTTTCACCGCTTCGGCGACTTTCCCGGCAAGGATGACAAAAGCCTCTCCGTCCGGGCCGGAAGACAAGGCTACAGGCTCGCCGTCGTCCCCGGCTTCCCGTATGCCCTGCACGAGAGGAATCTGCCCGAGCAGCGGAATACCGTATTTTTCCGCCATCTTCGCCCCTCCGTCTTTACCGAAGATATAGTATCTGTTCCCGGGAAGCTCTGCAGGCGTGAACCATGCCATGTTCTCCACAAGTCCGAGTATAGGCTTGTTTATGCTTTCGTTCCGGAACATGTTCACCCCTTTCTCGACATCGGCAAGCGCGACAGCCTGGGGCGTGCTCACTATTACCGCTCCGGTCAGTGGGATGTCGTGCACGAGGCTGATGTGTATGTCCCCTGTTCCAGGAGGCATGTCTATGAGCAGGAAGTCGAGTTCTCCCCATCTCACCTGGAGAATCATCTGCTTCAATGCATTGCAAGCCATTGGCCCCCTCCATATCAGGGCCTGTTCGGGTTTTGCGAAGTAGCCGATGGACATCCATTTCACCCCGTATTTCCCGAGCGGCATTATGACTTCCTTGTCCCCGTCCTTGAAGGCTTCCGGAACCTGCCCTTCTGTGCCTGTCATTTTTGGTACGGACGGCCCGTAGACATCGGCGTCCGCCAGCCCCACCTTGTATCCGAGACGGGCAAGGGCGACGGCAAGGTTCACAGCCACTGTCGATTTCCCTACGCCTCCTTTCCCGGAAGCAACCCCGATTATGTTCTTCACATCAGCGAGCTCCTCGAGCCCGAGGTCGAGTCCGGCATGCCTCCGTGTCTCTTCGTCACGGATTATGGTCCTGACTTCAGGCTCCACATCCGGGATATGCCTTCTCAGGGCAGCCTTTGTGCTTCCTATCAGGTATTCGGCAAGAGGGTCACGGTGTTTCGGGAAGGCGAGGGTCACCGTCACCTTGTTCCCGTCTATTTCCACCTTGTCCACCATTCCGAGTTCGACGATGTTCCTGTCTCCCTTTGCCGGATGCTGCACATCGTACAGCATTTTCATTATCTCGTTCTGTTTCATGTCTGTTTTCCTCAGTCTCATCTTATCTGACCAGGTCCATCTCTTCGAGAAGCCATCCGGCCCCGCCGAATTTCTCGATTACGAAAAGGACATAGCGTATATCCACGTTGATGCATCTCTGGAGTTCAGGTTCGAACATCACGTCGCTGCTCATTGACTCCCAGTTCCCGTCGAAGGCAAGTCCTATGAGATCGCCGTCTGCATTCATGACCGGGCTGCCGGAGTTGCCTCCCGTGATGTCGTTGTTGGAAAGGAAGGCCACCGGAAGTTTCCCGTCAGGCATTGCATAGTCTCCGAAATCCTTGCTTGTGTACAGCTCCTTCAGCTTCCCGGGCACCACGAATTCCCAGTTGTCCGGGTCTTCCTTCTCCATGACTCCGTCGAGGGTAGTGTAATATCTGTAAATCACGGCATCCCGCGGGGAATAGCCCTTCACCGTCCCGTAGGTGAGCCTCATGGTGAAGTTGGCATCCGGATATGAAGGTTCTCCCTTCTTCCATTCCATGAGGCCGGCCGTATATGCCTTCCTGCCTTCGAGAAGGAGTTCCGTGCTCGCCCCCATTCCGGGATATGCCCCTGTTATTATTTCTTTTACCTGCGCCGAGAGTCTGTATGCAGGGTCGTCCTCGACAGCCTGCCATCCGCGTTCCTCTATGGCTTCCGACAGTTTTTCCGCGGAAGTGAATATGCTGTTACCGAAAAGGCTGTCCACGTATTCTTCGAGGTCAATGTCCCTGAAGTCCGGAGAGATGTCCGTCAGGAGGATGTCATCCGGCGCGTTGTCCCTGTAGAACCCGAGCATGGCAAGGGCGACTTTCCTGTCTGTAGGTTCCGAATAGTCCCTGTAAGTCGGAAGAAGGTCTGCATAGGCCTGCTTCAAGGCTTCAGTTGAGTCTTTTTCCCCGGTGGGCATCAGGGAGAGCCGGAACAGCTTGTCCAACTGTGCCGCCATCTGCTGCAGCTCTATCCTGTAGATGGATTCGTATGCGAGCAGATATCTCGTGACGGGTTCTTTTCCAGCCTCTACGCCTTCGGCAATCGTTCCGAGGGCTTTGCCGTACCTGCTGTCCCTGGATTTCTTTTCAGATACCCATGCCTGGAAATCCTTTTCCTCCTGCTCTGCACGCGGTATCACGTCCAGCTTGTCGAACGCGATTTCCATCCCCTGCCATTTTTTCCATCCGTTCGAGGACGAGGCGTATTTGTTCGCATATTTTATCCTTATGGCCGGGTCGGCGAGCATGTCCTCCATGAGCACGTTCTGGCGGATTGTACGTGCCGCAATCCTTATGCTGTTGGTCCTGAGCTGCTCCGCGAGTTCCGGGGAAGTCTGGAACCTCGTGGTCTCGCCCGGGTAGCCCATTATCATGGTATAGTCCCCTTCCCGGATTCCCTTGAGGGAAATTTTCAGATGTTTTTCAGGCCTGTACGGCACATTGTCTTCGGAATACTGGGCCGGGTTGTTGTCCTTGTCGGCGTAGACACGGAATATAGAGAAGTCTCCCGTGTGCCTCGGCCACATCCAATTGTCCGTATCCGCCCCGAACTTGCCTATCGACGAAGGCGGTGCCCCGACGAAGCGGATGTCCTTGAACACTTTGTAGACAGTCAGGTAGTAGACGTTATGGTCGTAGAAAGGTATGATGTAGGCTTCGCAGAAAGGGTTCTTCTCCTCGGCTTCGCCTATGAGCTTGTCGTAGAAGTTCCTGTTGATGTATTTTGTTGTCAGGGACTCCTTGTCCGTGCTGTCCCTGTACATCTTCTCCGCTTTCCTGGCCACGGCGTTGTATTCGTCCGTCACATCCTGCATGTATTCCAGGAAAGTGACTTCGAGCCCTTCCACAGGGAGTTCCTCTCCACGGTTCATGGCCCAGTAGCCGTCCGTGAGATAGTCGTGCTCCACGGAACTAAGCTTCTGAATGCTTGCGTATCCGCAGTGGTGATTCGTCAGCAGAAGTCCTTCATCCGACACGATTTCACCGGTGCACCCTCCGCCGAACTGCACTATGGCATCTTTGAGGGATGAATGGTTTATGCTGTAAATCTGGTCGGCGGAAAGCCTGCATCCCATCTCCTGCATTGTTCCGATGTTCATCTTCTCGAGCAGCGGCAGCATCCACATCCCTTCGTCTGCCTTTGCCGGCATGAATGCAAGAGCCAGCACTGCGATTGTCAAGAATTTTTTCATTCGCATATCTTTTTATTGTTTTCTTTCCGTTCACTCCCACAGTACGGGTTCGAGCCCCTTCGGTCTGAAACTCCTCCTGTGATACGGGGTGAGCCCGTATTTCCTTATGGCTTCGATGTGCCCTTTTGTCGGATATCCCATGTTCCTGTCCCATCCGTATTCCGGATATTCCAGAGCAAGCCTTCTCATGCATTCGTCCCTTGCGGTCTTGGCAAGGACCGACGCGGCCGCTATGGAGGCGAATCTGGCGTCCCCCTTCACGATGCAGCTGTACGGGATGCTGTCAAATGCCGCGGCCTTTTCCACGGACTGCCCTGAAATCGAAGCGATGAATGAGAATGACCTGAATCTGTTGCCATCTATGAGCAGATATTCCGGTTTTACGGCGAGGGCCATGACGGCTTTCTGCATACCGGCGATGGATGCGTTCAGGATATTGATGGCATCTATTTCTTCCGGGCCGACAGATTGCACCGAATATGCCACAGCCTCGCGCTCGATTATGGGGCGGAGCCTGTCCCTGTCCTTTTCGGACATCTGTTTCGAATCGTTGAGCAGAGGGTGCCTGAACCCGTCGGGAAGTATGACTGCCGCAGCGAAGACCGGACCCGCAAGAGGTCCTCTCCCCGCTTCGTCACAACCTGCCTCCAGCAGGTCTCCGTTCAGGTGCGTGAGCAATTCCGATGTCATCAGTCATCTCTTTGTCCGTGGCAAAGTTACTGCTTTTCGGTCTTGGAATCAAGCCTTTTGAGCATCATGATGATTTCGTCTTTGGTGCGGATGAGCTCTTCCTGTGTCTCAAGATGTCTGCGAAGGTCGGCGTTCTCGTTGCGCAGACGGCTTATCTCTCCGGACAGTTTTTCTTCTTCCTCTGCATGGCGGCGTTCAAGCACTGCGAGCATATCCCTGTCCGGTTTCCCCGCTCCGGTTCCGGTAGCATCCTCCCTGTCAGGCATGTAGCCGAGGACGAGTTCTTCAGAGCAGATGTCGAGTATGTCGGCGATTTTGGTGATGCTGTCGCTTATGAGCCTGGTTTCTCCGTTTTCGATGTTCCGGTATGCTGTCCGGGAAATGCCGAGCTTGTCAGCCATTTCCGACTGGGTCAGCTGGTGCGTCTTGCGGAATTTCTTTATGTTTGCCTTAACGGAGTTGTTGTCCATACCAAACCATGAATCTGCTCAAACAAAAATATATCAATTCAGGTTCGTAATGAGTCAAGAAAATATTGCCAAAGACAACAGTTGATTGTCAAAAAAGGAAAAAAGATAAAGAAAAAGAAAAATCAGACTTTCCCCAGCCGCTCCGGCTTGTTTTTGTCTATTGAAAATTCCAGCTTTGTATCGGCGGAAGTTTCTCCGCCGGGATTTAGAACCGACATTATGGAAAAGTCAAGCGAGATGTTCGAGCGTTTCGGCAGACTGCTCGAGGAAGATAAGGTCTATCTCGACCTTTCATGCACGTTCGAGGATATATGCGGCATCCTCGGAGCGGACAGTGCGTCGTTCGGCCGCTATGTCATGGAGCAGGTGGGCATGACAGGCGACGAGGTCCTTGAGGTCTACCGGTCCGGGGGCCGCGGGGGACGGAAGTAAAAACCGTCCTGCTCTATTGTTTTTGCCGTATGATTTTATTAGATTTGCAAGGATAGCTGCATTTCGGAAAACCTCCCGGCGAGGTCAGGCAAAGGCAGAAGTTACACAAAAATTAATGACACATAACAATGAAATTTTATTCGACTCAAGACATCCGCAATGTGGTACTGATCGGCAGCACAAGGTCAGGCAAGACCACATTATCTGAAGCCATGCTTTATGAAGGAAAGGTCATAGACAGACGGGGCTCTGTGGAAGCGAAGAACACTGTTTCCGACAATTCGGAAATCGAGCAGACCAGCCAGAGGTCCGTATATGCCACACCTCTTTTTGCGGAGTTCATGGATACGAAGTTCAATATCATAGATGCTCCCGGTGCCGATGATTTCGTGGGCGGGGCAGTGTCTGCGTTCAAGGTGTGCGAGACGGCCATCCTCGTGATAAACGCGCAGCAGGGAGTCGAGGTCGGCACGGAGATTTTCGCCAGGTATGCGGAGAATTACGGCATCCCTATGATTGTGGCGGTGAACCAGCTCGACGGGGACAAGGCTTCGTGGGAGAACACTCTCGACACGATGAAGGAGGCATTCGGCAAGAAGCCGGTGCTCATCCAGTTCCCTGTGAACCCCGGTCCTTCCTTCTACGGGTTCATAGATGTCCTGAAGATGAAATATTACCATTTCACCGATGAAAACGGTACCCGCGAGGACCTCGAGATTCCGGAGCAGTACAAGGCGGAAGCCGAAGAGCTCAGGGCAGCCCTGATAGAAAGGGCCGCCGAGTATGACGATACGCTCATGGAGAAATTCTTCGAGACCGGTGCCCTGACTGAAGACGAAATCAGGAAGGGGATAGGAATAGGGTGCAAGGCCGGTAATGTGCTGCCGGTGTTCTGTCTTTCCGCAAAGAGGGATATCGGAGTGAAGCGTATCATGGAGTTCACGATAAAGGTGGCCTCTTCCCCGGCCGAAAGGAAAGCCATGACAAAGGGCGGCGTTGAGATGGAATGCAAGCAGGATGCTCCTACAGCCCTGTTCATATATAAGACTGCAATCGAGCCTCATCTCGGTGAGGTGGCATATTTCAAGGTGATGTCCGGAGAGCTGACAGAAGGACAGGACCTCGAGAATCCGGAGACAGGGGACAAGGAAAGGATAACAGCCATCTATGCGGTGGCCGGAAAGAAAAAGGAGAAGGTCACCGACCTGTTTGCCGGGGACATCGGGTGTACGGTCAAGCTGAGGGCCGCGAAGACGAATGTGACCCTTTCCCAGCCGGGTACGGACATCGCGTTCGAGCATATAAACTTCCCGCCTTCGAAGTTCCGTACTGCGGTGAAGGCGAAGGAGCAGAAGGATGAGGAGAAGATGAGCGAGGCTCTCGGGAAAATTTCGGCGGAAGACCCTACGATTGTGGTCGAATACTCCAAGGAGCTGAAGCAGACCATCCTGAAGGGGCAGGGAGAGCAGCATATCAATGTCGTGAAGTGGAGGCTGCAGAACGAGAACAAAATCGAGATAGAGTTCTTCGCTCCGAAAATCTCCTACCGGGAGACCATCACCAAGGTCGCTGCGGCAAATTACAGGCACAAGAAGCAGTCGGGCGGTGCCGGCCAGTTCGGAGAGGTGCATCTCCTCGTGTGCCCATACGTGGAAGGTGTGGAAGGCACGAACAAGTTCAAGGTGGACGGGAAGGACCTGGTCCTCAACATAAAGGGCAAGGAATCATTCGACCTCGACTGGGGCGGCAAGCTCGAGTTCTACAACTGCATAGTAGGCGGTGCGATAGACGCGCGGTTCATGCCGGCCATTCTCAAGGGTATCATGGACAAGATGAACGAGGGGCCTCTCACCGGGTCGCTTGCACGCGACATACGCGTCTATGTGTATGACGGAAAGATGCATCCGGTAGATTCCAACGAGATTTCCTTCGTCCTTGCGGCAAGGAACGCATTCAAGGAAGCGTTCAGGAATGCAGGCCCTAAAATCATGGAGCCGATATACAATGTGGAGGTCATGACTCCGAGCGCATACATGGGCGCCTGCATGTCTGACCTGCAGAACCGCAGGGCCATCATAGAAGGGATGGGCAACGACAGGGGCTTCGACACTATCAAGGCCCGTGTCCCGCTTGCCGAGCTCTACAAGTATTCGACAACCTTGAGTTCCCTGACATCCGGAAGCGCGACATTCACCATGGAATTTGCGGACTACCAGCCTGTGCCGGGCGATGTCCAGGAGAAACTTCTCAAGGCTTACATGGAGCAGGAGAAGGACGAATAGCAGAAGAGACAGGTCATCTCCGGATTTGTCCGTTTCCGGAGATGACGTATTTGTACGTATTAAGCTCCGGCAATGCCATAGGGCCTCTTGCATGGAGCTTTTGTGTGCTTATACCTATCTCGGCCCCGAATCCGAACTGCGCCCCGTCGGTGAATGCTGTCGAGACATTGGCATAGACGCAGGCGGCATCCACCTTCTTCAGGAATCTGTCCGTGGTGTCCGGATTTTCAGAGATTATGGCTTCGCTGTGCCGGGAGGAGTATTTCGCGATATGTCCGAGGGCTTCCTCAAGGCTGTCCACAGTCTTGACGGCCATCCGGTATGAAAGGAATTCGGTCCCGAAACTGTCTCCGTCAGCATGCTTCAGCAGGCCGGAAGGGTAGTATCCGTCCAGAGCCGCGTATGCAGGTTCGTCGGCATATATGACGACATCATGCTCTTTCACACCACTGCACAGCCCGGGAAGGTCGAAAAGCCTGTCCTTGTGTATTATGAGGCAGTCCAGGGCGTTGCACACACTCACTCTTCTGGTCTTTGCGTTGGTGATTATTGCCGCGCCTTTCCCGATGTCTCCGTCCTTGTCGAAGTACGTGTGGCAAATGCCGGCCCCGGTCTCTATGACAGGGACTTTGGCGTTCTCCCTCACGAAGTCTATCAGCCTGCGGCTTCCCCTCGGTATCACGAGGTCCACGTCCCCTACGGCTTCCAGCAGGGCGGCGGCGGACTCGTGTCCGGCAGGCATCAGTGTGACGACGTTTTCATCGAAACCGCACGATGACAGGGTGGAACGGATGAGAGACACTATGGCCCTGTTTGAGGAATCTGCGTCGCTTCCCCCTTTCAGTATGCAGACATTTCCGGATTTTACGCACAGCGAGAACACGTCGAATCCTACGTTCGGCCTGGATTCATATATTATCCCTATCACCCCGAACGGGACGCTGATTTTCCTTATTTCCATGCCGTTCGGCCTCACGTGGCTTTCAATGACCCTTCCTGCAGGAGACCGGAGCCCGGCCACATTCCTCATGTCCGATGCTATGGCGGCAAGCCTGGACTTGTCCAGCCTGAGCCTGTCATACATGGGATTGTCCGGAGACATCCTCCCGAGGTCCGCCCTGTTTGCATCGAGCAGGTCTTCCGAGCCGGATTCAATCCTGTCTGCAAGCTCCATGAGCATCGAACTTATCCTGCTGTCGTCCATGTCAGCCAGTGCCGAGGCAGCAGCCCGTGCGGCTCTGAACAATTTTCCGTAGTCTGTCTCTGTTGCCATTCCGTCTTTCATTCAAATGTGTCAATATAGAGGTAGTCGTAGTGTATGAGGGGCCTGTTCCCCTTCTGTCCGATGGATTCTGTCGCCTTGGCACTTCCGGCAGATACTTTGCCGACTCCGACAGGCTGCCCGTCCGGGGCTATTATCCTGACAATGTCTCCTTTTTCGAACTCCCCTTCAACGGCTGTGACGCCAATCGGGAGCAGGCTCGAAGCCTTTTCGCCGGTAAGGGCGTCCAATGCCCCCTTGTTTATGTGTATCTTACCCTTGGCGAAACCGTCGGAATGCGCAATCCACTTCTTTATATGTGAAATCGGCTTTTCCGATGGCTGGAATACCGTGCAGGCCAGATTCTTTTTCCCGAGGACAATGTCCTTGATGACCCCGTCTCTCTTTCCGTTGGCAATCACCACCATTATCCCCTCGTCCGCCACCTTTGCGGCTATCCTGTATTTTGTCAGCATACCTCCTCTGCCGAAGGATGACTTGCCTGAAGTTATGAACCTGGAGATGTCGTCGCCATGGCGGACGAGCCTTATCACTTCAGTTCCCGGAGCCTCCGGATTGCCGTTGTATATGCCGTCTATGTTGCTCAATATTATCAGGCACTCAGCGTTCATCATGGATGCCACCATGCCGGAGAGCTCGTCGTTGTCCGTGAACATGAGCTCCGTGACGGAGATTGTGTCATTCTCGTTCACTATCGGTATCACACCGTTCTCCAGCATCACTGTCATGCAGTTCATCTGGTTCAGATAGTGGTCTCTTGTGGAAAGGCTTTCCTTTGTGGTGAGCACCTGTCCGCAGACGATTCCATGACCGGAGAAAAGCTCGTAGTACCGGTTTATGAGCCTCGCCTGTCCGACAGACGAGAAAAGCTGCCTTGCAGACACCGAGTCCAGCCTGCGCGTCCCTTCCACGACGCCTCTCCCGGAGGCTACAGCTCCGGAAGAGACAAGGATAATCTCTGTCCCGGCTTTCTTCAGGCAGGCTATCTGGTCTGCAATCCTTTTCATTGCAGAGGTGTCCAATGCCCCGTCACCGTCAGTCAGGACATTGCTGCCTACCTTTATCACCACTCTCCTGAATCCCTGTCTCATGTCACATACTGCTTTCGAGTCCTGAGAGGACCGCGTCTGAAAATCCTTTTTCCTCCATGGCGGCGAGTCCCCGGAATGTGTACCCTCCCGGTGTGGTGACCTTGTCTATCTCCTGCTGCGGCAGCGTGCCGTAGGTCTCGAGCAGGGCTATTGCCCCTTTCATCGTGCTCATGACTATGTCTCTCGCCTCCTTCTCGGTGAAGCCGAGCCTTGTCCCTCCTTTCATCGAGGCATCCAGATACTTCAGGGCATAGGCTATCCCACACGATGCCAGCGACGT
The DNA here is from genome assembly GCA_944326335.1 of uncultured Bacteroidales bacterium. Taxonomy (GTDB): domain Bacteria; phylum Bacteroidota; class Bacteroidia; order Bacteroidales; family UBA932; genus Cryptobacteroides. The sequence continues at coordinate 69,381 of CALVDM010000001.1, forward strand.
GCCTGCAGCCATCATGCTTTCCTGGACTTCCACGACGGTCCCCATGCATCTGAACAGCTTCACCACATTCTCCAGCACCGGTCCGGGTGTCCTGCAGGAAGCTATGAATGTCGTGCTTTTCTTCAGTGATATGGCAGTGTTCGGGATTATCCTCAGAAGTGCAGGAGCACAGCATCCGTCCTTCCTGAACATTTCCGTGAGGTCTGAGAATCCCACGCCGGCCACAACGGATGCGATAGTGCATCCCGTGTAGTCGAGCACAGGTTTTATCTCCATGGCCACATTCTCCAGCTGCCATGGCTTCACTGCCATGACCACAAGGTCGGCTCCTGTCGCGGCCCAGGCATTGTCCGTGGATGTGACTATGTCAGGGACAGCGGCTTTCACCTTGTCGAGGCTTCCCTGTGAGAGTGCAGTCACGCACAGGTTCCCCGGCCGGAAGTACGGGCTGCCGGCTATCCCGGCAGCTATCGCGCCGCCCATGTTCCCTGCTCCTATAATGCAGATTTTCTTGAAATCCATTATTCGGTGCTCCTGTCTTTAAGGTATTGTCTGAAATCTTCGAACCTGTTTGATATGCGGATGGATTTCTTTTCCCTGGACATGAAATCCTTCAGTTTCTGCGGTACGGGGACAGGCTGCCCGAGGATGCTCTCGACAGTGTCCTTGAATTTTGCCGGATGTGCCGTCTCGAGGAATACCCCGGTTTCACCTTTCTCCAGATTGTCCGAAAGCCCCTGGAATCCGCAGGCTCCGTGAGGGTCGAGTATATAGCCGTATTTCCTGAAGACCTCGCCTATGGTTTTCCGTATCTCCCCGTCAGTGTAACTGCATCCGGAGATGTCTTTCCTTACGGCATCCACGGAGTGCCCGTACATTTCCATTATCCTTGCGAAGTTGCTCGGGTCCCCGACATCCATGGCATTGGCTATTGTCTGTACAGACGGTCTCGGCTCGTATCTGCCGGTCTCGAGGTATTTCAGGAATATGTCGTTCCGGTTGTTTGCCGCAATGAACCGCCTGACGGGAAGCCCCATCCTCCATGCTACGAGCCCTGCCGTGATATTGCCGAAATTCCCGCTCGGGACACAGAACACCACGTCCTTCGCCTTCCCTTCGCGTTTCAGCTGTGCATAGGCATTGAAATAGTAGAAAGCCTGCGGAAGGAATCTTGCCACATTTATGGAATTGGCCGATGTGAGAGTGAGGATGGAATTGAGTTCTTCGTCCATGAATGCGGATTTGACGAGACGCTGGCAGTCGTCGAAATTGCCGGCCACTTCAAGTGCCGTTATATTCTGTCCGAGTGTGGTGAACTGCTTTTCCTGTATTTCGCTCACCTTCCCTTCCGGGTACAGGACAATCACGTCTATGCCTTTCACCCCGAGGAAACCGTTTGCCACTGCACTGCCCGTGTCTCCGGACGTGGCGACGATGACGGTCACTTTCCTGCCGGCATCCTCCTTCCCGATGAAGTATGAGAGCATACGGGCCATGAATCTGCCTCCGACATCCTTGAATGCGAGTGTCGGTCCGTGGAAAAGCTCGAGGGAGAAGATGTCTCCGCAGACATTCACCACAGGAGTGTCGAAACACAGGGTGTCGCAGACTATCTTTCCGATGGCATCTGCCGGGATGTCTTCTCCGAAGAAAGATGTTGCCACGGCGGCAGCGATTTCATGGAAATCCAGGTTTTCGATGTCGCGGAAGAATTTTTCCGGAAGCCTGTCTATCCTTTCAGGCATGTAGAGCCCCCTGTCCGGAGCAAGCCCTTTCTTCACGGCTTCTGCAAGGGTGGCCGGGGGAGCCTGATGGTTCGTGCTGTAATATTTCATTGTAAGTCCGTTTATGTGTCATTATCCGTGAGCCGGCATCATGCCGGGACTCAGTCGCCGCTCAGGAAAAGTTCGATGAAACCGCGTCCCGCAATCTGCCCGTAGCTGCCTTCCCTGGCCGAAAATTCGTCGAACACACGGACGCTGTCGCTGCTGCCGCCTGTCCTGTATATGGTGAACGGGACAGGTGCCGCCGTGTGTGTCCGGATGGCGCAAGGTGTAGGGTGGTCGGGCAGTATGGCGATGGATACGTCTTCATTCCAGGTCTGTATCCCGTTGAGAATCGGCCTGACTATCCTGTCGTTGAGGTATCTGATTGTCGTCATTTTCAGTTGAGGGTCTCCGTCATGCCCTGCCTCGTCGCTGGCTTCAAGGTGGAGGAACACGAAATCCTGCTCTTTCAGAGCTTTCAGGGCAGCTTCCGCCTTGCCTTCGTAGTTCGTGTCGTACAGCCCTGTCGCCCCTTCCACCTCTATCGGGGTGAGTCCGGCATACACACCGATGCCTTTTATAAGGTCAACGGCGGATATCACCGAACCGCTCCTGATTTCAGGGAACTGCTCCTGCAGGGTCTTCATTTTCGGCCTGTAGCCTGGAGACCACGGCCAGATGCTGTTCGCGACGTCTTTCCCGGCTTTACGGCGCGCAACGTTCACCGGGTGCTCCTCGAGCACCTTCATCGCTTCTTCAGTCAGCCGGTTGAGCCTTTCGGCGGTCTTCGCTGCAGCGGCTCCGGTCCCGGCTTTGACAAGGTATTTCCTGTAATCTTCCCCGATTACGTCGTGAGGAGGAGTGGTGATGATGGCCTTGTCTCCTCCCTTCATCTTCAGCAGATGTCTGTAGGACACCCCTGGAAAGAAATTGAAATCTCCGCCGCCGAACCTGTCCTGCAGAGCCTGGATGAGTATGGCGGCCTCCGGGGAGCTTATCTGGCCTCCGGAGTGGTTCTTGATTTTCCCGTCCTCGATGGTTATGAGGTTGCATCTCATGGCCATCTCGCCGTCTTCAATCTTCACTCCCATGCTTGCTGCTTCGAGAGAGCCGCGGCCTTCGAACACTTCATTCAGATTGTATCCGAGTATCGCCAGGTTGGCTATCTCGCTGCCGGGAGCGAACCCTTCCGGTATGGTGTCGAGCAGCCCGCTGCGTCCGTGTTCCGCAAGCCAGTCAATCTCAGGTTTTTCCGTAGCCTGCAGCGGGGTCTTGCCGCCCAATTCGGGGATGGGCTCATCGGCCATCCCGTCGCCCAATATTATCAAGTATTTCATAGCGCGGCCCTTTTATCTGATGTTGGCGATGCTGATTATGTCTGCGAACACCCCTGCGGCAGTGACGCCCGCACCTGCTCCGTATCCCTTTATCTGCATCGGGTATTCCCTGTACCTCTCGGTGGTTATGAGGATGACATTGTTGCTTCCTGCCAGATGGTAGAACGGACTTTCCCTGTCCACTTCCTTCAGACCCACCTCTGTCCTGCCGTTGTCCATGGTAGCTATGAATCTCCAGCACTTGCCTTCCGACGCGAGCACCTTCCTGCGCCTCTCGAAATCCCCGTCCATCTCCGGGATGGTCTTCCAGAATTCCTCAAGGCTGCCCTTGAAGTATTTTTCCGGTATGAACAGATGTTTCTCGACATCGCTCTGCTCCACATGGTAGCCGGCTTCACGGGAAAGTATCACGAGTTTCCTTATGACATCCGTCCCGCTCAGGTCGATGCGAGGGTCCGGTTCCGCGTAACCGGCTTCCTTGGCCATCCTTATGGCCTGGCTGAAAGTGATGTCTTCACTCATCTCGTTGAAGATGAAGTTAAGCGTGCCTGACACGACAGCCTCTATCTTCAGAATCTTGTCTCCACTGTTTATAAGGTCGCTGATTGTGTTGATGATAGGCAGTCCGGCACCCACATTGGTCTCGAACAGGTATTTGACACCTCTTTTGCGTGCGGTCTCCTTCAGTTCCCGGTATTTTTCGTACTCTGACGACGCGGCGATTTTGTTGGCTGCCACAACGGAGATGTTGTGTTCGAGGAGGCTCTTGTATATCCCAGCCACCTCCGTGCTTGCAGTGCAGTCGACGAATACCGAGTTGAACATGTTCATGGCTATAATCTCGTCCCTGTAAGTCTCCGGGGAGGCTGCCGAACTCGATTCCTCCAGTTCACGGGAATAGGTGTCGAGGTCTATGCCGTTCCTGTCCATTATGAAGTGGCGGGAATTGGTTATGCCGATGACCTTTATCTGCAGGGACTTCTCCTTCATCAGCTTTTCCTGCTGCATCCTTATCTGGCTTATCAGGTTGCTGCCCACAAGGCCGTTCCCGGCGAGGAAAAGGTTGAGAACCTGGTAGTCGGAAAGGAAGAACGAGTCATGGATGACATTCAGGGCCTTCTTCAGGCTGTCTATGGAGATGACGAACGATATGTTGGTTTCCGAAGCCCCCTGCGCGCAGGCTATCACGTTGATGCCGTTTCTCCCGAGCGTCCCGAAAAGCTTTCCGGCTATGCCAGGAGTGTGCTTCATGTTTTCACCGACTATCGCCACGGTGGCAAGGTTCCTTTCCTGCTTGATACGGTTGATTTCTCCCATGCGTATCTCCTGGGCGAACTCTTCTGAAAGCACCTGCACGGCAATGTCCGCATCGGCGTTCCTCACACCGATGGACGTGGTATTCTCGGATGCCGCCTGGGAAACGAGGAATACGCTGATTCCTGATTTCGCAAGCGTCTTGAATATGCGGTAGTTCACCCCGATGACACCGACCATGCCGAGTCCCTGGATGGTTATCAGGCATGTGTCGTTTATTGAGGATATTCCCTTGATGGCCCGGGAGTGGTCTCCCTCCTCCGGGTTCCTCGTGATGAAAGTCCCCGGCGATGACGGGTTGAAGGTGTTCTTTATCTTTATCGGAATATTCTTGTGGTATGCAGGGAATATCGTAGGCGGGTATATGACCTTTGCTCCGAAGTTGCAGAGTTCCATCGCCTCCACGAAGGTGAGGTGCTCTATCGTGTAGGCGTTGCTTATGATTTTCGGGTCCGCTGTCATGAAACCGTCCACGTCTGTCCATATTTCGAGCGTGTCGGCATTCAGGACCGAAGCAAGCACGGATGCAGTGTAGTCAGAGCCGCCCCTGCCGAGATTGGTGACATCACCGTTGACCGTGTCGGAGCTTATGAACCCCGGCACTATCGATATGTGCGGCAGCTCTGCAAATTTCTGCAGGACGAGTCTTTCGGTCTCGGCGAAGTCCACTATATGCTTGTTGAAATATGGCTTTGTCTTTATGAATTCCCGCGAGTCGAACAGGACTGAATCCCGTATCGTACCGTGGACTATCACGGAAGAGAGCCTTTCCCCATAGCTTACAATCGCATCGGATGTCTTCGCGGACAGGTCCTTTATGAGGAATACTCCCTTGAAGATGTTTGACAGCTCTCCGAGCATTGTGGCGAGCCTGGCCTTCACTTCCGGCAGCGCTTCAGGGATGACGGTGTCTTCCGCCTGCCTGTAGTGCCGTTCAGTGATTGCAACGAGCTGCTCTTCGTATGCAGGGTCTCCGGCAGCGGCGGCCCTTGATGTCCGGAGCAGCTGGTCGGTGATGCCTCCGAGGGCAGAAACGACCACAATTATGTCATCAGAACAAGATTCAATTACGTTTTTTGCCTGGAGAAGCCCTGTGGCAGAGCCTACAGATGTGCCTCCGAATTTCAAAACTCTCATAGATGTCAGGGATAAAGTTCGTTTTCCGTCCTTATGCCTGCGTCAGCAACGCTGCAGAAGACGCAAGTCACAAGTTTAATAAAAATTTTCCGAAATCCGAAAAAATCCTTCATCCAGGCAATCCGGACGCGACCTTCTCAAAAGAGCTTCCGTATATCCATCGAAAGGAAATCTTCCGCACTGATGCCGCCATCACCTACAATAAACGCAGCTTGTGGATTGAAAAGTCTGCGGAATTTATCCAGCCCGTCCGTCCTTTTCTCCGCATTGCTTTTCACCTCGACGGCTACCACCGAACCTTTCTTGCACAAAACGAAATCGACTTCATTATCCCGGTCTCGCCAATAAAATACTTCAAAACTATGCAAGAAAGCCTGGCTTACCAAATAAGCGCCGATACCCGATTCAAAGATTCGTCCCCATGTCCTGCGGTTGAGAATGGCTTGTTCAAAAGTCAGTGGGCTATACACCATCTTCAACGCATTGTTATATACCTGCAATTTAGGAATACTGGCACGCCGCCTTGACATATCCATGCTGAATTTCTGGAGTCCGCAAAGCAATCCGCTTTCGTCCAATAGATTGATGTAACCCGCCAATGTTACCGTGTTCCCGGCATCTTGAAGCGAGCCAAGCATTTTGTTCAATGAAAGCAATTCCCCTGAATAAGCTGCTCCCAGCTCAAAGGTCTGCCGAAGTAAGGCAGGCTTACTTATCGGCGTATCCATCAGGATGTCCTTATTGATGGTTGCTTCGATAATTGCCGACTGGATGTATTGGCTGAAGCGGTCTTCATCGCCAATTAAAGTGGCCGCACCTGGATAGCCTCCGTAAAACATATATTGGTCAAGCGAGAAACCGAAGCACTCCTTCATTTCCTGATAATTCCAATGGCTCATGCGTATTTCTTCCAATCGCCCGGCCAGGGATTCAGACAATCCTTTCTCCAATAACACACGACTACTTCCCAAAATCAAGACCTTAATATCGCGGTCATGGAACGTATCGTCGTCCCACTCCTTTTTCACCACCTCGCTCCAGTTGGCAATCTTCTGTATCTCGTCAATTACAAGAATAACGCTTCCCCAGCCTTTGCTCTCCTTCAAGCTTCGCACAGCAGCCCAACAATCGGAAATCCATGCACTGTTCGTAGCCGGAACATTATCGGCAGAAAAGAACTGGTAAGGCATATCCAAATCCTTCAGCACCTGCTTGACTACCGTTGATTTCCCTATCTGCCGCGCTCCAATAACAACCTGAATGAATTTGCGAGGCTCTTTTATGCGTTCAGTAATCAACTGATATTCAGCTCGTTTATACACACTGTTACATTTTACTCAATGCAATGAAAACTTTTGCTCACTACAAAAGTAACAAATTTATTCGAGTAATAATCACGGATTTACAAGAAAATCACTGTCTTTGCGAAAGTAATCAAACCGGGCGTAGTCCTGACCCTGGTTGCATCTTTGCGTCCGGTCAGGATAGAGGTGACCGCCGACAGCCTCGTGATTTCCGGAAACTACGGATATTCCGTGAAACTGTCCGGGATACAGTCGGTGGAAATGCTGGACAGGCTGCCAAGGATAAAGATAAGGAGCAACGGTATCGGGTGGAAGAATATCAAAATCGGCCATTTCATCCTGGAAGGGACAGGAAAGTGCCGCCTTTATGTCAACAGGAAATATCCATCCCTGTCGTCCGCTCTCAGAAAAGCCCGGTAAGGGAAATGAAGTCTTCGACACCGAGTTTTTCAGGGCGGAGGTCGAAGACCTGGGCGGACAGGAATTCCGTCAGCTTCACGTTGTCCCATCCTTTCCTCCCGGCCATTGCCGCGGCGAGCGGTTTAAGGGAATTCCGGAGAGTCTTCCTCCGCTGGTTGAAGCTGGTCTTCACTATGGTCCTGAACAGTTCCTCATCGCATCCGAGAGTCGTGCGAGCGTTGCGCTTCAGCCTTATCACGGCGGATTTCACTTTCGGAGGCGGGTTGAAGGCCCCTTCGCCTACAGTGAACAGGTATTCGATGTCGTACCAGGCCTGCAGAAAGACGGACAGTATGCCATAGGCCTTCGTCCCCGGCTTTTCCGCTATGCGTTCCGCCACCTCCTTCTGTATCATGCAGACAACCTGCGGAATCCTGTCCTTGTAGTCGAGAATCCTGAAGAAAATCTGCGAGGAAATGTTGTATGGAAAGTTCCCGATGACGCAGAAGTCCCGACTGAAAAAGCGGCCGAGATCGAGTTTCAGGAAGTCGGCCTGAATCAGTGCCCCGTCAGCCTTCGGGAAGTTCACCAACAGGTAATCCACGGATTCACTGTCTATTTCCACCATTTTCAGGGAAATGTCGTCCCTCTCGAGCAGATATTGCGACAGCACTCCCATCCCCGGACCTATCTCGAGTACGTCCGCAGGATTTTCATTCGTCGCCCCGTCCGGCTGCAGGCTGTCGGCTATCTTCCGCGCCGCAGCCAGATCCGTCAGGAAATGCTGCCCAAGTGATTTTTTCGGTCTTACCTGCATTGTCGTAATTTTTCAACCGGGACAAAAATACGCATTTTTATCTGAATTTACAGGAAAACGCACCTTTTGGGAAGAGAAATTTACGGGAAAACGCACCTTTTGAGGGGGAAAATTTATGGGAAAACGCACCATAACAAGATGAAAATACTATCTTTGCACTTGAAAAACAAGTAGATATGTTGTATAGAAAAATCAGTGAAAGACTTAAGGAATATTTTTCTTCCGGTTCGGACAGGCTCCTGGTGATTGACGGTGCGAGACAGATAGGGAAATCCTATATTATCAGGGAAATCGGTTCTGCCATGTTCCCGAATTATATCGAATTGAATATGGAAGAAGATAAAGTAGGGGAGCGCATCTTTGCCGAAGCCAGAACAGTGGATGATTTTTACCTGGCTCTCGGGGTTGTCGCCGGCGACAGGATGAAAGACAAGGAGTCTACACTGGTGTTCATTGACGAAATCCAGGTTTATGACCATCTTCTTACTCTTGCCAAGTTTCTTATGAAAGACGGAAGGTTTACCTATGTGGCCAGTGGGTCACAACTTGGCATATCGTTGAAGAACACGAGTTCGTTACCGGTCGGCAGTCTTGACATAGAACACATGTATCCTATGGATTTTGAAGAATTTCTGTATGCAAACAATGTGGGGGAGTCTGTCGTTAGGGCGATGAGAGAGTGTTTCATTGAAAAAAAATCCCTGTCTGAATCATTGCACGGGAAGATGCTTGATTTCTTCAAGAAGTATCTCATAGTGGGAGGACTTCCTCAGGCGGTGGATTCATACGTGAGAACCAAGAATATAGCCGAGTTCAGACGGATACAGAGCGAAGTGCATTCGATGTATGGCATAGATGCTTCCAAATATGAGGCAGAACATGGCAAGAGACTGAAAATCCGCAGAATTTTCGATATGGTTCCTTCGTCTTTGGAAAACAGGAAGAAAAGAGTCGTGATAAAGGATATCGAAGGGAAGAAATGGAAACGGTCGGAAGATTATATGGACGAATTCGAGTATCTGATTTCGTCGGGAATCGTACTTGAAGTAAAGGCCATAAGCAAGCCGTCCTATCCGTTGATTGAGAACAGCGGGAAAAATCTTATGAAACTGTATCTTAACGATGTGGGCATACTTTCAGGGATATATTATCATAATAATGTCAATGCCATAATGTCAGATGTGAAAAGCATCAATCTCGGCTCGGTGTACGAGACGGCGGTAGCACAGGAATTGCGGGCTCACGGTTACAATCTGTACTATTACGACAATAAGAAGAACGGTGAAGTGGATTATCTGATAGATGATTCAGACAATCTGTCCAATATCCCTCTTGAAGTGAAATCCGGCAAGGACTATACAGTCCACAGTGCCTTGGATAAGTTTTTATCCATAGAGGAATACAATGTCAGAAACGCTTATGTGCTGTCCAATGAGCGGGAGGTGTTTGTCAGGAATGCTATCACATACATTCCTGTGTACTATGTGATGTTTTTTGAGAATGCTCCGGTTTCAACGGAAATGCTGTTGTAGGCTCTTTCTCTGTCCCGTAAATCTCTTAATAAATTTATGGCGATAAAATTTTATACGGCTTCTAATTTTTGTATTTTTGCAAGTTATATGGCCGGAAACGAGTCGCTGCCGGAGACCGGCCGGAACAGAACAGGATAGAAAACAACACTTGTAAGTAATATGTACAGGACACATACTTGCGGAGAACTCCGCATTTCCGATGCAGGCAGGACGGTGACCCTGGCCGGATGGGTGCAGAAATCCAGGAAACTCGGCGGGATGACTTTCATAGACCTGCGTGACAGGTACGGAATCACACAGCTTGTAGTGGATGCTTCCGCCGATGCGGCTCTTGTCGAGACAGCCGGATCTCTCGGGAGGGAATATGTGATACAGGCGACCGGAACCGTGGTTGAAAGACAGAGCAAGAACCCGAAGATGCCGACCGGGGACATCGAGATAAGCCTTTCGGCGATAACCATACTGAACAAGGCCCAGACGCCTCCTTTCACGATTGAGGATGAAAGCGACGGTGGAGAGGAACTGCGTGCGAAATACAGGTATCTCGACCTGAGGAGAAATCCGCTTCGCAAGGCATTGGAGTTGAGGCACAGGATTGCGCACGAGGTCAGGAACTACCTCGATGCACAGAATTTCCTTGAAATAGAGACTCCGTATCTCATAAAGTCCACTCCGGAGGGCGCGCGCGACTTCGTGGTGCCTTCGAGGATGAATCCGGGGCAGTTCTATGCACTCCCGCAGTCTCCGCAGACATTCAAGCAGCTGCTCATGGTCGCGGGGTATGACCGCTATTTCCAGATTGTCCGCTGCTTCAGGGATGAGGACCTGCGTGCAGACCGCCAGCCGGAGTTTACCCAGATAGACTGCGAAATGTCTTTTGTGGAAAGGGATGATGTCCTGGATGTGTTCGAGGGCATGATGAGGACTCTGTTCAAGAATGTGCTGGATGTGGAAATACCGAACCCGATTCCTCGCATGAGCTGGTTCGATGCCATGGACTTTTACGGATCGGACAAGCCGGATATCCGTTTCGGCATGAAGATTCACGAGATTTCGGATATGGTCAAGGGGCACGGCTTCTCCGTGTTCGATTCCGCCGATTATGTCGGGGCAATCTGTGTGGACGGTCTCGCTTCATACACCCGCAAGCAGCTCGACGAGTTGACTGAATGGGTCAAGAGACCTCAGGTAGGAGCCAAGGGTCTTGTCTACATCAAGGTCAATGAGGATGGCAGCATCAAGTCTTCCGTGGACAAGTTCTATTCGCAGGAAGACCTGCGGGCTGTCTCGGAGAAGATGGAAGCCAGGCCGGGCGACTTGATACTGGTGCTTTGCGGCCCGAAGAGAAAGACCCAGACCATGCTCGGGGTGCTGCGTATCGAGATGGGCAACAGGCTCGGATACCGTGACCCTCATGTTTTCGCCCCTCTATGGGTGGTGGATTTCCCTCTTCTCGAATGGGACGACGAGACTTCCCGGTTCTATGCGATGCACCATCCGTTCACAGCTCCGAAACCGGAACATCTCGACCTTTTCTACAGCGACAGGAAGGAAGATTTGGAGAAGGTCTGCGCCAATGCATACGATTTCGTGCTGAACGGGACGGAGCTCGGCGGCGGTTCCATAAGGATACATGATGCGAAGGTGCAGCAGAGGATGTTCGAAGTGCTCGGCTTCTCGGACGAGGATGCCCAGTACAAGTTCGGTTTCATAATCAATGCCTTCAAGTTCGGTGCACCTCCTCACGGAGGCCTTGCGTTCGGGTTCGACAGGGTGTGCGCCCTGTTCGGCGGACAGGAGACTATCCGAGACTATATCGCTTTCCCGAAGAACAACCAGGGCAGGGATGTGATGATAGATTCGCCGTCGTACATAGACCAGTCGCAGATGGACGAGCTCTTCCTCACATCTACGGCAGAGAAGAAGTGACAAGTCTGTGTTATTGAAATTTCAGATATGGGAAAAACGATTGTCATTATTTCCGCGGCAATCCTGTCCTTTTTGGCAGGGGCCGGGATATGCGGCGCGCAGGAACAGCAGGAGCCTCCTACAGTGACAGAGATGGCAGCCACGGAGGCGGAACGTCTTGAACGGCTGCTCGGGCTGGAATATTGGCAGGTGTTCTACGTGGACTCGACCCTGCAGCATGACTTCCAGGCCATGAAAGACGAACTTGAGGAGCTCAGCAAGGCGAAAGTCTCGAATTCCTCGATGTATGTGGCAGTACAGGACAAGTGGATGGAGAAGATAGACAGCACGTACAGGAAGTTCTTCACGGATTCGCAGTGGAAGGCATATCTGAAAAGCGGCGCCGCCAAATTGCAGAAGGCGAGAGATAAACGGAAGGCTAAGGCAGAAGGTAAATGAAATTCGGCCGGAATGATAAAGGAGGATGATGTATGGAATTTTTCGAAGTATTGGCCAGAAGGCACAGTGTCAGGAAGTTCGCTGACAAGCCGGTAGGCAAGGATATGGTCGACAGGTTGATTGAGGCTGCGGGGACTGCTCCGTCGTCGAAGAACTGCAGGAGTTCCGCATTCATGTGCATAGATGAGAAGGATGTGATTTCTGCAATCTCCGAGATGAGGGACAGGGGCTCGGCATTCGTGAAAGATGCTCCGGAAGTGATTGTCGTGCTCGGGGATGAGACAAGGACCGACCTCTGGGTGGACAACTGCGCTATTTCAGCCACTTTTATCCAGCTTGCTGCAACCGCCCTCGGTCTCGGCAGCTGCTGGGTCCATGTCAACGGCAGGCCACGCAAAAGCGATAATCCGTCGGCAGGGACGGCCGAGGAATATCTGAAGGACCTTCTCGGAATCAAGGACGGGATGCGCATCCTGTGCGTCATCGCGGTAGGCTATCCTGCCGAAGATTGAGCCGGTTATGGAAAAATGACTACATTTGCATTTATTGTCGAAGATTTGAAGGAGTTGTTATGAAAGACAAGATAGAAGCGATACTCGCGGAGATAGAATCTCTTGAATGCAAGACGGAAAACGAGATAGAGGAGGCAAGGGTGCGCCTGCTCGGCAAAAAGGGTGAGATAACCCGGCTGTTCGAGGAGTTCAGGACTGTCGCCCCGGAGTTGAAAAGGGAGTTCGGACAGAAGCTGAATCAGCTGAAAAATGCTGCTGCTGCAAAGATTGAGGCCATGAAAGAGTCGGCATCCGAGTCTGCTCCTTCAGCAGCGTCATTCGACCTCACCAAACCTGGAGACCCGGCACCTCTCGGTTCCCGGCATCCCGTGTCTATCGTGCGCGAGGAAATCGTGGAGATTTTCCGCAAGTTCGGCTACGATGTTGCAGAAGGCCCGGAGATTGAGGACGACTGGCACGTGTTTGAGGCCTTGAATTTCCCTCCGGAGCATCCTGCAAGGGACATGCAGGACACTTTCTTCATTTCTTCGAGCGCAAATTCCATACTTTTGAGGACCCATACTTCGTCCGTGCAGGTGAGGGCCATGGAAAAGATGCCTTTGCCTATACGGATAGTATGTCCGGGACGGGTGTTCAGGAATGAGGCCATATCTGCACGTGCGCATTGCATCTTCCATCAGGTGGAGGGCCTGTATATAGATGAGAATGTGACATTTGCCGACATGAAGCAGGCGATACTGCTTTTTGCACGCGAGATGTTCGGCGCCGAGAGCCAGATAAGGATGAGACCATCGTATTTCCCGTTCACCGAGCCGTCGGCCGAAGTAGACGTGAGCTGCAACATCTGCCATGGCAAGGGTTGCAATATATGCAAGGGTACGGGCTGGCTTGAAATCATGGGGTGCGGCATGGTGGACCCGAATGTCCTCGAGGCTTCCGGGATAGACAGCAGGAAGTACAGCGGATTCGCTTTCGGCATGGGCATAGAGCGTATTGCCATGCTCAAGTGGCAGGTGAAGGACCTCAGGAATTATTTCGAGAACGACCTCAGGTTCCTCCGCGAATTCGAGACATCTCTTTGACGGCGCATAATGGGGAGCATCGGCAAATTTTGCCGATGTTGCACAAAAAATTTGTAGATTCAAAATTTATCCCTATTTTTGCAATCCATTCGAGAGAATGACAGTTCTTTCAGAATAAAAATGCGGAAATAGCTCAGTTGGTAGAGCACGACCTTGCCAAGGTCGGGGTCGCGAGTTCGAGTCTCGTTTTCCGCTCTTGAGCGGGTCAGAATACTGACCCGCTTTTTTGTTGTGAAGGAGACGAAGAACTCGCGACCAGCTCCCCGAGGGAGCTGCCGGCGGTGCCGGCTGAGGGGACTACGAAAGAAGGGCGCGTCTGCCCGCGAACGCGGGCTCGAGTCTCGTTTTCCGCTCTGGAGCAGGCCAATAACGGCCTGCTTTTTTTGTTGTAAGAGAGACGAAGAACTCGGGTATAGGTGCAAAAAGTAGTTGGTGAAATATCTATAACTAACTGATAGACATATCTATATAGTAACTTTGATGAAACCGGTTTCATCAAAGTTATTTTTTATGGTAAAATCGCGAAAAGAAAAGTGTCCGGAATGTGGGTCAAAAGAAGTGGTAAAGTGGGGACGGCAAGCCAATCATCAAAGGTACAGATGCAAGGACTGCGGAGCCGTATTCACGCCACGAAGGCCGGACATATCTGAATACACCGTGGACTCTCATTTACCAACCACTTTTGTCCGCTTTTACCAACCAAAAATGTCCACATTACCCAGGACCGAACGGGGACGAAGCCACTTCAGAAGGTATTAGGGAACTTTCAGATTTGGTTTGACCTGTGCCGAAAGGCACCCCACTCTATCCCCTCGGGTTTTTATCTCAACACTACCATATAGGCGGCATTGGAAACATGAATGACGCTGAAATTTCCGCAAAAGATGTTTGAAAAATTTGGTTTATAAAATAAACTACTTTATATTTGTGACAAGAAAAACAGAAATACAATGGAAACAATGACAAATCTCTCTCCCGAAAAAAGCCTGCAAATCATATCGGACATGATAGCGACGAGCAGACGCAATTTTGAAAAGGAATCAGGAAGCAAGTTCCTCATTTGGGGCATTGTGGTAGCCGTAACGTCGGCAATCGTCTATCTGCTTTACCTCAAGACCGGAAATCCGGCATGGAACTTCCTGTGGTTCATTCTCCCCGCATGTTCTTTGTTCCAGGGGATGCTCACGAAAAAAGAAAACCGCCGTTACAAGAACTTCATGGACTACCTCGTCAGCTCAATCTGGATTCTGTTCGCTATAATTTCCGTGCTGACAGCCATACTCAGCCTGACGGTCGCAAAAGAAATGCTGCCATACACGGCTGCCCTGACAATCATGCCACTCGGACTCTCGACTGCCATAACTGGGCTGGTCTATAAGAATTACAGCATCATTGCCGCCGGAGTCATAACGTCGCTCGCCGGCACGGTCGCCGCAGCCATGCTTCCTCCGGTACACATACCGGCAATAATCGGAGTCACTGCCATAATTTCCCTGATAATTCCGGGAACTATAATAAAAATCAAGTCAAGATGAGCCCGACATTCAAGAAATTGGACCCGCTTCTCCATTCGGAACTGAGGCTTGCCATAATGTCCTTGTTGGAAGAAACGGAAGAAGCGGACTTCGTTTATATCAAAGAGGTGACCGGGGCGACCTCCGGAAACCTGAGCGTGCAGATTGACAAGCTGGCAGAGGCAGGATACATACAAATAGAAAAGGGCTTCTCCGGAAAGAAGCCCCGCACCGTATGCAGAATCACTCCCGAAGGAAAGGCTGCGTTCGAACGGTATTTTGATGCGCTGAAATCCTATTTTTTACACAAATAATAAGGGGTATGACCTCAAAATCCTCTTTTGGGTCGTTTAGTTTTTGTTGTGAAGGAGACGAAGAACTCGCGACCCGCTCCCCGAGGGAGCTGCCGGCGGTGCCGGCTGAGGGGACTACGAAAGGAGGGCGCACCAGCCCGCGTCCGCGGGCTCGGTTGCATTTCATCGGCAGAAGTGACATAGACACAGTTATAATCACTTTCCTTTTTCGTGTCACCCCTCTTAAATTCTCCCCTGCGTGGGGGGAGAACTTACGCCGGACTTCGTCCTCTATAGAGGTAATTCTCTTAAATTCATTCCATTCATTTCATCGAATTCACGTTAAATTATATAACACTTTTATCTGTAAACCGATATAATTAATGGCGATTCTGTTTCATGCCCAAATACATGCCCTGAGGATTTCAAATTACAAGGCCGGAACCTTCATGATTTAAGCTAATTTGTCAATTAATTGAGCCCGTACGATATCATATCCGATTTGCGCATCAAACACCTCGTCAGGTCTGAGAAGTTGCCTTGTGTCTCCAAGAAATTCATCATCCTGCATTTTTTCTTTCATGTTGATGATAAATTCCTTGTAAGTAGGAATGTGGTCTACCACAAATTCCATATACTTTTGATAACATCTCAATACGTTGTCTATGTTGATGCCGGTTGTAGTCAATGCCTTATACAAATCATACAAATCCCGTCCCTTTCTTCGTTGGTACAAGGCTCTTAATTTTGTAGCAACTCATGGTTAACAATCACTTTCCATTTCTTATCGACTTCACAACACTCTGTCGGCCTGTTTATCTTAAACGGTATCTTCCTTAATTTTAATCCGACAGCCTCTATTTTTGAATATAATGTTTCCGCCAGTTCCTCCCGTTCAAGGATATGGTCCAATATATATCCCAAACGCTGAAATACAGGTACTGACGAGGTCTTGAAAAAGGAATCATTCAGGCTGTCCATATTCATGGCATCGGCCAATTCATTCAAAACAGTACAGACACGGCTCAAACCGCCCACGCTCTTTTCGTTTGCTATCAGGTCAACGGCTGTCAGTTCTGGAGAAGATACGTTAATGTAACCTGTCTGAGTCTTATGTTTCCTTACGAATTCAGTCCGGATCTCTTTTTTTGAAAAGAACAGAATGGGAGTCCCGTTCTTTGAAGTATTCCGTATGTCAGGTTGTTCCACCATAACGGAAAATGTCTGGACCCTTTGATGTGACGCACCATAAAATGAAGCCGCATTCAAAAGAGAGACATAATATTTTTTCCCGAGAAATGACATCAGCTGATCCATATAGAAAACAGGTGGAATCATCCCTTTCAACGAATACTCCACCGGCACAATGACATAAAAATTACGCCAGGGGGAAATAATCTTTGATTTGGCGACCAAACGATGCAGGGCAGTTTTTATATATACTTTGCCAGCCTCAGGGAATTGTCTTTCTATATCTTCTTTCGTGAATGTGTAATATCCCCTGACTTCCCTGTGTTCAATCCAATCTGATAAAGTCTTTATTTGCTGTTCCATAATCAAATTGCAATGGCATTGCAAAAGTAGTCATTTTTCGACAACTTTTGCAGATTTATTGTAATTTTGATTTGGAAAAATACAACGGATAGGTATGTTCTGCTCTCGGTTTCTGCGTATATGTGGGTGCTACGTATATGCGTCCGCTTTCCAGCAACGCCATCAGTCCCTTTACGACATACATGCTCCTGTCCGTGGCGAATATCGGTGTGCGGTTCCTGGCATGGAAATAAAACAGGTCATAAATCAGAGGGAGGGCCAGCCCTCCTATCGGTTCGCGGTAAAACAGATGCCCGGTATCGTCAATGCGGTCGCGGATATTGTGTATGTCGCGCACCAGTTTCTCCGCATCCTCCTCTGACAACGGTATTATCGGATTGTCGTACAGGCTGATGCTTCCTCCTATACCGTAATTGTTTGCCGGGAGCTGGTTCGAGAGGAAATGTTGCGGAGCGGCCAGGACTTCCTCCGGAAAGCACAAGACGATTTGCGCTTTTTGTGAAATATTATACGCCATTTGTGAAATACAGGAAGCGTAAAGGCAGTGTAACTTTGCAATACCGGTGGAAGCCGGGCGGCTTCATCGGACAGACAACAGACCCAATAAAATATAACGGATTATGCAAACGGTAAAATTATCAAACGGCGTGGAAATGCCGGTTTTAGGTTATGGTGTATATCAGGTGACTCCGGAAGAATGCGAACGCTGTGTATCGGATGCCCTGAGCGTAGGGTATAGGATGATAGACACGGCACAGGCCTATTTCAACGAGGAAGGCGTTGGAAACGCGGTGAAGAAAAGCGGCATTCCGCGAGATGAGCTGTTTATCGTGACAAAGGTGTGGATATCCAACGCCGGGTATGAGAAAGCAAAGGCTTCCATCGATGAATCTCTCCGCAAGCTGCAGACCGGCTACATCGACCTGCTGCTCATCCACCAGCCGTTCAATGACTACTACGGCATCTGGCGTGCCATGGAAGAAGCCTACCGTGCCGGAAAACTCCGGGCCATCGGCGTATCGAACTTCTACCCCGACCGTTTCATAGACCTCGCCGAGTTCTGCGACATCAAGCCGATGGTGAACCAGGTGGAGACCCACGTGTTCAACCAGCAACGCCGGCCGCAGGAAATAATGAAAGAGTACGGCACGCAAATCATGTCGTGGGGACCGTTCGCTGAAGGCCGCAACGGTTTCTTCTCCAATCCTGTATTGAAAGCCATCGGTGAGAAATACGGCAAGTCCGTGGCGCAGACAGCATTGCGTTTCCTCATCCAGCGCGGTGTCGTAGTCATCCCGAAATCCACGCACAAGGAGCGTATGGTGCAGAATCTTGATGTGTTCGATTTCTCCCTTTCCGCAGAAGATATGGACGCCATCGGCAAGCTGGACAAGGGTGAAAGCCTGTTCTTCTCGCACTATGCTCCCGAGACGGTAAAGTTCCTGACGAGTCTGGGAAAATAAGAAACTTTCCTAATTGAAGCGGTAGCCGGCCTTGCGGAGGGTCTCAGGGGACTTGAACGGTGCAGGCGGAGCCAGGTATCTTGCAAGGAATTCGTATGCAAGGAACCGTATCCGCGTCGCTTCGCCTGTGTCTATCCTGTCGAAGAGGTGTGCTCCAGGCATCGGAGGATATATTCTGTATTCGAAATCCTTTCTGTGGAACTTCAGTGAATCTATCATCCGTTTCACCTCAAGCACACTCACATCATCGTCATTCTCCGCCGTGGTTATCATCAGTGGTATCTGCAGTTCTTTCGCATAGGTTACCGGAGAACGTCTGGCATATTCCCCTGGAGCTTCCTCCGGAGTCTTCCCTATGTGATACGGAGCCGTGAACTCATCCGCGTATCCGGGGTTCTGGTATTCAAGCCTGAACGCCACATCGCTCACAGGCACTCCGGCATAGGCGCAGGCATACGTTTCAGGATGGCGGCAGGCGTTCATCAGTGTTATCATGCCACCATGGCTCCATCCCAGCAGGCCTATGCGTTCCGGATCGACTATACTGTAGTTTTCAATCATGTATCTGGTTGCGGCAAGGACATCATCGTTTTCCCGCCCTCCGTAATCGATGCTTCTGTAGAAGCCTTTCCCGTAACCGGTGCTGCCGCGGTAGTCCGGAGCCACAACAATGTAACCTTGCGCGATGAGTTCACGAATTACATGCGCATACACTGTCGTGAATGTCCCGTGAATACCTCCGTGAGAGAAAACCACCAGCGGATATTTCCTGTTCTGCTTGGTTTTCTTCGGTATGAACACATAGCTGTAGAATACGAGGTCATTGTCCAGCAGTGCATCGTGGAAGGCGTTTCCGGTAGGAGTCTGCCGATGACGCGGCGGTCCTGTCAGACGCACCTTGTCCACAAATGCGATGTCTCCGACCTTGTCATACCAGAGAAGGTCCTCAAGCAGCTTTTCAGTTGCATCGAATTCGTGTGACATGTCTGCAATCCGGGCATGAATGGCCTCGGAGTCTTTTGTCTCTGTCCCTGGTTGTCCCTGTGCCCCGGCCGTTATCGCCGCAAGCAGGAGCAATGCCGTGATTGTGATTTTCATTTTAATTGCAATTAATTGTTGTCGGAGTCCGGGCCCGTTTTGCCGGAGGTGTTTTCCCGGGACCGTTCAAGGGTTTTTATATAGTCGTTCGGGCGTATCCCGAATTGTCTGAAGAAACATTTCGCGAAGTATGAGGAAGAATTGAATCCCACCAGGAATCCAACTTCAGTGGCCCGGTATGAACCTTCTGCCATCATTCTGCATGCCACTTTGAGACGTATCAGTTTTATGAACTCGTTGGGGGTCATTCCGGTAATCGCCTTCAGCTTTACGAATATGGACGTACGGCTCATCCCCATCTCCCTTGCGAGCACGTCGACGGAGAAGTCCGGGTCGGATACGTTTTCTGTGATTATGGACGTGCACCGGTCTGCAAATTCCTGGTCCAGCCTGTTGAACGCTTCGATGCGCGTCGATGTCTGAGGCGTGGTTGAAAACAGTTTGCGGAGTTTGCTGCGCCCCACAATCAGATTGGCAAGCTGGGCCTGGAGGTGGCTGACGGAAAACGGCTTTTCGATGTAGGCATCGGCACCATATTCCAGCCCCTTGATTTTTGTCTCGAGATTGGCTTTGGCCGTGAGCAGTATCACAGGGATATGTGAAGTGTATATGTCGCTTTTTATGCGGCGGCACAGTTCGAGTCCGTCCATGCCGTTCATCATGACATCGCTGATGACAACGTCAATCCTGTTTTTTGCCAGCATGTGCAGGGCTTCTTCTCCGGTCGCTACGGCGATACAGAAATATCTGCCTCCCAGGACGCTGATGAGGAAATCGAGGATGCCGGCGTCATCATCGACAAGCATGACCGTGTATTCTTTGGATGGAACTTCTTCGATTTCAGGTTCTTCCGCTTCGTCTTTGTCGAGTATGGTCTCGGGGAACGGCCCGGAAGCGGAGAAATTTTTCCCGCGGACATTGTCTTGGGCCTCTTCTGTGACGACATTTCCTGTATTCAGCGGAAGAGAGCAGCAGAACGATGCTCCGGACATGCCGTCAGAGCGGCAGGACAAGGTCAGGGACCCTCCGAGCAGTTCTGCCAGCTGGCGCGATATGTAAAGTCCGAGTCCGCTGCCATTCGTCCTCGCATGGTCTGATGCCGCCTGGTAGAATGGCTGGAAAATTTTATCCCGTTCCTCCGGTGCGAAGCCTTCGCCGTCATCTTCGACCGTGAATGTCACGGAGTCTTCCTGAAGCCGCACATTCAGCATGACCGAAGATTTTGCATGCTTTACCGCGTTCGACAGCAGATTGCTGAGGATTTTCGTCAGGGCTTCCCGGTCAGTGACGAATGTCAGTCCTGCCGGCGCAATTTCCGTATCAAGACGAATCCCGTGCTGCCGGGCAGTAGGCGAGAACAGGGCGGCAACCGATACGGCAAGCTCCTCCACATTGCAGGACGAGTAGTCGGGACGGTAGTTTTCCGAGTCGACCTTGCGGAAATCGAGCAGCTGTGTCACAAGGGAGTACAGCCTCCTGCAGTTCATTTCTATGATTTCAAGATATTCCCCGAACCTGCCGTTTATTGTACGGGATTGCCTCATCTGCTCGAGCGGACCTATTATCAGGCTGAGAGGAGTCCTGATTTCGTGCGTTATGTGTGTGAAGAAATCGATTTTTGCATTGTAGATTTCCTGCTGCGACTTGAGCTCCAGTTCGCGGAACCGCTCTTCGTGCCTGATATTCGCCCTCCTGACCAGATACCGGAGCAGTACGGCAAGGATAAGCAGCAACGTCAGGACATAGACAGTCCACGCTGCCGGTGACAACAGGGGATGCGGCCGGATGGTAATGCGGAGTTCTGCAGGTGTGCTGCCTTCCCATCCGCCGGTTCTGTCTGCACATTCGATATACAGGGTGTATTTCTTCGGCGGAAGATTGCTGTAGCTTATTGAGCGGCTGTTGCCTCCGGTGACATACCACTTGTCGTCGAATCCTTCCAGCCTGTAACGGTAGAGCATCTCTTCCGGGGCTATATAGCTTAAGGCGGCGAATCCTACGCTGAATGTCCTCTGGTCGTATGCCAGCCTGATGTCACCGGTCATCTCTATCGGGTGCTCCAGTGGAGTATGTGCGCTCCAGGGTGATACCGGACGGTTATATATGGAAAGAGAGGTGAATACAACCGGAGGAGCTTCCACGTCATCTTCCGTGAGGTTATGAGGTGAAAAAGCGCATATCCCGTCCGTGGTCCCGAACACAAAAAGTCCGCTGTAGTCCACAAGGCAGGCATGTTCGGTGAACTGCTCCGAATAGAGTCCGTCCACCTTCGAGAAAATGCGGGTCTTGTCTGTGCCCGTATTCCAGCGGACAAGTCCCTTGTTCGTTGCAATCCACAGAATCCTGCCGTCGGGGATTATTCCTGAAATGATGCGGTTAGGTAGCCGCAGTTCCGGGTATCTGCGGAAACTTCCGGTTCCGGAGTCGTAGCTGCATATACCGTAGCCGTCCGTGCCTATCCATAATTTCCCTTTCCTGTCCATGGCCAGCACGGTCAGGGCATTGCGCACGAGAGAATCCGGATTTTCATAGTCGGCCAGATGGCGGCGCACCGATCCTGTCCGCATGTCGTAATGATAGAGCCCGTTTTCGCGGGTGGCTATCCAAAGGCCATGGTCGTTGTCTTCGGTGATGTCTGAGATGCGGCCCGGAATGTCCAACCTTACGAAACTGTCTCTGTCGCGGTCGTAATGGCATACACCGTTGGCCGTTCCTATCCATATCCTGCTCGTAGAACTTTTGAAAAGCACGAAGACACGTGAAGACGGCAGTGAACTGCCGTCCTCCGGATTGTGCCGGTAAGTCTTCATTTTCCCTGTCTTCAGGTCGAACACTTCGAGCCCTCTCTCATAGGTGGCGGCGAAAAGTTTCCCGCCGTCGCACAGCAAATCCGAGACGATGTATTGTGAGGCCCCTATGTCACGTGCCGTCCGGAACGGTTTCATTTCCTCGGTAAGGGTATTGAACTGATAGATGCCGTCGTCATCCGTCCCTACCCAGATTATTCCTTTCTCCCCTTCGCTCACCGCTTTGATTATGCGGGCGGAGCCAGAGGAAACGTCTTCGCTGCAGCTGTAGGACCGGAATCTTTGCTGGCGAGGCTGGAAATACTCTGCACCGTAGAAATACGAGCCCAGCCACAATCCGCCTTCACGGTCCATGAATGCTTTGTAAATCAGCTTGTTCTCGACAGGAAGCTGTGTAGGACTCCGTTCCATGCCGGTGCATAGTTTTCCGTCATCCGTGCGGAAGATGCCTGCCCCGTGGTCGGAGGTGACGAGAAGCTCCCCTGGATTGCAGGAAATGATGTCGTGGATGTGATGGAGAAGGCTGCCGGGCCTGCTGTCGTGCCAGTTTGCAAAAGTCCGCGACCTGCGGTCGAACCGGTCGATTCCGGACGCGTATGTCCCGAACCAGAGGTGGCCGTTCCCGTCTTCGTAGATGCACTGCACCTGGTCGCTCGACAACCCTCCCGAGCCTTCCCGGTAGACTGTGAATTTCCCTGTCTTCTTTGAAAAGGCGCATACGCCCTGGTCGTAGGTGGCAGCCCACACCACGCCTTCACTGTCGACGAAAAGGGCCGCTATCGAGTTCTGGGATATGGATGAAGGGTCGTCTGCATCATGCCTGTACACCTGCAGCCTGTCTTCCGACGGAGTGTATCTGAACAGCCCGCCCGTCATCGTGCCTATCCAGATTTCCCCGTCCGCATCCTCTGCAATCCTCAGGACCCTGTCGCTGACGGTCTCCCCTGAGCCGGTCCTGGCCTTGAAGCGGGAGAAAGAACCGGAATGCGGATCGTAGATGTCAATCCCGTTGTCCAAGGCTATCCACATCCGGTTGTCGCTTCCTATCATAAGCCAGCGGACGCTGTTGCTCGACATGCTGCTGCCGTCGTTCCCGTCCGTGTAGTAGTATTTCCT
Organism: uncultured Bacteroidales bacterium; assembly: GCA_944326335.1. Classification (GTDB taxonomy): domain Bacteria; phylum Bacteroidota; class Bacteroidia; order Bacteroidales; family UBA932; genus Cryptobacteroides. Next base: position 92,793 of record CALVDM010000001.1, read on the forward strand.
GAAGTCCATTCCGTCGAAACGGTTCAGGCCGTCGTTGGTGCCGAACCAGATGAAGCCGAGGGAATCCTGCACGATGCAGTGGACCCTGTTGGATGACAAGCCGTTCTCCATCGTGTAGAGACGCGACAGCGACCTTGTCTGAAGGTCTCCGGCAGCCATTGCCGCGACCGCGGGGAATACGGTCGCGAGCAGTGCAGGCAGAAGAACTTTGGCAAATATGGAGAGGGTGTCCTTCATCCGGGCTATTCCTGTGTCTTGATTTTGACCGCTCCGTTGTTGAGACAACGTATGGACATCGCCCGTGCGCTGTTCTGAGACGTCTGTACGTCTATGACATGGAACATCGATGAGCCGGTTTCGCTCTGGTAGGTGCGCGTCCACATCCAGCACCCGTTCTCGTCCCCCGAAGTCCAGCTCCCTGTGTGGCTCCGGTATCCGCTCTTCGGACCGTCGAAGCCGGTGATGTTGTCGTCATGCCTGCTTTCGTCAGGGAAAATCTGAGGATAGCCTTCCGTGTCGTAGTCGACGAACTTGCGCAGTCTGGTCATGTTGCCGTTACCTCCGATATATGCCTTCAGGCTGTTGGCCTCGTCTTTTGTCGGGACAATCCATCCTTCCGGCGATATATTGTCTTCAATCTGCTGTTCCGCCGCCGTCAGACCGGCTTCGGCAGGAGTGTCGAAGCCTCCGATTGTGAGATATGGATACAGAAGGCCGAAACGCTCCCGGTTGGTCACCGCTTCCGGGTCAGTGCTGTTCCCGTCGTTGAATCCGAAAATGCACCAGTTCGGCTTGCGCCGGTCTGCCTCCGTCGTCGGGACATCGGTAGGAATGGCCTCGAAGTTCAGGTTGCTGTTGTAGTATGTCGTGTTGAGATGTCTGTTCAGCCAGTATTGGGCACCTATCTTGACCACCGGATACACATTGCTTTCCCCGTTGCGCACATCGGTGACAAGAAGCGGCTCCACACTTGCCTGCGTGCTGCCTGTAACTTCCTCCGGCCCCATGCCCACATCTCCCGGCATGTATATCCTTGTCACTGGTTCGGCCTTTGTGCCGGCAATGTAGTCTGTCAGAGTATTGCTCCCGGCATCGAATGCGACACTTCCCCCATGTACGGCTCCGGAAGGCTCGGAGTAGACGTATGTCTCGTCGCTGAGGTCGCTGTTTTCAAGGATTATTTGCGCCACATAGCCTTTCGTAAGGTCCACTTCATCATTTTCCACCGGATACACGACCACTGCGGAGGCGTTTACCAGCCCGTCCGCGAGCAGGAATTCCCTGGTTATCTGCGCCACATATTTCTGTCCGTCCATCACCCGATAGACTTTCGATTCGCTGAAATCAGGGATGTCGAAGACGTAAGGGGTCATGCCTCCTTTTCCCTGATACACCGTCACGAATGCAGAACATCCGGTGCCGGTCACGGCCCTTTTCCCGGAGACTGTCAGAAGTGCGCTTCTGGCTTCGGTCGTCTCGTTCAGGCTGACATTTACAAAAAGCTTGTCGCCTTCAACCAGGGCCGAGCACCATGATGTCCCGGCATTTTCGACCGATACGGAAAGGTCTGAAAGGGATTCTGCGTTGAGAATGTCCAGAGTCGATGAAGCCCCGAGATAGCGGACAGGAAGATAGTCCGCGGAAAGCGATATGCCACCTTCAGAGTCCTGAGTCACGACGACCCGCTGGGTATAGACTCCGCTACGCACCATTATATGTGAAGAACGCACTTCGCCGGTCTGGTTCCCGTCCACGGCCACATACATCGATTTCCGGCCCGGAATCCTTTCATACTGGAGCCAGGAGTCTTCTGTCGGGGAATAGATGTGCCAGTAGTTGCTGTTTTCGTCCAGCGGCAAATCCACCTGAAGCGATTTTTTCTCAGGGGCGAAGTTCAGTGCCACGTCGTCGAGCATTATCTCCTCGGACGGTTCTTCCTTCTTGCATGAAACGGTTATCATTATGGCTGATATCAGCAGCAGTGTCGGATAGAGGTACTTTCTCATGGTTATCATGTTTTTGATTGTTGTCAGTTTTCTGTCTGGTAAACTTCCGAATATGTTTCGTACCCGGGATTCTGCTGGTCGCGGATTGATTTGTTGGCTTCCAGCTCGGAGAGAGGTATGGGGTATATGACCTGCGCCCGCGCAAGGTTCTTGCTTGAGCCGTAACCGAACGCTATCGTTATCTTGTTCGCATTTTCAAGCAGTTCCGGCCTTTTCATAGTCTCGCCGCGGCGGAAATAGTCCCAGTAGTTGTGTCCTTCGAGCATCAGTTCCTTGCGCCTTTCCGTCAGCACTTCCTCGAGGGCGGACGATATGTCATGGGAAGAAAATCCCGAGCTGTTCGTGCGGGCACCGTGTACGAAATCGAAATACCGCTCGGCATCCGTCACGGAGCCGCCGTCCTTGCGGAGATAGGCCTCGGCCAGGGTGAGGTAGATTTCCGGCAGCCTTATCACAGGCTGGTTGTAGACATAATGGTAGGTCTCTCCCACATATTTCCGCAGCCCCTTGTAGTCCTTGTTGGCGATGCCGAGGTCGCAGACGAGATAGCCCCGTACGTCATCGGGATCGGACTGTAGCAGGTCGACGGTGGCAGGGAAAAGCCCGAATGCGGCATATCCTATGGCCTGCGACACCTCGCCGTCGTTTTCGGCACCCGGATTGTCGTAGGTAGGCTTCCGGACGAGATAGTTCAGGCTGTTGCCGCCGTTGTTGTCCGAAAGGCTGTAGACGAGTTCCCAGATATTCTCGGAATTGAACGGCTTGTAGTAGGTGGTCTTCCAGCTACCGTAAGGAATCATGCTGTATGTCCCTCCTGCGGCTTTCAGGGCTTCTTCTCCCTGTATTATGGCATCGTCCCACTGTTCCATGTACAGATACATGCGGGCCAGGAGGCCGCATACGGCGACATAGTTGACATGTCCCTGGCGGGAATCTGTTCCGGAAAGCAGCCTCCGGGCTTCCAGCAGGTCTTTTTCGATGTATCCGTAGACTGTGACGGCAGACTCCCTGCGCACTTCATAATCGAAGATGTTGTTTGCCATGTCCATGTTTTCAAGAATCGGCACCCCAAGTGAATAAGCCCCGGGTGTCGGGCCGATATTGTATTCCTCTCCGTCAGGGAAAGAGAATCTCGGAGGATAGGCGAAGAGCCTCATCAGGTCGAAATATGCAAGTCCGCGCAGGGCATGCGCTTCCCCGGCGACCCTGTCAAGGCTTTTCTGGTCCATCCCTTCGACGTAAGGGACGGCTTCGAGCACATCGGTGGCGGTCCTGATGCCGCTGTATATCTTGAGCCACAGCCCTTCGGCTGCGCCGGACGAGGAGGTGGATTCCGCATAGCGGTTCTCCCTTTCGAAATTGTTGCCGCTCGACACCCTCACGAAAAAGTCGTTGCCCTTTGCCGCTTCGTATGCAAGCAGGTTCCTGCCATAGTAGTTGGTATGCTGGAAAATGTCATATACTCCGTTGAGCAATGCTTCTATGCCTTCAGGAGTCGTCAGCACATCCTTGTCGTAATCCGTGTATGATTTCTTGTCGAGAAAGTCTCCGCAAGACGACAATCCCGGAAGCATAAGCAGTATGGTAAGTCTCTTAAGTAATTTTTTCATCGCTTGTGTCTTGCTTAGAAATTGAAATTGAGGCCGGCCGTGTATGTCGTCGCCGACGGGTATTTCGCCGTGGCGATATAGCCGTTTATCCAAAGGTCAGGGTCGTATCCTTTTGCCGCTGTCCAGACCTTTACGTTGTCTGCCTGCACATAAAGGGAGAATCCTGTCACGCCTATTTTCCGGAAGGTACTCGCAGGGAAGGTGTACTGCAGCCGGACATTCTTGAACTTCAGCCAGTCTCCTTTGTAAAGGTATCTGGTGGAACTTCCTGAAGAAGTCTGGCCGTTGATGCGGATGCGGTTGGACGCATACCTGTTGTCGGGAGTCCATCTGTCGAGCTGGCGGACATCTATATTGTAGTCCATCGATTGTCCGTCTATGCTTGTGCGGCTTGCCGCCCGGGAATCATAGACATGGTGTCCGAGCCCGTAGGTGAACAGGGCGGAAAGACTCCATCCCCGGTAGCTGAACAACGTGTTGAACCCTCCTGTAACGCTCGGGATGCCCTTTCCTGCTATGCGGCGGAACGACGGGTTGTCGCTGCTTGATATGATGTCGTTGCCGGATTCGTCAACTCCGTAGAAAAGCACCTGCCCGGTGTTGGAGTCTATGCCGGCGAATTTGTTCAGATACCAGGCCCCGACGCTCTCTCCGTTGCGCATGATTTGGGAGTTGGACTCGATGATGTCCTGTTCGAGTCCGAAATATTTTGCGCTCAGCGTGGCCATATTGAAACTCAGGTCCCATTTGAAGAGATTGTCGATGATATGGGCGTCGATTTCCATTTCAAATCCCCGGTTGCGGATGCCGGCCGACGTGTTCATCAGCATCGTGCTGTATCCCGAGACTTCCGAGACAGGGACTTCCTGTAGCAGGTCTGTGGATTTGCGCGAATAGTATTCGGCGGATATCATGATGCGGTCTTTCAGCATTCCAAGGTCCACTCCGACATTGAACACGTTGTTCTTTTCCCAGCTCAGGTCGTATGTGGCCCGGAATGACTGGGAGAGGGCATGCCCGGAGTCATATCTTCCGGACCCGCTGTACAGGGTCCTCCAGTTGTAGTAGCTTCCAGGCACATTCCCGTTATATCCGTAGCTCGCCTTGAACTTGATGTTGTTGAATATGCGCTTCACCGGTTCCAGCCATCTCCAGTTCTCGTTTGTGATGCGGTAGGCGGCCGATACCGACCAGAAGTTCCCGGTGCGGTGTTCCGGAGAGAAGCGTGATGAGCGGTCCTGCCTGAATGAGCCTCCGATAAAATACCTGTAGCGGTAGGAATAGTCGGCCCGGGTGATTATCGAAACGGTGGAATAGTCATATCCGCTGCCGGTCCATCCCGAGACTTCCGCGGCGGTGGAAAGCACAGGCTTCTCGTCGTTCAGGAAATCCACGGCTGTCACGGAATTCCACTCTTGGCTGAAGTCCACCAGTTCTATACCTGCCGTTGCGCTGAAGCGGTGCCGGTTGTTTATGGTATAGTTGAAGTTGAGCATGTTCTTGCTGGTGGTCTTTATGCGTTTGGAATCATAGTCCGTGAGTTCTCCTCCGGTGAGATATCCCGTACCGAAATCACTGTCGAAGTAGTCCGACCGGCGGCCCGTGATATAGTATTGCGCTATGTCTGCACGGAAATCGAGCCAGTCCGTGAAGTTCAGCCTGACCCATGCGGAGGCGAACAGGTTGAACTGGGGCCTTTCACGGATATTCTCCCGGGCGCTTGCAACAGGGTTATGGTTGCCGTTGAGCAGGTTGTTGGGAAAGCGGAAGTTGTAGGACCCGTCTTCAAGATAGACAGGAACCACGGATGGAAGCAGCAGCGCTGCATAATGCGGGATGTTGTAGTTCGAGCCGCTTGTCAGGGGCCCGCTCTGTTCCGTCCTGCTGATATTTACGGCAGCTCCCCAGTTTATGAACCGGCTTCTGTCGTCGGAACTCAGGTTGAGCCTGGCGGAATAGCGTTGAAGGTCGCTGTTTATGATTATGCCCTGCTGGTTGAAATATCCCACGGACATGTAGTATTTCAGTCTGGAACTTCCTCCCGAAAGTGAGAAGTCATATTGCTGGAAAGGGGCGTTGCGCAGAATCTCGTCATACCAGTCCACGGACGGGAGCTTGTCAGCATCCGCTCCCCAGAAGTCATAGCTGTAGACGGAGCCGTCCGGACGGGGTATGGCGTAATACTCGTTGAAATCCTGCTGCGCCTCCTTGTACCATTGGTAATAGTTCTTGCCGTCGAGGGTGTAGCCGAGCTTGTTGCCGTACAGTCCTTCCAGGTCTTCTATGAAAGAGCCGCTGGCCTGCTGTACGAGTCTGTGGAACTGTCCTTCTGTCCAGAGCTCCCTGTATTGTTCCGAGTTCACCATGCGCGGACGCACGTCCGACAGTATATGGGAGAATCCGGCCTGCACTGAAAGGGAATAGCGTATGCGGTCCGACGGCACGCCCTGCTTTGTCGTGATGACAATGACTCCGTTCGCTCCCTGTGAGCCGTACAGGGATGCCGACGCCGCATCCTTGAGTATGGTGACGCTGGCGATGTCTGCCGGATTGATTGTCGCCATCGGGCTTGATGCGGCTCCGCTGTGTCCGGATGTGTTCTCCTGGTCGAAGACGATACCGTCGATGACATACAGCGGCTGGCTGCTCGAACTTATCGAACCGAATCCGCGGAGCCGCATCTCGACGATGTCGCCAGGCTGTCCGGAACTTGAGGACACAAGTCCCGGTACAAGACCGGCAAGCATGGTCTCGAACGAACTGGTGGCTCCATGGGCGAACTTGTCGGCAGTTACGATGTCCGCCGATCCCGTGTATGCCTCTTTAAGCACATCTCCATATCCTGTCACGACCACGTCGCTCAGCCGGACAGCGTCCGTCTTGAGCACGACGTCGACTTTGGTCCTCCGTCCGGGTTCCACCGTCTGAGTCTCCATGCCGAGGAAGCTGAAGACGAGCCGGAGGCCATCGTGCGGAGTGACTTCAATCCGGTAGAATCCGTCCTTGCCGACGGCCGTGTAATTCATGGTGCCTTCTTCGGTGACCGTAGCTCCGAAAAGCGGCTGGTCATTTTCGTCGAAGACATAACCTTCTATGATTGTCTTTCCCGGAGTTTCTCCAGGAGGCGGGTCCTGTGTCCCGGCCCAGGTCGCGGCCGGTCCTGCCAGGCACAGCAGCCCTGCGCAGACAACAGTCGTCCATCCGAGCCGGAGCCGGTTATTGTCGTGTCTGTGGTTGTCTTTCATAATTCAGGTTTTATTTCGTTCACGGTCAGATTTACTGTTCGAAAATCAGGCTGAATGCCCCTCGTCCTGCAGCATCCTTGATGTTGTAGACCCTTTCATCGTCCTTGATGCGCCAGTTGCGGACATTTTTCTGCCCGTGCACCATCTGGGCGCTACTGTGGCCGGCTCCAGGCACTTCCAGAATGTGCCAGTTGAATCTCATGCCCTTCCTGAGGGCAATGTCACGGGAAGCGTTGTAGAATTTCCATGCTCTGTCGTAGCGGGTAAGCCCCTGGATACGTATCGCGCTGTTTTCCGGAATGTCCGGTCCGAGAGGTTCCCTGTCTTCCGAACCTATGAGTATCACAAGGTCGCGGCTGAAGAACGGTGCAAGGTAATCGTCCGACGCGAACGGGGTCCCTTTCACCGAGAACGGCCATCCCGGAGGGTAGGCCGGCTGTCCTGATTCGGTGTACAGCCCGCGCTCGTCAGGGTAGGTGTAGTTTCCCGGGTTGGCGGCCACGGCCCTTCCCACCCTTGCTTCCGGCATGGCGAGAAGGAACCGGTGCACGAACTGCCCTCCCGCCGAATGTCCGAACATGTCGTATGTTTCGCTTGTGTTGCCGGTCGAAGCCTTGAAATAGTCGAATATGGCTTCTATCAGTTGATATGTCCAGACTTCGCGGGGTCTCAGCTTGAAATTTTCAGGGTCTTCCGAAACCCATCCGAACTGGTAGCCGTTCTCCAGATAGCCGTTATCGTGTTTGAACTCCGGGGCCAGCACGATGAATCCGTATTCTTCAGCCAGATTTCTCCATACTCCGCGTTGCAGTCGTCCGTTCCTTTCTGCTCCGTGCATGGAGAAAAGTACGCGCATCTTTTTGATGTTCCCCTGTGTAGGGATGTAATAGTAGAGGTTCACGGGATGAGCCTTCATAGGTTCGTAGGCCGTGAAGACCATCATGCCTCCTCCGCGGCTGAACCTGCCCTCATTCCGTGCCGGAAGGCTCGGGATGACGCACAGGAGGACGGCGATTGTCAGGAACAATTGTCTGATCATGGTCATATTCAGTTTGAAGTTATTCGAATAGCAGGTTAAATGCACTGTTTTCCCCTCTATGTCCGGTGTCCTCGGGATTCTGCACGTTTGGCAGCCCGTAGACCATCTTCAGCGTCGAATGCCCTGCGCCTTCTACTTCTGCAAGCGTGAAATGCAGGGGCAGGCCCAAACTTCCGGAGACTTCCTCGCATGTCGCGAAGAAGTTCCGTCCCCGAGCGAGGCGGTGCGCCCCCTGGGCCAGGGACGGGGCATCTTTCGGCAGGGAAGAATCGTTCTCATCCGTATCGGCATTTCCGAGGTGTATGTACATGGTACGTCCGAAAAACGCCGTGAGACACTCAATTTCCGCGAAAGGTGTCTGCCATACGGAATACGGCCATCCGTATTTCCTGCCGTCCGTCCCTTCAAGACCTTCGGCGCATGGAAAGGTCCAGGACCCGGGATTGGCGGCCACAGCCCTTCCCACCCTCGCCTCCGGCATCGCAAGAAGAAACCGGTGCACGAACTGCCCTCCCGCCGAATGCCCGAACATGTTGTAGGTGGCCGAAGTGTTTCCGGTTTCGCTCTTGAAATAGTCGAATATGGCTTCTATGGTGTTGTAAGTCCAGCCAGCGCCGTCATTTATCCGCCCCGAGCCATCTGCGGCGAAGACTCCGCCGAACTGGTAGTCGTTCTCCGTATAGTATGTCTTCGAATACTCTGGGGCAAGGACGATGAATCCGTATTCTTCCGCGAAATACTTCCATGCGTCCCGCTGCAGGCTTCCGTCGCGTTCTGAACCGTGCATCGAAAAAAGGACAGGCATGTCGCTGACGTCCCCTTCGAGAGGAATGTAGTAGTGGAGCACTATCGGTTTTTCCTTCAGCGGCTCATAACCGGAATAGACGAAAGACCCTTCTCCCCTCTCGTCGAACACCCCGTCGCGCGGTATGATACCTGGAGGCGGCAGAGCCCCCGGAGAAGTTTCCTCCGTCCCGCACGAATATGTACCGGCAAGCAGTATGGCCAGTAGCAGCAGGTATTCCGGTTTTATGGACATGGGAAGTGTTTTGTATCCTTTATAAGCGCAAGATAGTTCAATGAATCGGTCCGGTTGGAAAATATAGTACGAAACAACGATAAAATAGTACAACCTCAGCGGACGAGTTCGATTGTCCCGAATGAATCAGCCGTTTCAGGACCTTCAAGCGTGATGAATACCGCTGCTTCCGCCGGGACCGTGACCTGACTGTGGATGACAGGGATTACGGCTTCGGGGGATTCCGGTCCAATCACGGCTTTATCCTGCACTGAAACTATGTCCCTGCGGTTGACCTGGAGGACCGGGTTGCCCACCCGTACGGTATCATTCCCTCGCAGAAGCCTTACCCGTATTCCTTTTATGTCCGGGACCGTCGCAGGATCGAGGGTCAGCCTTATTCTCCGTGCCGTCCCGTCGAATTCGAACGGAGACCATGAACCGATGCTCCCTTCGGATTCCGGCCGCACGAAATTTTTCCCGTAGCTTCCGTAACGTTCCGTGAGTTCTTCCGCTGCTGCCAGTATATCCGGATAGCGTTCCTGCCTGGAAAGAGGCTCCGCGGCCGAAGCGAGCCAGATGGAGTCGAGTTCCGCAAAGTCAGGTGCGGACTTGTGCCGTTTGCAGTCGAAGTAGTGTTCCCAGCGCGGCACTATGTAGTCGCGTATCAGGCCGGACCACACCTTGCAGGCATAGTCATGGAGGGATTGTCCGTCGCTCCAGCAAGTGACAAGCCTTCTGGCATCCCTGAGATAACGTTCTCTTTCTGCTTTTCCATGCGCTCTGGCATCCGCAAATTCGAGCCATCGTGAAAGTCTGTAATTCGGCGTGGATTCCAGCAGCCTGTCTGCCGTGAGAAGCAGGGACAGGAAGGTTTCCTGTTCCGCATCCGCGGCTTCCTGATTGTCGGCCAGAAAGGCAGCGTTTGCACGTTCTATGGCAATGTCGGCTTTCCCGGCAGCATACAGGGCGGCGTACAGCGCCAGGTCGGCTCTGTAGAGCGGGCTTGCGGACAGTTCGTCTCCCGCAGCGACAAAATGTTCCACCGCCTTGAAGAATTCAGGGGAAATGTCCACCGGGCTGCGCCTTTGCTCGTATGGAGTCATCTGCCAGCGGTATCTTGACTGGTTGGGAATGGAAACGGAATAGGATGATTCCAGTATCAGGTCCCGGAATCTGTCGAGCTCTTCCGGACAATCCCCGTAGCGGTTCCTGGCGTATCTGTGCACCCAGTTGTCCACGTCTATGGGTTGTGAAGACCACCCGGCGTCAGAAATCAGCTCGTAGACGATGTCGTTGTTCTCGACACCTTCGGGGGCTGTCCCGTAGCCGGCCAGATTTCCTCTTTCCGCAGACCTGAGAGCCTTCAGATGGCCGTTGGCGTAAAATTCAAGGGAGCCGCTGAGAGCAGACCGCCCTCCGAAGTTCGGCACCGTGCTGTATATCCACTGCTTTCCGGAGAACCCGTCCGCATATTCCCATCCCGGGGTGTTGCGCCATACCATGTCGTTGAAGTCTTCCGCAAGGTCTATTATCAGCATCCTGTCGTCCGGCACTCCGGCGAGCAGAGCCCTTATGTTGTCCGGAGTCCAGATGTCACGCTGGTAACCGAACATCCAGCCCTGCAGCACCCATACGGCATCCGGATTGGTGGCGGAAATGCTTCCGTAGATGGTTTTTCCATAGGAAGTCAACTGCCTGTGAATCTGTTCCGGAGTGAGGTCTCCGAAAGGCAGATCCATTTCGTTGAACGAATCCACGAGATAATATTTCCCTTTTCCGAATTCCTTTTCCAGTTCTGCCATATACCGTTCAGCAATTTCCCTGAACACAGGGGAGCCCGGTGACAGCATCCAGCTTTTCATGTGGCCGTTCCAGCTTGTCTCGGCAAGTTCGGCTTCGGGCCGTACGCGGGTGATGGCAGGCGGGACAAACCCGGCGAACCCGTTGAACACCGGGGTTATGCCCAGGCTTCTCATGCGGTCGAGAATTTTGTGCTGCAGGGCCACCTGTTCGTCGAGCCACCGTTCGGAGAGCGGAGAATCCAGACCGCTCATGTTCCCCATCCTCACCCATGGCAGATGCCCTGGTGCTGTGAAAAGCTCGTTTATCTCTTCATCGTCAAGTCCCATGTCACGCCAGACGCGGGCCAGAATCGCTTCCGTGCCGATTGGCGCCAATGCCATGTCGAAGCCGTGCAGAGCCATCCAGTCGAGTTCCTTCTCCCATTCGTTCCATCCCCAGTACGCATAGGTGTAGCCGAACGTGCACACATTCATATAATAGTGATGAAGGAACGGAGAGTCCACTTCCCGCAGTCCTGCATCAGGCAGCCGTTCAGGAAGTTCCATGCGTGTCCCTGTCCAGGTCACCTGTCCGTAGCCGTTTGTGGTGACATAGTCGTAGAATCCCCTGGTCATTGCCACTCCGCTGCTCCCTTCAATCACGAGCCGGCCGTCTTCGACGCGTGTGCTGAAACGGTCGTGTCCGTTTTCCGCCTTCGATGTCAGCCGCAGTTCGATTTCAGGTGCACGGCGGCCGAGAGTCCGTTCGATCACGTTTCTGGCAGCCGTTTCCGGAGACCGAGTGCCGTCGCTGCACGAAAAAACGGCAATCAGAACGCAAATTGTCAGAATAGGTCGGAAGATTTTCATTCTATAATCCTTTTGTCCGATACAAAATTAGCATCGTGCGCCGGACAGGTGGAAAACCGTGTACAAATTAAGGCGAAAATAATACGGAAATTTGTACATTTGTTCAGAAAGTTATCGGGAAATGATTATGGACAAATTGTACAGGTTCCTTTCCGCAGGGATGCTTGCGGCATCTGTCCTGCTTGCATCCTGCTCGGGGAAATCCATTTTCGACAAGAACGGGAAGCACGACATACCCGTGAAGGTCATGGAAGTGGAGAAGATGGAATGCTCCGGCACCAGAAGCTATGTCGGGACGGCATCGGCATCCAAATCCGCAATGCTGTCATGCCGCTATCCCGGCAGGCTTGTGAAACTCAACATCAGGAAAGGGGATTATGTCGAGGCCGGAGAGGTCCTGGCTGAAATCGAATCATACAGTGTCATTTCTTCAAGGGACCTCGCACATGCCGCCCTGAAGCAGGCTGAAGACGGCTATGAACGGGCGAAGAAGGTGCATGGAAGCGGCAGCCTTGCGGATGTGAAGATGGTTGAGGTGGAGACCAGGCTTGCACAGGCGCGGGCAACGGCACAGGCGGCCGATGCAGCATTTGAGGAATGTCGGATAAAGGCCCCGTTCTCCGGGGTCGTGCAGGAAGTCATCCTTTCCGAAGGGGTGGAGGTGAGTCCGGCCGAGGGAATAGCCCGGCTCCTGGACATATCGTCGATAGAGATAGATTTTCCAGTCCCTGAAAAGGAACTCGGCAAAATCGTGAAAGGCTCTCCTGCGATGATTTCCATTCCTGCGCTCGGGCTTGAGGACATCGATGCCGTAGTCACCTCCAAAGGGATTTTCGCCTCCCCGCTCTCGCATACGTATGAATGCACCATGGTCCCAGTGGGAAAGATACCGGGACTTATGCCGGGGATGGTGGTGAAAGCCTATATAGACAGCAACATGGGAGACGGGATAATAATCCCGGCTGCAGTCATCCGTACCGACATGGACGGACGTTACGTGTGGACGGTCTCGGAAGACGGCACGGTGTCGAAGACATACGTGGTGCCTTCCGGGTTCTCAGGCAAGGGCGTTGTGATAACCGAGGGCCTGTCGGCAGGAGACAGGATAATAACAGACGGGGTGCAGAAGGTCTGTACGGGGATGAAGGTCAAAGTGATGGAGTGACGGCATGAAAAGGGACTCGGGAAATATCATAAGGAGTTTCATCGCCCACAAGAGGCTCATCTATATGGTGGTGGCGGCGTTTGTCGCTGTCGGGATAGTCGGGCTGTTCTTCATAAACAAGGATGAATTCCCTTCTTTCGAGATAAAGCAGGGCCTTGTGGCCGGGATATACCCGGGTGCCTCTGCCGCTGAGGTCGAAGACCAGTTGACAAAGCCACTGGAGGAAGTGCTGTTCTCGTTCTCCGAGGTAAGCAGGGAGAACACTTATTCCTATTCAAAGGACGGTGTCTGCTATATATTCGTGGACCTCACCGTACCTGCGAAGAAAAAGGACGAGGCATGGTCGAAAATCAAGCTCAGGCTCGAGTCGGCAAAGATGACGCTGCCGACAGGCGTGCTCGCAGTGACAGTCCTCGATGACTTCAGTGCGGTTTCCTCCATGCTCATAGCCCTCGAATCCTCGGACAAGGGGTATTCGGAGCTGCTCGGATATGCCGAGACGCTGAGCGACAGGATACGCGAGATTCCGCAGACCGCCAATGTCTCGATTCTCGGCACTCAGACCGAGGAGATAGCCGTGAATGTGGACATGGAAAAACTCTCCTCATACGGGATAAGTCCGTCCTCGCTTCTTTTCGATTACCAGACTGCCGCCCTGCAGATGCCGAGCGGGACATTCCGGACAGGATATGTAAGTTCTCCGCTCCACATAACGAGTCCTCTCACGTCGGAGCAGGAAATCGCGGAAAGGATTGTATATTCCGACCCTCTCGGGAATGTGGTCAGGCTCGGGGATGTCGCCGAGATAACGAGACGGTACAAGGAGCCGGTGTCGTATGTGGACTACAACGGAAGTTCCGCGATAATAATCTCGGTGGAAATGCGTCTCGACAACGACATAGTGGCGTTCGGGGCCAAGGTGGACAAGGTGCTCGACGAATTTTCCGGGACTCTTCCCCCGTCTGTGAGCATAAGCAAGATAACTGACCAGCCAAAGGTCGTGGCATCTTCCGTAGTGTCTTTCCTCAGGGACCTTGTGATATCGATGCTTGTAGTCATCCTTGTCATGCTCATGCTGTTCCCTGTCAAGTCCGCGCTTATCGCAAGTTCCGGCGTGCCGGTGTGCACAGCTCTCGCCCTTGCGGTGATGTTCATAGCGGGAATAGACCTTAACACGGTGTCGCTCGCAGCCCTTATAGTGGTCCTCGGCATGATAGTGGACGACTCAATCATCACCATGGACGGCTACATGGGCTATCTCGCCAAAGGAAAATCACAGGTGGATGCTGCTGCGGCGAGTGCGAAGGAACTGTTCATGCCGATGTTCATGGCCACATTCGCAATCTGTACCATGTTCTTCCCCATAAAGGGCATCATAACAGGATATCTCGGGGATTTTGTCACCACCTTCCCGTGGGTAGTTGCCATAGCCTTGAGCATATCCCTCATATATGCGATGCTTGTGGTCCCGTCTCTCGAGGTACGTTACATAAAGACGGCCAAGTCGGACAGCAAAGGATGGTTCGCAAGGTGTCAGTCACGGTTTTTCGACGCCATGCAGAACGGTTACGACAAGGTCCAGGCGGTCTGCTTCAGGCATCCCAGGCTGACATTGCTCACCGGAGCCGCAGCCGTGGGTCTGGGCATACTCATGTTCACGCAGCTGAACATACAGATGATGCCGAAGGCTGCAAGGAACTGCTTTGCAGTTGAAATCTATCTCGACGGGAACGCCGGCATTTCCCAGACAAGGGAGGTGAGCGATTCCCTGCAGAAAATTCTGCTCAAGGACAAGAGGGTGAAAGCCGTGACAGCCTTCGTAGGGACATCGTCCCCGAGGTTCCACGCCACATACGCCCCTCAGATTCCGTCACAGAATTATGCCCAGTTCATAGTGAACACAACATCGAATCTTGCAACCGAGGCCGTGCTGAAGGATTACGAGACGAAATACGAGCATTATTTCCCGCGTGCTCTCGTGAGGTTCAAGCAGATGGACTATCAGGCGGTCACGTCTCCGGTGGCGGTAATAATAAAGGGCCCTGACCAGGAGGCTCTCGTGCCGGTCGCTGAAAAGATAAAGGCCTACATGTATTCCATGAACGACATCCTCAAATGGATACACAGTGACAGCGACGATTACGTACCGTCCGTTGACATAACCCTCGAACCGGAGGAGGCGGCAAGGCTCGGTGTGAACAAGACCATGCTGTCCCTTTCCCTTGCCGGAGCCTTCAATGGACAGACCATAGCCACTCTTTGGGAGAAGGACAGGAAACTTCCCGTGAATGTCTACAGCCAGGCCGTGACAAAGGAAATGGACTACGATGTCATCGCGAACCAGATAGTCCCTACCACCATGCCAGGTGTCTCGGTGCCGCTCAGGCAGATTGCGGACATCCGTCCGGACTGGTCTCCCGAGACTTATGCAAGGACTGCCGGTGAAGAATCCGTCACTGTCGGGGCAGACATGAGGTACGGATGCAGCCAGCCTGTGGCCATGAAGAAGATAAAGGCATACATTGAAAAGGAGATAGAACCGGGGCTGCCGGATGGGGTCTCAATATCCTATGGCGGGCTCTCTTCGATGAACAAGAGCGTGGGACCGGAGATTCTTCTGAGTTTCATCTGCGCCGTTGCCGTGCTGTTCTTCTTTCTGCTCGTGCATTTCAAGAAGGCTTCTATTGCGTGCCTGACACTGGTCATGAGCTCTCTCTGCCTGTTCGGGGCGTTCTTCGGAATGTGGCTTTTCCGTCTGGACTTCGGCATGACTTCGGTCCTGGGACTCATAAGCCTTGTCGGCATTATCGTCAGGAACGGTATCATAATGTTCGAGTATGCCGAAGAGCTCAGGTTCGACAAGGGCTATGACGTGAAGACGGCTGCCGAAGAGGCCGGCAAGCGGAGGATGAGACCGATATTCCTCACATCCTGCACCACGGCACTCGGTGTGCTGCCGATGATAATAAGCGGAGATGCGCTGTGGCTTCCTATGGGTGTCGTGATATGCTTCGGGACAATGCTGTCCATATTCCTGATAGTGTTCATGATGCCTGTCTCATACTGGCAGATTTTCAAGAAAGCAGGGTCTGCGGACGACAGGAAGGCGGTGCAATAAAACGAAGAAGCGAATGAAAAAGACAGTATGCATATTGTTTCTGGCCCTTTCCGGTCTGTCGCAGCTGTTCTGTCAGGAACCTGCAGGACAGCCCGACGCGCTGTCACTTTCTCTGGAACAGTGCATCGGACTTGCCGGACAGGACAATGCGGCGGTGCTCAATGCCGGCCTCGATGTGGCTGCCGCGAGATATCAGAAGCAGGAGGCGGTAGCCGAATATTTCCCGAAGGTGTCCGTGAACGCGTTTGCCTTCTATGCTTTCGACCCTCTGCTCGAACTCGGGATTTCCGACATCCTGGGGGAGTCGGAATTTACCTCGCAAATCGACGGGATGCTGACGGATTTAGGCTCGCGATTCGGTTTTTCCCCGGTCTATTCCACATTGAAGAAAGGTTTATCCGCCAATGTGTCTGTCATGCAGCCTGTCTTCGCCGGAGGCAGGATAGTGAACGGCAACAGGATGGCAAGACTCGGTATCGAGGCGGCCGAACTCCAGCAGAAGATACAGTTGAGGACCACGGCAGAAGAGGTGGGGAAAGGCTACTGGCAGGTAGTCTCCCTCGAGGAGAAGCTGAAAACCATGGAAGAGACGAGGATGTTCCTGGACACACTGTATCGTGATGTGCTTTCCGCGACAGGAGCAGGCCTTTCCCTTGAGACGGACCTTCTGCAGGTGCGTCTGAAGATGAACGAGGTGAAGTCAGGGGAACTGCAGCTGAGGAAGGGCATCCGTCTCGCCAAGATGGATTTCCTGAATTTCATAGGCGTGGAATACAATCCGTACAGCACGTTCGACAGGGACTCCCTGCCTTACATAGATGACATACGGCTGACTGATGAGCTTCCGGAGCCGCTTCCACCGGACAACTATTTCCGGCCGGCGGAGGAAGTGGCGGCGTCGCAGGAAGAAACCCGGCTTCTCGACCTCTCGGTGGAGTCCAAGCGGATGGAGAGGAAGATGGCCATAGGCGAGGCGCTCCCGCAGGTGTCCGTAGGGGCTACATACGGGTACAACAATTTCATTGACAAAGGGTCCATGGACGGCCTTGTGTTCGGTATGGTCCGTATTCCCATCACGGATTGGGGGAAGACGGCTCGGAAAGTGCAGCGCATAGACTCGCAGATTCAGAAGGCCGAGAATGACAGGGACTATCTCCGGAAGCAGATTCTCCTTCAGGTCTTCAAACTGTGGACAGACCTCGAGACGGCCTGGGAGCAGCTTCAGGTGTCTGAGGAGAATGTGTCCATGGCACGGCAGCTTGTGGAGCAGATGCAGTCCAGATATGCCGCAGGCATGGTGTCCGTCTCGGAACTCCTTCAGGCGAGGACAGACTGCTCCATGGCCGAGGCGGAGCTTCTTGACATGAAAATTGCATACAGGAATGCCGTTACCGCCTACATGGACAAGGCTGGAGACTGATATTTTGGGCTGTAGAAACCAGATTTGATTCATATTCTTATGGAAAGTAAAAACAATTTCTTGGCACTCTGCCTTCTGATAGGGCTGGTGTTCCTCGGGGCGATGTTCCCGGTTGCAGTATCGAAATTCCGTTCCTATGACAGGACGGTCACCGTGAAGGGTCTCAGTGAGAAGGAGGTCAAGGCCGACAAGGTGATATGGCCGATACCGTTCACTGTCGTCGGGAATGACCTGAATACAGTGTATTCCCAGATAAACAGGAATATTTCGGAAATAAAGGATTTCCTCGTGTCCGGAGGTGTTTCCGAGGATGAGATTACGGTTTCCATGCCAACCATCTCGGACAAATATGCCCAGGAGTACGGGAACAACGACAGGACCTACCGCTATTTCACGAAAAGCGTGGTTACTGTCTGCACCGGCAATGTGGATACTGTCCTCACCCTCATGCCTCGCCAGTCGGAGCTTCTGAAGAAAGGCATCATCGGCACCGGCAACAGCTGGGACAGCCAGGTGCAGTTCCAGTTCGAGGGACTCAACGGCATCAAGCCGGAAATGATAGAGGATGCGACCAGGAATGCGCGTGAGGCTGCGGAAAAGTTCGCGAAGGATTCCGAAAGCAGGCTCGGCAAGATAAAGACAGCGAGTCAGGGGACATTCACTATCAGCGACCGCGACAGCAATACACCGTATATAAAGAAAGTGCGCATCGTGTCTTCGGTCACATACTACCTGAAGAACTAAGGATGCGCGTCAGAGCCTGACAGCCTGAGTGAGGCCGGATGAGGGTTGTGCAAAATCGACTTTGCACAACCCTTTTGCCGTGTACGGCAATTCTGAATGATTTTGACATTTCTCTGAATTATTATTACATCGAACGTAGACAGCGGAAATAATTTTGTGTCCAAAACTAATAATCAAATTTCCGCATTTCATGAGAAACTCTATTTTAACAACAATGCTGGCAATCATCTTCTCGGCGATATGCTGTGTGGATGTGTTTGCCCAGACAAAAATCACCGGGACGGTCTCGGACGAGCTGGGTGCGCTTCCCGGAGTGAATGTTATGATAAAGGGCACGAAAACGGGTACTACGACCGGAGATGATGGAGGATACACTATCTCGGCAGCTCCAGGTCAGGTGCTTGTGTTCAGTTTCCTGGGTTATTCCGATACCGAGGTTACAGTCGGCAAGTCGTCCAGGATAGATGTGACCATGGTTGAAGACTCGCAGCAGCTTGAAGCCCTCGTGGTTGTCGGTTACGGTATGCAGCGCAGAAAGGACATCACCGGTTCGGTCGCTTCTGTCAACATGGATGACATGAACTACACCCCTGGTTCAGATGCAGTGGATATGCTCAGGGGAAGAATTGCCGGTGTGGAGATTACTTCATCGTCCGGACGGCCTGGTTCAACGGCAGAGATAAAGATACGAGGAAGCCGTTCCCTGACAGGTGGTAATGCCCCGCTGTATGTCATAGACGGGTCTCCTGCCACTGCGGATGAATTTGCGATGATAAACAGCTCCGACATCGAGTCCATAGAAGTCCTGAAGGATGCTGCATCGCAGGCTATCTATGGAACAAGGGCAGCAAACGGCGTCATACTGGTATCCACAAAACGAGGCCGTTCCGGCAAGGTGCGCGTTAACCTCAACAGTTATGGAAGCGTTCAGACGCTGTGGCGCAACTTCGATTTCTACGATGGTGAAGAATTCTACAACCTGCGTCGGGAAGCTTATGCAGGCGATAACATGTTCTATGACCCGGCTGATTATAATGTCCTTGTCCCGTCATATGTGCTCAACGACGCTATTATGGAGGAGCTTTATGAGAAAAAGCAGTTTACAGATTGGGAGTCTCTGATGTTCCGTCCGGCATGGGCGCATAAACATGACCTGAGCATCAGCGGAGGTACGGATAAGATTCGTGTGGCTGTGGGTCTGGGTTATTATGACCAGTATGGTATGATTCGTACCGGCTCCAGATACCAGAGGGCGACAGCCAGGCTCAATGTAGACTTCAATGTCTACAAGTGGCTGACCATTGGTGTAAATGCTTCATACGGGAAAAGCGGACAGCAGAGGGAGTATGGCAATTTTACACAGTTCATAACGAGGACACCGATAGCAAAAGTGTACAACGATGACGGGAGTTACTCCATGTACATCAATAGCGCGAACGACCCTAATCCGCTTTATTCGTCCCAGTATTTCCAGCGGCAGGTCGGCAGAGACCATTACAGACTCAACACTTTCTTTGACTTCAAGTTTTTCAAGGGGTTCAACTACAGGCTGAATCTCTCTTACTATAACAGTTTCAAGGAGGATGGACAGTACACTTCATCGGAAGATATCGGCAGTACGGGTTCAGGTTCTCTCGGGGATACCAAGTACGAGAATTATCTTGTGGAAAATATCGTCACGTATACGGTCCCTATCAAGAACATGAATCACAGGTTAAACCTCACGCTGGTACAGAGTTATGATTACACTCTAAACAGGGCGATGTCTTATGGTGCGAACAATCTTCCTGTCGACATGGACTGGAACATGCTTCCGAGCGGCGAGGTCACAGAGATAGACAGGACATACTCTGAAGAAACCATGATTTCATTCATGGGGCGTGTGCAGTACAGTTTCAAGGACAGGTATCTTTTCACGGCGTCTGTAAGACGGGATGGGGACAGCAAGTTCGGTCCGAACAACAAGTGGGCGACTTTCCCTTCCGCTTCTGCCGGATGGGTCATTTCTGAAGAGCCATGGCTGAAAGACGTGCAGGCCGTGTCGAACCTCAAGCTGAGAGCCAGCTGGGGGCAGGTCGGAGCACACAACGGGCTTTCCAGATATAAGAGCCTCGGACTTGCAGACGACCATGAGATGGAGTTCGGCAATGAATACATCATGGGTTATCTTCCTGGAGGAGAGTTGACCAATCCTTATATCGGATGGGAGACGACTTCCCAGACGAATGTCGGAGTCGATTTCGGATTCTTTGACAACCGCCTGAGCGGAAGTATCGAGTATTATACCACAACTACGAAAGACTTGCTTGTAGAGAGAAATATCAGCAGTTCTCTCGGATATGATTCTATCACGGACAATCTCGGAAAAACGAGAACATGGGGTACGGAAATATCCATAACAGGAGATATTATCAGAAAACCGGAACTTTTGTGGAGTATCGGCACCAATTTCTCTCTTTACAGAAACAAGATATTGAAAATAAACGGGCTAAAGGACGAAAACGGAAACTATCAGGACGATGTCAATAACAAGTGGTTCATCGGACAGCCGCTGGATGTCTATTATGACTATCAGTTCGACGGCATCTACCAGTTCGAAGACTTTGACCTGGTGGACGGCAATTATGTGCTGAAACCGACATACGACACTGATGGTGACGGAGTCCCTGACAAGGCTCTTGAGCGGGATTCGGATATATATCCAGGCGCAATAAAAGTCAAGGATGTGGATGGAGACGGCAAAATTACCGCAGACGAC
The DNA here is from genome assembly GCA_944326335.1 of uncultured Bacteroidales bacterium. Classification (GTDB taxonomy): domain Bacteria; phylum Bacteroidota; class Bacteroidia; order Bacteroidales; family UBA932; genus Cryptobacteroides. The sequence continues at coordinate 113,570 of CALVDM010000001.1, forward strand.
AGGGTGGTGATTCCTAAGGACCCGAAATTCATCATGTCTCTCAATACGACACTCAAGTGGAAAGGGTTCGACCTTTATGCCGATTTCTATGGGGTCTACGGCCGTGTGATACAGAACAAGTATCTATATGACTATAATTCCGGCGGCTCCCTTCAGGGTAAACTCAATGGAATCAAGGTCAATTACTGGACTCCTCAGAATCCGTCGAACGAATACCCGCGGCCGAGACAGGGGCAGAGCGTATCCTATCATTCATCATTGTCCTATCAGGATGCTTCCTATATCCGTCTCAGAACATTGACGTTGGGATATACTATACCGGCAAACCTTACGAAAAAAGCCAAGATAGAGAGATTGCGTTTCTATGTAACCGGAACTAACGTGTTTACTATCACAAACTTCCTGTCCTACAGCCCGGAATTGACTCCAGGGTCGTATCCGGAGGCAAGACAGTGGGTTTTCGGTCTGAATCTTACATTCTAATTGACGAGCAAACATGAAAAAGACAATAATAATATCATTTGCAATACTTGCCGGAGTCTTTTCTTCCTGCACCGGCATGCTTCAGGAAGAGTCCAAGACATCTGTCACATCCAATTGGCTTGTATCTACTCCTGACGGGCTCAATAGGATGGCTGTCGCTCTTTACGACGAAGACCGTAGCCTTATCAGGAACGGGGAAGGAGACTTGTTCGCAGCACTGATGATGGACTCATCTACCGATCTTTTGCTTTTCCGTTCAGGAAATGCCGCTGCGCTTTGCCGTCTGACCAACCTTAATGCATCAAATAATTTTTTCCAGACTGTATGGACGCATTATTATGGGATAATAGGAAAAGCCAATGAAATCATATATTACGCGGAAAAGATGGGATTGGATGATTCTGTTGTCAAGCAGGCATGGGCAGAGGCCAAGGTTTTCAGGGGACGTTCGTATTTTGAGTTGTACAAAAGATATGAGCGGCTTTATCTCAATACTGTTCCGACAACAATAGGCAATATCGAACGTGTGTTCAAACCTTCAGGCAAGGATGCGATTTTCGATGTCATAAAAGACGATTTGGATGATGCCATCGAAGCTCTTGACTGGACAAGCTCCCCTGGCCGCTGGAACAAGGCTGTCGCGAAGCATATAAGAGCCCAGGTGGCGATGTGGGAAGATGACTGGACTACGGCGATAGAGCAATGCGAAGATATATTCGAGTGCCCGTCATACGGTATGATGGACAGTGCTGTTGAATGCTTCTCGGGAGCAGATCTCAATTGTAAGGAAAATCTGTATGTGTATCAGTTCTCCGGTAATCTGGGAGGCGGAAACAGCGTTGGAAGTGACGGAGAGGTTCTGGGACACAGAATGTCGTTGATTACCACGTCTCAGTATTTCAAGACAGGTGGGCTGACTTATTCCGCCGAGTATGGCGGTTACGGATGGGGGAGGTTCTATCCGAACAGTTATCTGTTGAGTCTCTATGATCAGGATAAGGACAACCGGTACGAGGAACTGTTCCGTCATAAATGGTATTATAATGATGCCATGACTCTTCCTGACGGCAAGAATCTTGGAGATGAGGTTGTTCCGAGTACAGGTTCTGAATATTCATCGAATCTTCATCCGATGTCCATGAAATACTATGACGGCTGGACTAATGCCGATAATCTGGAAAGACGGTCGAGTTATAAGGATATTGTCCTGTACCGGCTCGCGGAAACCTATCTGATGTGTGCCGAAGCATACTATCACAGGGACGGTGGCTCGAGTGCCAAGGCAATCGAATATTTCAACGAGACATGGGAACGTGCAGGGAACGACCACTTCGACGGGCCTCTCACAATAGATGACCTTCTTGACGAATATGCCAGGGAATGTCATTTTGAAGGAGTCCGCTGGCCGTTGCTGAAGCGCCTCGGGATGCTTGAACGGGTTACGGTTCATGGAGGGGACACTCCGGCAGATGACCCAATGTTGGGAGACCAGACAAGCCTTGCGCAGCAGAGGGCGAATTTTGAGCCTAAACACTACAGATGGGCAATACCACAAGCTGAGATAGATTTCATGGGAGTAGAAAACTTCCCTCAGAACGAAGGTTGGTTATAGAAACGGTTGGTTTGAATGAGGAGAGGGGGTCGTTCCGATGTACCGGAGCGACCCCCTCAAAACGTATGCGGCAGAATTATCTCAACCAGACAGGTATGGAATCATTCTGTTCCCACCTTTTCATGAGTCTGTCGTATTTGTCCGCTTTCTTCCATTCTGTCATCCCTGCCGGAAGAGCCGGGTCTGAAGGAATGTATTTCTTATGCCATTCGATGATTGCCCTGCACTCCGGAGCTCCGGCCAGATTGATATGTTCTCCCGGGTCCGTGCGGTGGTCGTACAGTTCTTCCGATCCGTCGCGGTACCGGATGTAGCGCCAGTTCTCGCTGCGGACGGCGAAATTCCCGTATTGCCAGCTGATAAGGACAGGTTCTTCTTTCGTCGCCGACGTGTCTTCTATGAAAGGCACGAGGCTGCTGCCTTGATTCTTCTCGTTTGCAGGAAGCCCGCAGATATCGAGCAAAGTAGGGTAGATGTCAAGCAATGATGCCGGAACGTCCGTTTTCCCACCCTTGACACAATGGCCGGGTACGCTGAAAAACAGAGGAACGCGTGTGGATTCCTCCCACAGTGCCTGTTTGCGGAAATGATGCTTCTCTCCGAGATGCTGCCCATGGTCACCCCACAGGACGATGACCGTGTTATCTGTATTCGATGCTGTCGGTCCGGAACGGGATGGCCGGAAGCCCTTCACAGTTGTACAGGTTTATGCAATGCCAGTTGGAAAAAGCGAAACGTACGAAGCATGGTTCCGGCACTTCCTCCGAAGTCACCTCCACAGTGGACCTGTCCTTTTTGCCTATTCTGGCTTTTGCCGGATGGTATATGCCGTCCTTGCCCGCAAGTTCGAAGCACTGTATCTCCTGGTCTGAAGGGGTAAGTCCGCGGTCCGCATACCTGAATTTCACGATAGCCTTCCCTCCGGTGTATTCCACAGAGTCGAATACCGGTCCTGAGCCTGGTATGCCCTCGTATCCGTAGACATTCACAATTGCAGAGGCGAGCACGCGCTCGGCCACGGTCTTCTTCATAGGAAAATGTATGAATTTCCTGGACCCGATGTCTGATGTGCCGACGATATATGCATGGCTGTCGGCTGAAGCCGCTTCATACTGGGCCTCCCTCAGCCGTGCCGCACCTAATTCCCCCGGTCCGTTGTAAGGGCTCGGAGCAATCTGGCAGATGATGAAAGGGAGTTCCGGAGATGACCAGTCCTCTCTCCAGAGGCGCATCATGGCAGTCAGTTTCTTCGCATAATATTCGGCATCCTTGCGGTTGCTCTCACCCTGCAGCCACACGACACCCTTGACCGGAGTCTTCAGTATCGGCACTATCATGGCGTTGTACAGGGTGCACGGGTCGCGGTAGCCCTTGTCCGCCTTTGCCAGGTATTCTTCCGGTTTCAGCGTGGAAATCACTTCCTTGCTGAGCCAGGACTCTATTCTGGAGCCGCCGTAGCTCGATACGATGATGCCCACGGGGACATCGAGGATATCTGAAAGCCTGCTGCCGAACATGTAGGCCACGGCACTGAAAAAAGGTACGGTGGACGGGTCCGGACGCATCCATTCTCCTGAACATTCCGTCAGCGGCGTGTAGGAGTATTTATGTCCAACGTTGAACAGCCTTAGGTTCTTGTGTGTCGCGGACGACATTATTTCAGGCAGACTGTTCGCGACAGGCTGTGACGGGAATCCGCGCATAGGCATCTCCATGTTGGACTGTCCGGAGCACAGCCACACGTCACCGATAAGTACATCGTCGAGGAATATCCTGTCCTTTCCACGGACTTCTATCCATTGTGTGTCGAAACTGCCTTCAGGCACATTCACCGGCACTGACCACAGGCTGTCTTCCCCGGCCTTCACCGACATGGTGCCTTTTGCCCAGGAGCATTTCACCTTCACGTTTTCCCCCGGGTCGGCCTTCCCGTGTATGTCGAATACGCTGTTCTGCTGGATGACCATGTGGTTCCCGATGGTGGAATGCAGCCGGACATTGCCCCAAGCTGCCGCCGATGCGGCAATGCATAATGCCGCTACGGCGTAAAATCTGTAAATGAGTCTCATATCTGTTACCAATTATCAGTTCTGAAAGGATACGCAGGAAGCCCGGCTTCGTTGAACAGGCTTCCTACATGCCAGCTTGTGAAGCAGTATCTTACCGCAACAGGTTCGGGAACATTGGGGCTGTAGACCGTAATCTGGTCAGGTTCCGGACCTGTTTCAGCGAACGCGCTGTAGAATTGCCTGTCTTCCCCGGCTATCTGGACGTACGGGATATTGTCGTATTCGCATGAAAGCCGGTTCGCGTGGCTGAAGGTGATGACGGCTTTGCCGTCTGATATTTCCATGCTTTCGTATGCCGGACCGTGAGGGTCCGTGTCGCTTGTGTGGTAGATATCCCTGGCGGCCCACATGTAGAGCCGTTCTGCCGGGACTTTCTTGTTCGGATAATGCTGGTATTTCTTGTCCCCGACATCGGATGTGGCCACCACTCCGGAATTCGGAATCCCGCTCATCGCATTATATTGCGTTTCCATCATCACGGCTGCAGAGAGATTGTCGGAATAGCCGTACGGTGCTATCTGCACATAATAGAACGGCAGCTTGTTTTCCGTGTCGCCCCAGTCTGCCCGCCATGTCGACACCATCTCCTTCATGTCATCGGCGTAATTGTCATTGTCCCGGTCGGACTCCCCCTGATACCACAGGAAGCCGCGGAGAGTATAGTGATGGATTGGCCATATCATGCCGTTGTAGAGTATTCCGGGAGCACTTTTCACGGCTTCTACCGGATTGCCGTCATTTTTCATCCATGCGGCTATGGGAGTGCCACCGTATGAGCAGCCTATTATGCCTACAGGGACATCGGTATCCTGATGCAGCTTCCTGCCGAAGAAGAATCCGATTGCACAGTATTCCCTTGCGCTGGACGGGGTGCACACGGCCCATGAGCCGTTCCCGTCACGTATGTCGAACTGCTGTCCGGAAGATGCCGCATCCAGGTCTGCATAAGGGACCTTGAAATATCTGAACGACGGGAAGTCCGCCGTGGACAGTTCCTCCTCGGAGTTGAGGACCGGCTGGTAATTGTCTGACCCCACACCGAATCCGCGCATAGGCATCTCCATGTTAGACTGTCCGGAACACAGCCATACCTCCCCGATGAGTATGTTCTCTATTTCTATCTCCTTCCTCTGGCTGTCTTTAATGCTCATTGTCTGCGGCTGGTCCGTGGCGGAAGGTGTCTCCACCTGCGCTACCCACAGTCCGTCGTAGTCCGTAGTGGCGGAGAAAGGCTCCTCCTTCCATGAAGTCTGTATGGTTATTTCGGAGCCGGGAATAGCTTTACCCCAGATGTTCACCTTGCTGTCTTGCTGCAGCACCATGTTGTCGCTGATGATTGCCGGAAGGGCAAGTTCGCTTGATGGAGTGTCAGGTTGACGGACAGGATTGTCTTCCGTCTTGCTGCAGCTGAATGCCAGTGCTGAAATGAATAATATGATGAATACCCTTTTCATGATGGATTACTTTCAACAAATATAGCTTTTATGAGTCTTGGCATATCCGACTATAGTCCATCTGTATCATAAAATCATCCGAATATTTTCAGAAACTGTCGGCAGTTTCTTAACTTTGAGCAAATAAAACAGAAAGCGTCCTATGAACAGGTTTTTCTTGTCCGTCATATTCCTTTTACTGTATTTCCCTTTCGACATTTCCGGGGAAACAAGGGATATTATGGTCAAGCAGTTGGGCACTGAGGAAGGTCTTTCCCATCATACTGCGAATGCGATTTATCAGGATGAGTTCGGATTCATCTGGATAGGGACGATGGATGGGCTTAACCGCTTTGACGGACAAAAGACAAAGATATTCCGACCTTCGGTTTCCGAAAGTGGGGGGGGGTCTTATAATGACTGTATTGGTCTGAAGGATAATAATATAAGGCAGATATGCGGTGATCAGACCGGCCATCTTTATATAAAGGGGCTGGACAGTGTCTCTGAATTTGATATGAGGACTGCCTCTTTCAAGGTTCTGGAGGACAGTGATGTCAGGTATATTTTTCATGACGGAAAGGCTCTATGGATTGCACATACCTCAAAAATATCGCGTATAAACGACGGAATCCGAGAAGTCGCATTTGATTTCGATGTAACCGGATTGGATAATGTGGCGATAGACTGTTTTACGGTTGCAAGGAACGGGGACATCTGTATCTGTACAAATACACACGGGTTTTACCGTATAAATTCTGATGCCCAAGTCTTGCTCCATCTTGACATAGGAGCGGCAAATTCAGTTTTTGAAGATAGCAGAGGAATCGTCTGGATAGCTACCAGGACAGAGGGGCTCTATATGGCTGGAGAAGCTGGAGAAATTGCTCACTACATGCATGACGTTTCGGATTCCTCTTCACTGTTACATAACAATGTAAGACAAGTGTGCGAGGACAGTGAAGGTAATTTCTGGATAGGTACTTACGGCGGAGTCTGCAAGTTTAATCCCGAAGACGGGAAATTCATACGTTACCGGTATGAGTCCAGTCATCGATCATTCGATGTCGTGTCCATAATGTCAATGATATGCGACCGTCAGGGGACATTATGGTTCGGTTCTTTTTATGAAGGGGTTTTCTATTACAATATTGATACAGAGGCATTTGTATATTATATCCCTGAAAAGGGAAACCCGCAGAGGATGAACTCTCCTATTGTAAATTCCATATCAGAAGACAGGGACGGGAATCTCTGGCTTGCGACAGAAGGAGGCGGACTTAGCATGATGGATATGGATACGAGAAAATTCAAGACTCTCACAGTACCGTGCGGGTTGTCTTCGGATGTGTTGAAATCCACATTGTACGACAGTCTTGAGAATGCTTTGTACATTGCGACCTTGCGCAACGGAATTGACAGATATGATATCGGCTCAGGCAGATTCCGGCATTATGACATGACCTTGAGCGATATGAACGGCAATCTGATAGAAAATGTAGTCATGATGAAGCCGTTCGGCAATGATTCGCTGCTTCTTGCCACCAATTATGGTCTTGTGGCCTTTAATAAAAAATCGGGTCAGATGAGTAAGATGGAGACCGGTTTCAACAAGAATTACAAAGCGCAGGTCTGGGACATGGAGATAGATGACGAGGGCAATCTATGGTTCACAACGTCTTCAGACCTTTACTGCTACAATATCAGGAACAGGTCTACAAGATTTTACTCTTTCCATGATGTCACATCCGGCAACGTGAACAATAATTTCAACTCTATTCTTCTTGACAGGAAAGGACGGCTATGGTTCGGTTCTTCCGGCTCAGGAGTATTTCTTTACGACAGGGATGAAGACAGTTTTTCCAACATTGTCCCGGCCTGGAAAATGAGCAATGGTTATGTCACAGGATTATGTGAAGATAGAGTTACAGGCTACATATATGTCGCTACGAACAATGGTCTGTCCCGGTTATGTCCCGAGACAGGGGAAATATCGATATATAATTCGGCGAACGGCTTTCCTTTGTCCAATATCAGTGAAAACAGCCTTTTCATAACATCTTCCGGGGAGTTGTTCGCAAGTGGCATGGACGGCCTTGTGTCGGTAGAGTGCAAAGATTTGATACCAAGACCGAGACAATATGACGTATATATTTCCGGATTGCTGATAGACAATAGCTATGTCTTGCCGTCCGGCCCCGGAAAAAATTCCATATTGACAGAGGATATCCTTTTCCAAGACAGGATTGTAATGCGCCCGGGACATTCTGTAATAAGTTTCGAAGTATCCAATACGGATTATGTGAACAACAGTTCCGTCTTGCTGGTAGAATATAAGATGGAGGGATTCGACCAGGATTTCATAAAGGCGAAAGGAGCGGATCAGATAACATATACGAACTTGAATGCCGGCAATTATACTTTCAAGGTGAAAGGTCTTGTACCGGACCTTGACGGTAATTATCCGTCGGCTCAGGTCAGCGTCAGAGTCGTACCGCCTTTCTACAAGACTCCGCTGTTTTTCATTATGTGCCTGCTTGTCGTTTCTATAATCGCGTTTTATATAATCCGGACGTATACGACTAGCGAGAGATTGAGGTCGCTGTTGGACCTTGAAAAAAGGGAGAAGACCTATATAAATCAGGTAAATCAGGATAAGTTGAGATTCTTTACGAATATCTCTCATGAATTCAGGACACCGCTTACACTTATTGACGGACAGCTCGAGTTAATCCTTCAGAGAAACGATTTGAAACCATCTGTATATTCGAAGATTCTTAATGTCTATCATAACTCCCGAAGACTGAGACGGCTTGTTGACGAGATAATCGACATACGCAGGCAGGAAGCCGGGAAAATGAAATTGAAAGTCTACAGGAAAGACATTGTCTCGTTCCTCAAAGAGATTTATCTCTCTTTTGAGGAGTATGCTGAATACAGGAAAATAAATTTCACTTTCACTGCTGCAGAAACTTCCCTGTATATGCTTTTCGACCCTGTCCAGCTTGAGAAAGTTTTCTATAATCTTCTTTCGAATGCATTTAAATTCACAAAGGAGTCCGGCCGGATATGCATGTGTGTGCAAGTTGAAGAAGGAGTTGTCACCGTGTCCGTTTCAGATGACGGGGAAGGAATCTCTCCGGAATCTCTTCCTCATGTGTTCGAGCGATTTTTTCAGGACGACAAACAGAATGCAAGGCAGTCGGGTCAAGGCTCAGGAATAGGCTTGTCGTTGTCTAAAGCCATTGTCGAAATGCATGGAGGAAAAATATCTGTGACCAGCGAATCTGGCAAAGGAACATGTTTCAAGGTTGTACTCCCGGAAAGACCTGTGTTCAAGGAAGATGTTGTGATACTTGAAGGGAAAGATTCCGGCGGTATGGACCTGCTGAGTGAATACTCCAAGGATTATAATCCTTCAGACTTCACTGTGTCTGACAATATTCAGAAATCCGCAAAGATTCTTATCGTCGAAGACAACGATGAAGTGAGGAATATGCTCAAACAGATTTTTTCCCCGATTTACGAGGTATGTCTGGCTGCTGACGGTACGGCAGGTGTCGACAAGGCTGTTGCAGAGAATCCGGATATAATTCTCAGCGATGTCATGATGCCCGGAATGTCAGGTTTTGAAATGTGCCGTAAATTGAAGGATAATATGGAGACCAGCCATATCCCAATTGTCCTTCTTACTGCCAAGACTGCTGAAAACCAGATAGTGAAAGGGCTGCAGTTAGGGGCTGACGATTATGTGACAAAGCCGTTCAGCGTAAAGATACTTGTCGCAAGATGCAACAACCTGATCGAGAGCAGAAGACGCCTGCAGCAGAAGTATCTCAGCCGCCCGGAAGCCTCGGTCAAGATGCTTTCGGAAAATCCAAAAGAGCAGGCTATGCTTGAAAAGGCAGTGGAAATTGTCATGCAGCATATCGACAATGCAGATTTCAATATCGAGATGTTTGCAAAGGAGATGGGGCTCAGCCGCACATATCTTTTCACGAAAATCAAAGGTCTTACCGGACAGTCTCCGAATGAGTTCATGTCTACCATAAGGATGAAACAGGCATTGGTGAAACTCCGTGAAAACCCCGAAGCAAGTATGGTTGACATTGCCTATTCTCTTGGATTCAGTTCCCCGAGCTATTTTATAAAATGTTTCAGACAAATGTATGGAAAGACACCTAACAGTTATAGAAAAGAGTTGATGTCTAAATGATTCTGCAGATAGTCTTATGGATTATTTTGACATTAATTTGTACTCGGATAATATTCTGTAGAATCTCCGGTCTTTATTTTTGTTGAGAACAAAAACAGAGACCGATTATGAGGAATATCTTTCATGCATTTGTTGCCATAGCTTTGTCAATGGCAGTTTTGGGGTGCAATTCCGGAACAAAGGCTCCGGCCCCGGTAGGAGGTAGCGGCACAGTTGAGGGTGATGACGGTTACGATGTGTTCCTGCTTATAGGGCAGTCCAACATGGCAGGCCGGGGTACCATGATAGCCGGTGACGAGAATGTGTTTTCGGAAAATGTCTACATCCTGAATGCAGAAGGAGAGCCGGAATCTGCAAGCAATCCGCTTAACAAATATTCGACGATAAGGAAAAGTCTTTCCATGCAGCAGATAAATCCGGGATTCAGCTTCTCGAAGAAAGTGGCTGAAGCCACTGGCCGGAAAATCCTGCTTGTGGTCAATGCAAGGGGCGGCAGCAATATCAATGAGTGGGCTCCTGGCAAAGAGACTTCGATAAAGGACGACAATGGCAATGAAAAGACAGTCTGCTTCTACGAGGAAGCCAGAAAAAGGACAGAGCAGGCGTTGAGATATGGCGACCTGAAAGCCATCCTTTGGCATCAGGGGGAATCCAACAGCAGCAATCCTGACGGTTATCTTGACAAACTGAAGACCATAGCTGACGGGCTGCGCAAGGACCTCGGGGCGACGGGAATCCCGTTCATTGCCGGGGAAATCGCCAGATGGCATAAGAACGCCTCAAAATTCAACCCTGTGATTCATGAGATTGCCGGCACTGTGCCTAACTCGGACTATGTGTCCACAGAGGGCTGTTCTCAGCTCAAGGATGATTCGGACCCTCATTTCGGCAGGGACGGACAGATTCTTCTCGGGGAGAGATATGCCGAAAAGGTGTTGGATATGTGCTACGGTAAATGATGTCAGTTATGGTCAACAGAATCTGTCTTGTCGTATTGCTGACATTATTTTCCTGTGCCGCATACGCGCAACGTATCACGAGGTCTATAAACGAATCCTGGCATTTCTGCAAGGAAGGAAGTACCGATACGCTTATTGTCAATATCCCGCACACCTGGAACAACATTGATTCTCAGGACGAGACTGCGGGTTATTATAGAGGACGCGGTCTTTACAGCAAGAGTGTCAGAATAAATGACAATCTTGAGGATAAGAGCGTATTCATCAGATTTGAAGGGGTCAACCAGACTGCGGAAGTATATGTGAACGGCAAATCCGCCGGAGTGCATTATGGCGGGTACACTGCATTCTCTTTCGATATTACCGGACTTGTTCATCAGGGGGACAACATTGTTGAAGTGATTGCCGATAATTCGTATGATGAGGATATTCCACCATTGTCAGCCGACTTCACGTTTTTCGGAGGCATATACAGGGATGTGGAACTTGTCATTACTCCTGACATACATATTTCGACGACACATTATGCCACATCTGGAGTCTATGTGTCTACGGATAATGAATCCGAGGAAAAGGCAGTCCTGAATGTACGTACTTATCTCTCCAATGACAGAGATTCAGATGCGAAGTGCGTCCTTTCGCACGAGGTGTTCTCCCCGGATGGAAATTGTGTCGCGCGCAAGTCCGTGAATGTCAGAATTCCTGCAAACACGGAGAACAGATGTGAAACAGCCGGGATTACTCTCGAATCTCCGGAATTATGGAGCATGGATAATCCTGCGTTGTACAGGATAGTGACGACATTGGAGAACGAATCCGGGCAGCCTGAAGACAGGGTTTCGGAATCTTTCGGTATAAGATGGTTTGATTTCGACCCCGATGAAGGATTTTCCCTTAATGGCAAATACGTCAAGCTTACAGGTACAAACAGGCATCAGGACTATTACCTCAAAGGAAACGCTTTGAATGACGAGATGCATGTCATGGATGTCCGGCTGTTGAAAGATATGGGCGGTAATTTCCTGCGCATTTCACACTATCCTCAGGATCCTGTTGTAACGCAGATGTGTGACAGGCTGGGAATAGTTTCTTCTGTCGAAATTCCTGTCGTCAATGCAGTCACCATGTCCGAAACCTTCAGACGGAATTGCATTGAAATGGCAAAAGAGATGGTATGGCAGGATTTCAACAGTCCTTCAGTGGTAATATGGGCTTACATGAACGAGGTTCTGCTGCGTCCTCCTTATGATAAAAATGATAAGGCAGCTGAAAAAACATACATGGACTACCTCTATTCGGTAGCTTCCGATATAGAGGACACGATACGGAAGCTTGATCCGGACAGATACACTATGCTTCCGTGCCACAGTAATCCTGATATCTATGACAGAAGCGGCATAAGCAGCCTGCCGAAAATACTGGGCTGGAACTTGTATAACGGATGGTATGGAGGTAAATTTGACGGATTTGAAAAAACCCTCGAAAACCTTCATGCCAGATATCCGGACCAAAGCATTATCGTGACTGAATATGGAGCGGATGTCGATCCAAGATTACATTCTTTTTCCTCTGAACGTTTCGATTTCACCTGTGAATACGGGCTGAGGTATCACCATCATTATATCCCGGAAATCCTGTCCCGGAAATGGCTCGCAGGTACTACGGTGTGGAATCTCAATTCATTCTATTCTGAAAGCAGAAGAGACGCCATGCCGCATATAAACAATAAAGGACTCACCGGTGTTGACAGGGAGCGGAAGGATGTGTATTATCTCTATAAGGCATGGCTTTCTGATAAGCCGGAACTCCGGATAGGTTGCCACGGCTGGAAGACAAGAGGCGGTGTGTCGGACAGCCTCGGCGTTTGCAGACAACCTGTTGAAGTCTATACAAACGCCTCGACTGTGGAGCTGTTCCATAACGGCAAGTCTCTTGGTGTGTCTCCTGTCACAGGCATGACTGCAGTATTCGTTGTTCCGTTCATCAACGGTTTGAATACTCTGGAGGCGGTTGCGGATAAGAATGGGGTAGTAATGAAGGACATGTATGAGGTTGATTTCAGGATGGTCCCATGTAATTTCAGGAACAGCGGGCAGGATTTTATGGAAATGAACATCATGCTTGGTTCCGGGAGATATTTTGAAGACCGGGAAGCCCGGATGGTCTGGATTCCGGAAAAGGAATACAGGCCGGGAAGCTGGGGTTATGTCGGTGGAGAACCTGCAAGGACGAAAACAAGACATGGCTCACTCCCATGCTATGATGTAGATGTATTGAATACCAGCCAGGATCCTGTTTTCCAGACACAGAGACGGAATATCGAAGGTTTCAGGGCCGATGTCCCTGACGGGCAATATTATGTATACCTGTACTTTGCGGAACTCGAATCCGGACCCGAAAAGGAAGTGCTGGCATATAATCTTGGCAACGATGCAGTCAGGGAAAAGTCTGGAGAACGCAGTTTTGACGTTGAAATAAATGGAGTCAAAGTTCTTGACAGCTTTGATATTGCTGGAGAATGTGGAGCAGAGACCGCCGTTATAAAGAAATTTACTGTGGAATCTTATGGGGGAGAAGGAATCGATGTGCGATTTATCCCGGAGAAGGGAGAACCTGTTCTCAATGCAATAAGAATATACAGATGTTATTGACAGTTAACCACATAATTAATGCAGTGAAATGAAACTTGTAAAATCGATTATTCTGCTGATTATGGCCTCGGCTCTGGTGTATGGCTGTGTCAAGGGGCAGGATGCACCTCCCCCAGTGGCCGGCGGCACAACACCTGTGGAGGAGCCTGATGTGGAGGAGCCTGAATATCCGGAAGATGTGTACGTCCTTCCGGAGCATCTCGCCCAGGAGAACTACAAAGAGTCTTTCAATAATGACCCGTATTATCCTGTGAGCGTTCAGTATTCTTCGTCGGTCCCCGTAAGCTGGAAAACGGCAAAGGCCAGGATTGTCCCCTACCTTATAGGTTTTGACTATGAAACTACAAGGGAACAGTATGCTGCATCAACCAATAAATATGGCAGCAGGACTGACATCGGACAACAGGAGGCGACAGGACGGTTCTATGTAAAGAAAATCGGGGACCGCTGGTATTTTATCGATCCGGAAGGATATCCTCATCATCAAAGAGGAGTGGCATCTTTGCGTAAAGGCTCGTCGACCCGTAATGCAGAAGCATTCAAGGCTAAGTTCGGAAATGATTTCACTTGGCTCGAAAAGACACAGGAGGAGTTGGCACAGACAGGTTTTCATGGTTCCGGGGCTTTCTGTACGGATACATATTCCACAATCCAGTCTTTTAACAGAGCTCACCCGGAATCTCCAATCACTCTTGCCCCGTCTTTCGGCTTCCTGTCAAAATTCCGCAGCGAATACGGGCTGTCATATTGCAATGGAGAATCCAATACGGCCGTGGCCCTTGTACTTCATGATGAATGGCCACAGTTCTGTGAAGATTATATAAGGACTGAGCTTGCGCCGTATCTGAACGACCCGAATGTCATAGGTTTTTTCTCGGATAATGAGATCAATTTCTCTTCGATGAGTTCTAGACTTCTGGACAGGATTCTGAAGGGCAGCAAGTCTGACATCGCATATCAGGAAGCTGAAAAATTCATGAATGACAAAGGGGCAGACAAGGTTACTGATGAACTTAATGATGAGTTTGCCGGAATGCTTGCCGAACGTTATTATAAAGGAGTGAAAGAAGCCCTGATGAAGATTGACGACAAAATGCTGTATCTCGGGTCAAGGCTTCACGGGACTCCAAAGTATATGGAAAATGTTGTGCGTGCAGCCGGCGAGTGGTGCGATGTGATTTCCATAAACTACTACTCCAGATGGGACGTGGAACTTACAGGTGCCGTAAAGGATTGGGAGACATGGGCTCCTGATGCTCCTTTTATCGTGACGGAATTCTATACCAAGGCCATGGATACCGACCTGAACAATAAGTCCGGAGCCGGTTTTGCCGTCCCTACGCAGAAAGAGCGGGCATATGCATATCAGCACTTCACCTTGGGTCTGCTTGAGGCAAAGAATTGCGTTGGTTGGCATTGGTTCAAATATCAGGATGATGACGGAGAAGACAATAGCGGAGAACCTGCGAACAAAGGTCTTTTCGACAATAATTATGATATCTATCCATGGCTTGCAAAGTATGCGCGAGACCTTAACTACAATGCATACAGGTTGATGGATTATTTTGACAAATAAATAACCACATAAAACACGATAAGATGAAAAAAATGACCAGATTATTGTTTTTGGCGGCCGTTGCCGCAGGTGCTGTAGCATGTAACGGTGCAGCTTTGGATATCGAGGAAGGCGAGACCATGCCGGATCCGGGGCCGGAAATTGTCCCGGAAGCGACATTGTCGTTATCCAAGACAGAAATCGAGATTGGAGGCTCCATGTTCGACGAAGGGGAGGCAACAATCATAAGCAATCAGATGAAGTTCACCGCGTCTTCCAGCGAAACATGGTTGACAGCGGAGTGTGAAGGCAAGATACTGAGAGCCATAGCGGCGGAACCTAATGATACCGGAGGGGAAAGGACAGCCGTGATCACTGTCGTCGCCGGTGAAGGAGACAATACGGCCACTGCTACAATCAATGTGAAGCAGGGAATAAGGGATGAGGCTTCCGAGACGACAATCCTTGAAATTGCAAATCCGAATGCCGAACTTGCCGCTGAAGAAAATTCGACTGCGACAGTATCGTTCGAGACCAACAAGACAGATGTAAGGGTTTCTGTGGAGGAGGGTGCGGACTGGTTGTCGGCGGAAGTGCAGGATAATACTGTCTTGCTCACCGCATTGTCAACGAACAATACGGGTGCGATACGTTCTGCCGTAGTGACTGTCACAGCCGGTCAGGGCGATAAGGAGTTATCTCTTCCTGTCAACGTGAAGCAGAATACCACGGCTCCGGAGGAACTGGCGATAGGCGCATTGTATGATGGCGGCATGGTGTTCGAAATCACGGAAGAATACATAAAAGTCGTTTCCTTGGAAGAGGAGACTTTGGCATGGAGTACAGAGACCATATTAACCGGGACAACGAGCAATGCGAAAGACGGAATTGAGAACACTGAAATCCTTAAGGCTCTTCCGAATTTCGCAACTGCATACCCTGCGGCCAAGTTCTGTACAGACCTCGGAGAAGGGTGGTATATGCCGTCAAGGAGCGAATTGAATACTCTTTACAACAACACTGCAGGTGAAGGCGCACCGGGGGCAGAATTGATAAATTCTTATCTCGAGTCTTATGGCGGTGACCCTATGACTTATGACACTTACATGTGGACAAGCTGCGAGAACAGTGACACCAAGGCATGGGCTGTAAAAATGTCGAACAAGGGTCACAGTCAATACAGCAAGTCGGGAGAGAGACCGGTCCGGGCAATGAAGAAAATAGCCAGATAAATGCGCACAATTGTTTGTTTATTGGTTGGAGCAGTCTGTGCAGCGAATGTCGCTGCACAGACTGCGCGTATAAATCAGGATGAGTCAAAAGTCCCGGAGTTTACTTTGCCGGAGATTCTGGTAAGCGAGTCGGGACAGCGGATTTCAACTGTTGAAGAATGGGAAACCGTCAGGAAACCGGAGATTCTTTCTTTTTTCAGCGAGAATGTATATGGGGAGACTCCG
The DNA here is from genome assembly GCA_944326335.1 of uncultured Bacteroidales bacterium. Classification (GTDB taxonomy): domain Bacteria; phylum Bacteroidota; class Bacteroidia; order Bacteroidales; family UBA932; genus Cryptobacteroides. Next base: position 130,005 of record CALVDM010000001.1, read on the forward strand.
AAAGAGCGTATTCCTGTGAAATGGACTGTCCTGTCAGAGATTGGCGATGCCCTTGACGGCAAAGCGACCTTCAGACAGGTTCTTTTTACTTTCGGGAATCCAGACCGGACAGTAGATGCCATCCTTCTTCTTGTCATTCCGAACAAGAAGGAAGGTCCGGTTCCTGCTTTCGTGTCATACAATTTCAATGGCAATCACAGCATCTGCGATGACCAAAGAATCTATTATCCGCCGATATTCCATAAAGTCAAGGCTCCGGACGATATTTCCTGGGAAAGGGGAAACCAGAAATCAAGATGGAATCTTGACATGATTGTAGATGCAGGGTATGCCCTTGCAACGATGTGTTATCATGATATATGTCCGGACAATCCGGCTCTACGGGATTGCAGTATAGCTTCCTTGTTCAGCGGATTCAACAGGAATATGCAGGATTACAACGAGTGGGGTGCGATAGGCGCGTGGGCATGGGGATTGAGCCGCATTGCAGACTATCTCGAAACTGTAGACGAAATCGATGCCTCCAGATTAGCTGTAATGGGGCATTCCAGGCAAGGCAAGGCCGCAATCTGGGCAGGTGCTCAGGATGAACGGTTCAAAGTCGTGATTTCCAATGAGTCCGGATGTACAGGGGCTGCTCTTTCCAAAAGAGTATTCGGAGAGAATCTCTCTTGGATAACTTCCCGCTTCGGATACTGGTTTTGTCCGGCTTACAGGCAGTATGCCGATAGGGAAGAGGCCCTTCCGTATGACCAGCATCAGCTTCTTGCGGTAATTGCACCGAGGCACCTGTATGTGTCCAGTGCAGAAGAGGACAAGTGGAGTGACCCTAAGGGAGAGTTCCTGGCAGCTTATCATGCCGGAGAGGTGTATGAGTTATACGGGCTGAAAGGGCTTGCCGACAGTGTCATGCCTGAAATCCATCACCCTGTCCATTGTGATGTCGCTTATCATGTCAGAGCCGGCAAGCACGATGTTACGGATTATGACTGGTCCTGCTATCTTGACTATTGCGATAAATACCTGTAATTGTCAGATTAATTCTCATACAGGGCCACAAGCCCGAATTTGTTGTTGGCTTCCCAGAGCCATATCCGGTCTCCTTCGCGTTTGACTTCTTTCATCCGGAACTGCCCTTCGGCGATATCTCCAATTGAAGACTCGGTCACCACGGAGTAGAATCCATCCTGTCCGGACGGAGACAGAGCAGCGGAAAACACCTCGGCTCTGTCTTCGTCCTGGATTATGAATTTCATGGATTTCGTGTTATAGACCATTTCCTGCTTCAACAGATCCAGCGTATAATCCGGGTCAGCATTGCTGTTGTACAAACCGTAATCTTCGTATTGTATGAATGCTGAAACGAGAGCCTCATCGATGCTTGCCGCATTTCCTTCCGTGATGTCCGGTGTCTTGCACCCGTATGTCGAAAGCAGGCAGACAACTGCCAGATATTCTGTAATATAAAGAATCCTTTTCATGTTCAATTCACTTTTATGTATTTTACGATTATATCAGTTCCGATGTCCGGCGGTCCGGTGACTACCGCCTTTATTTTATGCAGGCCGGAGTCAGGTGTTATCGTGTCTCCTTCTACCGGATTATCGTCCATGAACCACTCCACGGATACTGTTTCGTCTTCATATTCTGTCCTTACATCGAGAATTACAGTCTCTCCGGCTTCGTATTCCCGTTCTATGTCTATTGTAGGATTTCCGGTAATCTTGGTCTTTTCCACAGACAGGAAAGGTCTTACGGCTTCCTGTTCTGCTTCTTTCGAATTGAAATAGATATTCTCAGTGCTTCCTGCTGAACTCGGAACACGGATACATATACTGAACTCCTTTTCTCCATTCATAAGCGTCTGCCTTATTATGTTTGTGGCATCCGCAATGACGGTGTTTCCCTCCACAGATACTGTCTGGGCATCGAAATAGCTGTCCTCAATCAGGGGACGGCTCTCGGAGACGAGTCCGTCCTCGCTCCAGTCCGGATTTGTCTTGAAGAACTGGACTGTTATAGGGGTTCCTGTCAATGCAGCAGATGGCGTGAGGTATATTGAAGCCTTTGTTATTCTTCCCGGCTTAAGATCTGAAATGTCAAATTTCATGAACCCGTCGAACCTCCAGTCTCCCATTGTACTGTACCTTACTCTCAATGTTTTTTCATCACCCTTTGGTTCTGTATTCTTGGCAACTTGCGAATATGTGTCATCTGTAGGGAATATCTTGTTCTCCACAACAGGTCCTTCATCCTCGTCAGAAACGTTTGTTACCTTGAATTTTCTTGTCTTGGCGGCAGACGGGGAATTGCCGTTCAAGGACGTCAAGTCGTCCGGCACGGATATTTCGTATTCCTCATCCTTCTCGAGAGGTGTTTCCGGGGTGAAGGAGAAAGATGTGTTTTGCATTGAAGCTGTCCATACACCTTTCACAGACGACCCGTCAGAGAGTTTTACAATTTTCACCTTGGCGTTAATCTCGTCTTCGCTGAATTCAGTCAGAAACCGCACGGTTATCGGCGAATAAGGAGAAATGCCGAGCATTGCCACCGGCAGTATCCCATCAGGTGCGAGTACCCTTGAATATCCTCTGGAGTCAATCTCTGTCGCTCCGTCTTTGGGAATGATATAGAATACGTCTGCATCATGCTCGGAATCGGGCTTCAGATAGTGGTCGAAGAATCGTTTGAATATCACATATCGCGGTTCTCCAGTTGCGAGGTCTGTTCCCATCCCGGGATATGTGTGACCAAGTTCTTCCATCCACAGGGCAAGATGAATGTGGTCTATGTCCTGCATGTGTCTGACTACTTCAGGGTAAACGGCCCATTGATTATATTCGTCTTTTGCACCGGCAGAAGTTATCATAGGTACAGTGTTGCCGTTGACATATTGGGAAACCCTTCTCGTCCCGTTTCCTGCTGCTGCATAGGCAACGTCCACATGGCTTTCTCCGTCTTGCCATGGTTGAGGTTTGTTGTTGGGCGTTCCGTTGAACAGAAAGTGTTCTTCTCCGTCTGCATTGTTCAAGTCAGCAATTCTGACGGCACTGTATGATGCTTTCGAGATTCCCATGACTCCGATTTTCCCGTCGAGATTGTAGTCCTGCAGATGCGTCCTCAAATATCTGACGTATGCTGTTACAGCCGCGAGCCCGTCCCAGTCCTCAAGTGTATACTGGTCGAAATATCCCCAACTTTCACCTCTTGCCAAAGGATTATAGCAGTGGTCGGCATTGGCCCATGCGTATCCTGTGGTCATGAAGCCCATAGGAAAAATAGACCTGTATACCACTTCTTCAGTCTTCAGGGGGCTGAACGGGACCATTCTCGGAGAATTGGAAGAAAAGTTCAATAAAAGAGGAACGTCTTTGGATGCATTTCCGCTTGGATGAATTATGTCTATGTAAAGGTTCCAGTCGATGTCTGAGCCGTCAGGGTTTTTCATCTGTTCCGGGTCGGTTACCGGTTCTACACCGAATTTTGGAACTATCACGCTGTTGTATGTGTCCATTACGCGTTCGACAGAACCGTCTGCTCCGTTCTCTTCTATATTCCATACAGGGATATTCCTTGTTATTGTGTAGCCTTCGGGAACATAGAATATGTAGTCCGGATCTATTTCGATATCTGCTGTCTCATATTTTGAATATACTTCCGGAGAATTCTTGTGGAATTCAACAAGTGCATTTTCCAGTTCCGGAGATGTCTGCGGATACCTGCTGCAGTCCACTTCTATGACCACGAATCCGTCGTCTTGGAGGTCTGATATTATACGTTCATCAGAATATTCTCCGATGCGTTCTCCCGGCAGATTCTCAAGATAGAAAGCTACAGGTTTTTTCTGCTGAGCCGACAGTGGATGTATTGCCGGCAACAAGACGGATACCGTCAACAAAATGTTTACAATATGTCTCATGGTTCAAGAATTTTTGAATATCCCGCTCCGCGCTATCTTATCCCTGCCACGGAGTATCTGATGCTGTTCACTTCCTGCATCCTTGTCACGAGTTCTCCGTACGGGGTGTAGTCGTTGTCGAAGCAGCCTTTGTTTGAATTCAGGTTGGACGGGTCCACGCCTTTTGCGGTCGGGTCATTGTCCTGGTATTTGAACCAGCTCCATCCCACGCAGTTGTCTGACCTCAGGAGACCTATTATGAAGTTCTGGTAATGTATTCCCCTGTCTTTCTGCGTGTGGACAAGCCATCCGGCCCCTGTTGCGTTGCTCAGCCCGGAATCTTCGGCCTTCGTGTAGAATTCCGTGATTATGAAAGGTTTGTCCGCCCAGCTTTCCCAGTTGGCGATATCTTTGTCACGGACATCCCAGAAACCGTAGTAGTTGATGGAAATCACATCGCAATGCCTTCCTGCCGCTTCCACCACTTCCCTGATATGCTTGGCTCCTCCGTGAAGGCGGCTTCCGAGGTAAAGATGGTCGGGGTCGTATTTCTTGAGGACCCTGTGTACGATGTCGTAATATCTGTCAGCCACGTATCCCGCAAACTCGCAGCGCAACTCATCAGTAATCATGGAACGGGAGACACCTTTCTTTTCGAGCCATTCTTCGGCTGCCTTTCTCCCGTTGTCCCCTTCCGGAAGGTCGAGATACCCTTCAAGATTCTTCTTGCCTATCGGAAGTTCGTTGTCAGAGAAGAAGCCGAGGACGGCAGGGTCTCCTTTGTATCTGCCGATTACGGAGGCTATGTGCCTGTCGCAATACTCTTCGAATCCCTGATCGAAGACAGGAATGCACTGGTTCGGATATCCGGTGTTCCCTGCCAGCTGCCTTGTTATCTTCAGTTCCCTGCCGTAACCCGACATGAGGTTGAGCATCGGACAATAAGTGAATTTCCTGTCTTCTGACAGGCTGTTGTATGCTTTTATCGCCTCCTCGTCGGACCAGGTGCCGGCCCCGTTGAACCCGTAAGAGACAAGGGCGTCCACGGTCCTGGCAATCCAGTCCTCCTTGTCAGCGAACTTCCCGGAAAATGCTGCCTTGTTCCTTTCTCCCTGCCCGGTACGCACACCCACAACAGCTGCGTCTATGTGTGCATGGCCTTCAGGGTCGACAAAAATCCACCGGTCATTGTATTCCGTGGTGTAGAAGTAACCTGTGGCTTTGAATGACGGGCCTTTGGCAAGGCTTCCGTATCCGTTGAGCCTGTCTGCTTTCTCCGGCCTTATGCCGAGGCTGTCGACAGTCAGGGAAGGGTACATTTTCCATACAGGACGGTCCGGGTGCTGTTTATCCCACTCCTTGGCTTCCACATACACGGGTCCTTTGTCCTGATTTTCCTGCACGGAAGAGGCGCAGCCCGACATCAGCACGGATGCGGCTGCCATAATGATCAGAGAGATTCTTCTGTCCATGACGCTTTTAAGTTTGAATTGGTTATCAGTTTCAACAAAAGTATCATGGATAGTACCTTGCCTGTCTAATTAAAATACAATGAAGTGCGAAAATAGTACAAAATCAGCATCTTTTTCAGCTGCTTCCCGTAACGGTATTCCCCGAAATCCAGGGATGGGTCAGGGATGAGCCCGTCTCTGCCGAAAAGGGAGTTGTCCGCCTGTCTCTCCATATCTTCAATCCTGTCCATTGCCTCTTTGGGGACAATCAGGTGGCAGGGGATTATGATGGCGACCGGATTCTGGGCTATGGCGTGTGCGACGGCCCTCACTCCGGAACTCTTCCCGCACAGCCCGGCAAATTCGGAATAGCTCAGCAGCTGTTTCCGGCACGGCTGGTCCCCCTCTGGATGAGAGAGTTCGAAGAGCCTTTTCCATACAGTCTTCTGGAAATCCGTGCCGAACAGCCACATGTCATCCCATTGCACGGTCTTCGACATCTTTATCACATCCTGTGTGGAAACCCTGGAGCACTTGATTTCGGAGACGGTGTCCGCAGGCAGCCTCGAGACTTTCTTCGCTATTTCCGCAAAAATCCCGTAGTCGAGCGAGACAGATGCTATCTTCCCGTTGATTGTGGATAAAATCCAGTCTGGTGCCGCTTCCATGGTGGCGAAGTCAGTGCAACCCTTCGAGTTCCTCCCAAGGCACGGTGACCTTGATGATTCCCATCGAATAAGGTGCGATTTCGTACTGGTTGTAGATGTATGTTATCCCCGCGTCGCCGATGCTGAAGTTCCCGTTCGGTTCTATTTCGTTCAGGAAGAGCATGGATGTGTCTGCCGGCGACTCGAGGGCTTCAGGCAGATGCTTCGTGAGCAGCCTGGTCAGAGGCTCCACGTATCCGTCACTGAAGAAGGACTCTTCAGTGATAGTGTCGCCTGTCCTGCGGTTGAAGTTGTATGCCGTCACGGAGGACATTCCGTGCGCTCCTCCCGAATACACGTATTTCGTGACGAGGTATGAGAGGATGTCCCCGCCGTCCGACGTGAATTCTCCGGATGTGTAGTCGGCCCTGTCGAATGAGGAGCCGGCAAATTCCACGTTCTCCGCCATCGGCAGATTCTCTGCACGGTAGCCGGACACGCGGTCCTCCATGTATGCCTTGCATGCAGCCTCAGGTGTCATTGCCATGTAGTCTTCTCCGAAAAGCGCATCCGTTATTGCTGTGGATATCTTCAGGTATGCGTCCTTACCGAGTCCGGAGACAGGGAATTCCGCGTCGATGCTGAAATCGAGGGAGTCGGTGCGCCCTTCGGCCAATGCGAATTTTTCGGAAATCGTAGTCTGTTGCGTCTTGAAGTCTCCGCTGCACGAAGACAATGCCACTGCCGCCGAGACTATTGCGGAAACTGCCAGTGCTTTTCCGGCAAGATACTTTTTCATGACTGTAATTTTTAAGAATGTTCCGGTTTTACGGGCATTTCTGCCCCATCTCTCCAAATATAGTGTTTTTTATGTCATTATATCAGTAATAGGCTGATTTTTGTTACTTTTCCGTTTCCTCGGGAAATTCAGTATGTTTGTAAGTTAACGTGAGTTCGATGAATTTTAATTTATTGAAATTCATCGAACTTCCGCTGAGGAGCAGAATGCAAGTTCTGCGACGAGCCCCCGGCGAGGTCGGGAGCGGTTCATGAGAATGTCCGGTGGACATTCGAAAGTGAGCAGAAATGGGGGTGGCGCCCCTTGAATAGTCGAGAACGTTTTACGAGAATGTCCGATGGACATTCGAGAGTGAGCAGGGTCGCCACAGCGACTGGGGTTTAAGAAATTTGGATTTCAGGAAATCCATAACAACAGTTCGACGAATCCCCTGGTCCTGAGCAACATAAATTCGTCGAACTGTCGTTAAGTTAAACATCCGGATATGGCGAAATTATTTCCATTGAAACGAATGACTCTTATCCTGAACAGATTGAGAGACGGACGAAGTGCCAGTCCGAAGGAACTGGCAGAATATGTGGCCTCCAGAGCCGGGATTCTGGACGACCGTATGGGAACAGTTTCCCTCAGGACCATACAGCGGGATATCAGGACCATCGGAGAACTTCTCCAGATAGATATCGAGTGCAATTCCTCCAGGGAGTATCAGCAAAGGTGGCATCTGATAGGTTATGATTCGGACAGCATACTCAAGACTTTCGGTCCGGACAGGATGCACAGTGTGTCGGTAGCGGCAGATGAAAAATTCGTAAGGGATGATGCTGTCGATGTCCCTTCCCTTTTCAGGGAGAGTTTCGGAATCTGGAACAACCCGTCTGATCCGGTGGAGGAAATCGTGCTGAAATACAATGCCCTGGACGGAGCTTTCGTGAAGACTCTGCCGCTGCATTCCTCGCAGGAGATTCTTTCGGATACATCGGACGGGATTACAGTCAGGTTAAGGCTGCGGATAACGAACAAAAATTGCTGATTCAGAGTCCGCGGATCTCCGGCTCCGCCAGACCTGTCATTTCAGATATCATCTTCGGGTCGAGACCTGCAGCAAGCATCCTTTGTGCGACAGACCGCTTTCCGACCATCTCTCCCTCAGCCCGGCCCTGCTTCCTGGCATAGTCGATAGCATTCCTGTGATCATTTTCCGTCATCATATCGTTTGTGTA
>CALVDM010000002.1 GCA_944326335.1 uncultured Bacteroidales bacterium
CACCTTCCCCGAAGCAGTAGTTGGAATCCGGATTCACGACACCGTCACGAGAGATGGCGGCAATGTCGAACTTGCGGCTGTGGACATCTTTCCCTCGTTCGAGGATGACAGGCCTGAACCCGAGCATGAGAAGTTTCAGTGCGGCGAACATGCCGGCCGGCCCTGCCCCTACCACAATCACGGGCTCAGCGGCCGATACGTCCTTGTATTCCGGCAGCACATATTCCTCCGGGGTCTCCCCTGCGACATGCGCCGCAATCCTGTACCTGTAGAGAATCTCGTTTCTCGCATCTATCGAACGCCTCACTATTTTCCATGTCCCGACGGAATTCAGCGGCACCCCCATGGTCTTAGCCGCAGCTTGCTTCACCACGGCGCTGTCAAGCTTCTGCCCTATCGGACAGGCAATCTCGAACTCTTTCATACTTCTTCGCGGATTTACGCCATTTCGGCAATTCTTGAAACAGGGGCCACATCCAGCGGCGTCCTTTCCCCGTTGAGATAGTGGAAATATCCTGCAATCGCTATCATGGCCGCATTGTCGGTGGTGAACTTGAACTCCGGAAGATATGTGTTCCATCCTCTCTTCTTACCCTCCTGCGTTATCGCTGCACGCAGTCCGCTGTTCGCAGAGACTCCCCCGCCGATGGTTATCTCCCGGATGCCGGTATCCCTGGCAGCCTTCACGAGCTTGTCCATCAGTATCTCTATAAGAGTCCGCTGGAAACTTGCGCAGATGTCCTCCTTATTCTTCTCCATGAAATCGGGGTCTTCTGCAATCATGTCCCTGACGAAGTAAAGCAGGGACGTCTTTATCCCGCTGAAACTGTAGTCGTAGCCGGGCACATGAGGCTTGGCGAAACGGAACCGGTACGGGTCTCCCTCCTTCGCGAGCCTGTCCACGACCGGCCCGCCGGGATAACCCAGCCCCATCATCTTGGAGCATTTGTCGAAGGCCTCCCCCACCGCATCGTCTATGGTCTGCCCGAGAATCTCGAAGTCGAGAGGGCTGTCCACCCTGACAATCTGCGAATTGCCTCCCGACACCAGAAGGCAGAGATACGGGAAAGCCGGATGCACGTTCTCCTTGTCGTACTGTTTTATGAAATTGGCGAGGATGTGTCCCTGGAGATGGTTCACCTTGACAAGAGGACAGCCGAGAGCCATGGAAAGCCCCTTGGCGAAAGACGTCCCCACGAGAAGGGACCCCAGCAGCCCCGGCCCGGCAGTGAATGCTATGGCGGTTATCTCCTCCGGGCGTATCCCCGCCCTGTCGATGGCCTGGCTCACGACAGGGACTATGTTCAACTGATGGGCCCGTGAAGCGAGCTCCGGTATCACTCCGCCGTATGCCTTGTGGACATCCTGGCTTGCGAGGACATTGGAAAGAAGGTAACCGTCCCTGATGACGGCTGCAGAAGTGTCGTCACAGGAAGACTCTATCCCCAGTATTATATCAGCCATAATTCAATTAATTCCTTTATCATTGTCCGGAACGGCAAAATTACGACATTTATCCGATAAAATTGCTATTTTTGTAGATTGACTTGATGATAACTGCGATTAAAAGAATACTCAAGATAGTCTGGCTGTCATTCGTTGCCGTGACGGCAGTTTTTTTTGCGGCGATACTGTCGATACAATTGCCGCAGGTACAGACGTATCTGGTAAAGAAGGTCACGGAAAGCCTCGAAGGGAAGATAGACGGCCGGATAGTATTCGACAAAATCCACCTGAGGCCGTTCAATGCCCTCGTCCTCAAGAATGTCGCGGTCATCGACGACAATCCTCTGGCGGAAGGGGCCGACACCCTGTTCAAGGCGGAATACATCATCGGGAGATTCTCGCTGAACGGGCTTATGGGCAACGACGGGCTCCGGATAGGGCGCGCATACATATCCAATGCGGAAATGACACTTGTCATAGAGGGAGACAGGATTGTGAACCTCACAAGGATATTCAGGATACCGCTTCCGGACCCGGACAAGCCGAAGAACGACAAGCCTGTGTTCAAGATACGCAGGGCATCCATCAGCGACATGACATTCAGGCTGAAGAATGTCTGGAAGCCGTATGGCCTGTACGACGGCTACGGCATAGACTGGGACAATCTGGAGGTGAACGACATAAACATCGAGGCACGCAGGCTCGACCTCACCGGGAACGTCATGACAGGCACGCTCGACTTCATGTCCTTCCGTGAGAAGAGCGGCTACGTCTGCAATTCCCTCTCGGGCAAGGCGAGGGTCGGTGACGGCAAAAGCATAATCGAGGATATAAGGCTTTCCGACCCGTGGTCGGAGATAGATGTCCCCCTGTACTCCATGAGCTATGACGACCCCAGACATTTCTCGGATTTCATAGGTAAGATAAGGCTCGAAGGGAATGTCGCCACATCTTCCGTGGACATGAAGACCATCTCCTACTTCGCGCCCGGGCTCAAGGACGTCAGGATGAAGTCCGAATTGTCGGGAAAAGTGTCCGGAGTCGTGAAGGACATGATATTCAAGGACATGAACATAAGGACGTCCGACGGCGTGAGAATGATGTTCGACGGCAGGATGACAGGGCTTCCGGACATCGGGAAGACATACTTCGACCTTGACCTGAAGGAGATGGTGACAACGACGTCCGGTCTCGAGGCTTCCATACGCTCATTCGCCCCCGGCTCTGAAGTCAATATCGCAGACATGGCTGAAGGGGTGGAGTTCTCCATCCGCGCGGACGTGTCCGGAAAACTCGACGACCTCGATGCCCGTGTCAGGGCTGTCGCGGACACCGGCAGCCTCGCCGCATCTGTGAACATACGCAACCTTGTATCGGGCAAGGGCTCCGTCAGGATAGCAGGGGACATGGCATCCGAAGACTTCAACCTCGGCCACATAGTGGACAGCAGGCTGCTCGGGCCATGCTCGATGCGTGCAAAGTTCAACGCGGACCTCGGCAGCAAGGGGGAAGGCCCGCAGCTCGGGATAGATTCACTCTTCGTGGACCGGCTTCATTTCAACGGCTACGACTATTCCAGCATCGCCGCAGCCGGCACAATGGAGAGGAATGCGTTCGACGGGAGGATAATTTGCAACGACCCGAACCTCAACTTCATGTTCCAGGGAGTGTTCTCACTGTCTGCAAGGACACGGAATTCAGTCTACAAGTTCTACGCTAACATAGGATATGCAGACCTGAACGCACTGAACATAGACAAGCGCGGCATGTCTGAAATAAGGCTCCAGGCCACAGCCAATTTCAACAGGAAGCAGCGAGGCGACCTGTTCGGGAACATGAAGATAGAGGACATCGTGCTGAGGAACAATGCCGGAAGGTACGACATCGGGGACATTGCGATAAATTCCTATTTCGGGGACGAGCTGTACAGGATGAGGCTCGGCTCCTCATTCGCGGACGCATCCTTCGACGGCTCGGCTCAGATAACGAAATTCCTGTCCGACCTGAATGAGGTGACACTGAAACGGGAACTGCCCGCCCTCTTCAGAGACACTGTCCATGTCCGCACCAACGACAGGTACCGCATAGCGTTCAGATGCAAGAACTCGATGGACCTCATGGCATTCGTGGCTCCGGGGATGTACATCTCCGACAGCACGTCCCTCGACATGAGCATAGACACGGCAGGGGTATTCCGCGCCAGCCTGTCCTCACCGAGGATTGCCTACAACGAGAACAACATGAAGAATGTCGAGATGAAACTCGACAACGTGAACGGAAGCCTCACCGGAGAGCTCCGCGGCAAGACCATGAACATAGCCACCGTCACCCTCGAGAACAACAGTCTCAAGCTGTTCGCCAAAAACGACTTCATAGGGTTCGGATATACATACGAGAATCCGGGGGAACTGGTGAACAAGGGGGAGATATTCATCACCAACGACATACACAGGGACGAGAACGACAATCTCTGCTGCCATATAAAGATGCTGCCGTCGAGAGTGCTGCTCAACTCGAGGGAATGGGCCGTGAAGCCGTCATTCCTCATGATAAACGGAGGCGATGTGGACGTGGACATGGTGGAGTTCTCGAGCGGAGACCAGTCCATAAAAATCTCGGGAGGCTATTCGAAAGAAAAGTCCGACACCCTGACCATGAGGCTCGAGCGCTTCGACATCTCCATGCTGAACCCGCTTCTGAAGGACAGGTTCGGCATCGAGGGGGCGGTGACCGGAGAAGCGAGACTTGCTCCGCAGGAGCACGGGCTCGGACTCACTCTCCAGTTCATGAGCGACTCCACCCGCATAGCAGGAGCAGAAATCGGGACCCTCACCCTGGCGAGCAGATGGGACGACCTTGACAGCAGTTTCAAGATTCTTGCAGCCAATGAGCTGGCCGGGCACAGGACATTCGGCATCACCGGCAGCTACTTCCCCGCCTCGAAAAAGATACAGGCGTCGGCAGACCTGCTGGGCACCGACATATCGTACGCCCAGCCGTTCCTGCAGACGGTATTCAGCAGCATGGAAGGCAGCCTTTCCGGAAAGATATCCGTCGAGGGCTCTTCCGGAGACTACAGCATATCCAGCGAAGGCATGAGGCTCGACCGCTCAAAGCTCACGATAGCCTTCACGAATGTACCTTACAATGTGTTCGGTGATTTCCACATCGACGATTCGGGAGTACACTTCGACGACATGCTCCTGAACGACAGGAACGGGAACACCGGGCGCATAACCGGAGGCATCTCGTACGACCGCCTGAAGGACATCAGGCTCGATGCCGGAATCAGCGTCACCGACATGGAATGCCTGAACACGACAGAAGAGGACAACAGCTCGTTCTACGGAAATCTCTCCGCAACCGGGGAACTGGCCATAACCGGTCCGCTTAATGCCATAACCCTGGATGTCAATGCAATGACATCCGGAACGGGGCAGATACATATCCCGATACCATCGTCCGCAACAGCCACGACAGGCGACCTGCTCTCATTCAGGAAGCCGGAGACGGAAGTCTATGTCGACCCGTATGAGCAGATGATAAAAAAAATCAGGACCGGGAAGAAGGAAAGCAGCGAGCTCGGTGTCAGGCTTGACGTGCAGGTGACACCCGAGATAGAGGCTTTCGTGGAAATCGACAAGTCCACAGGCAATGTGCTCAGGGGCAGAGGTGCGGGAAACATAGAACTCGAACTGCACGGAGACGAGTTCAACATACTCGGAGACTACACGCTGACAAGCGGCAACTACCGGTTCGTGGCTCAGGAGCTTGCATACAGGGACTTCACCATAAGCGACGGAAGCTCCATAAAATTCAACGGGGACATAATGGACAGCGACCTCGACATCAATGCCACATACAGGACAAAGACATCCCTCGCCACCCTGATAGCGGACACCTCGTCAGTATCCACAAGAAGGACAGTGGACTGCGGCATAAACATATCCGACAAGGTCAGGAGTCCGAGGCTGGCATTCTCCATAGACATACCTGACATAGACCCTACCATAAAGTCGAGGGTGGAAAGCGCGCTCAGCACCGAAGACAAGGTGCAGAAGCAGTTCATCTCCCTGATACTTTTCAACAGCTTCCTCCCTGACGACCAGTCGGGCATAGTGAACAACTCCATGCTCTTTTCCACCGTCACGGACATCATGTACAACCAGCTCAACAACATATTCCAGAAGCTGGACATACCTCTCGACCTGGGACTCAGCTACCAGCCGAACGAGAGAGGACAGGACATATTCGACGTGGCCATCTCGACACAGCTGTTCAACAACAGGGTCGTGGTCAACGGCAACCTCGGCAACCGGCAGTATTCGTCTGTAAACTCGAACAGCGACGTTGTGGGAGACCTCGACATAGAGATAAAGCTCGACAAGGCCGGGCTGTTCCGGCTGAACATATTCTCACACTCGGCCGACCAGTACACGAACTACCTCGACGATTCGCAGAGGAACGGCATAGGTATCGCATATCAGCAGGAGTTCAACACGTTCAGGGAATTTTTCTCCAACCTTTTCTCACGGAAGAAAAAGAAGAACGCTCAGGCCGGCAACGGAGCCATGGCAGAGGCCAGACAGGAGAAGAAGACCATAATCATCAGACCAGACAATGAGTGAGGAAAAAGGAAGACTGTATCTTATACCGTCCCCTCTCGGGGACAACGACCCGGCGGAGGTGATTCCGGGCCCGCTGCTCGAGTCCCTGAAGGGATTCAGGACTTTCGTGGTGGAAGAGACAAGGACCGCAAGGAGATATCTCTCGAAGGCAGGGCTCAAGGGACAGATTGCGGGACTCGAGTTCCATGAACTCAACGAACACACTAGCCAGGCGCAGGTGGAGAGCTACCTCCGGCTTTTCGACAACGGCAACGATGTGGCCCTCATATCCGAAGCGGGGCTGCCTGCAGTCGCCGATCCGGGAGCGCAGCTTGTCGCACTCGCACACGCGCATGGCATCACGGTTGTCCCGGCAGTGGGGCCGTCTTCCCTGATGCTCGCCCTCATGGCTTCCGGCATGAACGGGCAGTCCTTCGCATTCTGCGGCTACCTGCCTGCCAGGAGCGACGAAAGGAAGGCCCGGCTCAAGTCTCTGGAACGGCTGTCCGCGCAGCAGACACAGATATTCATTGAGACCCCTTACAGGAACGATGCATTGCTCAAGGATATCCTCGAAGTGTGTCATCCGCGGACAAGGCTCTGCATAGCGGCAGACATCACGCTGCCGGACGCAATGATAAGGACGGCGACAGTCTCGCAATGGCAGAAGGAGCAGGTTGTCATAGGCAAGAGGCCGTGCGTATTCATCATGCAGGCATAAGGAGGTCGGGAATGAAGAAGACAGGGACAATAGAACTGACAGGGATGGAATTTCACGCATTCCACGGCTGTCTTGAAGCCGAGAAAAGAGACGGCAACACATTCACGGTGGATTTCAGGGGCGAGCTGGACCTCTGTGCAGCCGCCATGAGCGACAGTCTTGAAGACACGGCCGACTACGGGCATCTGTACGGTATAGTCGCACGGGAGATGGAGAAGCCTTCAGACCTGCTCGAGAATGTCGCGGGAAGGATTGTGCTGGCCATAGAGGAAGAGATGCCGAAGTTCTGCAGGTTTTCCGTCACCGTATCCAAACGGAATCCGCCGGTCGGAGGCAGGTGCGCATGGTCGCGAATCACGGTTGAAGGAGGCAGGGACTGAAAACGGACGGAAGATGAAGAAGATAGCATTCATGACTCTCGGATGCAAGCTGAACTATGCCGAGACATCCACATACGAAAGGGAATTCATAAAGAACGGGCTGCAGGTGGTCCGATGGGACGCTGACGCGGACATTTTCCTTGTGAACACGTGTACCGTTACGGAGCATTCTGACAAGAAATGCAGGAATATCATAAGGAAGGTGCACAGGCTCAGGCCGGACGCGGACATCGTGGTCACCGGCTGCTACGCACAGCTGAAGAAAGAGGAGATCGGAAGGCTGGATGGTGTAAGGCTCGTGTTCGGTGCCGGTGAGAAATCCTCTGTGGTGAGGACAGTCATGGAGAACCTCTGCGGGGAGCCGCAATCCTCCTGCGAGGCTTCTCCGGGGAACTTCTTCCCTGCATACTCATCCGGAGAGCGGACAAGGGCATTCCTGAAAGTGCAGGACGGATGCGACTATTTCTGCGCCTACTGCACCGTGCCGTACGCCCGGGGAGCAAGCCGCAACATCCCAATCGCAGACATTGTGGCGCAGGCTCACGAGATTGCAGCCTCCGGCATCAGGGAAATCGTGCTGACAGGAGTGAACACCGGGGACTTCGGGAAGACCACGGGAGAGACATTCCTCGACCTGCTCAAAGCTCTGGACAAGGTAGAAGGAATAGAGAGATACCGCATATCGTCCATCGAGCCGAACCTGCTCACGGAAGAGATTGTGGACTGGATTGCTTCAGGCACCAGGTTTCTCCCCCACTTCCATATACCGCTCCAGTCCGGAAGCGACACCGTGCTGAAGGAGATGGGCCGGAGATACGACACCGCAGCATTCGAATCGAAGATAAGGTACATAAGGGAGAAGTTCGAGAAGCCAGGCTCTCTGAAAGTCTTTTTCGGCATAGACGTGATTGTGGGATTTCCCGGAGAGACTGACGCGCTGTTCAGCGAGACATACGGATTCCTCCAGGACAGGATAAGGCCGTCTTTCATACATGTCTTCCCTTATTCGAAGCGTTCCGGGACAAGGGCCGCCGCAAGGAAAGACCAGGTCCGGGATTCCGTCAAGACGGCAAGGGTGAAAGCTCTCGAAGAACTGTCCGGAAGGCTTCACGAGCAATTCATCAATGCCAACAGGGGTCTTGAGGCCCATGTGCTGTTTGAAAGCACGGACAGGGACGGGACCATGTCTGGCTACACGGAGAACTACATCAGGGTGGAAAGGCCTTACGACAGCAACCTCACCGGAAAGATAGTGGAAATCGAATTATAGAAATGAACGCGAGACTGACTTTTCTGGGCACCGGCACTTCGCAGGGTGTCCCCATGATAGGCTGCGACTGCAGCGTGTGCAAGTCCACGGACCCGAGGGACAAGAGATACCGGTCTTCCGTATTCGTGGAGTACGGCGGGCTGGATATTCTCGTGGACGCAGGCCCCGACTTCAGGTCGCAGATGCTCAGGGCAGACATACGGCACATAGACGCCATACTGCTCACCCATAACCACAAGGACCACACGGGAGGGCTCGACGACGTGCGTGCGTTCAACTATATTGAACGTGCGCCGATACGTATCTTCTGCGAGAAATATGTGGAGGATTCGCTCAGGCAGGAATACAGCTACGCATTCGCCGAGAAGAGATACCCCGGAGTGCCCGAATGGCAGATAACAAGAATCGGGAACGAGCCCTTCACTGTCACCGCGAACATCCCTGCGATGAGACTGACGTGGGTCGAGGGCAAAGGCTACGAAAAGACACCGTGCCCGAAGACAGAAGAGCCCGCATCAGTGCAGGTCATCCCGGTAAGGGGAAGGCACTACAACCTGCCTGTGCTCGGCTACAGGTTCGGCAACATAGCCTACCTGACGGACATGAACTACATCCCGGAGGAGGAGTTCGCGAAACTCGAAGGGCTCGACCACTTCATCATCAACTGCGTGAGGCGGGGACGGCACATTTCGCACTTCTCGCTCGAGGAAGCCGTAGCCGTGGCCCTAAAGGTGGGGGCGAAGCATTCGTGGCTCACACATCTGTCCCATCAGCTGCCCGGATACGAGGAGCTCTCCAGGGAACTTCCGGAAGGCATCCGGCCGGCCTACGACGGGCTCGTGATAGAATGACGGGAGTTGTCCGGACAAGTATTTTTTTATAACTTTATGGCCGCGGTTGGCACGTTTTTTTCATATACCGCGCGGATTTTAATAAAAGGAATCTAAAGATGCCAGGATTAACAGGACATATTTCACAGGTAATCGGTCCGGTTGTCGATGTGCATTTCGACATATCGGGCGAAGATGTGGTCAAGGAGTTGCCACGAATCCACGATGCATTGACAATCAAGAGAAAAGACGGAAGGACTCTCGTTCTGGAGGTGCAACAGCACATCGGAGAGGACACCGTCCGGACAGTGGCGATGGACAGCACTGACGGTCTGCAGAGAGGTCTGGAGGTGACCAACACCTTCGCTCCCATAACAATGCCGACGGGAGCACAGATAAGAGGCCGCGTCATGAATGTTACCGGAGACAGCATAGACGGCATGGAAGAGCTCGACAAGACCGGGGCGCTTCCCATACACCGCGAGCCTCCGAAATTCGAGGACCTGACGACATCCCAGGAAGTCCTCTTCACCGGCATAAAGGTCATTGACCTCCTCGAACCGTACCTCAAGGGAGGTAAAATCGGTCTGTTCGGCGGTGCGGGGGTCGGCAAGACCGTCCTTATCAAGGAGCTCATAAACAATATCGCGAAGAAGCACAACGGATTCTCGGTGTTCGCCGGTGTAGGTGAACGTACCCGCGAAGGAAACGACCTCCTCAGGGAGATGATAGAATCCGGAGTCATCAGATACGGTGACGAATTCCTGAAGAGCATGGAGGAAGGGCACTGGGACCTGTCCAAGGTGGACCACAGCGAACTTCCGAAATCCCAGGTGGCAATGGTCTTCGGGCAGATGAACGAGCCGCCGGGAGCAAGGTCCTCCGTGGCCCTTTCAGGTCTTACACTCGCCGAGTCCTTCAGGGACTGCAGCGGGCATGACGGGCCTAAGGACATACTTTTCTTCATCGACAATATCTTCCGTTTCACCCAGGCGGGTTCAGAGGTGTCCGCACTGCTCGGCCGTATGCCTTCGGCAGTGGGTTACCAGCCTACCCTTGCCACGGAAATGGGACAGATGCAGGAAAGAATCACCTCCACGAAGAACGGCTCAATCACGTCCGTGCAGGCTGTTTACGTGCCCGCCGACGACCTCACGGACCCGGCACCGGCCACCACATTCACGCATCTGGATGCCACGACAGTGCTTAGCAGGAAAATCACTGAGCTCGGGATATACCCTGCAGTGGACCCTCTCGAGTCCACTTCGAGGATTCTCGACCCGAACATTGTGGGAAAGGAACATTACGAGACGGCACAGAGAGTGAAGCAGATACTCCAGAGGAACAAGGAACTCCAGGACATCATATCCATCCTCGGCATGGACGAGCTTTCAGATGAGGACAAGCTCACGGTCAACAGGGCCCGCAGGGTGCAGCGTTTCCTCTCGCAGCCTTTCGCAGTGGCGGAGCAGTTTACGGGCGTGCCCGGCGTGATGGTGTCCATAGAAGACACGATAAAAGGATTCAACATGATTCTCGACGGAGAAGTCGACTATCTTCCGGAGCAGGCGTTCCTCAATGTCGGCACCATAGAGGACGCCATAAAGAAGGGCGAGACTCTGCTGGCTGCGGCAAAGAGGCAGTAAGCCTGCAAAAAATGGACAGACAATGAAACACAAAGGCGGAATATATCTCAACATATCATCTCCCGAAAGGCAGATAACCGACCAGATGGCCAGCCAGGTGACACTGCCCGGCACGGCAGGGAGGTTTACGGTGTTGCCGGGGCATGCCCCGATTATTTCTTCCCTCACAGAAGGAAACATAGAGTATCTGGAAGGAGAGAAGAGGCTTTCGGTGCACATAAGGTCCGGCTTTGTCGAAGTCCAGGGAGACACAGTGTCCGCCTGCGTTGAAATTTAGGAGTGGAGGCAAGATGGATAGAGCCGCAAGATATCTCATACTGGTCTTATCGGTACTCATGCTCGCAGCACCGGCCCGGGCCGCAGAGACGGACGAGGCTCCGGACATTGACATAAAGTCGATGCTGTTCGGGCATATCGGCGATTCGTACTCGTGGCATATCACCCGGATTGCCGGCAAGGACATCAGCATCCCCCTCCCCGTCATAGTGAAAAGCAGCACCGGATGGCACTGCTTCATGTCGTCCAGGCTGGAAGACGGCCCTTGTGAAGGGCTCTACATAGCTGAAGGAGGGAAATATGACGGGAAGATAGTCGAGAAGGATGCTTCCGGCAACGAAGTCAGGCCGTTCGACATATCCGTGACAAAGAATGTGGCAGGGCTTATGATAAACAGCCTTATACTTGTCCTGCTCGTGCTCGGATGCTCGAGATGGTACCGCAAACATGACGTGCTGAAAGAAGCCCCGTCAGGACTGGCTGCTATAATCGAACCCGTCGTGACATTCATAAATGACGATGTGATAAAAAGTTCCATCCCGGCAGCCCACAGCGCGAAATATGCACCGTACCTCCTGACGGCGTTCTTCTTCATACTCATAAACAACCTCATGGGGATAATCCCTGTGTTCCCGGGCGGAGCCAACACCACCGGCAACATAGCGATAACTCTCGTGCTGGCATTGTGCACATTCGTCGCCGTGAACCTGTTCGCGAACAGGCATTACTGGAAGGACATATTCTGGCCGGACGTGCCATGGTGGCTCAAGGTGCCGGTCCCGCTCATCCCGTTCATCGAATTTTTCGGGATATTCACCAAGCCGTTCGCGCTGATGGTCAGGCTTTTCGCCAACATTATGGCCGGACATGCGATAATCCTGAGTTTTGTCTCGATAATTTTCCTGACAGTGAAGATGGGGCCGGTGGCAAACGGGACAATGTCGTTTGCAGCAATGTTCTTCGGCATATTCATGGATTTCCTCGAGCTGCTTGTGGCTTTCATCCAGGCCTATGTGTTCACGATGCTTTCCGCTGTGTTCATAGGTCTGGCGCACGAGGGGCAGGAAGCCAGAGAAGAGAAATAACAATTCAAAATCATTTATACCATGTTACTTTCAACATTATTGCTTCAAGCTGCAGCAGGTGCTGCTCTCGGTAAAGTTGGTGCCGCCATCGGTGCAGGTATCGCCGCAATAGGCGCCGGAATAGGAATCGGCAAAATCGGTGCTTCGGCCATGGAATCCATGGCACGTCAGCCGGAGATGGCCGGAAGCATACGTACGAACATGCTTATCATCGCCGCCCTCATCGAAGGTGTGGCAATGTTCGCCGTCATCGTCTGCTTCATAGCTGTAGTCTAATCGCGGGAGGAGGTAGAAGATGTCATTGTTGATGCCTGACAGCGGCCTCCTCTTCTGGATGCTCGTCATTTTCCTTGTCGTACTTGCGGTGCTCGCCAAGTGGGGTTTCCCTGTGATTACCTCGATGGTGGAGAAGCGCAAGGATTACATAGACGAGTCTCTGAGACTTGCCAAGAGCGCCGACGAGAAAATGGCGAACCTCACAAAGGAGCAGGCCAGAATCATCGGAGAAGCCCGAGCAGAACAGAACAGGATATTGAAGGAAGCTGCAGAAGCAAGGGACAATATCATCAGACAGGCCAGGGAACAGGCGAGGGACGAAGCCGACAAACTTCTCACCGAGGCCAAGACCTTGATTGAGGCCGAAAAGGAAAGTGCACTCAGCCAGATAAGAAGCCAGGTGGCCATGCTGTCGGTGAATGTGGCTGAAAAGATACTGCGCGAGACCCTTTCGTCCGACAAGGAGCAGAAGGCCCTGATAGACAGGATGGTCGATGAATCCCTTAAAATCGACAAGAGCCAGGCCGGCAACTGAGTGAAGAAAAGAGATGGAAATGAACACAGGATTGGTTTCTTCAAGGTATGCGAAGGCTCTGCTGAAGTTCGCGATGGAGAACGGGACAGAGAAGCAGGTGTATGCACAGGTGATGACCTTGCATGAGAGGCTCTCGTCGCTCCCGCAGCTGCGCGAACTGATAGACTATCCGAAGCATCTGCCGGACTCCTCCAAACTGGAGCTGCTGGAATCTGCCCTCGGTGAGGAGAAGATGGCTCCCGAGCTGCATCGTTTCATCTGCCTTGTCATGAAGAACCACAGGACAAGACTGCTCCGGCTCATGTTCGTATCATTCATATTCCAGTACAGGGAAGCCCACGGCATCAAGCTGAGCAAGTTGGTAACGGCTGTGCCGGATACAGAGCTCGAAAGGAAGCTGGAAAGAATCATCAAGGAGCGCAAGGGCGACTCAGTGCTCTTTGAACACAGGATAGACCCTGACATACTCGGCGGATTCATCTTCGAAATAGACGGATACAGGCTCGACGCCAGCACTGCAAGCCAGCTGAAGTCCGTCAGAAGACAGTTCATCGAGAAGAACAGAAGAATAGTATAAACTGAATATTATGCCCCAGAATATAAAACCAAGCGAAATTTCAGAAGTGCTGCTCCGGCAGCTCAAAGACATCGACACCGGACTGAAATTCGAGGAAGTCGGCGAGGTGCTTCAGGTAAGTGACGGAGTGGCAAGGATATACGGACTGACAAAAGCTGAAGCCAATGAACTGCTGGAGTTCGAGAACGGTGTCATGGCGGTGGTGATGAACCTTGAGGAAGACAACGTCGGAGCTGTCCTGCTCGGGCCTACAGACCTGATTAAGGAAGGGATGACCGTGCGCAGGACCGGACGTATCGCCTCGATAAACGTGGGGGAAGGCATGCTTGGCAGAGTAGTGGACCCGCTCGGGACCCCTCTCGACGGAAGGGGCAGGATAGGCGGGGAACTTACAGAGATGCCTCTCGAAAGGAAGGCTCCGGGAGTGATTTTCCGTCAGCCTGTGACCGAGCCTCTGCAGACCGGGCTCAAGGCCATCGACGCCATGATTCCTATCGGAAGAGGCCAGAGGGAGCTCATCATCGGCGACAGGCAGACCGGCAAGACCGCGATTGCAATAGACACAATCATAAACCAGAGGGATAACTTCCTCGCAGGCAAGCCGGTCTACTGCGTCTATGTGGCAATCGGACAGAAAGGCTCCACCGTTGCCAACATAGTCAACACCCTCAGGGAAAAGGGTGCCATGGACTATACCATAGTAGTGGCGGCAACAGCGGCCGACCCTGCAGCCTTGCAGTATTTCGCGGCCTTCGCAGGAGCAGCCATAGGCGAATATTTCAGGGACACGGGACGTCACGCCCTCGTGGTCTATGACGACCTCTCGAAGCAGGCGGTGGCATACAGGGAGGTGTCGCTCATCCTCCGCAGGCCGTCCGGACGTGAAGCATACCCTGGAGACATCTTCTACCTCCACTCAAGGCTTCTTGAAAGAGCCGCGAAAATAATCGACCAGCAGGATGTCGCGGAGAATATGAACGACCTTCCGGCAAGCCTCAAGGGAAAGGTGAAGTGCGGAGGCTCGCTCACTGCCCTGCCTATAATAGAGACACAGGACGGAGACGTGTCGGCATACATCCCGACCAATGTGATATCCATAACCGACGGTCAGATATTCCTTGAGACCGACCTGTTCAACCAGGGTTTCAGGCCGGCCATAAACGTGGGGATATCCGTGTCCCGTGTGGGAGGAAGCGCACAGATAAAGAGCATGAAGAAAGTTGCCGGGACACTGAAGATAGACCAGGCACAGTACCGTGAACTGGAATCCTTCTCGAAGTTCAGCAGCGACATGGACCCTGTGACCGCGATGACAATAGACAGGGGAAGGAAGAACAACGAGCTGCTCATACAGCCGCAATACTCCCCTATGCCGGTCGGCGACCAGGTGGCCATACTCTACTGCGGGACAAGGGGGCTGATGCAGTCCGTGCCGCTTGAGAAGGTGCGCGACTTCCAGTCCGCCTTCCTCGACAGGATGCATGCCTCACATGAAGCAGACGTGCTCGCCCCTCTCGCCGAAGGGAAGTTCGACAGCAACATAGAATCCATTATCCAGAAGGAAGCCTCGGCAACAGCTCTCCAGTTCAGGAAGTAGCCCGGGGCCTCCTGGAATTCTCGAAAGGTAACCGATATGGCATCACTGAAAGAAATAAAAGACAGGATAAATTCCGTAAACGGGACATTGAAGATAACATCTGCAATGAAGATGGTGGCGTCATCGAAGCTGAGAAAGGCACAGAATGCCATCGGGAATCTCCTGCCATACGAAAAGCAGATGCACAAGATTCTCGCAGACCTGCTTTCAGGCTCCGTATCTGCCACCGGGGAAGTCTACACCGAAAGGCGCAAACTGAAAAAGGTGGCCATAGTGGCATTCGCGTCCAACTCCTCCCTGTGCGGAGCTTTCAACTCCAACGCCATCAGACATTTCTCCGATGCTGTCGAAAACTGCCTGAAGCAGGGTCTCACGAAGAAAGACATCATTGTGTTCGCAGTCGGGAGGAAGATGGAGGATGCGGCAAGGAAGATGAAGCTGGAGACGCGCGGAAACTACACGCACCTCGCGGACAAGCCTTCTTACGCAGAAGCATCTGAGCTTGCAAGGACACTCATGGAGCTTTTCGCGAGCCATGAGGCCGACAGGATAGACCTCGTCTATACCCACTGCAAGTCGACAGCCACACAGGTCCCTGCCTACGAGACCTATCTTCCTGTCTCAATCGAAGCGACTCTCAACGAGACAGAAGAACATCACGGGATTTCCGACTTCATCGTGGAGCCGGACACTGAGTCTGTGCTCGAGACTCTGCTGCCGGAGGTGCTGCTGATGAAGATATACGCCGTGCTGCTGGATGCCAATGCGGCAGAACATGCCGCCAGGATGATGGCCATGCAGCTCGCCACAGACAACGGCAACCAGCTCATTGATGAAATCAGGCTGCAGTACAACAAGCAGAGACAGCAGGAAATCACGAACGAACTTCAGGATATCATAGGCGGCACCATGGCCTGACATCTCATGCCGTGAAGCGGAAAGACACCCGCAGTGGAAATGGGGAATTAGAGGGAATTTTCTGGGAATTCCCTCTAATTTTCATAAATATTCCTATATTTGAAAAAACTCTGGAATATGATAGAACCTGCCCCACAACTGCAAAACTCCAATATCCGTGATGCCGTAAATATGATTATCGAACCTGCGAACAAAGATTTGTTCACACGTATCGATGACGAATACCTGTACTGGGACAAGGTAAAATATATGGCTCCGGAGGGGATAAAACCGGAAATACTCTGGCATGCGGTAAAAATCAGACGCTCAACCAACCGGAACATCATATTCTTCGGCAAATACAAGTTCCACTTCACCATCACAGGCAAGATGCAGGCTCTCCTCCACGAGTTTGACATGAATTTCGGAGGGAATCTCGGAGCAGGGAACATTATTCCAGAAAAAGAAAGCAACATGTACCTCATCAGCTCGATTATGGAGGAAGCAATTGCGTCGAGCCAGATGGAAGGAGCCTCAACAACAAGGAGAGTGGCCAAGGACATGCTCAGGAAGCAGCTCAAGCCTGTGAATAAAAGCCAGCAGATGATTGTCAACAATTATTCTACCATCCGGTATCTTGTAGAGCACAAGGATGAACCGTTCACAGTCGAGGCTCTGAAGGATATACACAAGGCCATTTCAAGCAATACGCTTGACAACAAGGATGACGAAGGAAAGTTCCGGTCCGACAATAACATCTACGTAGTGGACAATATCACCGGAGAGGTGGCACATACGCCACCGGAGGCTGACGAACTTCACGGCCTGCTGTCCGAATTGTGCGACTTTGCAAATGAACCTCCGGGCAATCCGTTCGTCCATCCGATTGTGAAAGGAATAATAATCCACTTCATGCTTGCATATTTCCATCCTTTTGTAGACGGCAATGGCCGGACAGCCAGGTCTCTTGT
This sequence comes from uncultured Bacteroidales bacterium, assembly GCA_944326335.1. GTDB lineage: Bacteria > Bacteroidota > Bacteroidia > Bacteroidales > UBA932 > Cryptobacteroides. The sequence continues at coordinate 17,115 of CALVDM010000002.1, forward strand.
CTACTGGTATCTCTTGAAGAACGGGTATTGGCTGACTGAATACCTTACTATCTCAAGAGTAATATACAGGATGAAAACACGATATGAGAAGGCTTTCCTGTACACCGAAGAAGATGAGATGGACCTGTCGTATTTCATCAACTTCAATCTCAATGCGATGAAAAAAGCATACGAGGAACTCAAATCATATCTGCACAAAAAGATAAAGGAGCAGGATGATTTCTACACGTTCAGGGGGTTCTCTGACATAAACGAACGTCAAGTCAGGATTATAAAGATACTGAAACGGAAACCTGCATTTTTTTTCACCGTAAAAGAACTTACGACAAGGTTCGAGATTTCTCCGAAAACTGCCAGGAGCGACCTGCAACGTCTCGTCGAGCGAGGTATCCTGGAAGAAGTCCCGGTGAACAAAAGGAAAACAGGCTATGTGAAATCCAGCAGATTCGATACAATTCTGCAGGAACTCACAAGCCGTTAAGGGGAATTAGAGGGAATTTTCTGGGAATTCCCTCTAATTTTGCAAGGAAGCACGGAAGGCCTTGAATCCGGGGAATGGACTCATCCCCTGCTTATCAGATGGATTTTTTCTTCTTTACGGTTATTCAGGCCGCGCTCTATGCTCACGGCCTTGTTGAACTCGGAGGCCAGGGCAGACAACGACTGGTCTCCGCCGTAAAGTTCCGCCATGTATGTCCCCTTGAAATACTCCGGTTTGACCTCGTCGAAAACTGACGAATACCCTTCTATCGGGATATTGTCTTTGGCAGAGCATTTTTCCCGGACAATCGTCTTCATCGCATCTTCAAGCTGCGAATCTACACTGTCCGTTCTCCCCCAGACCTTCCTCTCCGTAAGCACGATTCGCTCGACTATATAAAATGCCTTGAATTCCAACGTGCCCATGTCGCGCCGTCTGGTAGCCTCCGGGATGCCTGCATCCACGAAATGACTCATAGCCACCTCAAGTTCCTCGTTGTAGTTCCTCATGTTGAGATACAGTTCATGCATCGCACGGAAATTGTCATCGTTGTCATAGAACACATCGAGATGGATATTCTCGAGAGGAATCCTCATCTTCAGGAAGTGCTCCTCCGAAGGATAGTCCTTCCACCCGCATTCGTCAAGTTTGGTCTTCACGGCATAGCAAATCACAAGATTCCGGTACATGTGCCGCACAAGGTCGTTCAGCATGCTTCGCTGCGCTTCCTTGGTCAGCTTGTTCGTGTTGCTCTCCGTCTTCTTCTGCGCCTTGTATGTCACCGCCGCATAATACAGGGATATGCCGGCTATCAGCAAGGACAGGAGGACAAGCAGGTTGAAATCATCATGCAGAAAATTCGGAGCCGTATTCTCCGCAATGTCCCCGATAAGTTCAATCTCAGATTTCTGAGAAGCCTCCCTCGAGCATGAGAGGAGAAGGAAAAGTGAAGGTAACAGTTTTTTCATTGATATTGCTTGACTATTTTTGTATAAGCAAGTGAACAAGGTAAGTCAAATTAATTCGGGGAATCCTATTCTTCTTTACTTTCCATTATTTCCCAATATCCCCCCTTATCCGGACCGACACGTCTAAGAATATTCAGAGATTTCAATTTTGTCAAATCCCGCTGAACCGTCCGTATCGTCGCAGAGAGCCTCGTTGATATCTGTGCCGCAGAAATCGAATTATTATCTTTTATAATGCTTATTATTATTTTTTGTCTTTCAGTCAAATTTTCTACGACATTTTCTACGACATTTTCTACGACATTTTCTACGACATTTTCTACGACATCCGATTTAAGATACAATATCACCAAGACATAATCCCGTTCGCTCCTTATTGTAACTTCGTTGCCCGTCAACTCTTTCCAGCTCATCAGCTTGCTTATTCCGAAGCCCACGTTTTCCGACAATTTCGCAAATCGGAACAGCTTGGCAATGGTCGGATTTCTTGCCGAAGAATATAACGTGCCATACAACCTCTCCGGAGGTATAGGGAACGTACCTGCATTCATAAACTCTATCCTGTCCGTAAACACCCGTATGCCGGAACGGACGGGACTGAAATGGTCTGTATGCATCAACATATTTACCCATGCTTCCCTCAATACTTCAAATTGGCGATTATCATCTTCCGCCACGCCCAAACTGTTCATTCTGAATGGCCTATCGACCAATGTAAGCAATCGGCGAATAACCACTTGATATGCTTCCCATAAATTTTCCTGTTCCGGTATCCGGTACGAATAACGAGTCGCAGCCTCTGCCACTGACCTGCCAGGTATCTCAATATAATCCATGCAGAAAGTCGGAACATACCTCAACACTTCCTCTCCTTTGCCGAACATCAGCAAACCTGAATACGTCAACTCCCCGTCATCACTGCATATTGCCAATCTCCTGCAAAAATCAATATCCGCCAAATCACTATATGCCGTCAAGACATTGAATGACTTCAGATAATTCCTGTAACCATGCAGAGAATCCATATCAAGCAACGACAAAGATGTTCCTGGAACCGACAATTCCGACCTGACGCCAAATGACTGGTCATGATACATGGCCATTATCTCATTTTCCGTCGCCCGCTGGTCTCCGCTTCCAATACGGATAAACGAATTGACCGGATTACCGAAATATACCGGTTTCTGGACGGACGAAGGAATATGTATTGTCAACACGTTCTTGCCCTCTACGACATGCCTTTTCATCGAGAACGAAAGGCGGATATTGAATTTCTGTGAACGGACAGCACCCACAAAATCCTGCTCAAGCTTTTCAACATTCTCCACGCCCTGTATTTCAAAGACTTTCCCGTTCTGCTTTACGCCAAGTACAATCCACCCTCCGGAAGTATTTGCAAATGCGCTGACTGTCTCCCAAATGTTCTTCGGAAGAGCAGACTTCGCTTCCTTCACCTCGAAATCGTCCCATTCGATATCCTGCAAACGTCCTATCAACTCCTCTTTCGTCATATCAGTCTCTTATTCAGGCATATAATCAGTCAAAATGCCAAGTCCTCCTTGAAATCTACTTATATCATACCCCTCCGCATCACCGAACGGCATTATCACAAAACACTCTCTGGTATCTTCCATGGGCCAGATTTTAATATTATTCCTGTTCCCTACCTGATACAACAATCCTATGCTCAAGCTGCTGGATTCGCCTCACCATCCGGCAGAGGCTGTCTGAATTTCTTCTTGCCCTTTCAATATCCCATCTGTCCTCAATAAAAGGTACCAAAGCTGTATTGTATTCTTTTCCTTTACACCTTCTCCCCACTGCACCTATTCGAGCCTTGATTTCATCATTATCTGACATAAAAGCCAATGTATGAGTCAAATAATATGAAGCTTTGGCCGGAATATCCATTTCGAGACATTCTTTCATACCACCTTGTTTCTTCAATGCAGACTGCGGCATAACATCCAAATCGACACATAAATATTCAGAGAAATTTTCTCTGTCTGCCATAAGCCAGGCTTCAGCTTCATCCACAGCTATATTGATAACAAAATTTTCTTTGTGCTCAATACCCTCCAGTAATTTCGCCTTCAAGACTGGAGCACAATCTGTTGTATCCAAGTCAATCAAAAGGATAACAGGAGTCGTCTCGGAAAGCCTATTGAAATTTATTATGTTGCTTCTGAGTTCGCTGCCTCTTCCTGGCAGCTCGCTTTTAACAGTTAGAGCAGGTGCATATTCAGTCAAAATCCGCCGGACAATAGCCCTTGTCACTTCATCTTCACTTACAAGATAAACCTGTTTCATCCCTCTTGCTCTATTTCGACTTTCATAATGTCATTAAGGTTTTCGGACTTGGACAGCGGCAATATGGCGTCAGCCATAGACAACCCCGCATCAAGGATTTCTTTTGCCTCTTCTATATCAGCGGCAACTTCTGCATGTGTCCCTTCATTGCTGCTTCTCAGCAAAATGACTTCATTCTCATCAATTCCTTCATTTGCCAGAATATCATAACTGTGAGTTGTTATGATAATCTGCCGGCTCTTATAGCGTTGTAGCTTCGCTATAAATTCAGGAAGCTGAGCCACAACTCCAGGATGGAGATTGATTTCAGGTTCTTCAAGCAGCAGAGTTCCTTTGCCATTCATAATGGAAAACAGGAAACCGATCAATCTGAGTGTGCCATCAGAGAACTGCGATTCCGTTTGCTTACTGCCTTTGGCACGCCAATGAATGTATCTGGCTTCAAGGTGATATAAACCGTCTCTGTCCTTGACAAAGGACAAATTATCAAGTTGAGGAACCGCACACTTGAGAATTTCATTGATTTTAAACAGATACTTATTCCTGACTGACTCATTCAATTTTGCCATATCTGAAAGGAAATTACGGCCATAGTAATCCTCTTTCACCAGGAGATTCGAATTAGACTCTCGAACCATCTGAGGCACAATGTTCATATACTCTATATTTTCAAGAGCATCCTTCAATTCCTTGAAGTTCTGGCTGGTTACGGCCTGCTCAATATGAGTATATTTAAGTGTGTCAGGTGTTTCTTCATGGCTATTTGCATTCCGGTCCACAAAAGTACGGGCTTCAGTCAACAGAATGACTTTTTCCTCACACACCGAAACCTCATTCTTGAATATACCGCCTCCTGTATGCTTGAATCCAATAGTGTATTTCCATTTATCCGGAGCATCCGCATTTTCCTTAAGAGTCACACTGATTTTGACGTCTGTCAGGGTTCTCGCAGACAAACATCTGATTTTAGTTATACCGCCTCTGGATTCTACCGCCGTCTGCAAACCGCCACCTTTCTTCACTATATCGTGAAGAAAACGGATTGCATCAAGAAAATTGGATTTTCCAGTAGCATTGGCACCGACGACAAAACACCGCGGAGCCAGATTGACAGAACAATTCTGGAAATTTTTCCAGTTATGCAACGAGATTTGCGATAAAATCATATCAAAAATTTTCTAATGTAAAGTTAGCTGTTTTTTTGATATCACACAGGGAGTATATTGATTATTCTGTCAAAGAGTACATTTAAATATGATTCCATAAAATATGCAGAAAGGCACTAAAATTTCCCTAAATATAACAAAACCAGAAACCTGAGTAAATGAATCTGCCTTTTGATTCTTGAAGGTTGTTTGATAAGGCGATAGGCAAACTCCAGATTATGGTCAACCCACCATTTGGGTGCTCTTTCAACTCTGCCCGTATAGACATCGAAACTTCCACCTAAGCCCTGATAGATAGCGCGATGCTTTTGAAACATCTCTTCCATCAGCAACTCCTGTTTGGGAGACCCCATTGCGACAAACACAACATCAGGTTTCTTTTCCTCTATGTCATCTATCAACTGAAACTTCTCCTCATCGGTTTTGATATAACCATTTCGATAGTTGACGATATTGATTCCAGGGAAATCTTCCTTCAGTTTTGCCACGGTAGCCTCAATAACTTCCTGCTTGCTGCCCACAAGATAAAATGATTTTCCATCCCTATATGTTGACGCTATTATTTTCAGCCACAATTCACACCCCGGTATCTTTACAGCATCCTTATATCCGTGCTTCTTAAGTGCCATAACTGCACCTATTCCATCGCAATAACCGATATTCCTGTTTATTATCCCACGTGTCTGTTCTGTCGCATGAAGAATTTTTTCCGCATTGATTGCAACAAGAATCCCTTTCTTGCCCGAAACATATCCGAGCAATTCTTCAAATGAATGAAAAGGATGGATGTTTACACCATTGACTGTCACTGAAGCGATATTGTTTTCCATAACTTGCTATAGTTTAGCATTTGCCTGATAGGTACCTATCTGTATTATATCTTCGATTAATTGTACCTTTGTGCCGTTCTTATCCTCGTTTTCTGATAAATCTTGCAGGATTTCCCGCCCAGACTTCATTTGCCGGAATGTCTTTAGTCACAATGGAACCAGCTCCGACTATCGCATTTTCGCCTATTGTTACTGGTTTGCATATTATTGTATTACATCCCAAATATGCATTCTTCTTAAGAATTATTTTCCCTCTCGAATACGACCCTGTTTCCGGTTCCATAAAATGCGTCAGCAATATACAGCCTATTGTTACCCTAACACCTTCCTCGATTATGATATCTTCTGGATAATTCGTATCGAACGTGACATTCTCTCCGATAAAAGTCTTTGATGGATTAATCACACTTACCCCCCCCATTTACAAACTTGAGATCGAGTACCTCTTGAACGCATAGGTAAATGTTGTAAATGAAGAAAAAAAAGTTTTCTAATTCGACTTAATTTCATATATATACTTAAATAGAATTTTTAATCAATTTTACCAGCATAATAAGTAAAATCATATACTAGTTTCATCATTAGATGCAAAACAATAAGAAGCATGAGATATTGGTCCCTGTCGTTATCTATTTTTCGATAAAACAACCTAACTGGTTGCTTAACATTATCTAACCATGACTAATCAAATGTTTTTTGAATAAATTACTATTCCACCGTAAAGCAACGAGATAAATACTTTTCATAATTCCTTATCATCACTGTTTCAGTGAAATTATTCTCGTATTTCTTTCTAGCATTTTCCGATAAAATTTTATATTTTACAGAATCACGAAATGGCAAACAATTTATTCCTTTAATTAAAGCATCAAAATCATGGAAAACATAACCGGTCTTTTCATTTTCATTAATATCCAAGACTGCCGGAATATCATTTGTAATAAGAGGTTTTCCCGCTGCGCACCCTTCAATAAGCGTCAGGCCTAGACCTTCTTTTTTTGAGAAAAGACAAACATAATCAAATTCAGCAATTATATCCGATACATTTTTATATCCTAAATAAAAATACTGTTCCGAATGTCCTATCTCATTTTGTAACTTTTCTGCATCATTTCCTACGCCAATAAAATAAAATCGAATATTATTACTTAACTGGTTTTTCGTACGCTTTACAATTTCAACCTGCTGTTTTTCATCACAAATTCTCCCGGCAACTAAGATATTTACTATCTCCCCTTTTGTCTCAGTCAAAGTGCAAAACTGAGGCACATTACATTTCCTAACATCCTTTATTCCATTATGTATTACCGTTACATTCTTTTCTGGCACATTAAAGTAATCAACAAGATTTTCTTTAACGCCATTAGAAACTGCTATTATTCTTTTAGGGAGAAATGTAAATGTTCTTAAATTATTAAAAGTATTATGAGCTACATGAAGTATTTTAATTCCAGGTACTACTTTACTTATCAGTACAAGCAACGAGGTGGTTTTCCTATGATGAGATATGAAGATAGTGTCCTTTCTTTTTAACTTCAGAATATTCTTAAATAAAAAAGGGATAAACACTACTCCATCTATATATTCAGAATATATTTGTTCCCGTGGAGTCGAAGTCATTACAATTGGTGGCTCTTTTTCATTATTTAAAGCCTTGGCAAGTTGAATGACAACATCTTGCGCACCACCTCTATTTGCGAAATTCGGATATATAGAAATTATTTTCATTATTATAATATTTAACTACAGATAAGGAATATAAAAACCATGCTTGAAACTCTATATATGGTATTTTATTTTTTCCATATATAAATAATTCTGGGGAGAAAAAACCTTTCTTTTTATTATAAAATTTATCATACAAATATGAAATTAAGACATCAAGCATATTTTCATCATGATGATATTTTGAAAAAAACACTAATGCCTCTGCAATATCACGTCCATCAACTTTAACAAACAGCCAGGTATTATGTGGAATAAAACGTTTATCATATCTTATTGGTATTGTATACTTGCCATTTTTCCTAAACATTGAGTAATAATAATTCACTCCACTATTTATTGCATCATCAATATTAAAATCCAAATTATTTTTCACATCAAACAATGACTGCAATATATACGATTGATGAAAACAATCTATTGTTTTACGTTCCGGGAAACCGGCATAAAACCAGCTGCCATCTACATTTTGCTTTTTTACTATATACTTGATTCCTCTTTTACCTAAATCTGAATAAAATTTACAATCATATCTCTTGCCAACTGTAACCAAGTAGGCACTCATAATAGCACTAGCATTATAGACTTCCTTTTTCAATGTAGGTCCATAATAAAAATAAACACCATCGTCTCCATGATCTACATAACCTAATTCATAGATAATATAGTCTGCTATTGATAAAATTAACTCTTTTTTTTCAGCATTAGAAATGACGCCAGATTGCTCATCCAATAAAAACTGACCAAACCACACTGTATTTAAGGGTGTAGGGTCATCAGCGGAATTCTCATATAGCCGAATAGAAATTTGAATCCCTTGCCTTAAGGCAAAAAATTTTGTTTTGGGTGAACGCAATTGAAGAACTCGTTGATATAACAATTTAAGAATTTCTTCATCTTTAATAATAGAATATGCTTTTAATAAAGCAACGTTAGACTGTGGAGTCAACGGGACTTCATTAATATCAGAGATCCTTCTAAAATTAAAAGGAGAAAGCCTAAAAATAGTTCGTATTATAGCATTGATTTTCTCATTTTTTGTATATAATTGTTTTGGGACAAAATTGCATTCAAAATACCTATAATTCACTGATTTTAACCAAGATGAAAGCCCCGTTATCATCTCGTCAACTTTATTCTTTTTATCCATTAAGTGCTGCTTTAATTGATTTTTCTATTTTATTTGCCACTGTTGATGCCATAAAATGAGATAGCGCATACTGCACATTATAGTCTGAAACTTTTTTCGTCAGCTTAGAATCCACAATATACTTTTCCATCGCATTGGCAAAAGCGCTTGGGTCAAAAGAATCTGTAATATAGCCCATTTTATCATTCTCAAAAAAATCGGTTACTCCCCCCACCATACGAGTGAATACAGGCAAACCAAAAGCCATTGCTTCCAATACAACTGTTGGCATTCCCTCTCCGTAAGAAGGAAAAATAAACAAATCTGACTTTTTATAAATATTGCTTAACTCTTCCCCATCCAATCGGCCTGTGAAGGTAACATCTGGGATTATTTTTTCTGCAACGTAACGCTTAAGAGAATTCAATTCACTCCCTTCCCCAACAACGATCAAATTCAATTTATTGAATTTCTTTTTTAATATCTCATAAGTATCAACCGCAATAAAAACACCCTTTGCGCGCTCTATTCTAGCTAAAAATAAAATATTGCTAACTTCTCCCGTTCGAACTGCAATAGAATTATAACCTTCTAATAATTTATCATTAACTTTAGTCGTTGTTAACTCAATACGCACATTGACGCCCCAACTTTGTAATTCTTCTTTAAACGCCTGTGCTAAGACAAAAATTAAAAATGCTTTATTTAAATTTTGAGAAACCCATGATTTATCAATAACTGCTGCATAATTCCAATCAAATCCATGTATCATTACCGCAACTTTAAAGCCCAATGACCGTGCTATATTTAAGAAAATAAAATCTCTTTTTAAAGCAGATGAACCTAACGATGGATTAAGTAATACCACATCCGGGCGGAACATAAGCAATCTAAAAATGAACTTCAATATATCATATGGCAACCATAATATCCCACCTCCGTTCTTATTCAAACGCTTACCAACAGTATTATATTTAACATTTTCTGTCCAATAATCTTTTAGGCCTAAATAATGATTCGCTACACCTCCTAAAAGAGCCAAGGAAGGGGTATTAATTAATATTTTCATATTAAAATGATATAAAATTATATAATAGCTTATCTTCATTTCCACTTATAAAACTTGCATATAAATTAGCAATGAAATAAAGTAACAACATTAACATGAAAATTAATTTTACAATGTAATGTTTTTTTACTTTAGAAATATAATATAAAAAGAAGGCATACATAACAAATTGCAAACCTTCAAAATATAATAAGAATCTAGATATTATATGTATTTTAAAAAACATGGCAACTAACACCACCCCTATAAAGTATACGTTATACAGTATTGTAAAATAGCGCTTATCTCGGTCTGGAAGAAATTCTTTCATTTCTGCACTATACTTGATTACGATCAAATTTATAATTAACATCAGGATTCTTCTCGGCCCCCAACCGCGTTCTCCTTCTGCTAACGCAATTCCGATATTCTCTTCCAAATCCATATTTTTACCATATCCAAACACTAATGCATACTGGTTGAGCAATCCATCAAAGTCAATTATTGTAAGAAAAAATGACAGACATACTCCTGCAGCAACTAATACATACTGAAATTTAATGCTTTTAAAATAGTCTTTCCCATTAACAAGCAGAAAATAAAGTAAAAGCAATACAATAATAGATTTATGAAATAAATAGCCGCCCAAAATACATAAAATGAATTTAAAGAAACTTTTCTTGTCTATATACTGTAATGAGCATAACCAAAACATCACTGCAATACATTGCCTTATACCATTAAACCACATAAGGACAGCCAAGGTAAGAAAAAGAGTAATGCCAATATATGGATATACCTCTTTATGTTTCCTTAATGCACAGTACATTACACTAATCTGAAGAAATGCCCAAAGAGCAAAATAATATGGATAAGAGAATCCGGCATTTGCCAGGAATTTACTTAATGCAGTAAAACCAAGTTCAAAATCTCTTGAAAAGGCATATCCTTGCTGTAGCTTAAGATATTCATCTAAATACGATGGATAATCTACGCCAACCTGAAATCGTATCCCCGAAAACAGTGTAAAGAAAAATATAGAAACGCTTATGTAAAACAAAGCTTTTCTTTTATCACTTACGGCTAATTGCCCGCAAAATGACATTATCACCACCAAAAAGCCGTATACTAATATACTCTGTATCATATAGAAGATAAAATTGGCTTAAGATTTGTTTCTACTATATTTTTCCAAGAATAAAATTCCAATGAGCGTCTGACTTTATCATCATCTATTATAATTCCCAAATGAATTTCTTCCATCGCCCTGGCAAAATCTTCTGAAGTATCTTTTATTAATATACCATTATTTGCATTAATCAATTCTTTGTTTGCAATAGTTTCTGTCGCAATTGTGAATAAACCAGACAAAACATATTCAAAAGTTTTTGTCGGTGGTTGATAATTATAATAATCTGTTATAGGGACAAAAGAAACGCCAATATTATCTCTATCTAAAAAAGGCTTCAATTCCGTATTCGGTACCTTCCCATAAAAATTAATGTAATCACATAAATTTAATTCCTTTACCAGATTTTTTAATTGCTCGTCTTCTCCATTATAACCAAAACCAACTATATCATAAGTAAAGTCAATATCCGGATGTAACTTATGAAAAATCGAAACTCCTAAAATCGTCTTATCAATCTGTCTGCCAGAAAAAGTCCCAACATATAATAAGTGCATTTTCGAATATGATTTTTTAACATTTGAAATAGTTTCTGCCCCCAGTGGAAGTACAGATATATTTGATATGGCAATCTTATTTTTTACACCCTCCGATATAGCAGTGATTTTATCATATATGGCACAAGTTTTAAATAGAGCATTGTCCCATTTCAGCCTGGTTTCTTTATCTGGAGATATAGAAAGTGTTCTTATATCAAGAAGCATTTTTCTATTGGGAAAAACTTTCTTTAATATATCACAGTGCTCAAAATACTCGACTAAAATAAGCCCTCTGTAAAATAATATATAGCAGATTGCTGAAATTACATAACGGATTCCTCTTATAACTTTACTTCCGTTATAACTGATATAATGGACGAAAACACCATTCATCGATATTTTTTTTCGTCCGTCATCAAAACATAAAAAATGAATTTCATATTCACCTCTTAAATATTTACACCAATAATAAGCATCTGTTAAATATCCGAATTGAGTCTTATCTATAATCAACAAATTTTGTTTGTTCATTTTTTAGGATTCTTTTAATATAGAAGATAAAAATTTTTGTGAAGCTATTCTAAATTTCATATTATCTTCAGGTAATATATTGTTATTTATATGCTCAGATGATATATAATGATCAAAAATAATTGCCCTATCCGGACATCCTATAGTTTCTAAAAAATCAACCATTCTTGTGTCAAAACCTGACTTATCTTTTATCACAGAGTAGAAAGGGATACCAAAATTAACCGCAAACGCTGTTCCATGAAAAGAGGTAGTAACAACGAAGGAAGCATTTTTCACTAAATTCAAAAACTCCAAAGGACCTGCATTCTTAATTACTGTTGCATCTTTCCTCTGCATATCAGATAAACTTCCATCAAGGATTATCAAATGTAGTCCAAGCTTATTCTGAACCTCATCTATGATATGATTTACTTCTGGATATGGATTATATGCATATTTCAATATATAAACCAAAATATATGGTCTATTGAATGGTTTTTGAAAATCTTTTATCAATACAGACCAGTCGTCTTTTGAAAGTAAGAGCGTAGGATCACAAACAACTTCAGCATCTGTTCCTATTAATTCTTTGATTATTTTGACACCAGACTTCTCTCGTACTGAAATTGAGGAATAAGTAGATAGTATGTTTCTGTATAAAGGTTTCATTTTTGCAGGTAATTCTGCCACAGAGAAACTTGAAGCATATGATACCTTTTTGACACCGGTTTTCGAAAAAGGCAAGAAAAAACTAAAGTCATCCTTAATGTGTATAGGATTCCAGACTTGATCGCTACCTGTCATAAGAATATCATATTCAAAATTTGCATTTGCCAATTCTTCCGGAGAATTGTATTGCCCCTTTGAACAAACAAAATACCGTTTATAAAATTCATTAAAACGATGCTCTTTTACAAATGTTCCTGACACTATTTTTTTTAGCGGTGAAAGTAACTTTTGCTTAAATGAAAGTTGTTTCTTTCTACTTCCATTAGGAAAAATATAATCTATTAGCTCAACATTATATCCTAACTTACTGATATAGTGTTGAAGCGCATATGCTTGAAGTGCAGAACCATAATTCAGCACTTTATGCATTGTTAGAATTCCTATCTTCATTTTAATCGTTTATAAAATTTGGAAGGCGCTCTTAAAATCCTTTCAATCATAAATATACTATTCCAAATAATCTTAGGGATAGACCGGGCATTTAATCTTAAAATATATTTGACTAAAAAAGCCGTACGAGCTGGCTTTATATTATGCTTCATCTGACCTTCTGCGACTGTTTCAAATGTATGTGAAACAAGGACACAGTCAGTCTTATGTAAAACGTCATTGCCTTTTTCCGTGAATGCTACTGCAGCACTGACACCATCTTTGTCATTTTCATACGTCTTTCCCCACAAATCCCCAATCCGAATATCTGCAGATGATCTATCATACTTGAATTTGCAAGACTTACTACAAGCTGGATTACTGCAGTAGTCACCTAAAAATAACTTATAAAATATATCTCCCTGAGACCACCTCGAATTCCAATAAGCTTTTTTTTCCGAAACAAGAATGTTATATGAATCGTGCCAATCTATTGGCTTTCCTGTTTTATCGCCATCTATAGAAATAGCCCAGGAGTCATGCCATCCATTAAATTTATTGCGCCAAGAAGCATACAGCGTCTTTCCAGTTACTTTTTCTACTCGATGTAAATACTTATCCCACATCAGTTTTGAAGGTACTGAATGGCAGAAGAAATCCATCAAGACAAAATTATCTTCAATTTTGAATTTTCTTATATACCGCCGAAAAGAATCTATCTGGCAAGGTGTACCTATAACAAGATATTTATTGTTTCTATCAATGGATTTAAAACCATCAACTGTATAACTTTGTATATACTTGCTGCCAATAGATTGCACGAGATCTTCTATTGTATCTGATATATAATGCTCCGCAATCCCCTTTTCTGGATTGTATCGTACGCCACATACTTTATATCCTTCCTTTATAAGTGTTCTTCCTACCTCAAAACCGATACCTCCAGATGAACACTTTCTTCGTACGTTAGGATCATTACTCCATGATGCGTAACTACGCAAAACACTATTATTTGATACTATTTCATTATGTACAAACGAACATACATCAATACATATCCCACAATCTAAGCATTTATGAATATCAGTAATTTTGGGTTCATAAAATCCATTTTTATTCAACTGTATCTTTATTATTGTTTTAGGACACGCAATCGCACAAACGCCACAACCATAACAGTCGTTCATATAACAAACGTTATTCATATTTTAATATATGCTTTAAGACTTGTTTTATAGTATTTTTTGTTCTATGAACGTTCGCTATTACGTACCTGCAATATTTATGTTTCATATAAAAAACAATTTTTTTGTCTGCTCTATCAAGCACATAATCTTTTGAACCTTCAATTAAATTTTGTATGTAAGCATTATTCGTTTCAAAATAACATCCACTTCTTATCATAAGAATAACACAATAAAGTCTATATTTCATAAAAGCTTGGCCTAAGCTCTTATTTTGCAACAAATTACCCAATGTATTACTGATTAAATTAAAGAGGATTATCCAATTATTAAATGGCATTATACCCGATTTTGATGCACTATCCTTTCTATAGATATAGTTATAGCAAATATCTTGTTTGTTTATATAAATTTTTTTCGAAACCACAGCTAATTTCAGTAGCATTAATAAATCTTCATTTTGATATACTTCTTTTGGTGTTTCCCATATAATATTTTCAAATAAAGTCTTTCTAAATAATTTTGCTACTGGGCCTACTGAAGTTTTCCTCAACAATATTGCTTCGAGATATTTATCATTATCTAAAATAGTTGTTTCAATTTTATGCTGAAATGGCCTTCCTTGCTTCAACAATGTACCTACTATGATATCATAATCTTCTGTAATATATTGTATCAAATTTTTCAAAGCATCAGGTGGTAATGTATCATCACTATCAACAAAAGTTATCCATTCTCCCATAGCTTGCTCTACACCATATTTCCTAGCAGAAGCTGCTCCTCCATTATCCTTATAATAATATTTAATTTTTTTATTATTAACACTGAGACTTCTACAAATCATCTCTGAATTATCTACAGATCCATCGTTGACTAAAATTATTTCAATATTATTGAATGATTGAGACAATATACTATTAACACAACGTTCAATAAAAGACGCAGTATTATAAATTGGAACTATTACTGAAATCATTTTTTCAATCTAACTATAGAATATATTTTAGTCCGTACAAATTCTTTCTCTATTTTGTCAATACCAGTATAATATATCGATACGCCAATAATAAGTATGGATATAATGACCATAGTAAAGACAAATAAATATTCATTATCAATATGTTTCTTCAATAAATATAAGACAACTAAAAGAGTTGTCAAAGAAATTATAGATGATCGAATTATTGGTACGATAATCTCTGAAATATATTCTTTAATACTTATATTTATTTCCTTTATCAAAACATCCAGCCCATAAATAACGACAGCAACGTTAGTAATTATAGGCAAAAACAATGGGTAAAATGGAGGTAGTCCTATATACAAAATTAGATAATATAATGGTAAATTTAATAAAGTAACAACACATATAAAAATCTGATATCTTTTAATTTTACCACTAGCTTGTATAACAGTCCAAATAGGGCCTCCTAAAGAATTTACATATAAAGCAAATATCGCAAGAGTACATAAAGAGGCAGTATATTCCGGAACATTTTTTAACCAGATATACAATACTTCATCCATACATAATATTATCGGCATAGATATTATATACAAAAGATAATATGAGACTTTAGAAGAGGAATAGAACAATTTTTTTAAATATGCATCGTCATTAGAAGCATAACTTTTTATTAATTGAGGATTAACCGCTATTTGAAAGTTTTGAATAAAACTATATATTGCAGAAGATACCTGATTCATTATTCCTATTGCAGCATTAAGAGTTACACCATAAAACAAATTCAAGATAATATTAAATCCCTGTTTTACGCCTATATTAGCAAAACTACTTAATGTACTCCAGGAGGAAAAAGAAATAATCTCTTTAACGATAGTCTTATTAAAAGACAACTTGTATCTTGCTACATCATAATACTTATAGCAATATATAACGTAGACTATAAATATAATAACTGAAATAGCTAAGACAAGCACAGAATATGTGATAAGCTTATCATAATTAATGATCTTTAATAAGAATACTATACCTAAATTCAGCATCACTTCTACAATGCTGATATAGGCATAAAACGACATTCGCTCAAATGCTATAATAACAGCATTATATGGGGTTCTAATAATATTGAAAACAGATGTTATAATAGCTATTTGAAAAATAACTTTTGTTGCAAATAGACGATTTTCGGGAATATTCAAATTATTGTTTAACAAATAAACTCCTAAAACTTCACAAATTATAACAGAAAATAGACTAATTATAAAATGGGCGTTTACGGCATTGCAGAAATATGTTTTAAATTTCAATAAATTATTTTCACCTAATGCGATATTAAAATAACGTTGAGAAGCTCCATTCATCGCAGCATTTAGGAAAGAAAACAATACAATAATTCCTGCAACTAAATTATAGACGCCATAATCTTCAATACCTATAACTTGTAATATAACCCTTGACGTAAACAATTTTATAACCATAACAAAGATCATCCTAAAATAAAGCATTAGGGTGTTCTTGGCTATACGTTTATTATTTACAGAGATATTAGACATTATAGTTAATATGTGATTTATTTAATTACCCACCTCTCAATATTCCTCGTCTCGCTGCTGAAGTTCACCCCGATTTTATAGACCTTGCGGCGATCCCCGGCAAAAGGCAGGGCATATTGTTTCTCCTCTATCTGTTTCATTGCGTCATCCGCAGAACCGTCAAGTTTGAACTCCATTACGTAGACATAGTCTTTCGTCTGCAGGACGAGGTCGATACGGCCGTACGAGGTATGATATTCCACCTGGGTGTACAGGCCGGCAAGTCGGAACACGATAAACAGGACATTCTGGTAATGAAGCTCGATGTCTTTTGCCATTTCATACGGACACCCTGACAGGAATGCCTGCAGCCGCTTCATAAAGCCGTCTATGTCGCCGGTTTTCACGTCCTCGACAAAACTCCAGATTGCAAATCCGCTCTCAGTATCCTGCACCGGCGTGTAGTATGGCAGCAGGAAATCCATGAAGCCCTGCTCCACCTCCTTGTTCGGGAATCCGAGCTCATATATCTGAGGTTCGGGGATATATCCCTTTATTGTCAGATATCCGCTCTGGTAAATGACAGGTATCGGGTTTGTGGAAGAAGCGTCGATGCTGTCAAGAATCCTGGATGTGACCTTTTCATTCGCCATCTTGTAGAGATTGTACCTGTGCCGTTTCAACAACTCGACAAGGTAGGTAGGCGTACCTGTCTCAAACCAGTAGCTGCCGTAACGGTTCTTTGCGAATGTATTCAGCAGGCTGAAAGGATTGTACAATCCGTATGCTGTCCAAGGGTTGAAATGATAGCCATCATATCTCTCCTTCAATGCAATACAGGCTTCTTCCAGGCTCTGCCCGTTTGCTTCGGCAAGGTTCAGGATATCGTCGCTGAAGTTTTCCGACAGTTCGGCTTCGCTGATACCGCAGATATCTGCATAACGCTCATCCATGGAAATATCCTGCAGATTGTTCAAATCACTGAACACGCTGACTTTCCCGAATTTCGTCACACCGGTAAGCATTGCAAAGCGTATATGGGCATCTTCAGACTTAAGTGCTCCGTAAAATGCCTTCAGCAACGTCCTGTACGCGCCCTGCAGCTGTTCATTATCTATCGTCTGAAGCAATGGCTTGTCGTACTCGTCCACAAGAATGACCGTCCGCTCCCCTGTCATCTCGTGAGCCCTGCGGATGACTCCAGCAAAGCGTCTTTCTATTCCGACCTCGGCCGCATTCCTTCCGTACTTCGCCTCCCAACCGACAACATTCTCTTCAAGAAGTGTCATCAGGGATTTCTCCGATCCATATTTCTGCGTGTTCAGATCCAGATGGAGTACAGGATATTTCTTCCAGTCCTTCTCCAGTCCAGCAATGGCAAGTCCCTCGAAAAGATCCTTTTTGCCTTCGAAATATGCCTCCAGAGTGCTTATCAGCAGACTTTTCCCGAAACGCCGCGGACGGCTGAGAAAATAATAGCTTCCCTTCTGGACAAGATCATATACATACGATGTCTTGTCGATATAACAATAACCCTCTTTGCGAAGTTTCTCGAAATCCTGGATTCCTATAGGATATTTCTTTGCCATAATTCATGAATTTTCAGGCAAAATCAGCATTTCCTGCCTGCAACATCATCTTAACCTCTCCACTATCCTTCCACAAGCCAGCCCGTCCCCGTATGGATTCACAGCCTTGCTCATTCGCTCGTATGCCTTCCTGTCATCAAGAAGCTCCGATACTGAATTTACTATCTTGTCATAATCCGTCCCGACGAGCTTCACTGTCCCTGCGTCCAGAGCCTCCGGGCGTTCGGTAGTATCCCTCATCACGAGCACAGGCTTGCCGAGGCCGGGTGCCTCCTCCTGGATTCCGCCGCTGTCTGTAAGGACTATGGCCGATTTTTCCATAAGATATACGAAACTCAGATACTCGAGAGGTTCGATGAAGAACATGTTCCCGAGATTTGTCAAATCTTCCCCGAAAACTTCGTGAATCGGTCGTCTCACATTCGGATTCAGATGCATCGGATATACAAAATCCACATCGGGATATTTCTGCGTAAGGTCTTTTATGGCAGTGCACATGCTGATGAACCCGTCTCCGAAATTCTCCCTCCGGTGACCTGTTATCAGCACGAGTCTTTTTCCTCCGGCAAGTCTGCCGACATCGTATCCAGCTCCTTTGAGAAGAGCTTCGAGTTCCGAGTCAAGCTGCCTGTCGCTCTTTATCCTGCCGACTACCCAATACAAGGCATCGATGACAGTATTGCCTGTCACTGTTATCATATCCTCTGAAACATTTTCCTTCAGCAGATTGGATTTGCTCAGCGGTGTCGGAGCGAAATGATATGTGGCTATCCTTCCTGTCAGCTGCCGGTTCATCTCCTCTGGCCACGGGCTGTAGATGTTGTATGTACGCAGACCGGCCTCAACATGGCCTACCGGAATCTGCTGATAGAATGCAGCCAAGGCCGCAGCGGTGGATGTGGTGGTATCGCCATGCACAAGCACGACGTCCGGAGCAGCCTCCTTGAGGACATCCCGCATTCCTGTTAGGACGCGCGCCGTGACATCATACAGGTCCTGGCCCTGTTTCATGATATTGAGGTCATAGTCAGGCCTGATATCGAATATATGCAAGACCTGGTCAAGCATCTCACGATGCTGGCCGGTCACACACACCATTGTCCTGAATTCGCCCGGGTGCTTCTGGAACTCCTTTACGAGCGGAGCCATCTTGATGGCTTCCGGACGGGTCCCGAATACAAGCATTATCTTTTTCATGTCCTGTAAGTCGTCTTTTACAGATGATAGACACCTGGAAGATTGCAGATGTTATGGCAGTCAAGCACGACCTTACCTCTGAGCTTGTCCATATTCTTCCTGATTTCATCGTGCTTCACCATAATCACGACCATGTCGACATCATTCAGGAACGTGTCCAAATCATGGAACTGATTGGCCACGATGTCCCTGGTGATAAAAGGGTCATACACTTTCAACGGCCTTGCAAGGTGACGTTCCTGAGACTCGAGGAGCTGCAATGTCGGAGATTCCCTGCAGTCATCCACATTCTCCTTGTACGTCAGACCGTAAAGGCCTACCTTGCGGTTATCCGTGATATTGTTCTCCTTCATTATCTCATGTATCCTGCTGAGCACATAATCCGGCTGGCTGTCATTTGTCTTCATCGATTCGTCAATGACCTTCGCAAGGCTCGGGTAGTCGCCCACAAGGAACCACGGGTCCACGGATATGCAATGCCCTCCGACACCCGGTCCCGGCTGGAGGATGTTCACACGCGGATGCATGTTGCATATCCTGATAATCTCATACACATCCATATTGTCGTGACGGCAAATCCTGCAGAGCTCGTTCGCGAACGCGATGTTCACAGCGCGGAAAGTATTCTCCACCACTTTGGTCATTTCTGCCGTACGTATATCTGTGACCACTATCTCACCCTGGCAGAATGAGGCATAATACTGCTTGACCTTCTCTCCGATTTCCCTGCTGTCAGCACCTATCGTGCGGTTGTTGTGGAGAAGTTCATACACCATATTGCCTGGTATTATCCTTTCCGGAGCATGGACGAGATTGATATCCTCCCCTATCTTGAATCCACTGGCCTGGATGACCGGACGAACGAACTTGTCGATGGTCCCCGGAGACACCGTGGATTCTATCACGACAGTCGCCCCCTTCGGGCATACGGCCATAACATCCTTCACGGCCTCCACCACATAGCAGGCATCCACTTTCTTTGAGAACTTGTCGTATGGAGTAGGGACAGACACTATATACATGTCTGTTTTCTGATATTCTGTCGTAAACTTGATACCGGACTTCAAGGCAGCCTGGAAAAGGTCGTCGAGACCATCTTCCTTGAATGTCGTCTTTCCGGCATTAAGAGTATTCACGAGTTCCTTGTTGTAGTCCGTACCGACCACTTCAACACCATGAGAAGCCATCATCAGGGCTGTAGGAAGCCCGATGTAGCCAAGACCGATTACATTAATCATAATTATTTCCGTTTAATTCATTTTCAAGTCCATATCACCGCAAGGAAAAGGCTGTCATGCTCATTCCTTGTAACTTTCGGCGGATTTTGCATGCCTCTGCTGGAGGACATGAATGCGCCGGCTTATCATTATATGCATGAATGTCCACAAGACGACATCCGTCAGGAGAAGGATATTGATGTCCACGTGTCTTATCATAAAGATATTGAACAGGAAGAACACTAAAGAAATCCCGATGATGGTATGCCTGGCGGTCCCTATGGACATTCCGACAGCCATAAACTTGTGGTGGATATGGCATCTGTCCGGGGAGAACGGACTCCGCCTGTGGATGATTCTGTGGACAAAAAGTCTCACGACATCCAGTATCGGCACAAGCAATATGGCGAAAGCATAGACAAAACAGAAGGTCTGATCAGGCCCGTCTGCCGGTATCTTTTCGGCGAACGTTGCCCCTTTTATTGTGAATGCAGAGATGATGTAGCCCATAGTCAGCGAGCCTGCATCGCCCATGAATATCTTTGTTCTCTTGTTCGATGTACCATAGACATTGTAGATATAGAAAGGCAGCAGGGCGCCAAGTGCGGAAATTCCGATAAGGGCATATCGCACAAGTCCTTCCCTTATGAAAAGTATTGAGAACGCCGTTATCCCGAGTATGCACAGTCCGGATGCAAGACCGTCTATCCCGTCTATCAGGTTTATCGCGTTTATGATAAGGACGATGACCACCACCGTGAAAGGTACCCCTATCACAGGCGGAATTTCATGGATTCCCAATATGCCGTGGAAATTGTCTATCCACAGACCTGCCGCACATAGAAGACATGCTGAAATTATCTGCACGGGGAACTTCACCTTGTAGGAAAGCCCGACAAGGTCATCGGTAACACCGGTCATGTACAGGAACAAGGCCCCGGCTGCCCCATACATCATCTCCACCGACAGTTCAGCAAGCTCAGGCTGCCTGATGATATCGCAGATGAACCCTGACACCACAAATACGGCTATCATTATCCCGGGAAGGAATGTGACACCTCCAAGCCGCGGGACCTGCCCAGTATGCACCTTCCGGTAGTCCGGCACATCAAACAGCTGCTTCTCGAAAGCTATCTTGATAACCTTGGGTATTGCTATGACCGTCAGTATCAACGAAATCAAAAACGACATGGACAAAATCGTCCAAAGGAACTCCGAATTCATACTTTCAAAGGTTAATTCTTCTTTATACCTTGCCCCGCCAAGGCGCATTCCTCAGGGTCACGCGGCCGGGAAGGCCGTGCGGACTACAAAGATATGCCACGCCTCGCAAGGCGGCTTCTTCTGCGCTATCCAGCAGCAAAAACAAGCTCAGCATCAAATATTTACTTATATCAGCTCCAGATTTTCCTCCGGAACATAACTTGTAGCCACGGCAAACATTCCTGGAAGCTCCACCATGACCCTCCTCGACCTCTTCACGCGGACAACGACACCTTCCACCCCGGCAAACGGCCCGGACTTCACCCGGACTTTCCTCCCTGCCCTCAAGGCTGTATTCACCTCAAGCAGGTAGACCACGTCATCCATCATCGCTTCAGAGACTCTCATGAAGTCTTCCATAGCCTTGTCAGGCACGACTGTCGGCTTTCTCGTCGCCCGGTCCCAGACATAGCTGACATAATCCTTCATTCCCAGCTCTTCAACCGCTTCATCAAGCCCTGCCCTGGTGCCTCGCACAAAACACAGGTTGCTTACAGCCGGCACGGTCTTCACAGTCCTGACACCGCCTTTCTCCACACTTTTCAACGTCAGCGGCACAAAGCAGCTGAAACCTCTGTCGAGAAGACGGTCCCGGACCTTCAGTTCCCTCGAATACGTCACACGCAAAGGATACCAGCACAGCTTATTTTTTATGTCCGTCCCCATATCCGTATCCGTAGCCATAGCCGTAACGGCCATAACCGTACTTCCTCGGCTTAGGTTCCACACCGTTCAGCACCACAGCCATCCTCGGATAGACTCCGCCCGAAATAACCTCCTCAACCATAGGCAACGCCCTCTTGTCCAGGAGTCCGGCACGGATGACAAATATCGTAAGATCAGCATTCCCGGCGATGATTGCAGTGTCCGCGACTATCTCAATAGGCGGGCAATCGAGGAATATATAGTCGTATTCAGACTTCAGCTTGTCGAGCAGATTCCTGAACCGTTCCGAAAGAAGAAGTTCGGAAGGGTTCGGAGGGAGTATCCCGGAAGGGATGGCATACAGGTTGTCCCCCAATTTCCCGGTGACTTCTCCAGGCTCGGATACATTGCCCGAAAGATACATCGACAGGCCTTCATTGTGTATGCCGAGAGCTTTGCTCAACGTCCCCTTACGCAAATCGATGTCAACCAGGAGCACTTTCGCGCCTTTCAGAGCCATCGTGGCAGCCAGGTTCATCGACACGAAAGTCTTTCCGCTGCCAGGATTGAATGAAGACACCAGAATCACCTTCGCTCCGCCCGTTTTCCCGAGCATGAAGTCAAGGTTGGTACGCAGGACGCGGAAAGCCTCGTTCTGGATATCCCGGTTGCCTTTCTCCACAACTATGCCTAAATGCCTGTCCTTGTATATCCTCTTCTTCACGCGCTCCGGAAAGACTGACTGCCACCATTTCAGTTCCGTGCGTATCATAGGGATTTCCGCAAGGAACGGAGACGGGAGAGCGGCGATATCGTCCCGGCTCCGCACCGTAGTGTCCATGATGCGGCTCAGGAACAATATCCCGAAAGGCACAGCAAGGCCGAAGAATACCGCAGCCAGGAATATCATCATGGTGTTCGGCGCAGACGGTGATGAAGAACCGTTCGGATTCACTATCACCCTCGTGTTCGCCACCGTCATCAGGCTTGCTATGTCGTTCTCCTCCCTTTTCTGGAGAAGATACAGATAAAGGGACTGTTTCACCTGCTGCTGACGCTCTATGGACAGCAGCTCCATTTCCTGTCCGGAACTCGACGCCATCCCGGAAAGAAGCTTGGCTTCCTCGCTCTCTATCTGCCCGGCCTGAATCTCGAGTGTCCCGATGAGATTGTCTATGGAACGGAGTATCGCAGACCTTATAGCGTCGAGGGAATAATTGATGTCGGAGATGAGAGGGTTGTTCTCGCTGCTGTTGGACACAAGTTTCTCCCTTTCGAGGAACAAAGTGTTATATTCTGCAATCTGGCTTTCGACATTCGTGTTCGAGAGTCCCGAATTTGACGGAAGCAGGGCCCTGGCATTTTTCGGGTCATTCAGATAGTCCCGTATATACCCGGCTATCGAAAGCTGGTTTCTGACCTCGAAATTCTTTGCCGAAACGGCGCTCATCTCGTCGAGATATGCCTGGCCGAGAGCCTTGATGTCAGTGAGATTGTTCTCTTCCTTGTAATTTTTCAGGTCTGTCTCGATTCCTGCGAGTTCCTTTTCTATCACTGCAATCCTCCCTGTTATGAATTCCGCAGTGTTCCTTGCGGAGCGGTTCTTGTCCGTAATCCACTCCTCGTTGTACACGTCTATCAAAGTCCCGAGTATCCTGTCTGCACGGGTTGCAAATCTGTCCGTCATTGATAGTGCGAGCACCGTCGAGTTCTTGCCTGTGACCGTCACTGTCAGGTTCGATGCATAAACCTTGGCCCATGCCGCCGGAGACGCCCACGACACGAGAATGTCCTTGTCCCACTCCCCGAAATTCATAGCTGCATCGATGCGGACGGCTCCCACAGGCGTCTCCACATCCTGGCCGATGACACCTTCCACCTCAACCTTTCTCAACTTGTCCGGCCCGACGGTGAAATCCACAAGCTCGAACGAGTCTTCCCCCGTTTTCCGGATCCTGAAAGAGAATGAAGTCTTGACAAGCGTGTCCACCCTTGTCATTTCCACCGGACTTGTCTTGTACATGGACACTTTGCGGATGCCCTGGTCTTCAGTGTAGGAAGTCTCCAGGGAGAGACGTTCCACGACCTTCTCCATCAGGTCAGGGGAAGCGAACGCCTCCGCCTCATTGTTCGCATTGGAACTGTAGGACCCGGCTCCGGAACCGCCGGTCATGGAAATCAGGTCGGACATGACGTTGGCCTGTGCGTCCTCGTTGATTATCAGTTTCGCCACCCTCACGTAACTTTTCGGAGTCACGTATAAATACAGGGCCGCAAGGCAGAGGCAGACCGCTACAGATATGACATAGAACCATTTATAGCCCCATATCATGTTCCACAGGTCAGAAAGGCTGAAAGACGACTCGTCAGGAGTCGCATGTGTTTTTCCTGTCAATTCATCCATAAGGACAGAGATGTTAATTAACGAGATTTACGACAAGTACGGCAAGTGATGTCAGGAACGACCCTATGCTGACCCACAGGCTCACTGACTTGATGTTGTTTTCATTGATGGTAGACTGCCCCGCCCTGACCTTGTTGGGTTCCACATACACTATGTCGTTCTGCTGCAGATAGTAGGCAGGGGATTCGAATATGGATGCGGAGCGGAGGTCCACCTGATATATGACCCTCTCTCCGTCCTGTTCCCTGATGACGGAAACATTGTCCCTGCGTCCGAAAATAGTGAGGTCCCTGGCGAGGCTCAGAGCCTGGAGTATGGTGATTTTGTCGCCTTCGATATTGTATGTGCCGGGAGATGTCACCTCGCCCATCACCGAAATCTTGAAATTCATGAACTCCACGGTGACGACAGGGTCCTTGATGTAGTTTCCTCCGACAATCATGCCCTTTATCTCCTTCGCAAGCTCCCATCTCGTGAGACCGGCGGCCTTCACAAGCCCGAGGACAGGGAAATCTATGTAGCCGTCATTGTCCACCACATACCCGAGCAGTCGCTGGCTGCCGCCGTTCGCGACTGTCTCCGAACCTGCCTGATATGAAATGACCGGCAGGTTGAACATGAGGGCAAGTTCCGGATTGCGGCTCGACACGACAATCGATATCATGTCTTTAGGTTGTATGAGGATTCCTTTGTTTATGGCAATCCTTTCAGCCTTGTCCGGAACCACATCCTGAAGATAATTTATCTTCTTGTACGTATCGCAAGAGGTCACAGTAAAAGTCAGAATTGACATAACCGCGAATATCACTGTCTTGCAGCATTTTGGCATAATCCTTTCCATCGCCCTTTGTCAAATCGAAAAACATTGCAAATTTAGCAATTATTCCTTTAATACCAACGCCGAGGGGGGGGGCGGATTTTTTTAATTTTTAAAAAAGCAGGTGTCCTCAATGTAAAATCCAAAACACTTTCTTATTTTTACGCGGAATTGTAAACTCGCAGACAATAAATGGGAAGCTACAAAATCAACGAGCCTGCAACCAGGCAATTCCTTTCGCTGCTCAATTCCGGGCTGTGGGACAGGGAGGCAGACATGACGCCTTTCCGGGAAAACGGTGGTCCGGACTGGAAAGGCATACTCGAAATAGCCGGAACCCAGGCCGTAGTGCCCCTCATATATGACGGGATGATGACACTGCCGCAGGAGATGAGACCGAAAGGCACAGCCCTGCTGAAAATCATAGCATACGTGGACAAGGTGGAGATGCTGAACGGAGAACTTGACGCTGCCGCCGTGGAAATCTCCGGAAGGCTCGCCGCCGGAGGAATCAGGTCCGTGCTGCTGAAAGGCCAGGGAATCGCCGCGCTGTACAGCAATCCCGGCCACAGACAGTGCGGAGACATAGACCTGTATGTCGGCAGGAAAGCATACGGCAAGGCCCTTGAGCTGATGCGCAGCTGGAAAGAAATCCACCACGAGCATCAGGAGACGGTCAAGCACACCGGCTTCATGTTCGGCAGGCTGACGGTGGAGCTGCACAAGGAAGCGTTCTGCATGCCTTCAGAAAAGCTCGATGCCTCATACAAGGTCATGGAAGACAGGGAACTGGCCAAAGACGGGACCACGGTGCACCTCGGAAAGGGGGCTGAAGCGGGAGATGTCATCGTCCCTGTCCCTGCTTTCAACATTTTCTACGTGTTCTGCCATGCCTTCCACCACTTCATGGAGGGAGGGCTCGGACTGCGTCAGATGTGCGACCTTGCAATCCTGCTCCACAGGTATCACGGCATGATTGATCCCGAAGAATACGGCGGCACGCTCAAAGCCCTGAAACTTGACAAGGAATGGCAACTGTTCATGGGGCTTCTCGTGGACATGCTCGGGCTCCCTGCCGAAGAAGCCCCGTTCTACGACAAAAGTTCGGCAGCACTCTCGCGCAAGTTGCTCGAGGAGATGCTTGGCGACGGGAATTTCGGCCACCACAAGTCACTGCCGGACTTTTCGCACCTCTGGAAACCGCTCAGGAAACTGGGCAATCTCGGAATCCACCATGTGCTGTCTGCAAGACGGCTGAAATACTCCCCGAGGCACACCCTCATGTACTACAGGAAGATGTGGAAGGACGGGCTGGCAAACGCCTTCAGATGATTGCCATGCTCAGCTGAGCTTTATTGCCACGCCGTCCATCGGAGGCACCGTGACTGTCACCGGACTGTCCGGATTCACGGTCTGAGTCGGGGCGAGCTCCAGCCACTCGAAGGCATGAGGAGGTATCTTCAGGCTCATACGTGCAGTCTTCTCCGAGAAATTGGCCACGAACAGCATGGTCTCGTCCTCATGGTCACGCAGAAATGCGAAATGCCTGTCTATGTCGAAGCCGTCTGAATTTATGTTGCAGTAGCACAGGTCGTATGTCATGCCCTTGCGCACCGCCTCATCGGTTGCGGCGAACCTGACCATCGACGAGAATCTCCTGAAGAATGGCTCATACCCCGACAGTTCCTCCGGCCACGGCCCGTCCTCGAGATACAGCCGGTTGTCTATTATCTTCCTTAGGTCGGCAAGAGAGCGGACACTCCACCAGTCGAATATGGAAGTCCTGCCGTCACGGCCGCTGAAGCCTTCCTCGTCCATACCCCTTTCACCCATCTCCTCTCCGGCATAAATCATGAAAGGGGCCCTGTTCAGATACAGGGACACTGTCAGCGGAGCTATGGAGTTCATTGCGGACTTCCCGAAGAAATCCGATGCGAAACGCTGCTCGTCGTGGTTCTCGAGGAAATTGAGCATGTACGGCTGCATGTCTCCGAGGAATTGCCAGTTGCGCGTGATTCCCCTGGCCGACTGCCACAGCTCGATAGGCATGCCATAGCTGTCGGCATTGGCCTCGACAATAGTCCTCAGCGTATCGTACAGCCCTGATTTGTCATACAGATAGTCGAATCCGACTTCGCGTATGTATTTCCTGTAAAGGTCCTTCTTGTAGACTTCCGCTATGAATGTCACCTCGGGATGCCTTCCCTTCACCTCGGATATGAGCCACTGCATGAATTGCGACGGGACAAGTTCCACCATGTCGCAGCGGAAACCGTCAACCCCCTTCCCTATCCAGAATTCCACTACCGACAGCATCTTGTCCCATGTCGGGCTGTGGGTGTCGCAGTAATTTATCTTCACTGTCTCGTACCAGTCGTTTTCGCCGGGGGACGGCGTGTATGAATTGCCCGTAGCCTTTGCCGGATATTCCCTGTAGGGGGACATCAGCGGCATGTATTCGGAAAGCGAGCCAAGATATTCCTCTCTTGTGGACGATGCTGCCATGGACGAGCATTTCTCCACGAGCCACGCCGGAAGTATCCTGTATTCCCGGCTGAAGTCGGCATCCGTAAGTGCCTGGCATTCTTCCTTGAACTGTTCGGTATTCGGCAGTGCGAGGGCCTGCCCCGGATAATAGAAGAAATCGTTGTCCTGGGACCAGTGCACGTCCGTGGAGTCATTCCGGCCGAGCTGATTTGCAGAACCGGACTGCTCCCTATAGTCCCTCGCCACATGGTTCGGCACGAAATCGACAAGGACTTTCAGCCCGGCCCCGTGGATTCTCCGCACAAGAGCCTCGAACTCTTCCATACGCCTGTCAGGGTCGTCCGCGAGATAAGGGTTCACATCATAATAGTCCGTTATCGCATACGGAGACCCGGCCTCCCCCTTCACGAATTGGGGATTTGACGGTGTACATCCCATGGATGCGCACTTTGTGGAATGCCTTATGATTCCGGTAAGCCATAAATGAGTGCAGCCCAGCCATTTGAAATAATCCAAGGCAGGGCCGTCTATTCCTGAGAATTTTCCTGTGCCGTTGTCTTCCACCGAGCCTCTTTTCACGGAGCCGGCACAAGTGTTGCCCCAGAGGCGCGGAAGGAGTTGGTATATTATCGGTTTGTCCATATCGGCCATATTGTGTTTCTGATATCCGCCGCGTTTTCACCTCGGTGAAAAACGTTGCAAATATACTTCATTGCATTTTCCGAGCCAAACAAAATTTCCGGGGCCCATGTATCGCCGGGCAGGCTTCCGGAACATCTGAAAATATTTTCCGTTTCGGTCGTCTTTTGTGAAAAAATTTACCTAATTTTGGCGGCTTTAACCACATGATTTATGTACAAGATTTTTCCAGGATTCAACCTTGTTGACGCCTACCACGAGTGGAAGAAGAAAAACAGACTCACAAAAGGCAAGTCCATAGCCAGGATAATCAAACTCGCGATATGC
Organism: uncultured Bacteroidales bacterium; assembly: GCA_944326335.1. Taxonomy (GTDB): domain Bacteria; phylum Bacteroidota; class Bacteroidia; order Bacteroidales; family UBA932; genus Cryptobacteroides. Next base: position 46,316 of record CALVDM010000002.1, read on the forward strand.
TTCGCAGTGCTGATAACATTATGGTGCCTTCCTGCGGAAGTCTACGGTGTCGAAGGACTTACGGTAATTGAGAAACGCATAATCGCCATATTCCTTTTCGCCACATTCATGTGGGTGCTCGAGGCCGTCCCGGCATGGACAACGTCTATGCTCGTGGTGGGGCTGCTGCTATTCTCATCGTCAGACAGCGCCCTGTGGTTCTTCAGGGATGTGGCCGGACCGGCCGAATACGGGACTCCTGTGAAATACACTTCAATCCTGCACTCGTTTGCCGACCCTATAATAATGCTTTTCATCGGAGGTTTCGTCCTGGCCATCGCAGCCACCAAATGCGGTCTCGACACCGTGCTGGCGAGAGTCATGCTGAAACCCTTCGGCAAGCAGTCGAAATATGTGCTCCTCGGCTTCATCGTGGTTACGGGAGTGTTCTCGATGTTCCTGAGCAACACTGCTACAGCCGCGATGATGCTCACATTCCTCACACCCGTTCTGAAGGCCCTTCCGGCAGACGGGAAAGGCAAGATAGCCCTGGCGCTTTCAATCCCGATTGCCGCGAATGTGGGCGGTATGGCCACCCCGATAGGCACGCCTCCGAACGCGATTGTCCTGAAATACCTCAACGACCCCAACGGGCTCGACCTCAACATAGGTTTCGGGGAATGGATGGGCTTCATGATGCCATACACGCTGCTGATACTCTTCATTGCCTGGGTGGTGCTTGTAAAGATGTTCCCGTTCAAGCAGAAGACCATAGAGCTGAAAATCGAAGGAGAAGCGAAGAAGGACTGGAGGTCTATTGTGGTGTATGTCACATTCGCAGTCACTGTGCTGCTCTGGATTACCGACAAATATACCGGGGTAAATTCCAACGTGGTGGCCATGCTGCCTCTTGCAATTTTCCCGATAACAGGGATAATCACCAAGCAGGACCTCGAGGAGATAAGCTGGAGCGTGCTCTGGATGGTGGCCGGTGGATTCGCCCTCGGAGTCTCCCTCCAGGAGACGGGTCTCGCCGACAGCATAATAAGCTCGATACCGTTCAACGCGTGGCCGCCTGCAGCAATGATTATAGGCTCAGGACTGCTCTGCTATGCAATGGCGAACTTCATCTCACACACGGCGACAGCCGCGCTCCTCGTGCCGATACTCGCAATCATTGGCACGAGCATGAAGGATGTGCTCATGCCGCTCGGAGGGGTGGAGACACTGCTGATAGGAGTGGCCATAGGCTCTTCACTCGCGATGATACTCCCTATAAGCACGCCGCCTAACGCCCTTGCCCATGCCACAGGGATGATTGAGCAGAAGGACATGGTAAAGACAGGCGTGATAATGGGCGCGCTCGGGCTCGCAATCGGATACACGATGCTCATAGTGCTCGGCAGCAACGGACTCATCTGACATCCGGATTACCGGCTGAAAATGTTTTGAATTTTTGTAATATTCAAAACTAGCCTTATCTTTGCGGGCTAATTTTCAGGATATGGTAACAGATTTTCTCGAACTCGGACTGTCAAATGAGATATTGAACGCCGTGGCTGAGCTCGGTTTTGAAAAGCCGACACCGGTACAGGCCCGCATCATACCGCAACTGATTGTCGAGAACAGGGACATCGTCTGCCTGTCACAGACCGGTTCGGGAAAAACCGCAGCGTTCGGGCTTCCCGTACTCGAATATCTCGACAGATCAAATCCCGGGACGCAGGTGCTGATACTGTGCCCGACAAGGGAGCTCTGCAGACAGATTTCAGGCGACCTCGCAAACTACGCCAAGTACCTTGACGGCGTTAAAATCGTGTCAGTCTACGGCGGTGCCGGCATCCAGGGGCAAATCAAGGCTCTGAGGAACGGCGCGCACATCATCGTCGCCACGCCAGGCCGTCTGCTTGACCTCCTGAAACGGGAGGCAGCAGACATTTCCGGCATTTCCACCATCGTGCTCGACGAAGCCGACGAAATGCTGAACATGGGGTTCAAGGATGAGCTTGATGCGATTCTCGAGCAGGCCCCGGAGTCCCGCAGGTCCCTCCTTTTCTCGGCCACCCTGCCTAAAGAGGTGGAGAGGATAGCCAAGAGCTACATGAAAGACCCCGAGATAGTGACTGTCGGGGAACGCAATGCAGGCGCAGAGAATGTTGAACATTTCTACTACCTTGTCAGGGAAGAGGACAGATATGCCGCGATGAAAAGAATCGCGGACTACAATCCCGACATCTACGCCATAGTGTTCTGCAAGACGAGGGAGGAGACGCAGAAGGTGGCAGACGCCCTCCAGAGGGACGGCTACGATGCCGATGCCCTGCATGGAGACCTCTCGCAGGCTCAGCGGGACAATGTGATGGGCCGCTTCAAACGTAAGGCTCTGCACATGCTCGTGGCTACGGACGTAGCAGCGAGAGGCATCGATGTCAGCGACCTCTCACATGTGATAAACTACAATCTGCCGCAGGAAATCGAACTTTACACCCACAGAAGCGGAAGGACAGGACGCGCAGACAAGAAAGGTGTGTCCATCGCCATCATAAACCAGAAGGAAAAAGGCAAGATAAAACGGATAGAGGCGGTTATAAGGAAGCAGTTCACGCGTCTGCCGATACCGGGGGCGAGGGAGATATGCGAAAGGCAGCTGTCGCATCTGATAAACGAGATAAACAACGCCGAAGTCCGCGAGGACATCAACTCATTCATGCCGACCATCAATGAACTCTGGAACGATGTCCCGAAGGAAGAACTCGTGAAGAAAATCCTGTCATACGAATTCAACAGGTTCCTTGACTACTACAGGAAAGCGAAAGACCTGAACATACCGGAAAAAAGCAGGAAGGATAAATCCGGGAAAGGAAAGGAGAAGGAAAGCAGGGCGAGGGAAAAGGAAATCCCTGCGACACGCAATGGCAGGAAATCATCGGACGGAGACCCGGGAATATGCGAAAAAGGATTCATCTGGCTGAGGCTCAACCTCGGCTACAGGGACAGGGTCATACCGAAAGACATCATCGGCATGATGAAAACCTGCGGCATAGGCAAACATGCGGTCGGAAAGATTGAAATCTACAATGAGTGCCTGTACGTTGCACTGAAGGACAAGGTGGCAGACTATGCCAGGTCCGAAATCAACGGTGCATACTACGACAGGAAACGGCTTAACGCCAGCCTCGTGAAATAAAGGGGCTACTGCCCGTCATCCCCCTTCGGCATCGGGTCTATCTTGTCATAGTCCTTCGCATCCTTGATGACTGTCACGACATAAATCAGCAGCAGGATGAAGAATATCACGATTGCGACCGCATCGAGAGCACTGATATCGAAAGTCTTTCCGGCTGCAGAGACTTTGAGGGAGAACTTCCTTATCGGCCGGATGTACATCAGCAGAGTGTTCACTATTATCATGATGATACGGAATTCGGTAGGCCCCATCTTCGCGTAGGTAAGGCAGAATTCCTTCTTCAGGTGCGCATTCACGCTCACGTTTATGGTCAGGAGAAGGTACACGACCAGGATTGAAAGGGCTATCTCAATGTGTACAAGTCCGGAAAGGCCGGCCCCGACGAACATTATGACCTCGTTTATGGCATCGACCGTGTGGTCCAGATAGTAACCGTAGACAGGACGCTGGCGGCATCTGACCCTCGCGAGAGTGCCGTCGAGAGAATCTCCGTACCAGTTTATCACGAAACCGAGCGAGCTGAGCCACAGGAAATGTATATCTTTCGTACCCGCAAGGATGAACCCGGCCGCTATCACGAACGCACCTATCGTACCTATCACCGTCAATATGTCCGATGTCATCCAGCGGGGCTGCCTGTGGGCGAGCCATACCAGCACCTTCTTCTCCACACCGTTCAACACGGAAGTCTGTATTCGCACCGAATCTTCTCGTCTTCCCATCTTCAATCAGTTATATGCCCGGTCACCAAGCAGGTGGCCGATTTATAAAAAAATCCAAATCAAATATAAAATTAGCAAGAATTTTTCAAATCCGGCATCCGGAATACACCTTATTTCTCAAAAATGCCGAAAATTCCCTGATGTCTGTATAGGATGCCTGCTCCTCAGGAGTTATGATACTGCCGCAGACAAGCCTCTCCGTGCGTCCTCTCTTGTTGAAGACCTCGGAGGGAAGACGCAGCAGACGCACCCTCCAGTCGACAAGCCCGAGACTGTAATAGAAGTCGGAATTCCTGTCCGCGAACCTGACAGGGAGCACGGGAACCCTGAGTTTTTTTATCAGGCTCACCACCGGAAGCTGCCACTCCCTGTCCCTTATGCACCTGTCCTTCAGGCTGAGGTCGGACACGGCTCCAGAAGGGAAAATCCCGAGAGGATGCCCTGCAAGCACATGCCTCATAGCTTCCTTTATCCCGGCGATGCTGTCCCCGGTAGGGGCTGTATGCTCCTTTCCGGCAGGCGTGACCCTGATGAAATTCTCGCCGAGAGCCTCTATCCTCGACAGCATCTTGTTGACAATTATCTTGTAGTCTTTCCTCAGGTGGCCGAAAAGGTCGGCAAGGATTATCCCGTCGATACTTCCGTAAGGGTGGTTGCTGACCGTTATGAAAGCCCCTTCAGGAAGAGAGTCGAGCACTTCCCTGTTATAGACCTTGTATCTTACACCGATGTCTTCCAGTATCGCTTTTGCGAACTCGGGGCCGCTGTACATGGAATTCCTGTCGTACAGGTCGTTTATCTTGTCTACTGACAGCATCCTCATAAGCGAGGACGCCACTGCATTGCCTGCCCTGCCCCTGAAAACAGGTGAGGCTTTCTCCAACTCTTCCAATGTCAAAAGTGGCATAATCGCTTTTTTCCGTAAAGATATTTCTCTTTTTTGATGTTTTTTCTTTTTCTGTCCAATTATTTTTCTCTTTCCGAAGGTCCGTAAAATCCTTCCGCCCTACATTTGCCGGTGAAAAAATTTGACAGGAAATTATGGGAATGAGATTTTCAAGACCTGGCCGCCCCGGCATCAGCGCAGGGATACTGGCATGTATTTTCATCGCTGCCGTGTCAATCAGCGGCTCCGGCTGCAGTAAAATGGCGGAAGAGGTGCTTCAGACCCTCCCCGGGAAGGAAGATAATGCAGAGGAAGGTGAGGGAGACGGAGGCGGGACAGCGGTGAAAGAAGCCGTGACAGTGAGATTCCGCCTTCCGGCAAAGGACGCCGCATCGTGGTTCGAGGAAAACATCCGGACGCTTCAGCTGCTTGTCTACTGTAACGGCGTGCTCGTGGAGGAAGTGTGTCCGGAAGGGCATGAGACCGAAATACAGCTCTTTCCGGGCGAGGAATACTCTTTCTATGCCATAGCCAACACCGCGGCCGAGGCGAAACTCCATGAAGAGGAGTTCCGCAAGACAAGAATAGTCTCAAGCCGGCCGGATGCGGCAGGAAGTTTCCCGATGGCGGGATGCGGCTCGTTCACGGCAGGGAAAGGTGGGAGCACGGTGGATCTGGTGCTCGAGAGGCTGCATGCAATGATTGCGTTCAGCATGGACAAGTCCGGGGCTCCCGGCCTCGAGGTGTCATCCGTCAGAATCATGCAGCAGGCATCAAGCATATCGCTTTTTGAGGAGAACTGCGCGACTGAAGTCTCAGACGGGCCGGCTGCGACGGCGGAGCAGCTGGCTGCAGTCAATTCCGGAGACGAGGCCGTGTTCTACGTCCCGGAGAATTGCCAGGGTGTCCTGCTCCCGGACAACACCGATTCCTGGGCGAAAGTGCCGGACAACATCCCGGGGAAAGCCGGCCTGTGTACCTACATAGAGGTCGAGGGGACATTCAACGGGGAAGATGTGCTCAACGGGGATGTCGTGTACAGGTTCTACCTCGGAGAAGACGTGACCTCGGACTTCAATATTTTCAGGAACAGCGAAAACCATGTCTCGCTTGTCCCGACAAGGGACGCCATGACCAGGCCGTCGTGGAAAATCGATGCGGGGAAAGTGTACGCGGACGTCCCTTTCCTGGCCGTGGACTCTAACGGAAAGATATATTACAGGAGAGGCGACGACGTCAATATCCTGCAACCGTTCCCGAGCATCCTTTACAAGGTTCTCAACACGGGCAGGAAATACATCGCGGCAGGCCATCTCCGCAGCGGGGCGTCGGCCTTTGTCGCATCAAGCACGAACGGCCTGATATGGAATCAGTGCATCATAGAAGGACATGAATACATATTCGACATCGCATACGGCAACGGCACGTATGTGGCCGTGTGCAGCGGAAGCGGTCTGGCAGTGTCCTCCGATGAGAATAACTGGAGCATGACGGAGGAGGAAAAGGTTTTCAGAAAAATAGATTTCGGCAACGGACGGTTTGTGGCGATATGCACAAACGGAGAAATAGGCACTTCGGCAGACGGGCTCACATGGGAATACCGGCAGACAGGCACGGACCTGAATGAGGTCGTGGCAGGGGACGGGGAGTTCCTTGTGCATGGAGACAGCGGAATCCTGAAATCGGAAGACGGGCTGGACTGGACCTTGCATGAGGAGACGCCTTCAATAAGCGGAAGAACCCTTGAAATCAGATACGGCAACGGGATATATCTGGCGGCAGACGGCAAGTGGCTTTACACAAGCACTGACGGCATCACATGGGAACAGAACGAGGACACCTTCACAAAGGGGAAGATAGATTTCAGGGACGGGGTATTCATCATGTCTTACTTCAGCAGAAGCCCGACCATATTTTCAACCAGCATCGACGGGAAGACCTGGACAGAGATTGACAGGGAGCTCTCTTTCGATGCCGGAGGGTCAATATGCATCATGTGACGGCAGACCGGACCTCAACAGGTATTGCAAGTCTGAAGGAAAAAGCATATAATTGCGTGATGTCAAAAAACAACGGCAAGATATGCTTATCAGACTTTACGACAAGGACAACAGCGCTGTCACAATGGAAAAGATATCCGAAGCCCTGGATGAAGGACAGCTTGTAATCTACCCCACCGACACCATGTACGCCATAGGCTGCCACGCCCTGAAGGAGAGGGCTGTCGAGAAAATTTGCAGGCTGAAGGATATCGACCCCAAAAAGAACAATCTCTCCATAATCTGCTACGACCTGAGCGCAGTGAGCAGGTATGCGAAGATGGACAACGCCACATTCAAGCTGATGAAACGGAATCTGCCTGGCCCGTTCACCTTCATACTCGAAGGGACTTCCCGCCTTCCCAAGATATTCAGGAACAGGAAGGAAGTCGGCATAAGGATGCCGGACAACCCGATAATCCGGGAAATAGCGAGATATCTCGACGCCCCCATCATGACCACGACCATACCGTACAGCGAAGATGAGGACCCGGGATACGCAACCGACCCCGGACTTATCGAGGAAAAATGGGGCAGGACTGTGGACATGGTCATCGACGGAGGTCCGGGGAACCTCGGCATGTCCACAGTTGTCGACTGCACCGGTGACGGATTCACTGTCGTCCGTCAGGGAATAGGAATCCTGGAATACTGAAAAGCCCGTACAGGGTTTCCTAATACTGGTCCCAGGACTTTATCTGGATGTCGTCGATACTCATGCTGCAGAACGCCCTTATGAAAGCTGTCGCCAGACGCGCATTCGTTATGAGCGGGATGTTGAAGTCTATGGCGGCGCGGCGTATCTTGTAACCGTTGGCGAGTTCCTCGCTCGAGAAGTTCTTAGGGATGTTCACCACAAGGTCTATCTCCTTGTCCTGAAGCATCTTCAATGCAGACTCGAACTGGGACGACAGAAGCGGGTCCTCGCACTCGCTCGGCCACAGCACCCTCTTGGACGACACTTCATTCTCCACAAGGTATCTGTATGTCCCTGCTGTCGCATAGATTGTATATCCGTGTGAAGCAAGGAGCCTGCAGGCATTCAGAAGATCTGCCTTCTGAAGCGCGTCTCCCGATGAAACAAGTATGTTTTTCTCAGGAATCCTGTATCCGACGGAAAGTATCGACTTCAGGAGAGCCTCGTTGAAGTCATCGCCGAGACATCCCACTTCGCCGGTTGAAGCCATGTCGACACCGAGCACCGGGTCGGCCTGATGCAGTCTCGAGAATGAGAACTGGGAAGCCTTTATGCCCACGTAGTCCAAATCGAACGCGCTCTTGTGCGGAGCCGCCGGCTTCAGGCCGAGCATCACCTTCGTGGCAAGCTCTATGAAGTTTATCTTCAGAATCTTTGATACGAACGGGAAACTTCTCGAAGCCCTCAGGTTGCACTCTATGACCTTTATCTCGTTCTCCTTTGCCAGGAACTGGATATTGAACGGGCCGGAAATCTCGAGTGCCGCCGCAATCTTCTTCGCGATTTTCTTGATGCGACGCACGGTCTCGATATAGAGCTTCTGCGGAGGGAACTGTATCGTAGCATCTCCGGAATGCACACCTGCAAACTCGACATGCTCGGAAATGGCATAAACTATCACTTCACCGTTGTCTGCCACAGCATCGAACTCAATCTCCTTGCACCTCTGCATGAATTCGCTTATGACCACAGGATGCTTCTTGGAAACCTCCGCGGCAAGAGACAGGAAGCGTCTGAGCTCGTCCTCATTGTAGCAGACATTCATTGCTGCGCCGGAGAGCACGTATGACGGCCTCACAAGCACAGGGTAGCCGACCTTTGCCACGAAACCATGCACGTCATCGAGGGTGGTGAGCTCCCTCCACTTAGGCTGGTCTATGCCGAGGGCGTCAACTATGGACGAGAACTTGTGCCTGTCCTCCGCCTTGTCTATGCTCGTGGCCCTGGTGCCGAGGATGTTCACACCGCTGCGGTCCAGCCTGAGGGCAAGGTTGTTCGGAATCTGTCCTCCCACCGACACCACAAGCCCGTATGGCTGCTCCATCTCGTAGATGTCCATCACCCTCTCGAAAGTGAGTTCGTCGAAGTAAAGACGGTCGCTCATGTCGTAGTCCGTGGAGACGGTCTCCGGGTTGTAGTTTATCATCACTCCCCTGTAGCCTTCGTTGCGGATGGTCTGGAGGGCATTCACGGAACACCAGTCGAACTCTACGGAAGAGCCGATTCTGTATGCACCTGAACCGAGCACGATGACTGACTTGCCGTCATGCTGGTATTTCACGTCGTTGTAGTTCCCGTTGTATGTCAGATACAGATAATTGGTCGCAGCAGGGAATTCGGCTGCAAGCGTGTCAATCTGCTTGACGCAAGGCACGATGCCGTGGGATTTCCTGAACTCGCGCACGAGACTCTGGGCATCTTCCCCGTCGATATTGTCCTTGTAGAGGGCCCTGCCTATCTGGAAATCCGAAAATCCCTGTTTCTTGGCCGTTCTGAGCAGCTCTACAGGCATCTCCTCGCAGTTGCCGTATGTCAGCATCTCGTTGAAGGTGTCCACTATGTGCTGCAGCTTGCTGAGGAACCACTTGTCTATCTTGGTCAGGTCATGGATGTGGTCTATCGTGTAGCCGGCCCTCATAGCCTTGGATATCACGAATATACGGTTGTCGGTAGGCTCCTTCAGAGCTTCGTCGATGTCGTCCACCTTCAGCTCCTTGTTGCCGACGAATCCGTGGGCTCCCTGCCCTATCATTCTCAGACCTTTCTGGATGGCCTCCTCGAAGCTGCGCCCGATAGACATGACCTCTCCGACGCTCTTCATGCTCGAGCCTATCTTCCTCGATACGCCGTGGAACTTGGAAAGGTCCCAGCGCGGTATCTTGCAGACTATGTAGTCGATTGCCGGCTCGAAAAATGCCGGGGTCACCTTCGTCACGGAGTTCTTCAGGTCGAACAGGCCGTAGCCGAGCCCCAGCTTGGCGGCGACGAAGGCAAGCGGATAACCTGTGGCCTTCGATGCCAGCGCAGAGGAGCGGCTGAGTCTTGCATTGACTTCAATGACCCTGTATTCCATGGAGTTCGGATCGTATGCGAACTGTACGTTGCACTCTCCCACTATACCCACATGTCTCACAATCCTTATCGCGAGGTCGCGGAGATATTCCACGTCGTCATTGTCGAGAGTCTGGCACGGAGCCACGACGATGCTCTCCCCGGTATGGATTCCGAGAGGGTCGAAATTCTCCATGTTGCAGACGGTTATGCAGTTGTCATACCTGTCTCTCACAACCTCGTACTCTATTTCCTTCCAGCCTTTGAGGGATTTCTCCACAAGCACCTGCGGAGAGAACGAGAAAGCCTTCTCCGCCACTTCGAAAAGCTGGGATTCATCGTCGCAGAATCCTGACCCGAGACCGCCGAGTGCGTATGCGGCACGCAGAATCACCGGATAACCGAGTTCCCTTGCAGCGGCCCTTGCCTGCTCGATGTTTTCTGTGGCATGGGACTTTATGGTCTTGACTCCTATCTGGTCAAGTTTCTCGATGAACAGCTCCCTGTCTTCCGTGTCGATTATGGCCTGCACCGGAGTGCCGAGCACCTTTACGTTATACTTCTCGAGTATGCCGGACTTGTAGAGCTCGACGCCGCAGTTCAGGGCTGTCTGACCGCCGAACGCAAGGAGGATTCCCTGCGGTGCCTCCTTCTTTATGACCTTCTCCACGAAATACGGAGTGACCGGCAGGAAATAGATTTTGTCGGCCACCTTGTCGGAAGTCTGCACAGTCGCGATGTTCGGATTTATGAGGATGGTCTCTATCCCCTCTTCCTTCATCGCCTTCAGGGCCTGTGAACCAGAATAGTCGAACTCGCCGGCCTCACCGATTTTCAGGGCACCGGAACCGAGCAGAAGCACTTTCTTTATATCGTTGTCAATCATGTTGGTCGTGAGATTATACTGTTCGTGAAATTCGGGATTATAGCTTGCTCAGGAATTCGTCGAAAAGGAACTCCGTGTCTGTCGGCCCGCTCGATGCCTCCGGATGGAACTGGGCGGAGAAGAAAGGCTTCGACTTGTGCCTTATGCCCTCGTTGGTACCGTCATTCATGTTTATGAAATACGGCTCCCAGTCCTTGTCGAGGGTCGATGTATCCACTGCATACCCGTGGTTCTGGGAGGTCACGAAACATTTGTTGGACCCCACCATCCTCACCGGCTGGTTATGGCTCCTGTGTCCGTATTTGAGCTTGTAAGTGCTTGCTCCGGCAGCCCGGCTGAGCAGCTGGTTCCCCATGCAGATGCCGAATATCGGTTTTCCGGTCTTCATGGCCTCCCGTATGTGGGCAACAGTCACATCGCAGAATTCCGGATTGCCCGGACCGTTTGAGATGAACAGCCCGTCGTAATCCAGGGTATTGAAATCATAATCCCACGGCACACGGATTATCTCCACGTCCCGGTTCATGAAACATCTCAGGATATTGTGCTTCACGCCGCAGTCCACAAGGACTATCTTCCGGCTCCCGTGCCCGTACCTTATCACCTCCTTGCAGCTTACTGCAGCAACCTGGTTCTCCTTGTTCGGGTCCGGCACAGGAAAATCCCTGGAGACATCCTGGGTCTCGATGATGCCGAGCATTGAACCGTTGTCCCTCAGCACTTTCGTCAACTCCCTCGTGTCGATGCCGTAAATACCAGGCACCTTGTGCTCCTCGAGCCAGCTGCCGAGACTTTTCGCTGCATTCCAGTGGCTGAAATCGGCGGAATAGTCCGACACAATCAGACCTCTCACATAGATGTCGTCCGATTCCATGAATCTTGAAATGCCGTTTTCGTCGAATGCCTCTTCCGGAACGCCGTAGTTTCCCACTATAGGATATGTAATACACAGAATCTGACCGGAATAGGACGGGTCTGTCAGGCTCTCGGTGTAGCCGACCATGGCTGTCGAGAAAACTACCTCCCCGTCACATGCTCCGTTGTAACCGAAAGAATAGCCCTGGAACACCATCCCGTTTTCCAACTTGAGAGTGGCTCGAATTTTTTGCACCATTACCTTAAGAATTTCTGAATTTCAATCTGGCGAAAATAATACAAATACTCCGAATTCTCAAAATTAAAAAGAATAAAGTGCCGGAAATATTCTATCCTCTCAGGAAATCTATCTCAGCAGCAGGATTCTCCGCCCTGAACACGGCACTCCCCGACACGAGTATCCCGGCCCCTGCGGACACGAGAGCCCGCGCATTATGCCTCGAGACACCCCCGTCCACCTCTATCGGGCAGCTGAGCCCCCTGCGGTCGATTTCCGCCTTCAGCGTACTTATCCTGCCGTAAGACTCCTCTATGAATTTCTGTCCTCCGAACCCTGCGAACACCGACATCAGCAGCACGAAATCGCAGGAATCGAGATACGGATAGAGCTTCCCGACAGGTATGTCCGGATTTATTGCGAGCCCTGCCTTTACGCCCCTGCCCCTGATTATGGAAAGCACCTCGGACGGTTTCTCCGCAGCATCGAGATGGAAACTGAGCATGGAGACGCCGGAGTCCGCGAAGCGTTCCACGTACCGTTCCGGATGGACTATCATCAGATGTGCATCCATCGGCTTTTCAGCCACGGCGGATATGGCATCGACTACCGGAAAGCCGTATGATATGTTAGGCACGAATACCCCGTCCATTATGTCGAGATGGAAAATGTCTGCATGCCTGTTGACCAGTCCGGCACCTTCTTCGAGATGCAGGAAATCGGCTGCGAGCATTGATACGGCTACCTTTGTCATGGCTTGTGTCAGCGGAAATTTGTCATTACGTCTGTAAGCAGTGCCACGAACTTGTCGAGAGATGCAAGCTCGAGCCTTTCACCGGGAGCATGGACACCCCTGATGGTCGGGCCGAACGAAATCATGTCGAGGTCCGGGTATATGTCAAGGAAAAGCCCGCACTCAAGGCCTGCATGTATCGCCCGGACAACAGGGTCTTTCCCGAAGAGTTTCCTGTAAGACTCCACACAGGCGTGCAGGACAGGAGAATTGACGTCCGGCTTCCAGCCCGGGTACTCCGACTCATGCGAGACTTCAGCCCCTGCCAGCCTGAATGCAGCTTCCACCTTCAGTGCGGCAGCCCGTCGCTCCGATGTCACGGAACTCCTCTGGCTCGTCCCGACACGTATGGTTCCGTCTCCGCGCATCTTCACCGAAGCGAGATTGGTCGAAGTCTCCACCAGCCCCTTCATGTCGCCGCTCATGGCAAGGACACCGTGCGGAGCCGCGAAGAGAGAGCGCACAAGTGCCACCGAGACCTCCGGCTCTATTGCACGGACGCCATCTCCCGGCATCGGGCACTCCACGCATTCCACGCTTATGCCGGAGTCAGTAGCGGCATATTCGCCCTTCAGGGCTTCCCCGAAAAGAGCGGCCTCCTTCATGAAACCGGCTGCAGAGTCCGGTGCAAGGGCAACCAGAGCCTCCGCCTCCCTCGCTATCGCATTTCTCTTGTTTCCTCCGTCCAGCTCTACTACAGCCGCTTCAGGGAAGGAATACAGGAAACGTGCGAGAAGCTGGACCGCATTTGCCCGGCCCTTGTCTATGTCGTCTCCGCTATGGCCTCCGACACCGTTGAAAACCCTTACTCTGAAAAGTTTGCTGTCTCCGGCCACAGGCACCTCCCTGTAATTGAACACGGCAGTTGTGTCCATGCCTCCGGCACAGCCCACAAAGAGCTCGCCCTCGTCTTCCGAGTCGAGATTTATCAATGTCTTTCCCGTGATGAATCCAGGCTTGAGGGCCTTGGCACCGTCCATGCCTGTCTCCTCGGAGACCGTGAAAAGGCATTCCACCTTCCCGAGCCTCAGGTCGCTTTCAAGGATTGCGAGCTGTGCAGCCATGCCAATCCCGCAGTCCGCCCCGAGGGTGGTGTCCTCGGCAATCATCCAGCCGTCTCTGAAGACATATTTTATGGGATCTCTGGAGAAATCGTGCTTCACTCCCGAATTTTTCTCGCAGACCATGTCCGAATGGCTCTGGAGGACAATGACCGGGATATCCCCGCAGCCCTCGGAAGCCTCCCTTACAATGACAACGTTGCCGGCCGCGTCAGTCCTGCATTCAAGGGACCTGGACCTGGCGAACTCCTGGAGGAAAGCGGTAATCTTCTCCTCATGTCCGGACTCGCGGGGGATTTCCGTAATCCTCTCGAACAAGTCCAATACTTTATCTGACAGCATAATATGCGGTAATAAAATCAGCCTCTCGCAGGGACCAGCATCTTCTCTATGTCGAGGACATACTGCCTGAACGTCTTGTCGATGCTCATCAGGTCCTGCACGGTAGAACATGCATGGAGAACGGTGGAATGGTCTTTCCCCCCTATCTCGGCACCGATTGTGGAAAGAGGGCATTTCAGGAGATTGCGGCTCATGTACATTGCAATCTGCCTCGCCTGCACTATCTGACGCTTGCGGGACTTGGACAGAAGATTGTCCATGGTGATGTTGAAATACTGGCACACGGCCTTCTGCACCTTGTCAATCGTGACATCGGACTTCTGCTCACCGACTATCTTGTCTGTGATTTTCCCGGCAAGCTCGACGGAAATCTCCTTGTGCGCGAATGTAGCATTTGCTATCAGCGAAATCAACGCCCCTTCCAGTTCCCTGAAATTGGATGTTATGTGGCTCGCAAGATAGATGAGCACATCATCGCTGAGCTTCACGCCCTCCCTGAAACTGCGGGCCTTCAGCATGGAGAGCCTCGTGGCGAAATCAGGTCTCTGAAGCTCAACGGAAAGCCCCCACTTGAGGCGTGACAGAAGCCTCTCCTCGAAGTTCTGCAAATCCACCGGAGCCCTGTCCGATGTGAATATCAACTGCTTCCCGGACTGGTGCAGATGGTTGAATATCTGGAAGAAGGCATTCTGGGTCCCCGGAGAGGACATGTCCTGGATATCATCCATGATAAGCACATCCATCCGCATGTAGAACGCGAGGAAGTCCGTCAGATTGTTCTGGACATTCACGGCATTCATGTACTGCGCCTTGAACCGGTTGGCCGGGACGTAAAGCACCACGAGCTCAGGATATTTCTCCTTTATTGCAATACCGATGGCCTGGGCGATATGCGTCTTGCCGAGCCCCGGGCCTCCGAACAGGAAAAGCGGATTGAACGCAGTCTTTCCCGGATATTGCGCGATGCTTTCACCGGCGGTGATGCCCATCTTGTTGCACTCCCCTTCCACAAGGTTTCCGAAACAATAGTTCGGATTGAGCTGGGTGTTCACCTTCACCCTCTGGAGACCGGGAATCACGAACGGATTCGGCGCTCCGGACTGCCTGTACGTAGGCACGGAGATAGGCTTGTTCTCCGGCGTGTTGCAATGCGCCGCAGGATACTCCATCGGAGGCTGCACCTTCACCGGAGCTACCCGGTAGACCAGCTTGGCGTCCGCCCCTATCTCCCTCTTGAGAGTCTTCTTCAGCACATCGAGATAATACTCCTCGAGATACTCCCTGAAAAATTCGGAAGGGACACCCACTGTCAGCACACCGTTCTCGAAAGAGACAGGAGTGATAGGCTTGAACCAGGTCTCGAAAGCCCTCCGGTTCACTATCTGCTCTATCATCTTGAGACAGCGCGACCATATAAGTATGTGAGTATCCTGTGACATCCGTATTTTAGGTTGCAATTATATCCTTAGAAAACCGATGACAAAGATGATGAAAAAAAAGTTAGAAAAAATTTTATATTCTATTGTTTATTATCTTTTTTTTACATCTAAACGTTTGCACATTGCCAAAACGGTTGACTTATAAAAAGTTAATTATCAATAAATTGCAACTTCAATTTTCGCTAACGACGTTGACGGACACCCATTTACGAATTTATAATGATTCTAAATTGGGATTTATTTTGCAAACCCTTTTGCAGGGCATCAGAACACCGATATTTTCAAATATTTCCTTGGATTCTTCTCGATTTTCCGAACAAGAGAATCGATGTTGGAAATAAGCGAATCGAGAGAATCGTACAAAGTCCCTTCATTCATGAGACGTCCCACTGTCCCGTCGGGGTTCTGCACCTGCTCGAGCAGGGAGTTGATGTTGGAGACAGTCCCCTTGAAGTCGGCCTCTCCGAGCTGCCCTGCGACCTTCTCCACATCGGACATGGCCGAGTCGGCCTTCGCGACAACCGCCTCGAGCTGCTCCGATATGGAATTCATGTTCGTGATGAAAGCCTCTATGTCTCCGGTGCGGCCCTCCACTGATGCGGCCACTTCCCTGGCCCGTGCCACGGTGTTGTCGAGATTCTCCAGAATGCTGCGGAAATGCTCCCTGTTCCCGGGCGACATCGTCAGATTCAGGTTTGTCAAGGCGGAATCGAGGTTGTCAAGCACCTCGGAACCCCTGCTGATGAGGGGCTCGATACCGGCGGCTATCGAAGAAAGCATGTCCGGAGACACAGACGGGACAAGACGGGCCCCGTCAGCCGCACAGGTAGCGGAAGAGCCGAGGTCTATCCTCACGGCCTTGCCTCCCATAAGGTCTGCACTGTAAATCGTCATCCTCGAATCTTCCGGCACTGGGAAATCTTTCGATATGGAGCACACCACATCAAATCCGCCCTTTTCCTTGTCATAGTCCACCTCTGACACCGTACCGGCCTTGAAACCTTTTATATAGACAGGAGACGAAGGCAGAAGCCCCTGCACGTCCCCGTAGAAGGAGACAAGTTCGTATTCCCTGTTCAGGATATCTTTTCCGCGGAGAAAGTTGATGACGAAGAATGTCGCCGCAAGCACCACGATGGCGAGAATCCCGATTTTCAGTTCCTTTTTCATATTAATATAGTATAAAAGAAATGCATCCTGTCAATTCTGCAGGGCGGAGACCGTACCGGACTTCACCTGCACCGGGAAGGAACCCGGGAACTCCTTGCGGACTTTCCTGAAAAGCTTCCTTGCACGGTCCGCAGAAGTCTCCATTATCACATATTTATATACGCTGCCGGCCCTGAACGACTTCACATCATATCCCCTGAAAGCTTCGTCGCCGGCCTTCAGCTGCTTGCCCAACACGAAAATCTGCACTCCGTAACCATCCTGGACCGCAGTCACCGGCTGCGACGGCTGTTCCCGGACGGGAGGCTGCACGGAAGAAGGCTCGGCAGTGAAGTCGAGGCTCGCGTCATATTCCTTCTTGAAGGTCCTGAAAGCGTTGTAAAGGCTTCTTGCAATCCCGCTCCGCGAAGTGGCCGAATTGAGCACCTTCAGGTCCGAGGGATTGGACATGAAACCGACCTCCACAAGCACGGCAGGCATCGTCGTCCGCCAGAGGACTATGAAAAGGTTCTGAGACACTCCCCTGCTGTGCGGAATCGGCCCGGACTTCATCTCCTTGTCGGCTTCCGCGGCGAAGGAAAGGCTCTGCTCGTAGTAGGCGTTCTGCATCAGGTTGAAGAAGATGAACGACTCCGGGTCATCAGGGTCGAAACCCTGGTAGTTGGTGGAATAGTCGTCCTCGAGAAGTATCACCGAATTCTCCCTGCGCACAAGGTCCTGGTTCGAGGAGAACTTGTCCTTGCCGAGTATATGGGTCGAAAAACCGTGGGCCTGGGTTGAGGTCGCGGCATTCACGTGAATCGAAATGAACAGATTGGCATTATTTCTGTTGGCAATGTCCGCTCTTGTTATCAGAGGCACGAAAACATCGGTGGTCCTTGTGTAGATGACCTTCACGTCAGGGTATCCCGCACTTATCATGGCTCCGAGCTTCTTGGCTATGTCGAGGTTTATGTCCTTCTCCCTGGTACGGCCGTCCTTGCTGACACACCCGGGGTCATGGCCTCCGTGGCCGGCGTCTATGACCACTGTGGAGAACTTCAGGTCACCGTTGCCGGCATGCACCGGCAAAGCCCTGGAGGCAAGGAAAACGGCAGACAGAAGCAGGAAGCCTGAAATATGTCGGAGAGTCTTCATTCGGACTTGGGCATTTGGTAATATTTGAAAATAGTTTTAACTTTGCGTCTTGCAAAAATATGAATTTTTTGCTGAAATAGAGAGATTTGATGTCACAATATACTTCAGGCCCACTAAACAGGAAAAGGGACAAGCTGTTTCTTGCCATGATCGTGATGCTGATTCTCAGTTCCTTCACGGTGTCCTCGCAAGATGACAGAAGGCCCCGCCGTAACCGTCAGCGGGCGGAACGTATCGAAGCCAGGGCGGATTCCGTCCCGGCCATAAGCGACTCCCTGCAGGCAGTGCTCGACTCCACGGCCTACGCCGATTCGGTGGCGAGGCAGGACTCTCTCGACATGCTCAGCAAAAGCTCCCTCGACCAGCCGGCATTCACCACGGCAAGAGACTCAATCATTGAGGATTTCACCGACGGGAAAAGGATGATATACTACTACGGCGACGTGAAGGTGAAATACGGGGACATGGAACTCGCCGCGGACTACATGGAATACGACCTCCAGACAAAGACCGTTTACGCGAGGGGGACAAAGGACTCCACAGGCCTCATAACCGGCATGCCGACCATGACGCAGGGCGAAAAGACCTACACGATGGAGGAGCTGAGGTACAACTTCGACACCGGCAAGGCACGCATAAGCAACATGGTGACGCAGGAGCAGGACGGGATACTGCACGGCAAGAACATAAAGATGATGCCCGACAAGTCCATCAACATCACGAACGGCAAATACACCGTCTGCGATGCGGAGCACCCTCACTACTACCTTCACCTGACCGCAGCCAAGGTCATCACGAAACCGTCGCAGAAGACGGTGTTCGGGCCGGCATACCCGGTAATCGAGGATGTGCCGCTCTTCCCGGTGATTCTTCCGTTCGGCTTCATCCCGAAACGTCCCGACAGGGCTACGGGACTTCTGATGCCGACCTTCGGAGAGGAGGCCGCCAGAGGTTTCTACCTGCGCGATGCCGGCATGTACTTCGTGATAGGAGACTATTTCGACCTGTCCCTCACCGGCGACATATACACACTCGGCTCATGGAGCGTGCAGGTGGACTCGAGATACAAGGTGAACTACAAATGCAACGGCAACTTCTCCATAACCTACTCGAACGACCAGACAGGAGAGAGGGGAAGCACGGATTTCGTGCAGATGAGGAACTTCGGTGTGAGATGGAGCCATTCGCAGGATGCCAAGGCACGGCCGGGGACCACATTCAGCGCATCCGTGAACTTCTCCAGCCCGTCCAACAGCCGCTACAACTCGTCTTCCGTTAACGAAGCCCTTCAGAACCAGATTTCATCGTCCATATCCTACTCGAAGAACTGGAACGGGAAATTCAACCTGTCAGTGAACGCGCTCCACAGCCAGAACTCGATAGACAGTTCCTATTCATTCACGCTGCCTAACCTGACGTTCTCGGTGAGCCGGTTCTACCCGTTCAAAAGGAAGAACAGGGTCGGAAAGGAGAGGTTCTACGAACAGTTCTCCCTCGGGTACAGCACCACGTTGCAGAACAAGGTGAACTTCAAGGCCTCAGAATTCAACCAGCCGGGCTTCCTGGACAAGTTCCAGAACGGTATGACACACAATTTCCAGATAGGTCTCCCGAACTTCACCCTTTTCAAGTACATCAACTTCACGCCGAGCATCAGCTACGGCATGAACTGGTACTTCAACTCCACGGAGAGGGTGTACAATGCGGACACGGGGCAAGTCGAGGAAGTGAACAGCGGGCAGTTCAGCACATTCGGGGCGACGCACACCTATTCGGGAAGCATATCCATGAACACGAGGCTGTACGGTCTCTTCAACTTCGGCAAACACAGGAAGATACAGGCCATCCGGCATGTGATATCGCCATCCATATCATTCTCGTTCAGCCCGGAAAAGGGCAAATACTTCAACGGATGGCGTACGCTCAACTATGTGGATGCCAACGGAGAGCAGCAGAGCCTGGACTACAACATATACGCCGGCCAGATATACTCCCCGCCGGGAAAGGGCCGTACCGCATCCATGAACCTGTCGATTGGCAACAATCTCGAGGCGAAGGTGCGCGACCTCAGGGACACGACAGGCAAGGGCGAGAAGAAAATCAAGCTGATAGACCAGCTCACGATAAGCACAGGCTACAACTTCCTCGCAGACTCACTGAATCTCAGCAACATAGGCATTTCCATGTCCACTTCCGTGTTCGGGAAGGTCGGAATCAGTGCGAACGTGAACCTCGACCCGTATGCAGTGGACGAGAGAGGGCGTAAATACAACAAGTTCAACGTACAGACGGAAGGCTGGACCAAACCGGTGAGGCTCACCAACGCAAGCGCATCAGTATCATACTCCCTGTCCGGAGAAGGGAAGATAAACGGGGACGACGGGAGCGCGCAGGCAGGAGGGAATCCCGCCTCCGACTACACGAGAATCTACTACCACCCGGTCACAGGAGAGTACATCCCGGGAGGATGGCTGTACTACATGAACCCAAATGCCCCGTGGTCCGTCAACTTCAACTACTCGTACAGCTACAGCCGGTCGTACCAGTATTCCAACAACCAGCTGATAACGAACCACAGGCATACGCAGACACTCGGAGTGTCCGGAAACGTGAAACTCACCCCGGCACTGTCGTTAAACCTGTCCACAAACTTCGATATCATGGCATTCAGGATGTCCACCACGCAGTTGAGCGCGACATACGACCTGCACTGCTTCAGCATAACCTTCTCATGGATTCCGAACGGACAATGGGAGTCGTGGTCGTTCAAAATCGCGGCAAAGGCGGCGGCCCTGTCAGACCTTCTGAGATTCAAGAAAAGCACGAGCTACTGGGACAACTGATGCCCTCAGAAGGCTCCTGGAAAGATTTTTTGGAAATACGGAGCATTTTACTATATTTGCAAGGTCTTTTAGCGGAATGTCCCCGCTATATTTTAATCCTTGGATTATAACCTGTTTTCATTGAATATATTACTTTACGTATGCACAATATTTTCGATTTGAATGAAATGGATATCGAACAGGTCCGTTCGATAGCGAAGGAGCTCGGAATCCATATTAACAAGAAGATGGAGAAAAAGGATATAGCCTACCTCATACTCGACAAGGAAGCGGCAATCAATGCCCACACCCCGCAGGCAGAAAAACCAAAGAGGGGCAGACCGAGGAAACAGCCGGTGCAGCCGGCCCAGGCCGAAGTTTCAGCTCAGGACAAGGAAGCCGCTGGACAGGCAGCTGCCCAGAACGAGCCGGCCGCCCAGGAGAAGACCAGGAAGAAGAGAGGGCCAAGGAAGCGTCAGGACGAGACTCCTGCCGAAGGAGCGGCCCAGAGCACAGAGACCGCCCAGAGCCAGGACACTCAGGCAGCTTCGGGAAAGAGAAGAGGAAGAGGCAGGAAAATCGAAAACGAAAACACCGCAGACGAACAGGGGAACACAGCACCTGCGGCCGAAGCGGCACAGGAAACTGCAGCTGAAACAGCCGGAAAGCCGGCAATGCAAGGCAGGCGTGCGCGTATCCGCAGGACAGGCAGCAACTCAGGCGCTGCGGAAATGGTCGAGATAAATCAGCCCGTCGGGAATGAAAACGAGCAGAGGAACGCGCAGCCGGCACAGGCGGCACTTCCTGCACCGTCAGCCCCTCAACCTCAGAACAACAGATATCAGGAAAGAAGAGCCGAGGAGATGCCTCAGCAGAACGGCCAGAACGTACAGAACGGGCAGGGCATCCAGGGCAACCAGCAGCCCCAGCAGAAGCCGCAGCAGCGTCAGAGGATAGAATTCGAAGGTGTCATAGAAGCCACGGGAGTCCTCGAGATAATGCCGGACGGATACGGATTCCTCCGGTCTTCCGACTACAACTACCTCAACTCTCCAGACGACATATACGTGTCAGTGGGGCAGATAAAGACAAACGCCCTCAAGACAGGAGACACGGTCACCGGCGAAATCAGGCCGCCGCGCGAAGGGGACAAGTTCTTCCCTCTCGTGAAGATAAAGTCCGTGAACGGACGTTCCCCGGAGTTCATCCGCGACAGGATTCCTTTCGATTTCCTCACCCCGCTTTTCCCTGACGAGAAATTCAATCTGCTCGGGAAGGGACACAACGACCTCTCATGCAGGGTTGTGGACATGTTCACGCCGATAGGCAAAGGGCAGAGGGGGCTCATAGTGGCACAGCCGAAGACAGGTAAGACAATGCTCCTCAAGTCCATAGCCAATGCAATCGCTGACAACCACCCGGAAGTCTACATGATTGTGCTGCTGATTGACGAACGTCCTGAAGAGGTGACGGACATGGCGCGGAGCGTGAAGGCTGAAGTAGTGGCATCCACGTTTGACGAACCGGCCGAAAAGCATGTCAAAGTGGCGAACATGGTGCTCGAAAAGGCAAAGAGACTTGTGGAATGCGGACACGATGTGGTGATATTCCTCGACTCGATTACACGTCTTGCCCGTGCATACAACACGGTGCAGCCGGCATCCGGGAAAGTGCTGTCAGGAGGTGTGGACGCAAATGCCCTCCACAAGCCGAAGAGGTTCTTCGGTGCGGCAAGGAACATCGAGAACGGAGGGTCGCTCACCATCCTTGCGACAGCCCTCACCGACACGGGCTCGAAGATGGACGATGTGATATTCGAGGAATTCAAGGGTACGGGCAACATGGAGCTTCAGCTTGACAGGAGGCTTGCCAACAAGCGCATCTTCCCTGCAGTCGATGTCACATTGAGCAGCACGCGCCGCGACGACCTCCTCTACACGCAGGAGCAGAGCAACAGGATATGGATTCTCAGGAACTATCTTGCCGACATGAATTCAGTAGAAGCCATGGAATTCCTCAAGGACAGGCTCGAGAAGACGGTATCGAACGAAGAATTCTTAGCCACAATGAATGGAGACAAGCTCATGTAAGTACACAAGGCATTACAAGCCGCTGCTAAGTCTGGGGCTTCCAATAATAATAGGTCAGCTGGGCATCATCCTTGTCGGATTTGCAGACACGGTAATGGTGGGGCACTACACCACTGACTCCCTGGCGGCGGCAAGTTTCGCCAACAATATTTTCAACCTCGTCATAATATTCTCGACGGGGTTTTCCTATGGACTCACCCCCGTGGTCGGCAAGATGTTCGGTCGCGGAGACTTCCAGGACATCGGCAGGATGCTCAGGAACAGCATTGCGGCCAACTCGGCCGTTGCATTGCTCCTGATTGGCATAATGACGGCCCTGTACCTGAACCTGGACAGTCTCGGCCAGCCAGAGGAGCTCATGCCTCTCATAAAGCCGTATTACATAGTGCTGCTCGTGTCCCTGCTTCCGGTACTGCTTTTCAATGCATTCAAGCAGTTCGCAGACGGGATATCCGACACCATAACACCCATGTGGATACTTCTGCTCGGGAATGTCGTGAACATATTCGGGAACTGGTGCCTGATTTTCGGAAAGCTCGGATTTCCGGAGCTCGGACTGCTCGGCGCAGGAATCTCCACCCTGTTCTCCAGGATATTGACTCTGATTGTGTTTGCATGCATGTTCTTCTTCTCCGGAAAATATGCCGTGTTCAGGAAAGGATTCATGCAGAGCAGGGTTAACAGACAGGATTTCAAGACATTGAACAAGCTCGGCTGGCCTGTGGGACTTCAGATGGGGATGGAGACCGGCTCCTTCAGCATCGCCACGATAATGGTGGGATGGCTCGGGACGCTTCCGCTCGCGGCCCATCAGGTGATGCTGACGACAGGACAGCTCGGCTTCATGCTCTACTACGGCATGGCGGCAGCAATAGCCGTGCGGACAAGCCACTTCGCCGGACAGGGAGACATGAAGAACGTGAGGGCTTCCGCCGGGGCCGGCTTCCAGCTGATAATGATAATGGCGGCCGTCGTGTCCACAATCATATTCCTGTCCAGGGAGCGTCTCGGCGGCATCTTCTCCGACAATCCGGAAGTCGGGGCAATCGTGGCACAACTCACGATACCTTTCATAATATACCAGTTCGGCGACGGGATGCAATGTGCCTATTCCAACGCGCTGAGAGGAATTGCAGACGTGAAACCTGTAGTGCTGATAGCATTCATAGCCTATTTCGTGATATCCCTCCCGGCCAGCTACCTTTTCGGGTTCGTATGCGGATGGGGAATCACGGGAATCTGGCTGTCATTCCCGCTCGGGCTCACAAGTGCCGGGCTGATGTTCATGTGGAGATTCCGCCGCAGGGTTGCATGAAACATGCATAAAAAAAATGAGCGTCGGCACTCCCGTGCGGACCCTCATACTAACCACATAATTAATAACACTAAAACTAATAACCAACATGCGGTAAAAGTCTTGGAATACTTTTGACCCGCACGACCATGAATTATACAATATCCGTGCCAAAATGTGTATCAGGAATTGTCCGACAAAACATTCACCACGATTTTCTTTGCCATGGCCTTCAGTTCGTCTATGAAATCACCTGCACGGTAAGTCCCGTTTTCTATCATCCGCAGTTTCTTCTCCCACATTCCGGTGAGCTCCGCGCTTTTAAGCAGTTCCTCGTGGATTGTCCCGATGAGTTCCTTGCCAGTCTGCGTCGGATACAGATTCTTCTTCTCCTTGCGGATATAGTTCCGCCTGAAAAGAGTCTCTATTATTGCGGCGCGCGTCGAAGGGCGGCCTATACCGTTCTCTTTCAGGGCATCCCTGAGCTCCTCGTCCCCGACAAACTTCCCGGCTGTCTCCATGGCTCTGAGGAGTGTGGCTTCCGTGTATGGTTTCGGAGGCGTGGTCCATGTCTCCTTCAGCTGAGGTGAATGAGGTCCGCTCTCCCCTGCCTTGAAATCCGGCAGGACAGCATTGCCCGTGCCGGAGTCCCGGTCTCCGGCGTCTTCCGACGACGAGAAGACAGCCCGCCAGCCCTGCTTCACTATGAGCTTGCCTGTGGCCTTGAACTCCACGTCCTCCACCTTTCCGATGACTGTGGTCGTGGAGATTTCGCAATCCGGATAGAACGCTGCCACAAAACGCCGCGCCACAAGGTCGTAGACCATGGACTCTTCAGCCGTCATGTTTGAGGAAGCGGCCCCGGTCGGGATTATGGCATGATGGTCCGTTACCTTGGAGTTGTCGAAAACCTTCCTGCTCTTGGGCAGTTTGCTCCCTTTCAGGGGAGCCACAAGGGCGTCATAGCCCCTGAGCCCGGCCAGAATCGACGGGACCTTGGGATATATGTCGTCGCTGAGATACGTCGTGTCCACCCTCGGATACGTGACCGCCTTCTTCTCGTACAGGGACTGTACGAGTTTCAATGTCTCGTCTGCGCTGAACGAGAATTTCCTGTTGCATTCCACCTGCAGGGATGTAAGGTCGAACAGCCTCGGAGGGGCCTCCCTGCCTTTCTTCCCTGTCACGGAAACGATTGTGAAATCCGCTCCCTGCACCTTTGCAAGCATCTCTTCACCGGCTTCCTTGCTGTCGTACCGGCCTTTTGTGGAGGAAAAGACGGTGCCCCTGTACTCAGTCTTCAGCTCCCAGTAGGGGGATGGGACGAAATTGTCTATCTCGGCCTGGCGGTTCACTATCATGGCAAGCGTTGGAGTCTGCACCCTGCCGATGGAAAGCACCTGCCTGTTCCCCGAATACCTCAGAGTGTACAGTCTTGTGGCATTTATACCCAGTATCCAGTCCCCTATCGCCCTCGCGAGACCGGCGTCATAGAGTCTGGCGAAATCAGACTCCGGCCTCAGATTCCGGAATCCCTCCCTTATGGACTCCTCGGTCAGAGATGAAATCCACAGCCTTCTGACAGGACATCTGGCCCCGGCCTTGAGCATCACCCATCTCTGTATCAGCTCACCTTCCTGGCCGGCATCTCCGCAATTCACAATCTCGTCGGCCTTGCCCATGAGTTCCCTTATGATATTGAACTGCTTGACATAAACGTCATTGTCAATCAGCTTTATGCCGAATCTCGCAGGTATGACCGGAAGGGAGGAGAGCATCCACGTCTTCCACCCCGGGTTGTAGTCATGCGGTTCCTTCAGAGTACACAGATGGCCGAATGTCCACGTGACCTGGTAGCCGTTGCCCTCAAGGTAGCCCGGCATTTTCGTAGTCGCCCCGAGGACAGCGGCAATCTCCCTCGCCACGCTCGGCTTCTCTGCAATGCATACTATCATTATTACTATCCATGCCCGGGTTCCACCTCCCGGACGGAGCGCAAAAATACTCCAAAAATCATCAATACCAAAGCAGGTGATATGAGATTTTTGAGTAACTTTGTCTGGATATAAACATCAACGAAATGAAAAGCATCATCAAATCAGCCGCTGCCGCCGCAGCAGCGATAGCAGGAATCCTTGCAGCAAGCAGCTGCAACAGCGGCAACCAGATTTCGGGGACGCTGACCGGCGTGCAGAGCGACTCAATCAGACTGTTCGTGAATGACGCCGTGAGCAACAGGCTGGTGAAGACAGACACCGTGGCAATTGTGGACGGCAAGTTCAAGGTGAATTTCCCGGACACGGCAATGTACATTGTCTACATCGCAGACCTGCATCAGACCGGAAACGATATGTCAGACCCTATATTCATGCTTCCGGGAGACAAGCTCAAAGTGAGCGGAAGCCTCTCCGAGCCGGTATTCAGCGGCACAAGGATATATGACGGCCTCTCAAGGTTCGAAGGGCACAGGATAATATCGGAAAAGCTCGACTCGCTTTATGAGAAGGCGCAGTCTGTCGCAAAGGACGACATCGTGGGAAGGCAGGCGATAAACGCCGAGCATGAAAAGCTGTCGGCCCAGAGGGACAGCATCTATGCGGAATATGTGAAGAACAATCCGGACGACATCACCTCGGGCTATCTCACCATATTCATGAATCCGGAAAAGGGTCTCGAATCATACAACCTCCTCGGCTCCACCGTGAAGGAAAGCGCGATGGGCGAATTTCTCGACATGATAGCCGGCCAGTTCACGACATGGCTCGAGAAAGAGAAGAACAAGGCCAACATCCAGCCGGGCAAGGCTGCTCCTGACTTCAGCCTGAAGGACATCGACGGGAACATCCGCACGCTCGCATCCTTCAAAGGCAAGTATGCGCTGCTCGACTTCTGGGGCAAATGGTGCTATTGGTGCATGAAGGGCATGCCTGACATGAAGAAATACTACGACAAGTACAGCGGCAGGATAGAGTTCGTCGGCATAAACTGCGGAGACACGGAAGAAGTCTGGAAGGAGACCGTGGAGAAGGAAGGCCTGAAGTGGACCAACCTCTACAACGGGGATTCGGATGAAATCACCACGAAATATGCCATCGAAGGATTCCCTACAAAGGTGCTCATCGACAAGGAAGGCATGATAGTGGAGGTGTTCGTCGGCGAAAGCGAGGAGCTGTACAGGAAGCTCGACGAACTTTTCTAAAAAGGTTTCCAGATGTCAGGAAACAACAGGAATATTATCAGCAGGGAGCTTATATGGGAGTATGCCCTGCTGATTTTGATTTTCGTTCTGGGCTACATCCTGTTCAGGCAGGCGCAGATATTCATCAGCGGTGCGCTCGGGGCGTTCGCCCTGTACACCCTGCTGAGGAATGTCTCCTTCAAGCTCACGGAAAAGACCGGGAAGGCCACATTGTCGGCTGCAATCATAGTCGTTTGCGTCCTGCTGTTCATCGTGATTCCGCTGTCCCTGCTGGCATGGTTCATAGTGGCGCAGCTTCAGAAGATAAACTGGGATACCGCCAGCATCATCTCTCCGGCGATGCAGGCCATCGACATCATCAAGGAGAAATACCATGTGGACCTCATATCCGAAAAGACCATAACCTTCGTAGCAGGCAAGATAACGAGTCTCGGACAGTCCCTTATCAACGGCATAGGAGATTTCGTGATTAACGTGATCGCCGCCATGATACTGCTCTTCTTCCTGCTCACCGGCGGGCGGAAGATGGAGAACTACCTGTCCTCCCTGATTCCGATGAAGAACGTGAACAAGAAGGAGACCATCGAGAAGGTGAGCGTGATGGTGAAGTCCAATACGATAGGTATTCCGCTCGTGGCCCTTCTCCAGGGGGTAATCTCGTGGATAGGCTACATCAGTTTCGGTGTGCCATACGCCTTCCTCGCCGCATTCCTTACAGGTCTGTGCTCAGTCGTGCCTATCGTCGGGACAATGGTGGTGTGGATTCCGATAGGGATTTACTTCGCAGTGCTCGGCCTGTGGGGGAAAGCTGCAGGAATCGTGCTTTTCGGGGCAATCTGCATCTCCCAGAGTGACAATCTCCTCAGATTCATACTCCAGAAGAAAATAGCGAACACACATCCGCTCATCACAATATCCGGAGTGGTGATAGGACTCCCGCTATTCGGGTTCATGGGAATAATATTCGGGCCTCTGCTCGTGTCCCTTTTCCTGCTGTTCGTGGACATGTTCAGGAAAGAGTACCTCTGCGACGGGAACGAGACGGCGGAAACCGGGGAAGACAGGAAAGAGGGGGATGATGGAAGCGGCAGCTGAAATACCGGTGGAGACGCATCCGCTCGAGCCTTTCCTTCCCGAAGATGCAAGGCTGCTGATGCTCGGCAGCTTTCCTCCGAAACGGGAAAGATGGTCCATGGACTTCTTCTACCCAAACTTCAACAACGACATGTGGAGAATCTTCGGCCTTGTGTTCTTCTCGGACAGGGCGGCGTTCATAGCCCCGGACGGTAAGCATTTCGACAAGGATGCCATAACGGGGTTCTGCCGGGAAAGGAAAATCGCCCTGTCGGACACTGCCCTCAAGGTGAGAAGGCTGAAAGACAACGCCTCGGACAAATTTCTCGAGGTGGGGAGCCCCATGGACATCGGCTGGATTGCCGGACGGCTTCCGGAATGCAAGGCGATTGTCACCACAGGACTGAAAGCGGCAGAGATTGCAGCGGAAGCCCTGCATTGCAGCCTCCCGGCTCCCGGATGCTTCTCGGAGGGGAGCTTTATCCGGGGACAGGAAAAGAAAAGGCTCTGGAGAATGCCGTCTTCATCCAGAGCCTATCCGCTGTCTCTCGAAAAGAAGGCGGAATGCTACCGCAGCATGTTCATGCACGAGGGTTTGATATGAGCCTGCAGCTAAAGGCCGGACTGCAGGACTTCACCCAAAGTCGGATGTATGTGCACGGCATGAGCCAGTTCCTCTATACCGGCTCCGGCCGACATCAGCACTGAGACCTCCTGTACAAGGGCCGAGGCATGAGGGCCGAGAACGTGGCATCCGAGGATGTCCCCGTCCTGTCCGGCCACGATTTTGCACAGCCCGTCCGTCTGTCCGAGGCACACCGCCTTGCCGTTATTCCGGAAAAACGACTTGAATGTCCTGAAAGGAATGCCTTTTTCCCTGCATGCATCTTCAGTGAGCCCTACGGCGGCTGCTTCAGGCATCGTGAATACGGCCGACGGTATCAACGGGGAAGATGTCCGGGACACATCTCCTGCAGAGATGGCATCCAGAGCCGTCTTTCCCTGGTGCACTGCGGCATGTGCGAGCATCTGCCCTCCGGTGACGTCTCCTATTGCAAAAATGCCCGGGACAGATGTCCTCATGCAGCTGTCTACGAC
Source organism: uncultured Bacteroidales bacterium (assembly GCA_944326335.1). Classification (GTDB taxonomy): domain Bacteria; phylum Bacteroidota; class Bacteroidia; order Bacteroidales; family UBA932; genus Cryptobacteroides. The sequence goes on from CALVDM010000002.1 coordinate 75,655, forward strand.
TATGGCGCCCCGGTCCGTCGCTATTCCGGCCGCATCGACGCACAACCGGCTGCAGTCCGGCTTCCTGCCGGCAGCCACCAGCACCTTGTCGGCCATGCAGCTTTCCATGCCCCCCTTCCTGAGCCACTTCACCTCAAGAGGGCGGGATGCCGGAGGAGTCCCCGGGACTTCGTCAGCCTCCTCCACCGCAATGACCCCGGAGCCGAGGCTGAACTTCACTCCCCTCTTCGAAAGGCTCTGCCTGAGCCGTTTTGCAATGTCATGGTCGAAATTCGGCAACACTTCCCTGCAATACTCCACGACTGTGACATCGCTTCCGAAACTTCTGAACACGGACGCGAACTCGAGACCTATCACTCCGCCACCTATGATGCACAGCCGTGCAGGAAGCGAGTCAAGGGCAAGCAGGCCTGCCGAGTCCACCACTCCGGGGAGATCCATTCCCGGCAGCGGAAGCATTGAAGGCCTCGACCCCGTGGCTATGACAATGAAGTCCGCAGTGTACGCGTCTTCTCCGACAAGGACTGTCCCCGCATCCCGGAATCTGGCCATACCCCTGACAAGACGGACTCCGGAAGCCTCGAGAAGAGCCTCCACGTTGCCTCTCAGCTCCGCCACAATCCTGTCCTTGCGAGCCTTCACTGATGCGAAATCGACATGGCACTCCCCTGCGGAAATGCCGAATTCCCCGCATGCCCTTATCTCTTCGACGATTTCAGCCGAACGGCAATAAGCCTTTGTAGGTATGCAGCCCTCGTTGAGACATACGCCTCCCACATGTCCGCCCTCCACAAGGGTGACTTTCCACCCTCTCCGTGCAGCTTCCAGGGCAGTCTCATAGCCGCCGGGGCCGGCACCGATTATCAGGATTTCCATGTGAGTTTCAGATGAGTTGCGGCAAGTGTCTCGTCGGGACGGCGCACCGGTGTGGTGTGCGGGGCGGACTTCAGCAGTCCGAGAGAAGACTCTGCCTCATCGGCAATCCTGCGCATGGCGTCAATGAACGCATCGAGCGTCTCGAGCGACTCTGTCTCGGTAGGCTCTATCATTATGGACTGGTGGAAAAGCAGAGGGAAATAGATGGTGGGTGCATGGAAACCGTAGTCGAGCAGACGCTTGGCGATGTCCAGCGTGGTCACCTGCTGTCCGTCGCCGGCATCCTGCCTTGCAAGACCGTCGTAAACGAATTCATGCTTGCACAGCGACGGCACCGGCAGCCTGTACCTGTCTTTCAGGGACTCCTTCACATAGTTGGCGGCAAGCACGGCCAGCGGCCCTACCCTGCCTATGTTCTGCCTCCCGAGGGAGAGGATGTATGCGTATGCCTTCATGAGAACGCCGAAATTGCCGTGAAATGCAGACACGCGACCGATTTCGGGAATGAGGCCGGCAAGGGAGGCCGTAACGCCGACAGGTCCGGCCCCGGGACCTCCGCCGCCATGCGGGGTGGAGAATGTCTTGTGGAGGTTCAGATGCATGATGTCGAAACCCATGTCGGCTGGGCGCACCTTCCCGAGCAGCGCGTTCATGTTGGCACCGTCGTAGTAAAGCAGTCCCCCTGCCTCGTGTACGCACTTCACTATCTCCCGGATTCCCGTCTCGAAAAGGCCGAGAGTATTGGGGTTGGTCATCATTATTCCTGCCACTGTATCGTCGAGCAGAGGGCGCAGATGGTCCATGTCTATCAGCCCCTCCGGAGTGGAACGGACCTGGACTACCTCCAGGCCGCAGACGGCTGCGCTTGCCGGGTTGGTCCCGTGTGCGCTGTCAGGGACTATTATCCTTGTCCTTTTCAGGTCTCCCCGCGAGATGTGGTACTGCCGCATTATCATGAGCCCCGTGAGTTCACCGTGGGCCCCGGCACAGGGGTTCAGGGTGAAGGCTGCCATGCCTGTCAGCTTGCAAAGGCAGTCGGAGAGCTCCCTGCACAGCTGCAATGCCCCCTGCACAGTCTCTTCCGGCTGGAGCGGATGCAGATGTGCGAATCCGGGATGGGAGGCAAGTTCCTCGTCTATCCTCGGGTTGTACTTCATCGTGCAGCTGCCGAGCGGGTAGAAACCGGTGTCCACACTGTAATTCATGCCTGAAAGGTTGACATAGTGGCGGACCACATCAGGCTCGCTGACCTGCGGCAGTGCGGGTCTGGTTTCCCGCCTCAGGTTCTGTGGCAGACAGCCGGTGTTTTCTTCCCAGCTGCCTTCCGGCAGAGAGTAGCCGCAGCGGCCCTCTCTGGAAAGTTCGAATATCAGTCTGTCGTAATTTTTCATTACCGGAAAATTCAAGTTAACGTCAGTTCGCTTTCAATGATGAAACGGCGTCCACAAGGGCGTCTATTTCTTCTCTGGACCTGTTCTCGGTGACGCAGAACGAGACGAGGCCGTCTCCGCATGACAGGGCTCCGAAAAACCCTTTCTCCACAAGGGTCTTCTGGAGAAGCCCGGCAGGCACCTTGCTCCGGAGCACGAACTCCTTCAGGAAAGGCTTGTCGAAGGCTTCTGAAAAGAGGCCTGTTGCGAGAAGCCTCGAATGCAGGTAGTGCGCCCCGCCATAGGAAAGGTCATTGACGCGTTTCAGCCCGTCCGGCCCCATCAGGGACAGGTACACAGTGACATAGAGAGCCATGAGGGATTCGTTGGAGCAGATGTTGCTCGTGGCCTTCTCCCTTCTGATATGCTGCTCGCGGGCCTGGAGGGTGAGGACGAATGCCCGTCTGCCGTCCGCATCAACAGTCTCTCCCACGATGCGCCCGGGCAGTTTCCTCACATGCTCCTGACGGCAGCAAAGGAAGCCGATATACGGACCGCCGAACGAGAGAGGTATGCCGAGAGTCTGGGCATCTCCGCAGGCTATATCCGCGCCCCACCCGGCCGGAGTGGTCAAGACGGCGAGGGAAGACGGGTCCGAATAGACAATCAGCAGGGCTTTTGCATCATGGACGGCATCCGCAAAGCCCGACAGGTCCTCGATGATGCCGAAACGGTTGATGCCCGGAACCATGACTCCGGCGACATCCCCTGCCTGGAGCTCCCGCCTTATCGCCTCAAGGTCCGACACGCCGGAGCGATGAGGTATGACCGTGAGACCGACACCGTGGAATCTGCAATATGTGCCGGCGACCTGCAGGACATGAGGCAGCAGGGTTCCGGAGACCAGTACCCGGCGTTTCTTCCTCGTGCATGCCACCGACATCAGCAGGGCCTCGGCCGCCGATGTGGGACCGTCGTACATGGACGCGTTGGAGCAGTCGAGCCCCGTGAGCATGCACATCATGGTCTGGAATTCGAAGATATAGCGCAATGTGCCCTGCGAAACCTCGGCCTGGTACGGCGTATAGGATGTAAGGAATTCCGCACGGGAGATTATCGCCGGGACCACGGCCGGAGAATAATGGTCGTATGCCCCTGCCCCGCAGAACACCTTGAGGGGGATATTCATTGAAGCAAGGCCGTCGAATTTCCTGCGCAGCTCCATCTCGGACATGGCGTCCGGGATGTCGAAACTTCCCTTGAAAAGCATGTCCCCCGGGACATCTGCATAGAGGTCGTCCAGAGAAACCGCCCCTATCTTCGAAAGCATTGCCCTGATGTCCTCGTCCGTGTGGGGAAAATATGCGAATGCCATATCGACTCTGTCTTTATTCCTGTCCGGCAACAAATTCCGAATATGCCGCGGCATCCATGAGAGCCTCGATCTCGGCAGGATTGTCCATCCTCACCCTGATTATCCAGTTCGTGTACGGGTCCTTGTTCAGGAGCCCCGGCTCGTCTTCAAGGGCGGCATTCCTTTCCGTGACCACACCGGACACGGGAGAATAGAGGTCACTCGCAGCCTTGACGCTTTCGACAGCGCCGAATTCCTCATTCTGTTCAATCCTGTCGTCTTCTTCCGGCATGTCCACATAGACTATGCTGCCCATGGATTTCTGTGCGAAATCCGAAATGCCTATAGTGGCAATGTCTCCGTCGACCTTTACCCACTCATGTGATTCGCTGTATGACAGCCCTTCAATTATCCTGCTCATATCCTTGTTGTTATATTGGTTATTTCCTGTATCTGCATTCGTAGAATCTCCTTGCACACACGGTGCCCGGGAAAAGTTTCCTGCGTATCCTGACCCCGACCATGGTCCCTTTTTCAGCAAAAGCGGTGTCGATGAAAGCCATGCATACGCTCTTTCCCGTGGAAATCGAGATATAGCCTGTGGTCACCGTGCCCACCTGTGCGCTGTCGTGCTCCACCGGATAGCCCGCACGCGGCACGGCCTTGTCCTGAAGTTCTATCCCGACGAGCTTCCGTTCCAGTCCGGCTTCCTTCAAGGCGAGGACGGCGGATTTCCCTATGAAGTCCGGCTTCGATGTCTTGACAAAGATGCCGAGACCTGCCTCGAGCGGCGATATGTCCGGGCCGAGCTCGTGGCCGTAGAGCGGCAGACCGGCCTCGAAACGCAGAGTGTCCCGACAGCCGAGGCCGCAAGGTGTGACCTTGGCGGCAAGAAGCGCAGACCATATCCGCCTTATCACTGAAGGGGAACCGTAAAATTCAAATCCGTCTTCACCGGTGTAGCCTGAACGGCTCGCCACCACCTTTTCTCCCTCGAACTCTGTTTCGCAGAAAGTGTAGAAGACCAGGGAGGAGAGGTCCATCCCGAGCTCTTTAGCGGCTACGGCTTCGGAATCAGGCCCCTGCAGGGCAATCTGCCCGAAGTCTCCGGACCTGTCCTTCACCTGCACGTCACGGCCTGCCGCGGCGGCACAAATCCATTCGAAATCCTTCTCAATGTTCGAGGCATTGACCACAAGCATATAGGAGCCAGGCGCGTCAAGCCTGTAAACCAGGAGGTCGTCAACGACACCTCCGTCCGGGTAAAGCATCATGCCGTATCTTGCATGCCATGGCTCGAGACCGGAAACGTCGTTCGTGAAAATGTAGTCCAGGAATGCGGCGGCATCCGGGCCGGACACCGAAATCTCCCCCATGTGCGACACGTCGAACATTCCGCAATGCTGCCTTACGGCATTGTGCTCGGGAATGATGCCGGAATACTGGATAGGCATGATGAAACCGCCGAACGGGCTCATCTGTGCGCCCAATGCCAGATGGCTGTCATAAAGACATGTTTCCTTCAGATTTTCCATTGTGTTTCAGTCCTTTTATGAATTTATCGTCGAGATATGGCTCCATAATCCTCTCTATCGCGGCCATGTCATCTCCGGAAAGCGTGAGGAGAGAACTGCAGAAACGGTCCTTCAGGGTCTTCCCGATTGCCGGAAGCCCCGCGGCATGGAAGTCCTTCAGGTTGGCGACCCGCTGCCTCACGGATGATATGCCCTTTGAGCCGAGTTTCGCGGCAGAAGGTGTTATGGCATTCTGCATCATCTCCAGATTGACATCGTAGAGAAGGGTGGCATGAATGATATCCCTGCCGCCCAGGCCATAGAACGCGCTCCCGGAAACCTTTCTCCCCGAGACTAGTATGTCGTTCCTCCCGGAAGGGTCCGCATCGTAGCCGAGATCCCGGAGGCACTGCGCCATGGCGGAAATGAATCTGTTGAAAAGCCTTGTCCCTCCGTTCCCTCCTGTCACGAAAGAGACCATCAGATTCCCCTCGTCGGCATACACGCAACCCCCTCCGCTCTTGCGCCGGAACATCCGGATTCCATTGCATTCGCAGAAAGGCACGTTGACTTCCGCTTCCATGTCCTGATGCCTTCCGAAAATGACTGTCGGAGGCACTTTCCAGAGAAAGAAGAATGTCCCGTCACGCTTCCTTGCCAGATATTCCTCCGCTGCAAGGTAGAACACGAGAAGACGCCCTGCCGCGTCTCTGGGAAACACGACGTATGAAGCACGAGGCAGAATGTCATCCGGGAGCGTGACCGTCATTTCACCTTGATGAATTCAACCGGCTGGTCCATGACCTTGTCAAGGGGTGCGGAAGTGAATTTCACCTTGTCGAAGTTTATGGATTTCAAGTCGATACACCTGATTGTGGAATTCCACGCCGTCCTGTAGTAGAACCTCAGGGCCTTGAGGTCCGAAGATGTTGTCCATTGGGTCGCGCTCGGAAGATTGTCAGGCACTGTCCCTGAGGAAGGGTCGTGCTCTATGCCGATAGGTATATCGAAATTGTTGAGAATCTGGAATGTCTCCTTCACGGTCTCGAACCCTGTCGCATACCGGGGAGCCGTGGTCTGATAGAAAGCGGCCCTCACGAAGCGTGACGGAGGAGTCACGTCTCCAGGGATGCCCCTGAAACCTGTGCCTGCACCGAAAGAGGAAAGTTCCACCCCCTCTGCCAGCTTCTGCGGCCTGGCATTGCCGGGATACAGGTTCACATAGTTGTTCAGGTTGGTCATCTGCCACTCGAAACCCGGCGAATTGGTGAGCACCCCGAGACGGTTCTCGTGGAAAGTCGGCTTCTGTCCGACAATCTCAAGGACCACCTGACGGCCGGAAGCGTCGCAGATACGCCAGTGTGCCGTACCGGTCTCCGGAGTCAGGGCCACCACCCTTATCCGGTCTATGGAGGAAATGACTTCCTCAACAGTGGAGAAGTTGCCGAGAATCCATGCTGCAAGCTGCACATCCACAAGGGTGCCGGAGCTCCGGGCAGGGTCATAGTCCTCGTACTCGCCGTAACCCGGGAAGAAGAACAGCCCGGCGGAAAGCCCGGCCTCGTTCAACCCTTCGGTGACGAAGCTGTCCTGCATGACAGATATTCCGGCATAGCCGTACCTGGCCGTAAATTCGAGACCGGGAGCCCCGTCCGGCGTCATGGCCGTCTGGGTATAGCCTCTCGGCACAATCACATATCTGCTCTGGAGATAACTTCCACCCCATTCGCATGTCCTTGCAAGGACACGGCTGCTGTCTTTCGACATCAATGTTATGCCTGTACAGGCACGGGATTCACCCGATGCGGCCATGAAAAGCGCGATGGCCGACAAAACCAGAATTCCAGCTTTCATCATGTTATCAATTTGTGGTCGGCAGGTGAGCGGAGAGGGAGTCTGCAATCCCTTCTTTCCGGACACCTGCCATAAATGTACGCAGTTATTCATAATTAAACAATATTTTTGAATAACTTCGCAACACAAAAAACGGTTCTTATGAAAAGAGAGATAAAGTACGAGATTCTGCCGCTTGCCATTGCCCTTGCGGCATCGACCCAGCTTCCGGCCCAGGACGGCGTATTCGCCACAAGACCGCAGGAGACTGAAGCTGCAAGGCTGCTTACGATGGAGGAGTCCGAGCTCGGGAACCACCTCAAGCCTGCCGACATGAGCATAATCTGGAGACCCGGCACCTCGACGTTGACAGTGTTCGAAAACGGAAGCCTGACAGGCAGGAAGCCTCTTGAAGGAACCGTGGAAGTGATTCTTGCCGCAGACGATATCCGGACCGCCGCGGAAGGAGAGGAAGCCGCCTTCGAAGGATGGCTCGACTCCGCTCATGCAGTGTTCAAGACCGGAAGGACATACATCATCATGGACACGGAAGGGAAACGGTGCACCGGCAAGGTGACGCTTCCGGAAGGGGCGGCTTCCCTCACGCTCAACCCCGCCGGCAACCATCCGTACACGTCAGGCAACAGCCTGTATTTCTGCGACAACTCCGGGAACAGCTACCCCATAGCCGTAAGCGAGGACAGCAACATAATATACGGGCAGACTGTCAGCCGCAATGAATTCGGCATAAGCGGGGGAATTTTCCTCAGCGGAACAGGAAAGAAGGTGGCTTTCTACAGGAAGGACGAGTCCGCCGTGGGCACATTCCCTCTGCTTGACATAAATTCGCGTACAGGCTCTCTCAGAGAGATAAAATACCCGATGGCAGGCATGGCATCCGAGAATGTCCGGATAGGGATTTACGATTTCGCGGCAGGCACGACGGTCTGGCTCGGATGCGACGATTTCGGGCATGACCAGTATCTGACCGGAGTGACATGGTCTCCGGACGGGAACCACATCCTCGTCCAGGTCCTCGACAGGAGCCAGAAGCACCTGAGGCTGAACATGTACGACTCCTCGACCGGAAGATATGTCAGGACCATACTCACGGAGGACAACGACAGGTACGTCGAGCCTCAGGACCCGGTATGGTTCCTTGAAGGCAGCGACGACACCTTCATATACAGGACCGACAACCGCGACGGCTACAGGAACCTCTATCTTTGTGATTTCGACGGGAATGTCAGGAGGCTCACGCAGACCGATGCCGATGTGGCTTACATAGGCAACGACGGGAAAAACGTATATTACACCTCTGCCGAAGTCTCCCCGGTGGAGAACCATCTGTTCAGGGTCGGGGTAAGGAACGGGAAAACGGCAAGGCTCACAAGCCAGACCGGCTGGCATACGGTAAGCCTCAGCCCGGACTGCAGCTGCTTTGCGGACAGCTACAGCAGCCTGTGCGTCCCGAGGGTGATAGACGTCTGCTCCACATCAGGAAACGGAAGGACCAACCTGCTGACCGCACCCGACCCAGTGTCGGAGTACAGGTACGGCGAGATATCCCTCGGGAAGATACGGAGTGCCGACGGGAAATACGACAACTACTACAGGCTGGTAAAGCCGGTGGATTTCGACCCGGAGAAGAAATACCCCGTGATAGTCTATGTCTATGGAGGTCCGCATTCACAGCTTGTGAAGAATACCTGGCTCGGGGAGCTGCGCAGATGGGAGATGGTGATGGCACAGAAAGGATACATCGTCTATGTACAGGACAACAGGGGCACGCAGAACCGCGGGGCCGAGTTCGAGAAGGCCATTTACGGACAGTGCGGACAGGCCGAGATGGCGGACCAGATGGAAGGCGTCAGGATGCTTTGCGGACTGCCGTATGTGGACAGGGACCGCATCGGCGTCCACGGCTGGAGCTACGGAGGGTTCATGACGATATCGCTTGTCACGAACTATCCTGACGTGTTCAAGGTGGCCGTGGCCGGAGGGCCCGTGATAGACTGGAAATGGTACGAGGTGATGTACGGTGAAAGATACATGGGCAACCCCGCCGTCAACAGCGAGGGCTACGCAAAGACGAGCCTCCTGGCGAAGGCTGCAGACCTGAAAGGCAGGCTGCTTATATGCCAGGGCATGGTGGACGACGTGGTGGTGCCCGAGCACAGCATGAGTTTCGTCGAGGAGTGCATCAGGCACAATGTCCAGGTGGACTACTTCCCTTATCCATGCTCGAAGCACAACATGACCGGAACGGCCAGGGTGCATCTCATGGACAAGGTCACAATGTATTTCGAGAATAACCTATAGGATGCGTGCGGTCTGCGAAGCCACCTTCGCAGCCGACTTCGCAAAATTCTGGGTGGAATCGGCGTAAAGTATGCCGCGGGAAGAATTGATGAGGAGGCCACCCTTGTCGTTTGCCCCGTGTCTCATCACTTCCTCGGCAGAGCCGCCTTGTGCCCCCACACCCGGGACAAGAAGGAAATTGTCCGGGCAGAACGTCCTGATTTCGGCAAGTTTCTCCGCCTTTGTCGCACCTACGACGAACATCATGTTGTCCGGGCTCGAAATGGACATCATCTCCTCCATGACAGCCCTGTAGAGAGGCTTGCCGTCCTTCTCGGCGAGCTGGAACTGCTCGGCCGAAGAATTTGACGTGAGAGCGAGGACTATCGCCCACTTGCCTTCGTATTCCAGGAATGGCTCGATGCTGTCCCTGCCCATGTATGGAGAAAGCGTCACCGCATCGAAATCCATGGTCTCGAAGAATGCCCTGGCATATTTCCTGGCGGTGTTCCCTATATCCCCCCTCTTGGCGTCCGCAATCAGGAACATTCCAGGATATGTGGTCCTGATATAGTCCACCGTGGCCTCGAGAGCCCGGATTCCGTCTTCCCCATAGCATTCATAGAAAGCGAGATTGGGCTTGTATGCCACGCAATATTTGGCTGTCGCGTCGATTATGGCCTTGTTGAATTCTATGATGGAGCGGGTCTTCCCCCCGAAAAGGTGGCCCTTGATTGCTATTTCCGACGTTGCGAGTCCCTTTATGTGTTCCGGCATCTTGTCGTAGTCCACATCGAGGCCCACGCAGAGCATCGTCTTCTTTTCCTGAATCTGTCTGTACAAATCTTCCCTGTCCATGAGTAAATACGTATTGAGAAATCCTGCGAATCAATAATAACGGTAGAAGAGGGCGATGGCTTCAATCCCCTTGAAAAACTGGCTGAGCAGATAGCTCTCGTCCGGGGAATGGATGGTGTCGCGCTCGAGGCCGAAGCCCATCAGCAGAGGGTCTATGCCGAGTATCTTCTGAAGGTCGGCAAGTATCGGGATGCTGCCTCCGCCGCGGCTCGGGACCGGCTCCACCCCGTAGACTTCCTCCATGGCCCTGGATGCAGCCTGGTATGCATGCGAAGATATCGGGATGAGGAACCCGTTCCCTCCGTGATGCCTTGTCACCTCCACCTTCACGCAATCCGGGGCAATCGACATGATATGCTTCTCGAACAGCCCGGCTATCTTTCCGCTGTCCTGGTCAGGGACAAGACGCATGGAGATTTTGGCGTGCGCTTCCGACGGGATTACGGTCTTTGCGCCCTCCCCGGTGTAGCCGCCCCAGATGCCGTTCACGTCGAGGCAAGGCCTTATGCCCGTGCGCTCGAGGGTGGTGTATCCCTTCTCCCCCTTCACGTCCCCGATGTCGAGGAATTTCTTGTACTCACCAAGGTCGAACGGGGCACGGGCCAGTTTTTCCCTGTCTTCTGCCGAAAGCTCCACGACATCATCGTAGAAGCCCTTGACAGTGATGTGCCCGTCTTTGTCGATAAGGGAGGAAATCATGTCGCAGAGGATATTTATCGGGTTGGCCACGGCTCCGCCGTAATGCCCTGAATGAAGGTCCTTGTCTGGTCCGGTCACCTTTATCTCGAGATAGGCGAGGCCACGCATGCCGCAGTTTATGGAAGGCACCTGCTCAGATATCATGGTGGTGTCGGACACAAGTATGATGTCTGCCTTCAGCATGTCCTTGTGCTGCTCCGCCCATGCGGCGAGGGACGGGCTCCCGATTTCCTCCTCCCCTTCGAAGATGAACTTCACATTGTGCCTCAGGCTGCCTGTCCTGACAAGGTATTCGAAGGCTTTCAGGTGCATGAAAAGCTGGCCCTTGTCGTCGTTGGCTCCGCGGGCATAGATGGCTCCGTCGCGTATCTGCGGCTCGAACGGGTCGGAATGCCAGAGTTCAAGCGGGTCTGCAGGCTGGACATCGTAGTGGCCGTAAACCAGGACTGTCCCGTACTGAGGACCGAGTATCTTTTGGGCGAAGACCACCGGATGGCCTGCCGTGGGAAAAATTTCCGCCGAGTCGGCCCCGGCTTCCCTGAGAAGCTCCGCAAGGCGTTCAGCACATCGTTGCATGTCCGGGCGGTGCTGCCCGAGAGAACTCACGGAAGGGATTCTGAGAAGGGAGAAAAGTTCGTCGAGGAATCTGTCCCTGTTTGCCTGGATGTATTCTTTCATGATGATTGTGGTTTTTCGCGTATCCTGGCGTGTGGATGCCATCTTTACAAAGTTAGCAGGTTTTCATGGAAAAACAATATGAAGAAAGGGAAGGATTCCCGGCGGGACAAGGCCCGCAGGAAATTCCTTCCCTTTCCGTAAGCGTGTATGCCGGGCGGAACTAATAGCCCCACGCGAAGTTGTCCGCCCAGAGTTTGTTGGTGGAGCAGCCGGTGAGGTAGTCGCCGCGCTTGCTCGTGGCGCATGATATTACGACAGAGTAGTTGCCGGATGCCGGCTTCGCCTCCTTGTCGTACCATGTGAACGGTATCGATGTTTCCACCAGGGCATCTCCCTCAGTGCTTTCAGTGATGTCGAGGATGGCATATCCGAGGATTGCGCCTTCTTCAAGACTCTTCACATTGGAAGGATCCCACATTCCGGTAGGAGTGACACCGAAGCCGGAATAGACTTCATGCTGCTTGGTCCAGTCCACCACAACGGCATAGATGCATGAAACGTCCTGCTGTCCTTCATACTTGCCTGCCTCCGGGTCATTGCTGCCGACCTTGTTGATAACCCCGACATTAGCCTTGTATGACACCTTGAGAGCGGCAGGGCGGGCAGTCCAAGGATATACCTTTCCGAACTTTGCAGTACCAGTAACTCCAGACATTGTAAAATCTCCGGTGTACATGTTTCCAGGGGCAAAAAAACCCAAAGCCAATCTTGCCTGCATCTTAGCTGTTCCATTGTCTTCGCTGCAAAGGTCTTTAGTAAAAGTGTTATTCCCGCTGTCCCAGAAACTCTCTCCCTCGGCATTCGGAGCAGTAACACCTCTGGAATTGTTGCTCCACTTCGACATATCCCCGTTAGGAATTGCATCGCCTTCCTCTGCGGTATATGTGTACTCCGCAACTTTGCCGTCCACCTGGAACTCGTATGTCTTGCCGGCCCAGATTCCGGTGAACTCGTCAGGATTATATACATCCAGTCCAGCAGCATTCTGTCTTGGTGTCCAGGTCGGAGCTATGGTGTAGTTCCCGTCGGTGCCTGCCGTAAGGCTGTTCCAGTCTGTCTCTCCCTTCACCCTGTAGGCAACGGAAGACGGATTTCCCGAAACGGTGAGGACTGCCGTGTTTGCCCAGAGATCCACCTGAGTGAGTCTCAGCTCAGCAGTCTCGTTGATCTTTTCGAAAGTAAGGTTCGCTTCGGCTTTCTGGTCGGCGTTGTCGGTGACAGTGAGGGTGAAAGTGTAGGAGCCGGCCGCAAGTCCATTTGATATCATGTTAAGCATCGGCTGCATGTCCAATTTCACTGACGTTGCACCCTTAAGTTCCGAGCCGACTGTATAGTCCATAGACGAAAGTATGGCGACCAGTTTCTCGTCATTTATGAAATCAAGGGTGGTAGTAAGTCTGAAAACACCAAGTATGGTTTCGAGGCTCTGCGGGGCAGTGACCACGAATGTCTTGATTCCACCTGCTGCAGTGATGTCAAGCTCTGCCTGCATGTCCGGTGATATCGGCATGGAAGCGAAAGTGGAATTGTTTGGCCAGGCTATCGTCGGCTTCGCAGGAGTCTCATCACCAGGCTCGTCTGCACCCCCTGCAGGTGTGCTGTGGAATGTGCAGGTGGCGGAGACACTCTTGCCGTTGTTGTCGGTAATCGTGACAGTGAAGCTGTGGTTTGCATCCTCGTCTTTTGCTACCGCAAGAATCATCTTGGCAAGAGAAGTGATGTCGAAATTCACTTCCGTCTCTTCCTGAGAGCATCTCCGGTAGGAAGACTCGAAGCCACTTCAGCCAGCACCCCTATCACCTTCGCATCATTCACGAGGTCAAGGGTGGAAGACCCGAACATGCCGGTAAGGGACTCCATAAATAATTCAGACTCGGACTCCACCTTCACAATCAGGGACTGGATTCCTGCAGGAGCCGTCACTATCAATGTGGCATCGAGGTCCTCGTCAATCTCGGCAACGCTGAAATCGGAGTTCGAAGGCCATGCAATCGAAGGGCCTTCGAGTTCAGGAGTGTCCTCCTTACATGAGGTGACAGCAAGGGCAACTGTAGCCGCTGCTGCCAGAATGGTTAAAAATCTTTTCATCTTATACGAATTTTGTTAATAGGTTTCATTTTCATATTCCGGATGTCATCATGACACCTTGCCCAGATGCTCCCTGGCATAATCGAGCGTCAGGTCGAAAGTCTTCTTTCTGGAACTCGGCGCCTCGTACATGGCATCCGTCATTATCTTCTCGCAGATGGCTCTCAGCCCCCGGGCGCCGAGCCTGTTCTCGATTGCCGTATCCACGATGAGTTCGAGGACACCTGGCTCAATCTCGAGTTTAAGCCCGTCCAGCTCGAACATCTTCCCATACTGGCGTATGATGGCATTTTTCGGTTCGGTAAGGATACGGAGCAATGCCTTCCTGTCCAGCTGGTCGAGATAGGTTATCACCGGAAGCCTTCCGATGATTTCCGGAATGAGCCCGTAGGCTCTGAGGTCCTGTGCGGATACGTACTGCAGGAGATTGTCCTTGTCCACCTGCTGCCTGTGCATGGAGCCGTAGCCTATCACCTGTGTGTTGAGACGCTGCGCTATTCTGCGCTCTATCCCTTCGAAAGCCCCTCCGCAAATGAAGAGGATGTTCTGGGTGTTGACCTGTATGAATTCCTGCTCCGGATGCTTGCGGCCTCCCTTGGGCGGGACGTTCACCACACTTCCCTCGAGGAGCTTCAGCAGAGCCTGCTGCACCCCTTCGCCGGAGACATCCCTCGTAATGGAAGGATTGTCGCTCTTGCGGGCTATCTTGTCTATCTCGTCTATGAAGACTATCCCGCGCTCGGCCATCTTCACATTGTAGTCCGCCTCCTGCAGGAGCCTGGTGAGTATGCTCTCCACATCCTCCCCGACGTAGCCCGCCTCCGTAAGGACAGTGGCGTCAACAATGGTGAAGGGCACTTCGAGAAGCCTGGCGATGGTCTTAGCCATCAGTGTCTTTCCGGTCCCTGTAGGCCCAACCATGAGGATGTTGGATTTCTCGAGTTCGAGCCCGTCGTCAGAGCCTGGGGAAAGGTTGTTGTTTATCCGCTTGTAGTGGTTGTAGACCGCTACCGAAAGAAGTTTCTTGGCCCTGTCCTGCCCTATCACATACTGGTCGAGATATGCCTTTATCTCCTTGGGCTTCATCAGCTTGTCGATTTTGTCAGGGACAGGCTGCGAGGCTTTCTCAAGGTTGGCGACATAGTCGCTGCATATCTTCACGCAGTCGCTGCAGATTGCCGACTCCATGCCCTGGAGAAGGAGAGGAACTTCGCTCTCGCTCCTTCCGCAGAACACGCAGTGTCTTTCTTCATCGTTATGCCTGCTTTTTGCCATTCACTCCTTGTTTAAGTCCGACAGGTCCGCTGCCCTGCGCAGGGCGCCTCACTTCTTCCTGCCGGAAAGTATCTCGTCTATCATTCCGTATTCCTTCGCCTCTGGGGCTGTCATCCAATAGTCCCTGTCTGCATCGGCGGCAATGTCCGCATACGGCTTTCCGGTATGTTCCGAAAGGATGTTGTAGAGCTCCTCCTTCACCTTCTGTATCTCTCTCGCGGCAATCTCTATGTCGGAAGCCTGTCCGCGCGCGCCGCCGAGCGGCTGGTGAATCATCACTCTCGAATGCGGCAGGGCGGAGCGTTTGCCCCGGGCACCGGCGCAGAGCAGCACCGCACCCATGGATGCAGCCATGCCGGTGCAGATAGTGGCGACTTCCGGCTCAATCAGCTGCATCGTGTCATATATCCCGAGCCCCGCAGAGACAGAGCCTCCGGGAGTGTTGAGATAGATGGACACATCGCCTGCGCTGTCCGTAGAGGCGAGGAAAAGCAGCTGCGCCTGGACGATATTGGCCACATCGTCGTCGATAGGGACTCCGAGGAAAATTATCCTGTCCATCAGAAGACGGCTGAACACATCCATGGAGGCCACATTCAGCTTCCGCTCCTCGATGACGGTGGGATTGATGTACGAGTCCATGGCGGCCCCGTACCTGTCCAGTGTCATGGAGCTGATTCCGCAATGCTTCACGGCATATTTGCCGAACTCCTTGTCCATATCAGGGTCGTTTTGTCCTTGGGATTATTTCAGTTCACGGAATTTCTCGACGGAGATTTTCTTCTCCTTCACGGTTACGGCACCCTTGACAGCGGCAAGGGTCTTGGAATCCTCCACCTGCTCGAGGACACGGCGGCTCTCCTTCTCCTGGGAAAGGATTGTCCTTGCGTAGGACTCGAGCTGGTCGTCAGGCACGTTGCCGATACCGTACATGGCGAACTGATATGCAGCGTAACCCTTTGCGCTTGCGAGAAGGTCAGCCTCCTCTATCTTCACGGAGAATTTCTCCATGAGGTAGTCCCTGACCATCTGCCAGCGGTAGTCCTCGATGAAGAGAGGGAATTCCTTCTCGATGTCTTCCTTTGTGAACTTGCCGTCGTTTGCGACATATATCCACCTCTTGAGGAATTTCTCCGGAAGCGCGATATCGGCCTTCTTCACGAGATAGTCCTTCGCATCCTTGCCGAACCTGAACTCTGACTCCTGGGCGTATTCGGCGGCAAGCCTTTCCTCTATCTTCGCGTCAAATTCCTCCTCGGACTTCACATTGCCTTCCCCGAATATCTTGTCGAAAGTCTCCTGTGTGAGAGGTGCGGACACGAATGTCTTGACGTTCTTCACGGTCATCCTGTACACAGGCTCGAGCCCTGCGAGCTCCTCCTTCCTGACTTTCAGCATGGCAGCCCTGTCCTCCTCGTTCACGAAAGCCTCGTTCACGTTCACGTCGATGGAGTCTCCTGCCTTGAGGCCTACAAAAGAAGGCCTTACCGGCTCGGCCACGCTGCGGAGAGCCACGTATGTGCCCTCTACCTTGGTGTCACCCTGCTCGAAATCGGCAATGATGAAATCTTCGGCCTTGGCTGCCCCGCCTTCCTCGAGGGAACCGTACTGCTTGAGAAGGTTCTCCTTCATTTCAGCCTTGGCCTCCTTGGTGATGTTTATCCTGTAATAAGGTATCTCATCCTTTGCCGAGAGCTCGAAATCCACCTTTGGAGCAAGGGCTATATCGAACTTGAACGAGAAGTCGTTGCCGTCCTTCCACTCGACCTGCGGCTGGTCCTCCGCCGGGAGCGGCTCGCCTATGACCTTGAGGCCGTTCTCCTTTATGTAATTGTTCAGGGACTCCGAGATGAGGTCGTTCACCGCATCCACGAGGCAGGACTGCCCGTAAATCTTCTCTATAAGCCCCATGGGCACCATGCCCTTCCTGAAGCCTTTTATCTCGGCTGTCCTCCTGTGCTCGTTGAGCTTCTTCTTCCTCTTGTCCTGGTAATCGTCCTTCACTATGTGGAGCGAGAGTTCAACGTTCAGCTCATCTGTTCTGTTCTGTTCAACTTTCATGGTCTGCTATATGTTAAATTTTCATTATCCGGTGCAAGGCCGCAAAGATAAGAAATCTCCGTTTAATATCAAAATCCGGTCTTTCTGGAGGCGGACTGCATCTTCTTCGGATATTCTATGCGGGCATGGTAGACCTGCTGGAGATAGGACTTGAGCACATTCTTCACCACATTCAGCTCCTTCAGGGAGATGTCGGCATCCTCGAACTGGCCGTCGGCCATCTTGGATTTCACTATATTCTCCACAAGAGCCGACATGGTCCTGGACGAGTTGTCCTTCGCCGTCCTCGAGGCCGCCTCGAGCGTGTCGCAGAGCATTATTATTATCTGCTCCTTGGTGGTCGGCTTCCTGCCCTTGTAGAAGAAGTCGTCGGCGTCGGCCTTGTCCCCTCCTTCATTTATGTACTTGTTGTAGAAGTAGGCGGTGCATGTGGTGCCGTGATGCGTGATTATGAACTCCCTGACTATGTCCGGGAGCTTGTATTTCTCAGCAAGGGCCATGCCGTCCGGGACATGCTTGATTATCTCCCTCGCGCTTTCCCTCGGGGACAGGCCGTCGTGGTAGCGCGCACCGAGCGTCTCGTTCTCGATGAAGCACTGCGGGTTGAGCATCTTCCCTATGTCGTGGTAAAGGGCCCCGGCCCGCACAAGAAGCACGTTGGCGTCTATCGAACGGGCTGCGGCATCTGCAAGGTTCATCACCTGGAGCGAATGCTGGAATGTGCCCGGGGCCTTGTGCGCAAGCTCCCTCAGGAGGGTGTTGTTGGTGTCGGTCAGCTCTGCAAGCCTGTTGTTGGACACAAGGTTGAAGATGCGCTCGAACAGGTATATGAGAGGATAGCCGGCGACAGAAAGAAAGGAGCCGATGAACAGGAACAGGATGGTCCTGTAGTCGTGGAAGCTGTCAATCCCTTCGATGAGACGGAATCCGACATAGACTAACAGCAGCACTCCGAAAACAATCAGCGCGGTTATGAACTGCTTCCAGCCCCTGTTGAACTTCTCGGCGAAGAATATGCAGATGACCCCTGCGGAAAGGAACATCACGAAAAGCTCCACCCCGTTATGGGAGAACATCAGGAGCGGCAGGAGGGAAATGATATATACCGGAAGTACGACCCTCTTCTTGAAGAAGGCCACGAGGTACATGGCTATCAGGGTGAACGGTGTCATGTACAGAAGAGCCGGGTCCGCCTTCTCGACAACGAGTGCAAGCACTGTGGAGAGAAGGAAGATGACGAGCAGGTAGATGTATTTGTTGAATTCGTCGAACACCCAATAGTTCGTGTAGTATATGGCGAAGAAGAGGACCACCGTCACGGCGAGGGCCAGCAGGATGTTTCCGAGCCACAGCCAGACCCTCGGGCCGCTGTAGCCGAGACTGTTCTCGAATTCCGCCTTGTATGAATCCAGAAGCTGCTCTATCTCCGCGGTGATTATCTCGCCGTTGGAGACAATCAGCTGTCCTGCGTTCACCACTCCGGCAGTCGGAGACACATAGTCCACGGACTCCTCGTGGACAAGGTCGGTGGTCGGCTTGTCGAAATTGAGGTTTGGCTTCAGCATGTCGTATATCCCGGCCGCCAGGCAGAGGGAATCGGCATTGCATCCGACTCCAGCCTCAGTCAGGAACAGCAGCAGGAAATCCTTGGCCTCCTGCACGGTGTAGACCTCGGAAGAAGGCACCTTCCTTGCCCTGCGGTCTTTCTGGACGAATATCACGTTGCTGTTGAAATTTTTCCCTTCGGCAAGGTACTCGGAGCCTGCGGGGGACACGATGCCGCTGCCGTAAAGCCTGCCGAATGCGTTGAGTATCTCAGGCTTGACATTGTTGCACTTCCCGAGGTCCAGGCTCTCCACGAGGGCTATCTGGTCGTGGACCACCGCATCGGAATAGCGGAAATACGGGATGATGCTCGAGCCGAGGGCGGATTTCTCCGCCTCTATCTGCGCCTCTGTCTTGAGTATCGGGAAATCGAACTGCGCGATAAGGGACTCGTACATCCACGGCGAGCCTTTCTTGTAGTCGTAGTTGAACTTCCCCATCCTCGGAAATATGAGGAGCATGATCACGAACAGTATCGCGAGCGGCAGATATATCTTCCAGGACAGGTTTATCTTAGTCTTCTTCATTGCACTGGAGTTTGGTTGTCAACGGGAGATGCATGTAACTTTCAGAGATGTAGGCAGGCATGTCATACCGCTTCAGCAGGGAGACGAACCTCGCACAAACGTCACCTGAAGCCTCGGCAGAGGATACCGTGACCACAAGTTCCCCCTTGAAATTGATGGCTGTCATGCCATAGGGGAACACAGGCACGGGCACAACCGGATAAAACTCCGTTATGTACCTCTGCATGCTCTCAGGCATTATCACGCTGCCTATGTTGCAGACCGAAAATGTCGCCGACGAGGCCATGTCCGAAAACATGCTGTCCGCCTCGGCTACCTTCGACCGGAGGTCCTTCCCTCCGATAATCCGCTCTATCCTGCCTATCTTCTGCTGCGCATTGTATGCGAGGGCATCTGTCCTGAGCTGGGCCTCGAGCAGTTTTTTCTGGGACATCAGCACCGTCGCCACGGGATAGTCCGGCAGCCTCCTGTTGTAGGCAAGCGGGAGATTCACGAAGAACGGACGCAACGTCGTGGTCGGGAAATATTGCCTGAGGTTTATCTGGATGTAGGCGATGGCATATTCTCCAGGCACCGCATCTTCCGGATGGGTTTCGAGCAGAGCCTCTGCAAAGAACGGGGACAGTATTGTAGAAGGCATGGAAAGGTAGTCCCTGACAACCCCCTTCATCTTGGCGGTCGGAATATGCACCCTCGTGACCCTGAACGGACCCGTGCCGGGCTGCACGGACAGTTTCAACGCTTTTGCGTCCATGTACCATACAGGTCTCGATGCAGGGATGTCGTCGAGCTTCACGAAAGCGTCGCATGCCTCGATAGGATGGAACTCCCCGTCCACCGTGATGATGCTTCCGTCGTTCTCGACTTCATAGCCGGCCTTCACGAGATAGTGGAAAAGGACGGCCCTGACAAACGGGACCACCCCCTTCTCATCCGTCAGGGCGCGGTGGAAATCGAAGAAGACGGTCTTGTGCCTCACATAGACAGCGAAAAGGAAATCCCTGCCGAAAACGCCACGGTCCGGGCAGGACTTCCCGCGCTCACCGGCATCGAACACGGGCACCCGCGCCGACATCTTCCCGTAAACCATTTCTTCACCCTTGCGCGTCACCTTCAGGGCGAACTGGGGGAAACGGTTCAGGAGTCCGGCCACCGATTCCTCAAGCAGGCTCATGTCCACGGCCATCGTCAGGCTTGCAACGTATGTGAAAGCCTCGCCCGCCGCAGCAGAACTGGAATACAGGTATGCGCTTCCGAGCAGGTCTGGTGTAAGGTATTCCGGATTCTCGTTCATCTGAAAAGTCATTTATGGAACGGGCTGTCAGGCTCCTTGGCCATATAGCTGAACTCGAGTTTGTCTGTAAGGGACGGCCAGAGATTGTGCATCAGCACCGTCAGCTTGCCGATTGGAGTCAGAATCATGTGGGACTTCCTGCGTATCAGGCCTTTGGCCATATATTCAGCGACCTTCTCCGCAGTCATCATCCTGCCTTCGTCGCGAGGCGTCCTGCCCTGCGCCGTACCGTCTGCCGTAAGAGCCGCGTTCCTCACATTCGATGCGGTGAAGCCCGGTGCGAACACCATGACATGGAGACCGTCGTAGAGATGTTCTATCCTGAGGGTGTCGAGGAATCCCCTTATGGCATACTTCGACGAGGAATAGCCTGTCCTTCCGGGGAGCCCGGAATACCCTGCTATGGATATCACACCCACAACCGACCCCTTGCTCTCGAGCAGATACGGAAGCGCGAACTTGGTGCAATAGACAGTGCCCCAGAAATTGACATCCATCAGAGTCTTTATCACCGACAGGTCCAGGTCACGGAACATGGCCCTCATGGACAGTCCGGCATTGTTCACGAGTATGTCTATCCGCCCGAAGCGTTCCACTGCCCTGGCCACAAGGGCCCTGCAGTCCTCCTCCACGGACACGTCCGTCTTCACGCACAGCACCTTCCCCGGGTCCGGGAGGGATGCGGCAAGAGCCTCGAGCTTGTCCATGGACCTTGCGGCAAGGACCAGCCGTGCCCCGCAAGAGGCGAATAATTCAGCAGAAGCCAACCCAATTCCTGAGCTGGCTCCCGTTATTATCATCACCTTGTCTTCAAAGAATTTCCTGTTCATCTCGAAAATCCCGGATAAGATAAGGCATGCCGTCAGTGGATGGCCATGTCGACGATGTCATCGCCGTCATATTCACCTCTTTCGAGCTTGGCCCTGATTTCGGCAAATGTCTTGAGGGTGTATTCCACATCTTCCATCGAGTGTGCGGCCGTAGGGATGACCCTGAAGATAATCATGCCCTTAGGTATCACAGGGTAGATGACTATCGAGCAGAATATGCCGTAGTTCTCCCTGAGGTCCACAGCCATCTTGGTCGCCTGGCCGACTCCGCCCTTGATTGCCACAGGTGTCACGCATGCCTCGGCCGGTCCGATATCGAAGCCGAGCTCGCGGAAACCGTTCTGCAGGGCGCGTGTCACGGTGAAGAGCTTCTTCCTGAGCTCGTCGCCTTCCGCGCTGCGGATTATCTCGAGCCTCTTGAGCCCTCCTTCCACGAATGCCATAGGGAGCGATTTCGCGTATATCTGCGAACGGAGGTTGTACCTGAGGTAGTCGATGATGACCTTGGGACCTGCCACGAACCCTCCGATGCTTGCCATGGACTTGGCGTATGCGCCGATGTAGAGGTCCACGCCGTCCATCACACCGAAATGCTCGGATGTGCCGCGTCCGTGCTCTCCCATCACGCCGAATCCGTGCGCGTCGTCGATGAGTATCCTGAAATTGTATTTCTTCTTGAGGGCGACAATCTGGTCGAGTATCCCGAGGGCACCTGTCATGCCATAGACGCCTTCGGTTATGAGGAGGATTCCGCCGCCTGTCTCCTCGCAGAGCTTGGTCGCCCTCTTGAGGGTGGCTTCACAGCTCTCGATGTCGTTGTGGCGGTAGGTCATCCTTTTACCCATGTGAAGCCTGGCACCGTCTATGAGGCAGGCATGGGCCTCCGAGTCATAGACAATGATGTCGTGCCTGTCCATCAGGGCGTCTATTGTGGAGATGATTCCCTGGTAGCCGAAATTGAAGAGGAACGCATCCTCCTTTTTCTCGAAATCGGCAAGCTCCCTCTCGAACTGCTCGTGGAGGGAAGTATGTCCGGACATCATACGGCTGCCCATAGGGTATGCAAGCCCCCATTTCGCCGCAGCCTCGGCGTCCGCCTTCCTCACTTCCGGATGATTGGCAAGGCCGAGATAATTGTTGAGACTCCAGCAGAGGACTTCCTTGCCCCTGAATTTCATGTGTGGGCCTATCTCCCCTTCGAGCTTCGGATACATGTAATAACCGAAAGCCTTCTGTCTGTACTGGCCGAGAGGACCGCCCGAGTCTCTCGCAATTCTGTCGAAAATATCCATAATATCTTTAATTGTATTTAGATTTCAATACATTCCTAATCAGTGAAATTCCCTTTCGGCAAGGGATTTCAAGGCTCGCGCAGCATAGTCAGGCATCGACGTTGGCATAATGCGCATTCTGCTCTATGAACTCGCGCCTTGGCGGCACATCGTCGCCCATGAGCATGGAGAATGTCCTTTCAGCCTCGGCTGCGTTGTCTATGGTCACCTGGCGGAGAAGCCTCCTCGACGGATCCATGGTGGTCTCCCAGAGCTGCACGTCGCTCATTTCACCGAGACCTTTGTACCTCTGCACCGTGACACCCTTCTCCGAGCCTTTGCCGAGTTTCTCGGTGGCCTCGCGGCGTTCGGAGTCCGTCCAGCAGTAAATCTCCTCGCGTCCCTTCTTCACAAGATAGAGCGGAGGGGTGGCGAGATATACATACCCGTTCCTTATGAGGTCCTGCATGTAGCGGAAGAAGAATGTGAGGATGAGGGTGGCGATATGGCTGCCGTCTACATCGGCATCGGTCATGATGATGACCTTGTGGTAGCGGAGCTTCGAGAGATTGAGGGCCTTGTGGTCGTCTTCGGTCCCCACCGTAACTCCGAGGGCAGTGTATATGTTGCGTATCTCCTCGCTCTCGAACACCCTGTGCTCCATGGCCTTCTCGACATTGAGAATTTTTCCCCTGAGCGGGAGTATGGCCTGAGTCATCCTGTCCCTTCCCTGCTTTGCAGTACCGCCTGCGGAGTCTCCCTCGACAAGGAAAAGCTCGCATTTCTCCGGGTCGCGGAGAGAACAGTCGGCGAGCTTTCCCGGCATCCCGGCCCCGGACATGACAGTCTTCCGCTGCACCATCTCGCGGGCCTTCCGGGCCGCATGCCTTGCCGTTGCGGCAAGAATGACCTTGTCCACTATGGCCCTGGCGTCCTTCGGGTTCTCCTCGAGATATGCCTCGAGTGCTGCAGCCGTTGCCTGCGACACTGCGGAGACCACCTCGCCGTTCCCGAGCTTGGTCTTGGTCTGCCCCTCGAACTGAGGCTCCGCGACCTTGACGGAAATCACTGCTGTAAGCCCTTCCCTGAAGTCGTCGGCCGCAAGGTCGAACTTGAGCTTGGCAAGCAGATTGTTCTTGTCCGCATAGTTCTTCAATGTCCTCGTAAGACCCATCTTGAAGCCCTGCAGATGTGTTCCTCCCTCTATGGTGTTGATGTTGTTGACGTAAGAGTAGATTTTCTCCGAGAAGCCGGTGTTGTACTGGAGAGCTATCTCGATAGGGATTATCTTGTCGGTCTCGAGGTAAATCGGATTCTCTATGAGCTTCTCGGCGCCTCCGTCAAGATAGTTCACGAACTCTTTCAGACCTTCCTTCGAATAGAAGACTTCGCTCCTGAACGCGTCGGTGGCTTCCCCGTTGTCATCTACGGCCTTCTCCCTCCTGTCCGTGAGGGTGAGCCTTATGCCCTTGTTGAGATATGCAAGCTCACGGAGCCTTGCGGCAAGGGTGTCGTACTTGTAGACGGTGGTGACCGTGAAAATCTCAGGGTCCGGATGGAAGGTTATCGTAGTCCCGGTGTCGGAAGCCTCACCCGTGACCTTCACGTCGGCAAGAGGCTTTCCCTTGGAATATTCCTGGACGAAAACTTTTCCCTCCCTGTGGATTTCAGCCTTGAGGTAGTCCGACAGGGCGTTCACGCAGGACACGCCCACTCCATGGAGACCTCCGGAGACCTTGTAGCTGTCCTTGCTGAACTTTCCTCCGGCATGGAGGACGGTGAGCACGACCTCGAGGGCGGATTTGTGCTCCTTCTCGTGCATGCCTGTAGGTATGCCTCGCCCGTTGTCCTTCACCGTGATGGAATTGTCTTCGTTTATGGTGACCTCGATATCCGTGCAGAAGCCTGCAAGAGCCTCGTCAATACTGTTGTCCACCACTTCATAGACAAGATGGTGCAACCCCCTCTCCCCTATGTCTCCTATATACATCGAAGGCCTTTTCCTCACTGCTTCAAGACCTTCAAGCACCTGGATGCTGCTTGCGGAATACTGGTTTTCCGCACTGCTGTTCTTCACTTCGATATCACTCATTTTGCAAACTTAACATCGGCCCGGAGAATTTCTGTCACCTGCCTTCCGCCGGACCGTCAATGAAACGGGCAAATTTAATAATTTTCTCAGAAATTCAAGCAGATTCCTCCCGTAAAATATATGCCGCTTTCAGAATAGAGAGGGATACGCTGTATCGTCGCCCCGAGCAGATTGCCGCCCCGCAGCCACAGTGAGAACCTGCGGGTGAACACATACTCGAGAGACACTCCGAGGTCGGCATAGCCTGGAATCCGGAATTCCTGTCCGGACAGTCCCGAAAGCGGTGCGACGGCCGTCAGTCCTCTGCGGGAAGTCGAGAATCCGCAGTCCGCCCCGACATATATCCTTCCCTTCCAGTTGTACTCCGCTTCTATCCGGCCGGAGAACGCCGCAGGGGCGACTACAGCCGCCTCTCGCCCTGAAAGGTCGGTGGCCCTGTAGTCCAGCCGCCCTCCAAGCCTCACATCCTGGGAAGTCCATGAAAAGTCGAGGCCGGCAAAGAACATCTGCATCGGCGAATATCCGATACCTGCCGAATAGCCGCCGGGCAATGCGCATACGGCCGGCAGCGGGATGGCCGAGAAATTCCTGTAGCCCGTGCTGATGTCGTAGCTGAACCTCGAGGCGATGTTCCCCTTGAACCCGACCGCAGCCGACACCCTTTCCACAGTGCTGCCGAGCAGCGGTGTCCCCATACCCGAGTTGTACACCGGCGTGACGTGCCGGTTCTCCATGAGCAGGGATGAATATCTGTTTATGTCGGTGCCGCCGCCGATTGCGAGATATATGTCGAGATGGTTCCTTATGGCATTCAGCGACACACGGATGTCCGGATAGACTATCTGCCCCGGCATGTTGTCTCCGGAAATTGACGTGCCGTCGCCGCTGCCCCTGAAGAGGACGGCCAGCTTCACGCCGAGATTGACATCCCACCTCCCCTTCGAGTAGAGATACCGCGGGATGAGGGTCACGTCTCCGGCACCGGCCGAAATGGCCCCGCCGTAATGTGCATAGTCCACCCCTGCATCAACGAGGACGGAATGTCCGGTCTTGAAGGAGCTCCCGGCAGACGCGCCGAAGCTGAAATCGTGTCCGGACATGTAGCCTTTCCCGCAGGCCGGAGCGGTGAACTTGTCTTCAGCGAACATGTAGGAGACATCGACATCATATATCACATGGGAGCCGAGATTTTCCTTGGAGGAAACTCCGAGGTTCACGGCTACACCGTCATATCCTCTGCGGACCGTGGTGTCCCTGAGGGCGGTGCCCACATAGCCGGCGCGGAACGAGAACACCCCCTTGTCCCAGTCCAAAGTGCCGTCGGCTCCGGCTTCCGTCACCATGTCATGCCCTGAATACCTGCCTCCGTCGGACGTGAATACAGGAACATTGCCGGTGAGGACAGGCCCGACAGACCTGTACTTGCCTATGTATGACCTGTGCCGCGCATAAAGCGACATCCTGAACTTCCTGCCTCGTACCGGAGTCCATGTGAAATCCAGCTCCGGATGAAGGGTGTAGCCGGCGCCGGCCCTGAGATAGAGGCTCTTCTCCCCGGAATATGCCGGGGACAGGTCCATGTCCATCAGGAAAGGCCGGAACTCGTACGAGCCCTTGAACGGATTGTCGAAGACCGAATAGTCGAACTCGAGGTCGAACCTGAGGACACTGTCCGGCATCGCCATCGGCACGGACGGCTTCTCGGAATCAAGGAGGGACCCCCTGTACTGTCTTGACACCTCAACGGTAGGGTTCAGGTCCTGCGCCGCCGTCTTCAACGGGAATGGCAGCAGGCAGAAAAGCAAGGCGGCTGCGATTGTATGTCTTCTCATTGCATTGTCTGGTTTATCGTTTCCTCTGACATCAGGTCCGAAAGTTTCTTCAGGCGCATATCCACGCTCTGCGGGATGTCATCATCGTCTCCGGAAGGAGTGTATCCCTGCGCCACACTCTCGAAGGTGGCCTTTGCCTGTTCGAGGTTGTCCATCTCCACGAACGCGTCTCCGAGCACTATGAATGCCTTGGCAAGCCAGTAGACCTGGCCGGTGCCGGAATCGGAGAATGCATATACCCTGTCCTCCACCTCCTCGAACGCTCCCCTGTCGTAGCTGTCCTGTATGAGGAGATATGAAGCCTCGGCACCCTCTGCCGTGGAAGGTTCGGACGCAAGAGCCGCAAGTATGGCGAACGCTTCCTCCCTGCGCGAGGTGGCAAGCAGGGATTTGGCCTTGACATATTCAGCCTCCCTGGCAAGAGCCTTGTCGTCCGAGCCGGTCAGCAGGCCTGCATACTGTATGGCATCGTCGAGGTAACGCGCCCTGAAAGCCGAGCGCATAAGGCCGGCAAGGGCACCGGAACGGACGGATGAAGAGCCTGCCGATTCGTACAGAGTCCTGTATGCGGAGAACGCTTCCGCGTATTTCTGCATCGAGTAGGACAAGTCCGCATAATGCCCTGTCGCAGAATCCCTGAAAGAGCACTCCGGGGCATTCATGGCCTTGCGGTAGTGGTCGCAGGCCGTTTCCGGCTGGCCTGCCTGCCGGTAGCATTCCCCGATGTAGTATTCCGCATCGGGCACCATCTTCCCGGCAGGGTATTTCGACACGTATGATTCGAGGGATGCGAGGGCCTTAGGGTAATTGCCCGATAGGAAAATCTGTTCCGCGGCGTTGTAGAGCATGGACTCCCTCTCGGCCTCGGATTTCAGGGATGCCCTCCCTATGCTCCCGATGTAGGCAAGGTATTCCTCCGGGGTGTTCATGGTCTTGTATATGGACTCTATGGCGAGAAGGGATGCGTCGGCATATTCCGAAGACGGCATCTTCTCCACCACTCCCTTGTAGTAGCCGAGAGCCTTGGCATTGTCGCCCCTGTTGCGGTATATCATGCCCAGTTCAATCCACGACATGGCTATGTAGGAACTGTCCTTCACGTTGGCGGCGAGGGTGTTGAAGCAGGACTCTGCCTTGGACGTGTTTCCGGACACCACCAGGGCGCGGCCGTACTCGTACATTGCCTCAGGGTAGAACGCCGACGACGGGGATGCCTCCAGGACGTTTGAAAGCAGGCTGACCTTTCTGTCGAGATTCCCGGAAAGTCCGTATGCCATGGCATCCTGATAATAAGGGTAGATGTCGTCCGGGCTGAACCAGTCCGCGAGCACCTGGTCGTAAGAGGCGATGGCCTCCCCGTAGCGTTGCATCATGAACATGCAGTCCCCTCGGCGCAGCAGGGCGTCTTTCCTGAATGCGGGGTCGCCGTCTTCGAGATAGGACGAGAACCAGTTGGCCGCAGCAGTGTACTCGTTCTGCTTCAGATAACAGTAGGCGATGTTCAGCGGAATCATCGAAGACTCCTGCTTGCCATACAGGGCGGAGGTATTGTACAGGTCGGTGAGCACCTTCAGGGCCATGTCATACTGCCCGCTCCTGTAATAAGCCTCGGCGAGCCAGTATCTCGACATCTGGTTGAAATATGTGCGTCTGTCCGAGTAGTAGGCGGCAGCCCTCAGACAGTCCGCCGCAGCCCTCCACGAGCCGCTGGACATGAGCTGGGAAGCCCTGAGATAATTGGCTTTCATGTAGTTCGCCTTCATGTCGCCGTCGAGCTCGTCTATCTGGTCATAGGCATCTATCGCTCCGGCGTAATCCCTCCCGTAGAGGGCTGCAAGGGCGATGTAACTGTATATCTTGGCGCTTCTGCCCTTGTCGGAATACTCCCGGAGATATTCCTGGAACACCGACGAATCGGCATTGAGGTCGAACGAGAGCTTGGCGTAATTGAAGAATGCATCTTCCCTTATGTCAGGGTCTGCACCGGCTGACGAGGCATCCTTGAAGGCCCCCATGGCGGAGACCTTGTCGCCGGTCTGGATATAGCAATAGCCGAGATTGTAGTTCGCTATCTGACCGATCGAGTCCGTCCTGTCCGTCATCTTCGAGAAATTCTCTATGGCCTGACGGTAGTCTTTCAGGGCATAAAGCACGGAACCGGCATAGAAGTAGTCCGACCTCGACATGGCAGAGAGGGAGGCCTTGCCCATGTCGAAATATTTCCCTGCATTCTCCGCATTCCCGAGCACGAGCCAGGACTCGGATATGAAGCGGGCCACATAAGGCTTCTTGTCAGCCGAGACAGTCTCAAGAATCCCGGGGCCGTCTTTCACTACCCTTCCGTACTCCTTGAGCATGAAGCGGCATTCGAGAAGATAGAAAGAGGCTATCTCGGTGAACCTGTTGTCCTTTGCGGCCTTCCCGAACCATTCCACGGCATCCTTGAATTTCTTCTGCTCGTAATATATGTAGCCTGTCGCGTATTCTGCCGGGGCCGTATAGTCGGTGTGTGCACGCATGGTCAGGTCCCGGAACCTGAGGACAGCCCTGTCGTAGTACCTCAGCTCGAAATCGCAGTATGCTCTCTTGAACTGGAACTCCGGCACCTGGCTGCGGTAGAGATTATGCCTCGACAAGAAGGCGAACTGCTCCGCCGCCCCTTTGAAGTCCATGTCGTCGAAAAGATTGAGGGCATATCTGTACCTTATCTGGGGAATAAGTCCGGATGAACCGTTGCGCGAGACGAACTCGTCGATGAGCTCCTCATAGCCCGGAACACGGAGGTACACGGCATTCAGGACATAGTAGCCATAGGCATCCCCGTCGGAAGTCATGCCGGCTATCTCCTTGAACAGCTGCATGGACCTGGCATACATCCCGTTGCGGAACAAATCCACAGCCTCGTCGTACTTTTCCCTGTACAGCCGTCGGCCATCCCCTTCGCGGCTTGCATAAGGCAGTATCTGGGCGGAAGCCAGAAAGGAGCAGCAGGTCAGGATGAAAACAGCGGCAAACTTCAATCTCATACCTTATTTTTTCTGCAAAAATAGACTTTTTTACCTATATTTGTGAAATGTACGCGAATTTTTAGACAATGGAAAACGGAAAGACCGTCATAAAATTCAAGGACGCTGAGATATGCGGCGGCGAAAACACTGTGATATACGGGCTTGACATGGAAGTCAGGGAGGGGGATTTCCTCTATATCGTGGGGAAGGTCGGGACAGGCAAGACTTCGATAATCAAGACCATAATTGCAGAGAACCCGCTCAGGAAAGGTGAAGGCACGGTCTGCGGCTACGACCTCAGGACAATCAGGGAGAAGGACATCCCCTACCTGAGACGCCGTCTCGGGGTTGTGTTCCAGGATTTCCAGCTTCTGATGGACCGGACAGTGGAGGAGAACCTGTCGTTCGTGCTCCGGGCAACGGGCTGGAAGAACGGGTACGACATGGACAGGCGCATCGGAGAGGTCCTGGATGCAGTGGGAATGGCTCACAAGGCGCATCGCATGCCTCACCAGCTTTCCGGAGGAGAGCAGCAGAGGATAGCCATAGCAAGGGCGTTGCTGAACACCCCGGAAGTGATACTCGCCGACGAGCCGACAGGGAACCTGGACCCGGAAACGGCGGACGGGATAATGTCCCTTCTCACAGGCATAAACAGGGAAAAGGGCACAGCCGTGGTGATGGTGACCCACAATGTCTCCATATTCGACAAGTACAAGGGACGGGTCATGGAGTGCAGGGACGAAGTGTGCAGGGAAATATGACCGGGGAAGAGAGATATGCAGGCCTGCTGGACTGGTTCGGAAAGAACATGCAGGACGCTGAGACGGAGCTGCATTACGACTCCGTATTCCACCTTCTGATAGCTGTCATCCTGTCCGCGCAGTGTACGGACAAGAGGGTGAACATGCACACTCCTGAAATTTTCATGAAATACCCTACTCCGGAAAAGCTCGCCGAAGCGGATTTCGGGGAAGTCCTCGGGCTGATAAAGTCCATCACGTTCCCGAACAACAAGGCGAGGCACCTGATAGACATGGCGAAAATGCTCGTGGAGAATTACGGTGGTGAAGTACCTTCAGACCCTGACGAGCTCGTGAAGCTGCCTGGAGTCGGAAGGAAAACGGCCAATGTGGTGGCATCGGTGGTCTACGGAAAGCCCGTGATAGCGGTTGACACCCATGTGTTCAGGGTTGCAAGGAGAATAGGTCTGTCCGACGGGAATACGGTAGAGGCGGTGGAGAAGGACCTGACAAAAAACATCGCCCCGGAATTGAGACCAAAGGCGCATCACTGGCTCATCCTGCACGGGAGGTATGTCTGCAAGGCAAGGAATCCGGAGTGCGGCAACTGCCAGATACGCCAATGGTGCAGGCACGCCGCCGACGGAAAGGATTAGCCGGCGGAAAGGATTGAATTAAACACAAGAGACGATGACATTCACTTCAGAGAACATACTGCTGGTGCTTTCTGTGCTGATTTTCAGCAGTATATTGATAAGCAAGGCCGGCTACCGGTTCGGGCTGCCTTCCCTCCTGCTGTTTCTCGTGGCCGGGATGCTTTTCGGCGTGGACGGTCTCGGGCTGAAGTTCGACAATGCTAGACAGGCGCAGTTCATAGGCATGTGCTCGCTGTGCATAATCCTGTTCTCCGGAGGCATGGAGACAAAAATCAAGGAAATCAGGCCGGTGCTCGGGCCCGGGCTGATGCTCTCCACGTTCGGCGTCGTGCTCACCACCCTGTTCACGGGCCTTTTCATCTACGTGCTGTCGGTGTGGGAGAGCTGCCCCATAAGCCTTCCGCTTGTGACGTGCCTCCTTCTCGCAGCCACGATGTCCTCAACAGACTCGGCCTCGGTATTCAACATATTGAGGAACAGCAGGATGAGGCTCAAGAACAATCTACAGCCAATGCTTGAGCTCGAAAGCGGAAGCAACGACCCGATGGCCTACATACTGACCATAATACTGATTCAGCTTGCGAACAGCCTCACCGGAGGAGACGCAGGAAGCATAAGTTCATGGGCAGTGGCAAAGGATGCCGCCACGACCCTGCTGCTGCAGTTCGGAGTGGGTGTGGCCGGAGGTGCGGTATTCGGATTCGCCAGCGTGTGGTTCCTGCGCAGGGTCGGGCTCAACAACGCCCCGCTCTACGCGATACTCCTGCTCAGCGTGATGTTCTTCTCTTACACGACCACCACATATCTCTCGGGCAACGGCTACCTTGCCGTATATATCGCAGGAATAATAATCGGCAACAACAGCATCCCTTACCGCAAGGATATATCCTCGTTCTTCGACGGCATAACCTGGCTTGTGCAGATACTGATGTTCCTCATCCTCGGGCTGCTTGTCAATCCTCACGAAATGCTGAAGACAGCGCCGGTGGCCCTGCTGATAGGGGTGTTCATGATACTGGTGGCGCGTCCTCTCAGCGTGTTCATCTCCCTTGCGCCGTTCAGGAAGATATCCACCGCATCCAAGACCTTCATATCGTGGGTGGGGCTCAGGGGAGCTGCCCCGATACTGTTCGCCACATACCCGGTAGTAGAGAACGTGGAGGGTGCGGACCTGATATTCAACATCGTGTTCTTCATAACACTTCTCTCCCTCGTGATACAGGGCAGTTCCATAACCGGCAGCGCAAGGCTGCTGAAACTCGGCGAGGACATACCTGAAGAAGCCGACACATTCGGGGTCGAGGTGCCGGAGGAAGCCGGGAAGCTGGCCGAGATAACGCTTACCGAAGATTCCCTGGCACACGGCAACACGCTCAAGGAGCTGAGACTGCCTGAAGGGATGCTCGTGATGATGATAAAGCGGGAAGACAAGTTTATCGTGCCGAACGGGAGCGTCGAGCTCAAGTCCGGAGACAGGCTGCTCATCATATCCGACCATGAAGCCGGTGCATAGTCTTGAATTTTGTCACGCACTGAGGAATCTCGTCCATGTAGTGCGTCACATAGATGAGTGTCACGGCCGGGTCTGAGCAATATTTCCCTATAATCCCGAGAGCAAGATTCTTCCTGCCCGTGTCCAGGCCGTGCAGCGGCTCGTCGAGCACAAGAAGTTCCGGAGATTTCACAAATGCCCTCGCAAGAAGCACGAGACGCTGTTCCCCGTATGAAATCCTGACAAAAGAGCGTTCAGCAAGATGTGACGCCCCGAAAATCTCCATCCAGCGGGCGGCAGCCGCATATTCGCTTCCCGAACACTCCCCCGAGAGCCCCACCGAATCGGAGAATCCGCTTGCCACTACCTTTATGCACGGGATATCCTCAAGGTAACATGAATGGACATCAGGGCTCAGATACCCTATCCGCCTCTTAATCTCCCAGATGCTGTCCCCGGAGCCGCGGCGGCGGCCGAATACTGATATGTCATTGGCGTATGCCTGAGGATTGTCTCCGCACACAAGGCTCAGCAGAGTGGATTTTCCGGAGCCGTTCTCCCCGAGCAGGGCCCAGTGCTCTCCCCTGCGCACAGTCCAGTTCTCGTCCCTCAGGATGTCGTGTCCCGAATAGCGCACGCGGACATTCCTCATTTCCAGGGCATTTTCGTAATCCACGCCTGCGGCTTCCGGGGCAGGCAGTACGGGGATATTGCAGGAAGCCTCCGGAAAGAGCATTCCGGCATGATGCGGGTCCGACAGGAATACATCCCCCGGCACCGGTGCCATGACTCTCATGTCCGATATGGGAAGTACCTTGTCGGCCCATGAAGGGATGTCCTTGACCTGGCTGAGCAGAAGCAGGGTCCCCAGCCCCGTCTCACGGCTCAAGGTCCGGAGCATGGAGCAGAGGGTCTTCCTCGAGCCTTCGTCGAGGCCGATGAACGGATTGTCGAGGACAAGCAGCGAAGGCCCGTACATGAGCGCACGCGTAATCAGGAGCTTCCTCAGCTCCCCGCCGGAAAGGGCGACAACCCTCCTGTCGAGCAGGTGTCCAATCCCGAAAAGTGACATGTACCTGTCCACAGTCCGGCTGTCGAACCCCCTGAAAAGCGATGATACCTCCGGAGAGTTCCAGGAATCCGAGGAATTCCATCTCTGCTGGCTGTACAGGCTTTCCACACCTGTGACAGAGTATATGTCACGGAACGCAAGGGTGCGTATGCCGCCGCCCCGCAGCAGATTCGAGAAAAGCGTCTTCCCGGCTCCGTTGGGGCCGACCGCAACCCAGTTCTCGCCCTCGCGGAGGGTCAACGAAAAAGGCTCCCTGAACCTGCATTCAGGGAACCTCGCAAACGAACTTTCAACTATCGTATCCATGCTGCAGCCGGACAGGTCATTTTATGAACTGTGCGCGGAGCTTCTCTATCTTGGCATCGGCATCGTTGCCCCTTGCCCCGAAATAGAACTTGATTTTAGGTTCCGTACCTGACGGACGTACAGACACCACATCACCGGCCTCGTTGAAGAACTGGAGGACATTGGATTTCGGAAGACCCGTTTCCTCCGGCCTGTTGTAGTCGATGACCTTCACCACAGGGGAACCGGCAAGCTCTGCAGGAGGGGTGGCCCTGTAGTCCGACATTATCTTTGCAATCTCCTCAACTCCCGACTTTCCCTTTCGGACAAGCGATGTGAGGGACTCCCTGTAATAGCCGAACTCCTTGTATATATTCTGGAGAAGCTGATAGAGGGTGAGGCCCTGCTCCGCAGCCCAGGCGGCGCATTCCGCTACCATGGCGCATGAGATAGGGGCGTCCTTGTCGCGGACGAATTCCCCGATATTGAAGCCGTAGCTTTCCTCGCCTCCGCAGATGAATTCACCCTTGCCTTCGTTGCGGCGGACGATGTCGGCTATGTATTTGAAGCCGGTGAGCACATTATAGACCTTCACACCGTATTTTTCCGCTATCGCCCTGATGAGCTCCGTGGTGACGATGGTCTTCACGACATATTTCGTGCTGTCAAGCTTGCCGAGTTCCGACCAGCGTCTGAGGATATAGTAGGTGAGGACAGAACCTGTCTGGTTCCCGTTGAAAAGGACCATCTTTCCGTCATTGTCGCGCACGGCGATTCCAAGACGGTCAGCATCCGGGTCGGTGGCCAGCACGAGGTCGGCTCCCTCCCTGTCCGCTACAGCCACGGCCATCTCAAGAGCCGAAGACTCCTCCGGATTCGGAGATTTCACGGTAGGGAAATTACCGTCGCTCACATCCTGCTCAGGCACATGGTATATGTTCTCGAACCCGAGTCTTTTCAGGATGGCAGGCACAATCTTCACGCCGGAACCATGCAGAGGAGTATAGACGATTTTCAGGTCCCTGTGCTTTGCACGGGCCTCAGGAGAAAGCATGAGTGTGAGGACATCGTCCATGTAGGCATTGTTCATCTCGTCGCCCATGACCTCGATTCCCCCCTCCTTGCCGTCTGCCTTGTATTTCACCATCGATGGGTCCGAGATGGCATTCACTTCAGCCACGATTTCCTTGTCCACAGGCGCGATTATCTGTGCCCCGTCGGACCAGTACACCTTGTAGCCGTTGTACTCTTTCGGATTGTGGGAAGCCGTGACCATGACTCCTGCCGTGGCGTGCTTCTTCCTCACGGCATAGCTCAACAGAGGCACCGGATGAAGGCAGTCGTAGATATACACATGAATCCCGTTGGCTGAAAGAACCTCGGCCGTGATATGGGCGAATGCGTCGCTGTTGTTGCGGCTGTCGTAGGAAACGCACACGCTGTGGCTGTCTCCCGGGACATGCTTGAGAATGTAGTTGGCAAGCCCCTGCGTTGCCATTGCCACAACATACTTGTTCATCCTGTTGGTGCCGACACCCATGACTCCTCTCAGTCCGCCGGTACCGAATTCAAGATTGCGGTAGAAAGCGTCCTCGAGTCCTGCAGGGTCATTTTCCATGAGATCCCTGACCTGAGCTTTTGTCTCCTCGTCATAATTGCCGTCAAGCCAGCTTTGGGCGACTGCCCTGAAATCCTTTTCCATAATCGATTATAG
Source organism: uncultured Bacteroidales bacterium (assembly GCA_944326335.1). Lineage (GTDB taxonomy): Bacteria > Bacteroidota > Bacteroidia > Bacteroidales > UBA932 > Cryptobacteroides. Next base: position 110,983 of record CALVDM010000002.1, read on the forward strand.
TTTAGAATTAAATTATGTTCCAATATCATACAAAGTTAATAAAATCCTTGAAACTGTTTCCGGAAGATTGGAAAATTGCGTTACTTTTGCATCCGGACAAGGGGAAAGGGACGATGACAGATTTCGCGAAATTCATAACGGAAAACGAGAATGCAGACATAGCCGGACTTCTGCTTTCCGGGAAAAGACACACGGACTTCGATATGGAGCTGGCTGTCAATACCATCGAAGTGCGCAGGAAGTTGAAGAAGAAGGTGCCGTCGTGGTATGCCGTTCCCGGGCTCGCCTACCCGTGCAGGCTCAGCGGAGAGCAGTGCAGTTCGGAAGCCGCGGCCATGTACAAGGCCGGTATTGTACGGCGTCTGTTTCCGGAAGGGAATGCCCGCGTGGCAGACTTGACAGGCGGTCTCGGAGTGGATTCCTGGGCATTTTCCACGGCGGCCGCATCAGTGCTTTACAATGAGATGAATCCCGGGCTCGCTTCCGCCGCCGAACATAATTTCAGGCTTCTGGGAAAGGACAACATATCCGTAGTATCGTTCAGACTCGTACCGGAGGGGCAGTGCGGCGGACATCCCGACATGACGGCCGGCGGGATTCTCGAGGGTTTCCGGCCCGACCTGATATATCTTGACCCTGCCCGCAGGGATGCCGGAGGGAAAAAAGTCTTTCTGATGGAAGATTGCAGCCCGGATGTGCTGGCCTTGAAGGCAGAGCTTTTCAGACAATGCCGGCATATCCTGCTGAAACTCTCTCCGATGGCGGACATTTCCATGATTTACGGCAGGCTGGGCAGACAATGCCGGGAAATCCGCATACTGGCTTCCGGCGGCGAGTGCAAGGAAATACTCGTCCTCATGGACAGGGAATTCGACGGGGAATGTACCGTCACGGCAGGTACTCCCCTCTCCTCCATGCAGTTCGGCTATGACGAATTAAGGCATGCAGCCCCGCGTTTCCTGTCGTCAGAGGACAGCATCCGTCCGGGAGCAGTCCTTTACGAGCCGGGAAAAGCCCTGATGAAAGCCGGCGCCTTCAATGTCCTGTGCGAAAGATTCCCTCTGGAAAAACTTTCGAAGTTCACCCACTACTACATCATGGCATCTTCCGAGCATGCACACCTGGACACCGACGGACTGCCGGAGGAAGTGCTGGAAGAGCTCTCTGCCAACGGCAAATTCTTTGTCATAAGGGAAGTCCTTCCATTGAACAACCGGAATATCAAGGACATCGGCAAACGGTATCCGCAGTGCGAAGTCACGGCACGCAACATAAAAATGGATACCGATACGCTACGTGGCAAACTCGGCGTCTCCTCCGGCGGAGACATCCACATATTCGCCCTGCATTGCGACCTGCCCGAATCCGGAGACCTCCTGCTCGTCACATCCCGGAAGGATTAGAATCTGCTGCTGCCGTCGAAACAGTGTGTGCAGAGCTGGCACCGCGGCAGGCCAATAGCCTCCACAAGAGTCTCTATAGTGTTGAATTTCAGGGAAGTCATGCCGAACATCTCCGCAATCCTGTCCACCATCCTCTTGTACTCAGGGGTGGAAGGGTCGGAATATTTGTCGAGATTCCTGTCCGCGTCGCCCTCGAACTCCTTTATTATCCTTCTTGTAATCAGCTCCATGTCGGTCTTGCTGGCGGAGAACCCGATGAAAGGGCAGCCGTACACGAGAGGAGGACAGCCGATGCGCATGTGGACTTCCTTTGCGCCATAGTCGTAAAGCACCTTGACATTGTCCTTGAGCTGGGTTCCTCTCACTATGGAATCGTCGCAGAAAATTATCTTCTTTCCCTGGAGCATCGCCCGGTTAGGAATCAGCTTCATTTTCGCCACGAGGGAGCGGCGTTCCTGGTTGCTCGGGGTGAAGCTCCTCGGCCATGTCGGAGTGTATTTCGTGATGGCCCTGTGGTAAGGAATCCCTTTCCCTTCCGCATATCCGAGCCCCTGGCCTATCCCGGAATCCGGGATTCCGCACACGAAATCCGCATCCGAAGTATCTCCCTTCCCCATCCTGTAACCGCTGCTGAAGCGGACCTGCTCCACATTCCTGCCTTCGTAGCTTGAAGTCGGGAATCCGTAGTAGACCCACAGGAAGGAACATATCTGCATCTCCTTCTCCGGAGCCTTGATCTGCTCAATGCGGTCCGGAAAGAGCCTGACAATCTCCCCGGGGCCGACATATCCCTCGATTTCGTAGCCGAGGTTCGGCAAGCTGCAGGACTCGCTCGTGACAGCGTAGGCCCCGTCCTTCCGGCCGATGACTATCGGTGTGCGTCCGAGCCTGTCCCTGGCTGCTATTATTCCGTCTTCGGTGAGGATGAGCATGGAGCATGACCCTTTCACCTTCGAGTACACGTTCTCAATCCCTTCCCGGAAAGTCCTGCCCTGGATTATGAGCAGGGCGATGAGTTCAGTCTGGTTGGTCTTTCCGGAACTCAGTTCCGAGAAATGCATGTTGCTGTCGAGGAGTTCCTTCTCCAGCTCGGCCATGTTCGCCACCCGGGCCACGGTGACTATCGCGAACTTCCCAAGATGCGAGTTGATTATTATCGGCTGCGGGTCCGTGTCGCTTATTACGCCTATACCGGACTTGCCGGGGAACTTGTCCAGCTCATCCTCGAACTTGCTGCGGAAATAATCGCTCTCGAGATTGTGTATGGACCGCCTGAAGCCGGCTTCCCTGCTGTATGTGGCCAGGCCGCCGCGCTTCGTGCCCATGTGGGAATTGTAGTCTGTCCCGTAGAACAGGTCGTTGATGCATTCCTCCTTTGCTATTGTTCCGAAAAAGCCTCCCATATCACCGTATTTTGCTTGCAGGCGCAAAAGTACGAAATCATTTCATAAATCAAAGGAGACGGAGGTCTTTTTTCTTTCAATCCACGTCCTGCTTCAGGCGTTCTGCGTATGCGTCAATCCTACGCAGTTCGCCGGATAACTCCGTTATCTACAGTGTCTTGTAATAGTGTCGAGCCGTGGATGATACCTGCCGACAGACTGTTCAACAGGCTGTCATCTACGCATTTGACAACGATTTCGGAAATTGACAACCCTGTCAAAAGGGCATTCTATGAAATGGAAACAATCAGAGGCTGCTGGTCTGTCAAGGAACTGGAGCGTCAGATACATTCCCTGTCTCGTGAAACCAGTTTGTCCTGCATAATATTTCCGTTTCCGCAAACGGTACTCAATCCATATGTGTCTGCCAAATTTCAAAGAGTGAGTTTGTACTTTATCTTATAAAATATTTGAGTAAAAGTACAAACTCACCAATACAACATAACACCGAGTTACTACTTTATCTATGATTTTTTATGAGATAAAGTAACGGTTCAGTATATAGTGGCATTCCATATTTGCCGGATGCTTTTCAGTTTTTCTCGGATAAGTTATGCGCCCAGCTTGCTGTTTCAAGTGGTACGCATCCCGCCGCCGAAAGGCGGTTGGGGTATTATGCTAATACCTTAATAAATAATATAATACATTTATAATCAAATAAATATATTATTTAATTGGTTTGTTAAGTAACATATAAG
>CALVDM010000003.1 GCA_944326335.1 uncultured Bacteroidales bacterium
CGGGGTCGAACCGGCACATCCTTTCGGACATTGGTGTTTGAGACCAACGCGTCTACCGATTCCGCCATCCGGGCTTGACTGTGCGCCAGAGGGCAAGTGCCCTGCCGGTAAACATGGAGTGCAAAGGTATGATAAATTATGACAAAAAACAACTTTATTTACGGCCACGGCTTTTGCATTTTCAGGAAAATCACGTACATTTGCAGCCGCATATCTTCAGGGCAGGGTGAAATCCCCGACCGGCGGTATAGTCCGCGAGCCGGCGTCTGCGGCCGGATTTGCTTTCACGGCAAATCATGCACGACAACGGCTGAACCGTTGAAACTACGGTACCGACAGTAAAGTCTGGATGGAAGAAGATAAATCGCATGAAGGGCATGTGCCGGATACCGGCACGATGACAGACGGCGGTGCACAGCCGGATTCTCTCTGCGACTTGTTGACTTGTATCGAATTATGCCTTGAATTGTATGCTGAAAGTAACAATTTGAGGTTTTTTTGTATGAAAAAGTCATTACTTCTCAGACTGCAATTCATTTTTGCTCTCTCACTGGCCGGCATTGCCGGCAACTTCACCCCGGCATCCGCCGGGACAGTCCCTGCCCGGTCCGGCATTGCCTCGGACGAGGTACACGGGATAAATTCCGTAACTGCAGCGTCGCCCGACATGGCTCCCGCTCCTGCCGATTCGATATGGATGGCAGGAGACTCCCTTACTCTTCAGGAAGTGACCGTGGTCTCGAATTTCCAGAGCAGGAATTCGTCGCCGCTCCGGCTGAATACCATAGACAACGCAATGATAGCTCAAAGGGCAACAGCGAGGACATATCCGGAGCTCATGAAATATATCCCCGGCATTTACGCCACGGCAGAAACCGGCAGCTACGGAGATGCCAAAATCAATATCAGAGGTTTCAAGCAGGAAAACATATCCGTCCTGCTGAACGGCATCCCCATCTCCGGCCTCACCTCAGGCAACATGTTCTGGAACAACTGGATGGGACTCACCGATGCAACCTATGCCATACAGGTCCAGAAGGGTGTCGGAGGTTCCATGTTGTCAGACAACTCTGTTGGCGGCACAATCAACATAATCACTGCCACGACAACATCCGAATTCAGGGTTGACGGAGGTGCGCACGTCACGGACTACGGTACAGGAAAAGGATTCATCAGCCTGAACAGCGGAGAGCTGGGAAAGGGCTGGAGCATAAGCCTGCTCGGCTCGTATGTCGGCGGGAGAGGCTATGTCGACAGGACGGATGTCAGCTCGTGGTCCTACATGCTGAATGTCACGAAAAGGATAGGCTCCAGGAACACGTTGCTGTTCACTGCCCTCGGTTCTCCCGAACGACATGAACAACGTTCCACGAAACTCAGCTACGACGAAGTCACGACTTATGGCCTGAAATACAACAAGAACTGGGGATACAGGGACGGCAAGGCCTACAATCTCAACAGGAACAACTATTTTAAACCTTATTTCACGCTCCAGCATATCTACGCGGGAGAAAAACTGACCATGACCAATTCCGTTTATCTTGCGATAGGCAACGGAGGCGGCAGGTGGTCGGAATCCAAGGGCCAGCCGATATCGTCATACAGGACGGAAGACGGCCTTGTGGACTGGGATGCCGCGATAGCCGCCAATGCCGGAAGCACCGGGCTGCCGGCCACGGGCGCTCCGGATGAGAGCCTGCGAAGCGGAAGCGCGACCAATATCCTGAGCGACTACCGTGCGGGACATACCCAGGCAGGCGCAGTCATCTCCGGGACATACCGCTTCAACGGACATTGGAAGCTTGACGCCGGGTTGCATTACCAATATTATTCGACATGGGAGAACGAACGGATTACCGACCTGCTCGGAGGAGCATATTGGTATGAGGACTATGAGAATAACGCCCTCTGCGGACTTGCCGGAAGGGACCCTGTGAAACATGTCGGGGATTATATCCGCACGGATAACGGTAAGGACACCCACCATTTCACGGCATACGCCATGGGGAACTGGACTTCGGACAGATGGGACGTGCGTCTGGGCGCGTCGGTATTCGGGGCGGCGACGAGAAGATGGGACAGATACAATTACACCGGCAACGATGTCTGGAGCGGGACGGCGTCCGGAGCCGGCTACAGCACAAAGGCCGGCATCCTTTTCAAACCGGCCAAAGGTCATTCTCTCTATCTGAACGGCGGAATCTACAGCAGGCTGCCGTATCCGGACACATGGTTCGCTTCCGGCAACAACACCATTTCGCGGAATGTGAAGAATGAAAGGAACCTCCTCTCCGAACTCGGTTACCGCTTCGTCTATGGCAGGGGCAGCGTAGAAGCCACGGCATATTATACCTACTGGAAGAACAAGACCCTGATGTCGGATCCGTACCAGCAGATAGACGATGTGGAGGATGTGAGATACATGATAACCGGACTCGATGCCTTGCATTACGGTGTGGAGGTGGAGGCGCATCACCGGGCGACAAGATGGCTTGCTCTCCATGCATTCGCGTCGCTCGGGCACTGGACATGGCAGAATGATGTGTCCGCCAACATCTACGACAACTACACCGGGGCTGTCGCCGAGACGATAAATGTCTATAGCAAGGGACTTCCCGTAGGGGATGCGCCTCAGACGCAGGTGGGGGCTGTCGTGGAAGTGGATTTCCTGCGCCATTTCAGGTTTTCGGCCGACTGGCAGTTCAACGACAGGATGTATGCCGATTTCGACCCGGAAGGCCGGACCGACCCTGACGACAGGGCGGCTTCGTACCGGATTCCTTCATATCATCTCGTGAACGCATCTCTGAGCTGGAGTGGAAACATAGGGAAGAGACTCGGCCTGACAGTATTCGTCAACGGGTACAATCTGCTCGATACCAAATATATAGAGAGAGGACAGGACGGGGCGGACCATAGTCTCGGGACATTCCGAGGTTTCTGGGGATTCGGGCGCAACTTCAATTTCGGACTCAGGTTCTCCGTGAGATGACGCAGTGCTCATTCCACTGAGGATGCATCAATCAGATTGTTGAGCAGGGCATAGACCGTGAGGCCGGCTACAGTCTTTATGCCGGTCTTGCGGGTTATGTTCCTTCTGTGCGTGATGACAGTGTGGATGGAGATGTTGAATATGTCTGCAATCTCCTTGTTTATCATCCCTTTTGCGACGCATATCAGAATGTCCTTCTCCCGTGCCGAAAGTTCGGATCCTTCCGTCGGTGCGCTGTCTTTCGGCGAGGACACGGCCGACCTCAGCTTGTGTATTATGTCTGCAGGGCTGTCATACAGGCTCAGCACGGCATCATACTGGCGGGCGGCTTCTTCTGTCATGAACACGCTCGGGAACGCCACGACCGGAGCGTCCGTATATCCGGATATGTACTGTTTCGCGTTGCCGGCAGACGAGTGTGCGAATATCGCCGGGTCCACTATTATCACGTCAACAGACATGTTCTTCAATATGGCCTCTTCCCTGGGCGAGAAATCAGAGATTATCCCCTCGACCTTGAATTCCCCGAGGTCGTGGAACACCCCTTCTATTCCTCTTGCCATCACGCGCGACGGCATTATCAGAAATGCTTTCATACAAGAAAAGTCTGGTTTCTAAGCCTCTTTCCCCGCTTCCAGCCTGTTCACCATCGGGACGAGGACGCAGTTCTCTATGTTGGTGTGCTTCTCCAGGTCCTCAGACAGCGAGAACAGCGCGTACAGCACGTCGCTGGCCGTCTTGCGGTTGCAGGCAGGGGGCAGATACTTCATCACTATGTTCTTCAGGTCGTTCAGTTTTTCCTCTATGTTGCTGTGGTTCTCTTCAAAGGTGGCTGCGGAATAGTCCCCTCCGGAAAGCCCCTTCACGACGGATTCCACGTAGGGGAAGAACACCTTCTCCTCGTATTCGAAATGCTTCTCCACTTCCTGCCTGTACTCGTGCAGGAAATCCAGGATGACATTCTTCTGGTTGTCCGAGCACGGCGAGACGAGTTCATCCATTATCTCCTCCAGTGCCTTGAACCCGTCCTCGATGTAGAAGGAGTGGGAATTGTGCAGGTATCTTACCACGGACATCGGGTCCGCAGCCTTCAAGGCTTCTCCGGTCGGCGTGTATCCCGGACAGGAGTACATGTCGCATATCAGGATGAACGCATTGGTATCCATGCCGGATTCGGCGCATATCCGTGCTACGGATTTCTCTCCGAAGCCGATGTTCATCCCCAGTCTGGCCAGGACCTGGAGCAGTCTGTAGTTGATTTCAATCAGGTCGGACATCTTCATGTCCGGCGAGAAAAACTTCATTTCATTCATCTTCTTCATACTTTCGTCCGGCAAGTTCAGCCGTATTCCCGTGAAACGAAAGACGGGGCTGCCCGGGCGGGCCTCCCTGTCTTTTCTGAAAAACGCCGCGATTCACACCGGGACAGTTTTTTGCAACAATTAAAAGGATCTGAACATTTTTTACTTTATGGCCTGAAAAATTATCTTCTTCTGCAAAGGTAACATTCCGGACCGGTCTGTGCAATCGCAATAAATGGTGATTTTTTCAGAACAGCAGGGCCACCCGATAGACTATGAACGCCATGACCCAGGCGAGGACTATGGTGTAGACCGCTGAAAATGCAGGCCATTTCCAGCCCCCGGTCTCGGTCATTATGGCCCCGAACGTCGCTATGCAAGGGAAGTAGAGGAGAACGAACACCAGAAAAGCCAATGCTGCGGCCGGTGTTATGCTGTTCTGGAGAGCCTGCTGGAGTTTTGTCTCCCCGGTCCCGGACTCCACATCCTCGTCAATGCTGTACATCACGCCCATTGAACTCACCACAAGCTCCTTGGCTGCTATTCCCGAAATCACGCCGACCCCCATCTGCCAGTCGAATCCGAGCGGCTCGAGCACAGGTTCGATGCTCTTGCCTATGTACCCCAGGAAGGAGTTCTCCTGCTGGGACACCTTGTCCTCGTACTTGTCGTGGTTCGGGAAATATCCGAGGAACCAGATGAATATGGAGCTTATCAGTATTATCCCGGATATCTTGTGCAGATACTGCTTCCCCTTCTCCCATGTGTGCCTGAGTATGGACTTCGTGGTCGGAATCCTGTATGGCGGCAGCTCCATCACGAAAGGGAGGTCGTCATCCTTGAAGAACCGGCTCATCACCTTCGCCGTGAGTATCGCCACGACGATGCCTGTCACATACAGCCCGAGAAGCACAATGCTGGCGTGGCCCGGGAAGAATGCCCCGACTATCAGTATATATACCGGCAGCCGTCCCGAGCAGGACATGAACGGGACTATGAGTGTGGTTATCAGCCTGCTCTTGCGGCTTTCTATCGTCCTTGTGGCCATGATTGCCGGGACATTGCATCCGAATCCCATAATCATCGGTATGAAGGACTTCCCGTGCAGCCCCATCTTGTGCATCAGCCTGTCCATGATGAATGCCGCCCTCGCCATATAGCCTGAATCCTCGAGAAGCGATATGAAGAAGTAGAGCAGCACGATGTTCGGGAGGAACACCAGCACGCTCCCGACCCCACCGATGATGCCGTCTGTCATGAGGTCGCGCACCATCGCCATGTCGTCCGGGATTATGGATTCGACGAAATCCCCGAATTTCGCGACTGTCCAGTCTATCCACTGCATGGGGTATTCCCCGAGCGTGAACGTGCCGAAGAACACTATGTACAGTATGAGGAAGAAGATTGGGAAAGCCAGCCACTTGTTTGTGATTATCGCGTCTATGCGGTCGGTCATGGAGCGGTGCTTCTTCTTCACCATCCCCGGCTTCCATGTCTCGGCCAGGGCGCCTTTCACGAACGCGTACTTCGCATCCACGACGGCCGATTCGGTGCTTGTGCCCATCAGGGATTCGAACCTCTTCTGCTCGTCGTATTTTATGGCTATTATCTCGTCCTTGTTCGGCAGGGTGTCGATGACGGCCGCCGCCTCCTTGTCGTTCTCGAGGAGCTTTATGGCCAGATACCTCGTCGAATACTTGTACCTGATGTCCTGGTTTTTCTGTATGGCCATCTTGACCCTGTCGATGGACTGCTCGAGTTCCTGCCCGTGGTTGATGTGGATGTGCCGCGCAATTTCAGGACTCGGGTTTTCGTAAAGTTCGATTACCTTGTCGAAAAGTCCGTCTATGCCTTCTCCGGTCTTGCTCACCGTAGGGACTATCGGCATCCCGAGAAGGTGCCCCAATGTCTTGATGTCCAGTTCGTCGCCTTTTGCCCTTAGCTCGTCGAACATGTTCAGGGCCATCACCACCCTCAGGTTCATGTCTATTATCTGGGTGGTGAGATACAGGTTCCTTTCCAGGTTAGAGGCATCCACCACGTTCACCACTATGTCGGGAGTCTCCTCGACGAGATTCCTCCGGACATAGAGTTCCTCCGGGCTGAATCCTGATATGGAATACGTGCCTGGGAGGTCCACTATCACGAACTTGTAGCCTCCGTATTCGAAGTTCCCCTCCTTTGCGTCCACCGTCACCCCGCTGTAGTTCCCCACATGTTCGTGGCTGCCGGACGCTATGTTGAAGAGGGAGGTCTTGCCGCAGTTCGGATTGCCCACGAGTGCCACCCTTATGACATGCCGGCGCTGCTCGGCAAGGTCTTTCATCCTCTGCGCCAATGCCTTTTCGTCATCCGCCTCATCTCCGGGAAGTATGCTCGGAGATGACGGCAGGCTCATGCTCTCCTTGGCTTCGGATTCGCTTATGACCTCTATCATTTCAGCCTCTTCCCGCCTCAGGGATATTTTGTAGCCTATTATCTCGTATTCGATGGGGTCCATCAGCGGAGCGTTCAATATGACCTTGACGACATTCCCTTTTATGAACCCGAGTTCGAGTATCCTTTTCCGGAAACTGCCGTGGCCGCTCACCCTGACCACGACACCATGTTCCCCGGTCTTCAATTCGGACAATTTCATAGTGACAATCGGTTGTTTGGGTTGGAAAAATTCCGTCGGCAAAGATAAGGAAAAAATAGAAGTTCTCTCTATCGCTATTAATCGGTATATTTTTTGTAAATTTGCCCCGGCTCAATCTGTTTCACGGTATTGCGCTGTCCATGGAAAGAAGAAGAATTTAATACCCGGACACGTTATGAAAGGAAAGGAATTTCTGAAAGGCACTTATAACAGTATCGACAACAAATCCAAATACGTGGTGTTCAAAATCCGGAAATCCAGCTGGAAATTCTGGGTTGTTCTCGGGGCCGTGCTTGTGGTCCTTGTGGCACTGATAATATGGCTGACAAGGCCGGAACCTCCTCAGGAGGATATCCCGATAGTGATGACAGAGACAGTCTCCACCAGGGATGTCGAGCTGTACGGGGAATATCCGGGGACCATCAGGGCCCAGCAGTTCGTGGAGATAAGGGCAAGGGTGGAAGGCTATCTCGAGAAGATGCTTTTCGAGGAAGGCACATACGTGAAGAAGGACCAGGTGCTGTTCATCATAGACCCGCGCCAGTATCAGGCCCAGGCCGACAGGGCCAAGGCCATGCTGGAGAGGAACAAGGCTCTTGCCCAGAAGGCGGAGAGAGACCTGAACAGAATCCGTCCTCTGTATGAGCAGAACGCCGCGAGCCAGCTTGACCTCGACAATGCCATAGCCGCATTCGAGAGCGCGAAAGCCGACGTGCTCATGAGCGAGGCCGACCTCACCCAGGACTCGCTTGCGCTCAGCTACACCACTGTCTGCTCCCCGATAAGCGGCTACATAAGCGAGAGATACGTGGACATAGGCACGCTGGTGGGGCCGGGAGGACAGTCTCTGCTTGCCAATGTGGTGAAAAGCGATACGGTGGAGGTGGAGTTCAAGATGACCGACCTCGACTACCAGATAAGCAAGGCCCGCAACGTGAACATCGGACAGAAGGATTCCACGAGGACATGGGACCCTTACGTGACAATCACACTGGCCGACAAGTCCGTCTACAAGTACAGAGGCCTTGTGGACTTCGCGGACCCGCAGGTGGATTCCCGTTCCGGGACATTCTCCGTGCGTGCCGAAATGCCTAATCCTGACCATGAACTTCTCCCGGGCCAGTTCACCAACGTCACCCTTCTCCTCGATGTCAGGGAAGATGCGGTGGTGGTCCCTACCAAGGCCATAATCACGGAAAAGAGCGGGGCCTACATTTTCGTCCTGAGAAACGACGGGATTGCCGAGAAGCGTTTCATCGAGCTCGGGCCGGAGACGGGGAACTACACTGTTGTGGAGAGGGGACTCCTCCCTGGAGAGCAGATAGTCGTCGAAGGCTATCACAAGCTGACACACGGCAAGAAGGCAAGGACTGTTTAATCTAATGGTGAACTCTGATGAAATCTGATTTTTTCATTGACAGGCCGGTTTTCTCGACTGTCATATCGGTCATAATAGTGCTCGTCGGCTTCATCGGGCTCACATTGCTCCCTGTCGACCAGTATCCGGACATCGTCCCGCCGGTGGTGAGGGTGACGGCTTCATATCCCGGCGCGAGTGCGCAGACGGTCGCCCAGGCCGTGGCGACTCCTATTGAACAGGAACTGAACGGGACCCCGGGCATGCTCTACATGCAGTCCACCAACACGAATTCCGGAAGTTTCACCGCCAACATAACATTCGACATATCGAGCAACCCGGACCTTGCGGCAGTCGAGGTCCAGAACAGGGTGAAGCAGGCTGAGGCCCGTCTCCCTGCCGAGGTGGTGCAGAACGGCATATCCGTCGAGAAGGTGGCATCCAACAAGCTCGTGACGGTGACCCTGCTCACCGACGACCCCAAGTTCGACGAGATATATCTGAGCAACTATGCCACGCTGAACGTCCTGGACATGCTCCGGCGAGTGCCGGGTGTCGGGCGGGTGTCCAATGTCGGCAGCCGCTACTATGCCATGCAGATATGGGTGCAGCCGGACAAGCTGGCAAGCCTCGGCCTCACGGTCAAGGACCTGCAGAACGCCCTCCAGGACCAGAACCGCGAATCAGCGGCGGGTGTCCTCGGCCAGCAGCCTATCGAGGATGTGGATATCACGATTCCTATCACGGCCACAGGCAGGCTCTCATCCGTCAGCCAGTTCGAGAACATCGTGATAAGGGCGGGACAGGACGGCTCGATAATACGCCTCAAGGACGTGGCGAGGGTGTCCCTTGAGGCACAGTCATACAATACCGAGAGCGGAATCAACGGTGGCAATGCCGCGGTGATGGATGTCTACATGCTTCCGGGGGCGAACGCCCTCGAGGTCGCCGAGAATGTGAAGAAGGAGATGGAGGAGATTTCCAAGTCCTTCCCTGAAGGCATCACGTACGACATCCCGTTCGACATGACGACATACATCTCCGAGTCGATACACCATGTCTACAGGACTCTGTTCGAGGCTCTGCTGCTGGTGATACTCGTGGTGTTCCTCTCCCTGCAGAGCTGGAGGGCGACCCTCATACCGGCCATCGCGGTCCCGATATCCCTTGTCGGCACATTCGGAGTGATGCTCATCTTCGGCTTCTCGCTGAACATGATGACCTTGCTCGGGCTCATCCTGGCAATCGGTATCGTGGTGGACGATGCGATAGTCGTGGTGGAGAATGTGGACAGGATTATGCGGGAGGAGCATCTTTCGCCGTACGAGGCCACGAAGAAGGCCATGAGCGGAATCGGAGGCGCGCTTGTAGCCATGTCCCTCGTGCTCTGCGCCGTGTTCGTGCCTGTCAGCTTCCTCTCCGGAATCACGGGCCAGCTTTTCAGGCAGTTCACCATCACCATCGCAGTGTCGGTCATCATCTCCACAATCGTCGCACTCACCCTCAGCCCTGTGATGTGCTCGATTTTCCTGAAACCGCCGAAGCCTGACGAGAAGAAGAATTTCATATTCAGAAAGATAAACGAAGGTCTCGCCAAGGGCAACTCTTTCTACGAGAGGGTGATAAGGGCGAGTCTCCGCAATGCTCCGAGGATGTTCGCGTTCTTCGGCATCACGCTCATAGGCATCTGGGTCATTTCGAGCCTTGTGCCGAGCAGCTTCATGCCGAAGGAGGACCAGGGCTATTTCACCGTGGAGCTCGAGCTTCCGGTAGGTGCCACCCTTGAAAGGACCCGTGTCGTCACGGAACGGGCCATGGACTTCCTCATGAGGCAGCCGGACATCGAGTATGTGCTGAACGTGACTGGAACCAGCCCGCGTGTGGGCAGCAACCAGTCCAACAGCCAGCTTACCGTCATCATGAAACCGTGGAAGGAGAGGAAGGAGAGGAACATAGACAAGACCATGGAGATGATAAGGGATTCCCTGTCTCTCTATCCGGAAAGCAAGGTCTATCTCAGCACACCGGCGGTGATTCCGGGGCTCGGGACTTCCGGAGGTTTCTCGATGGTGCTCGAAGCCAGGGGCGATGCCACATACGAAGACCTGCAGAGGGCTGCCGACACGCTCATGTTCTATGCTTCGCAGCGGAAGGAGCTTACCGGGCTGTCCACGAATGTGCAGAGGGACATCCCGCAACTGTTCTTCGATGCGGACAGGGACAAGATACAGATGATAGGAGTGCCGCTTGCAGACGTGTTCTCCTCCCTGAAGGCCTTCACCGGCTCCATATACGTGAATGACTTCAACATGTTCAACCGCATCTACAGGGTCTATATCCAGGCCGATGCGCCTTACCGCGCCCACAAGGAGAACCTCAATCTGTTCTTCGTGAGGAGTTCCAACGGGACAATGGTGCCTGTGAACGCCCTCGGCAACACATACTACACTACAGGCCCGGGCACGATAAACAGGTTCAACATGTACTACGCCGTGACTGTCAGCGGAGAGGCTGCGCACGGCTACAGCTCCGGCCAGGCCATGGACCTTCTGGAGCAGCTTGCAAGGGAGCACCTGCCGGAGAACATAGGAATCGAGTGGAGCGGCCTTTCCTACCAGGAAAAGGCTGAGGGCGGCCAGACAGGTCTTGTGCTGGGGCTCGCCCTGCTGTTCGTGTTCCTTTTCCTTGCCGCACAGTATGAAAGCTGGTCCATCCCTGTGGCCGTGCTTCTGTCGCTGCCGATAGCGATAGCCGGTGCATATCTGGGAGTTTGGGTGCTCGGCTACGAAAGCAACGTGTATTTCCTGATAGGTCTCGTCATGCTTGTGGGTCTCGTGGCAAAGAATGCCATCCTGATTGTGGAGTTCGCCAAGGAGGAGGTGGAGAAGGGCAAGGGCCTTGTCGAGGCCACTGTCACTGCAGCCCATCTCAGGTTCAGACCTATTGTGATGACATCCCTCGCATTCATCCTCGGCATGCTCCCTCTGGTGTTCGCCACCGGACCGGGCTCGGCAAGCCGTCAGGATATCGGAACCGGCGTATTCTTCGGTATGATTATAGCCATAACCGTCGGTATCGTGTTCGTGCCGTTCTTCTTTGTACAGATTTACAAAATGCGGGAAAAAATGTCGAGACGCAAGAAAAACAACAGCGGCGCCGCAACTGTGATAGCGGCTCTGATAATTGCCGGGACTGTCGGCGTGTCCTGCTCTCCTGCCAGGCATTGTGCCGCCCCGGAGCTCGGGCTTCCGGAGAACTACACCGGTGAGACCGTCACCGATACGCTTACATGGGCGGATGTCGAGTGGTGGAAGATATATCCGGACACCACCCTGCACAACCTCATAAGTGATGCGCTGGAGTACAACAAGGACATGCTTGTGGCTGCGGAACGCCTGCGCGAGATGGAGTACCGCTACAAGATACAGCGTTCGGAGCTCTGGCCGTCCATATCGGCGAGGGTGTACGGGGAGAATGAGTACACGAACTATTCGGGCAGGAACCCTGCGGACGACCCTGTGGTGAGTGTGATAGGGAGATTCTCGTGGGAGATAGATTTGTGGGGACATCTGAGGTGGGCCACAAAGGAGACTCTTGCCGAGTATTTCGCAAGTGTCGAGGCGCAGCGTGCGCTAAGGATATCCCTGATAGCCGAAGTCGCGGACACCTATTTCGACCTTCAGGCCCTGGACAACGAGCTTCTGATTGTCCGGCGCACTTTGAAAACCCGGGATGAAGGGGTGCAGAAGGCCAGGCTCAGACTGGAAGGCGGACTGACATCGGACATACCATACCAGCAGGCTCTCGTGGAGCGGGCGACCACTGCTGCCCTTATCCCGGAGCTGGAGCGTGAGGTGGCCATGAAGGAAAGCGCGCTGGCATTCCTTACCGGCTCATATCCCAAGCATATCGAAAGGTCGAGGATTCCGTTGGAGCTTTCATACAGGGATGAGATACCGGTGGGCGTTCCGTCGCAGCTCCTGACGCGCCGCCCTGACCTGCGTCAGGCGGAGCAGGAGCTGCGTGCCGCGGAAGCGGCCGTGGGCGTTGCCCAGGCGGAACGCTTCCCTACATTCTCCATCTCGTTCAACGGAGGCACCGAGACCAACACCCTGGAAAACATCGTGAAGGCCCCGTACTACTACCTCCTCGGCAACCTCGCGGCACCGGTCTTCGAATTCGGAAAACGCAAGGCCAATTTCAAGGCGGCGATATCCCGCTACAACCAGGCACGTCTGAATTATGAGAAAGACGTACTCCAGGCCTTCAAGGAGGTTTACGATGCAATCGTGAGCTACAATTCGGCCGTGGAGAACACAAGCCTGAAGTTCGACCTCCAGGAAGCCTCGAAGCAGTACGTCTCCCTCGCCAATCTCCAGTACATCAACGGAGCCATCAGCTACATGGATGTCCTCGACGCCCAGCGTTCCTATTTCAGCTCGCAGGTGGAGCTCAGCAACGCCATAATGAACGAGTACAAGGTTCTCGTGGATCTTTACAAGGCTCTCGGCGGGGGCTGGCAGAGTCAGAGCCCCCAGTCTGAGAGCATGTAGCTTCCCGTCACTGCCTCCGGCACTTCAGGGAAGAAATTGAATGTGCCTCCGAGCAATACTTCTATCTCGTCCACGCTGCGGGCGAATTCCGCAAGATTGCCGCCGGCTATTTCTCCGCTGTTCTGTATATCCTGAGGAAGCCAGAAGCCGATGGCCATCAGCTCGTCTGCCGTGCAGTCGCAGATGCGTTTGCCGGTATTCCCTTCCTTGGTTCTCAGGTAGAGTTTGTACTGTGCAGTCGGCACGTCACAGATTTTGGACAGGCTTGACTGCGTGCTGCCGTTGCATGCGTCATAGACGTAGTAGCTGTCCTCCTCGTAATGGCATCCGGCAACGACATATATCGTGTCCGTGCATATCCAGGTGTCCGACAGCAACGCTTCAAGCTGCCCGTGTATGTCCGGATAAAGGAATCTTTCCGGAGCTATGTTGGTAGGATAGAATGTCTGGATGTTCAGTTCCGTGTTGTGCCCGCCTCTGTCTGCGGAGCGGAGCAGATGGCCTCTGGTGACGTACGAGCCCTCGAGCGGACTCCAAAACTGGTAAGGGTCCGTCGCCCGTGAAGCCCCGTCCCACGGCCAGTCATCATAGTCTGAACCGTAGATTATGGACTGCTCCCAGTGGTCGAATTTAGGGTCCGGCCTCCACGGGTCAGGGTCGGTCCTGCCGAATCCGCCTTCAGTGTAGCATTTGTGATGCGGGTAGGCCACCCATGCCGGATTGCGCTTTTCCGTGTCGTAGCATGCGGAATAGTTGCGGACACGCTTCCCTGTCAAGACAGTTTCGGACCAGTGTGTCACGAACTTGTATGCATCGTCCGGGATTATCGTAGCCGGCATTTCCGGCCATGGCACATTGTTGTCCTTTTCGGTGTACGCCACGGTCTGTGTGGCGGTCCGGGTAGTCTCTACGAGCTTGAAATCATCCACTTTCGTGGTCTTTTTCCCTGACCAGAGAGTGAAGTTTATTCCGGAAGGCGTTCCTCCCGTTATCTCGAACACGGCAGAGGCCAGAACCCATGTGCCGCTCCCTTTCACTGCCGTGAAGTCAAGTTCCGTCTCCGCTCCGGAACCGCCGTCGAAGCTGACATACAGCTTCATGCTTGTCCCGCTGACGAAAGACTCCCCGCTTGGAGGCGTGGCGCCGAACGAGAACTCGAGCCTTGTCTGCCCCGGCGAGAGGGAAATTCCGCTTATGAGGATGGACCTGTCATCATAGTTGAAGTTCATGGCATTTCCGCCTGAGGCTCCGTCGTAGCCCATCGACACGTATCTGTCCCTGACGCTGATGCCCTGCCCGCTGTAGCTTACATTGGCTGCCCCTGGTCCTGTGGCGTTGATATATTCGTTCCACTGGTCGAGGTAATATGCCCCGCCGCCGGCACTTGTCCGGTCAAGATTGTCGCTGTATATGAGGGTTTCCTCCACAACCGGAGGTTCCGGCCCGGTGCCGGCCTCGCGTGTGACCTTCACTGTCCTCGACACTGTCTCGTCTTCCGATGACCTCGGGAAGGTGGTGACAGTGATTGTTCCGGTCTGCCCTTCCCCGATATCTGTCACCTTCACCTCCGTATTGCCCGCGTCGCCGTCCTTCGGCTCGAATTTCAATGTGCTGTTGTCGCTTTCGGCATGCCAGGACACCGAAGAGTTGACGATGAATATGTTTTTGTCGGGATTGTCCGCGTCGAATTCCAATGTCTCTTTTGAAACTGCGAGAGAAGCTTTTTCATAGCCGTCCGGGGTTGCCGAGTCGCATGCCGCGAAGGCCAGGATGACTGCAGCAAACGCTGCGGATTTCTGCCTTATGGTCATAATTCTGGAATTTGTTTTTCTGCAAATATCGTCCGGCAGGGCGGACGGAGTTTGTCAGAGGGTAAAATTTTTCTGTCATCAGGTAAAATTCCTGCCTTTTGCCAGCCATTTGTCCCTGTATTTCGACGGTGTCATGCCTATCGTGGCCGTGAAAGAACGGTAGAATGTGGACAGAGAATTGTAACCGCTCATCTCCGCTATTTCCGTGAATGTCTTTCCGGGGTTGTCGCGTATCGCCTCTGCCGCCTTCCTCGCCCGGAAACCGTTCACGTATTCGTAGAATGAGGTGTGAAGGCTCCTGTTCAGGAAATCTGACAGGTATGTGCGGTTGGTGCCGACAGCCGCCGCAAGGTCCGGAAGGGTCAGCCGCGGGTTGAGGTATATCTCGGACGACTCCATGCACTCCGCGATTTTCTGCATCAGGCTGTCATTGGTGTCGCAGGATGCGGTTTTGCTGTCTCCGGCAATATCCGCATCCTGGCCGGCTTCTTCACGGGCGGAAACTGGCAGGGCCGGAATCTCCACGACCCTGTACTTTACCGCGAGACTGTATATGTAGCTCCAGCAGCATATCGATATCAGGAAATACAGCGCGTCTCCCATGTATGTCGATTTCCACATCAGGACTGTCCATGCCAGCAGGCTGACCAGAAGTGTGGACAAGGCCTTCCAGACCCATGTCACCGATATGTCCCTGATGTCGGAGAAGTAGCCTTTTATCCTGTTCTCGCGCTTGGATGTAGCCAGCATGATAATCGTGATGACCGTGAGTCCGAACAGTATGATATATGCCATGGTTATGCGCACGATGCTTTCCGAAGGGTGTATGGCGTACAGGACGAGGGCGGCTGCTGTCGGGAAGGACATCCCGATGACGCGGGCCGGCCGTATCCATCCCGGTGACACCGCCTCGAAGAAGAAAAGAGCCATCACCGGCACGTACAGCAGGTCGGTGAGCATGGATATGTTGCACATATACGGATTTTCCCAGATATCACGTGACAGGAACATCATGTCCTTGGCGACAAGCGCGCACAGGAACACCATGCTCCAGAACAGTATTTTCTTGAAGTTGTTCTCGTTCCTTTCCGGAAATGTCCTCACGCTCATCAGTATGTAGAACATGAGAGCGGCCCCGCGCATTGCATGGGATACATTTTCAATGATGTCAGTCATAGGCAGTCTCTTTTTGTCCCGATGTCCACGCATGGGCAATATCCGGGTAAAGATAATGAAAAACTTTCTTAATTTTGCAGCGTGACTGATGACAAGTGTCGTATTCTGATGGAGTTTTGAAATGAAGACCGGACAGGACGGAAAACGGATGAACGGATGGCTGGCTCTCAGCCCGCTGATGTTGTTCCTGTGCATATATCTCGTGTCTTCCGTCGTGGCGGAAGACTTCTACAAGGTGCCGATTGCGGCGGCCTTCCTGCTCGCGTCTGCATACGCGCTCCTGATAACGCGTGCGGAAGACACCGAGAGCAGGGTGGCCATATTCTCCGCAGGGGCAGGAGACAGGAATGTCCTGCTGATGATATGGATATTCGTGCTCGCAGGGGCGTTCGCAGGCACTGCCGAGGATATGGGGGCGATTGACGCTGCGGTGAACCTGGCTCTCGGGATTCTCCCGGGGAAATTCATCTATGCCGGACTTTTCCTGGCATCGTGCTTCATCTCCATGGCGATAGGTACGAGTGTCGGTACGGTAGTGGCCCTTGTGCCGGTGGCGTCCGGAATAGCCGCCGAGGCAGGGATGGACGTGGCGTTCGTGACGGCGATTGTCGCCGGCGGGGCGTTCTTCGGGGACAATCTTTCATTCATTTCCGACACGACTATTGCTTCCACACGCACACAGAACTGCTCCATGTCGGACAAGTTCAAGGTCAATGTAGGCATAGTGGCACCTGCCGCAGTCATAGTCACCGTGATATATCTGATAGCCGGACTGTCTTCCGGTGCGGAGGTCCAGGCCGGGGAAGTGAACGGGGTGAAGCTGATTCCGTATCTTCTGGTGATTGGGCTCGCCCTGACAGGGATGAACGTGGCTGTGGTCCTGTCCGTGGGAATCCTGGCAAATGCGGCCATAGGCTTTGCCTACGGAGAGTTTTCATGGGTGGGCTGGCTTGCTTCCGTAGGGGACGGCATCGGGGCAATGGGGGAACTTATAATAGTGACGATGCTTGCCGGCGGGATGCTCGAGGTCATAAGGCATAACGGAGGCCTGGATTTCATCATATCCGGGCTCACGAAGCATATTTCAGGAAAACGGGGAGCGGAATTCAGCATAGCCGCGCTTGTGGGCCTTGCCAATCTCTGCACGGCCAACAACACGATAGCGATAATCACCACCGGGCAGATAGCCAGGAATATTACGGAGAAGTTCGGGCTCGACCCCAGGAAGACTGCGAGCATCCTCGACACCTTTTCCTGCCTTGTCCAGGGGCTCATTCCTTACGGCGCGCAGATTCTCATGGCTTCCGGACTTTCCGGAGTGTCCGGCATCTCCATTGTCGGCTTCATGTTCTATCCTTTCATGATGGGGGCTTTCGCCATCCTCTCCATAATATTCCGTTATCCACGGAAATATTCGTGATAATATTCCTATATTTGGATTTTGCGAATATACATCTTCTTGCTCGTAAAGGACAATATGGAAGATATTCTTATAAGGAAAGGGGATGAAGTGCCCGGCAGGATAGTTTTCGGGCAGGACACCGCAGGTGTGGCTCCGGTGCTGGAAACATGTGCCGGCAGCCGCCCCGTACTCCATGTGTATGTCGTGTGCGACATCAATGCTGCCGGATATGCGGACAGGATTGTTTCGGCCCTGCCGGCAGGAGGCGCGGTCAGGATATGCGGGAGATACATGCTCAAGGCAACGGAGGAGGACAAGACAATGGGCTCCGTGCTTTCCATGTCCGAATGGCTCCTCACGTCCGGGGCCGACAGGAATGCCTTCATCCTTGCCGTCGGAGGAGGGATAACCACGGACATGGCAGGCTTTGCCGCCTCGATATACAAGCGCGGGGTGAAATTCGCCTATGTCCCGACGACGCTCCTGTCGCAGGTGGATGCCGCCATAGGAGGGAAGACAGGGGTCAACTACCTGTCATACAAGAACATGCTCGGTGTCATACGGCAGCCGGAGTTCACCTATATATGTCCGGAAGTCCTGGAGACGCTGCCTGTGAGGGATTTCCTGTCCGGGGCGGCCGAGATGGTGAAGACATTCATGATAGAGGACAGGGGCTTCATGGGGAAGGCCATGTCTTTCCTCTCCGGACTCCATGAGGCTGAGGACAAGTCCGGATATCTGAAGGACAACCGTCCGGAACTGTTGTCCCTGATTCATGCTGCGGCCTCGGTGAAGGCAGGCGTGGTGTCCCGGGACCAGTTCGAGAACGGCGAGCGGAGAAAACTGAACCTCGGGCATACGTTCGCACATGCCATAGAGAAGAATGCCAGGATGGCCGGGGACGACATCACCCATGGCGAGGCTGTATCCATAGGGATGGTCATGGCTGCCGGTCTTTCGGAAAGGCTCGGGCTCGCTCCCGGAGGATTCGCTCCGGAACTGGCTGCCGGACTACGGGCTGCCGGACTCCCGGTAGATTGCCCGTATCCCGTCCGTGACCTGATTGAGGCAATGTCCAAGGACAAGAAGGCTGAAGACGGGATAGTGCATTTCGTGCTCCCTGCCGGGCCGGGCGATGTCCGGATTGTGGACATGACAGCTTCCCGGGCAGGGGAGATTCTTGCATGAGATGCCCGTGCCGGTTATGATTGATTCATCGGACAGACGTTAATATATGATTTGTACGGTTATACAGAACAAGACAGCCTCCCGTGTGCAGGAAATACTCGGGAGTGTGGAGATGGCTGAGATTAGGCTCGACCGGTGCCGGCTTTCCGACGAGGAGATAGCATCATGCTTCGAGTCCGATGTCCCCCTCGTGGCCACATGCCGCGTGGCCGAGGTCATGGCCTCGTCTCCGGAGATGACTGAGGCGAAGGCTGCAGCCATCTGCGGACACAGGCTCTGCGAAGCCATTGTTGCGGGGGCAAGGTATGTGGACGTTGAGATGGAAGCTCCCAAGTACATGTCCAAGAAGGTGAAGTCATACGCCAACAAATACGGGAGCGTCTTTGTCAAATCCTATCACGATTTTGAAGGGACAGACTCCTATGAAGCATTGAAGGCCATAGTGGAGAAATGCATGGGGCAAGGTGCCGAGATAGTGAAAATCGTCACCACCGCGCGGTCGCAGGAAGAGGCGGCAAGGGTCATGAGGCTCTATGACGAGTTCGACCCTGCCGGGCTGATTGCATTCTCCATGGGGGAGTATGGCAGGATGTCACGTCTGGAATGTCTTGCCAAAGGTGCCCCGTACACCTACGCCGCCCTTGCAGGGAACGATTCTGCGGCCCCGGGACAATGGACTGTATCTGAGATGTCCGGGAGGGTGTACGGCAGCAGGAGATTCATCAGTTCGGAAATCACGATACCTTCTTCCAAGAGCTTTGCGCAGCGGGCGATAATTGCCGCTGCACTTGCCGGTGGGGTCTCGAGGCTTTCGGGCTATTCGCCGTGCGGGGACAACGAGGCTGCGCTTGCCGTAGCGAGGGCGCTCGGAGCCAAGGTGTCGGTCAACGGGACGGATGTGGAGATAGAGGGGATTGCCGCAGAGCCCGGATGTCTCTGTCTCGGGGAGCTTCATACCGGAGAGTCCGGGCTGCTCACGAGGCTAATGCTGCCCCTTCTCCCTCTGCTTTCTTCATCGCCTGTCCTCGTGACAGGGGAGAAGACTCTCGTGTCCAGGCCAATGAAAGGTGCGCGGGAGATGATGTCGGAATTCGGGGTGAAGCTGGAAAGCGGGGACGCCGATTGCAGGATTCCCCTGACAGTGTCCGGGCCTCTGGCCTGCGGCAAAGCCGAGATATCCGGCAGGCATGGCTCGCAGCTTGTTTCCGGACTTCTGATGTCCCTGCCGTTATGCCAGGGAAACTCCAACGTGACGGTGAAGGACCCCAAGAGCATACCGTACATGTTCATAACGTTGGATGTGTTGAAGAAATTCGGTGTGAAGGTTTCCAACGAGATGCTCGGGGACAAGGCTTTCGCGGAATCAGGAGGAGACTGGGCATTCTGCGACGAGATTGTTTTCAAGGTCAGGGGCGGACAGAGATACAGGGCTGCGGACATAGCCCTGGAAGGTGACTGGAGTTCCGCCGCCAACTTCCTCGTCGCAGGGGCTGTGTTCGGAAAGGTGGTGATAGAAGGTCTCGACACCACATCCCTGCAGGCGGACCTCACCATCATGGATGTGCTTATGGAAGCCGGGGCAAGCCTGTCACAGACCGACGGGGAAAGGGGACCTGTGACCGTGCAGCGTTCTCCTCTGAGGGCTTTCGAGGTGGATGCCTCAAACTGCCCGGACCTGTTCCCGATAGTGTCCGTGCTGGCAGCTTTCTGTCAGGGTACGAGCAGGATATCCGGAGTGGACAGGCTCGCCCACAAGGAAAGCGACAGAGGCAAGGCGATACTCCGGATGTTGCGGCAGATGGGAGTCTCCGCGGAGATTCGCGACAACTGTCTTGAGGTGGAAGGGCATTCCCTTGCATCAAGGCTGCTGGAGGGCAATCTTCTGAAAGGAGGAAACTACACATCGTGCCACGACCACAGGATGGTCATGGCCCTGATGGTTGCCGGTCTCGGCGCCGACAGCCCTGTGGTGATAGACGACACGGCGTGCGTAGCCAAGTCTTTTCCGACTTTCCCTGCACTTTTCGAGAAACTTTCGTCCCGGGACGGCCGGGGCATTATCTGATAGCGGTCATGGATACATTCGGACAAAAATTCAAGGTCTCACTGTTCGGGGAATCGCACGGGCGTGCCATAGGAGCCGTCCTTGACGGAGTGCCAGCAGGCATCCCGCTCTCCGCACAGGATTTCACGGAAGACATCCTCCGGCGCAAGAGCGGAGCGAAAGGCACCACGCCGAGGATTGAGGACGACAAACCGGAGATATTGAGCGGCGTGTTCGGAGGAAAGACCACCGGTGCGCCACTGGCCATAGTTTTCGGGAACAACAACACCAGGTCTTCGGATTATGAGATTTTCAAGGTGATGCCGCGTCCCGGTCATGCCGATTTCGCTGCCGGAGTGAAGTGGGACAATATGAACGACCCTCGCGGCGGCGGTCATTTCTCAGGCCGGCTGACGCTTCCTGTCGTGGCTGCAGGAGTCGTGGCCAAGAAAGTTTTGGAGGATGTGCGCATAAATGCCAGGCTTGTCGAAGTCGGCGGAGTCGGCGCTGGAGAAGAGGCATGGCTGGAAGTGCTTGACAATGCCATAGCTGAAGGCGATTCTCTCGGAGGCATTGTCGAATGTTCTGCGGAGGGCATCCCCGCAGGCGTCGGGGAGCCGTTTTTCGATTCTGTGGAATCCCTGCTGTCACATGCCGTGTTTTCCATTCCAGGCGTGCGCGGAATAGAGTTCGGAGACGGATTCCGTGCCGCCGCGATGAAGGGGTCGGAGCACAACGACCCTATCGTATCGGAGTCCGGCCGGTGTCTGAAGAACGGTGCGGGCGGAGTGAACGGCGGGCTTTCCAACGGGAATCCTATTGTCTTCCGGGTGGCTTTCAAACCTACGTCGAGCATCCGCAAGCCTCAGAAAACATTCGATTTCTCCAGCGGGAGGATGGGGACTCTCGAGATTCCCGGCAGGCATGACGTATGTTTTGCCTTGAGGACTCCCGTGGTCGTCGAGGCCATGACCGCAATCGTCCTCGCCGACCTTGTCCTCAGGTAGAGTCAATCCCGGTAGTCCGTGAGCTTCAGCCTGTACTTCAGACTGCCTCCGTTCATGTACCACAAAGATGGTCCGGTATCCTTTGCGGAGACGGCTGGCGTCCTTGTCCAGTCCACGGGATTTATGCGGAAAAGTACCGGGGCCTTGACCCCGTCTTCGGCAAAGCCGAGATGCCGGTAGACGCCTCCGTCCGACCATTCGATGTCGGCGTAGCTCATTATGTCGTCCGGCTCCACGTCCGCGATGAACCGGCTCAGGAGCTTGCCCATCCCGCCTGCGACCCTTGTCCCGCAGACTGAGGCGTAGCGGACCCATTCGTAGGACCGTACAGTCTTTCCGCCTTTCTGCCATCTCCTTGCATTGGAGAAAGTGGCTGCGGCCACTGTCTCCCCGCTCTTCTTCTCCACAAGACTGTAGCAATGCCGGCATGCGGCAGGGCCGTAACTGTGGTTTCCCGCGAGGAAAAGGTTGGCGGACATCCTGTCTGTCCTCACCGCCTCGCAATCCCTTGCCGATATCCTGCGGAATTTCCCGGCATGGGCAAGAAGCCTTGCCCTGTAGAGCCGGGCCTGGCTTCTCCATCTGTCTTCCGCAAGCGTGACCGCATTCCCTGCCGTCCTTATGGCCGCCTGCCTCCTTTCATGGTCGAGCCTTGCCTCATCCACGGTCCTTGCGGATATCCCGGCCGGCAGAATCAGCAGGGACCTGTCCTCCCCTCCCGCACGGAATCCGGCCCTGATGAACACAGTCTCCCCGAGCTGGAATGTCTCGCATCCTACCCCGTTGTCTTCCATGAAATCCGTTATCTCCTGAATGAAGTCCGCACTCATCTTTTGCCGTGAAATAATCCCCAAAGTTAATCCTGACGGACGACACTTCAAACCTTCATTTCTTTTTCATCGTTTTTTTTCTTTTTCTGACGGTTTTTTCTGAATTTTGCTTGAGAAATGGACAATAAGGAAATAGAGAACAATCTGCCCCCGATGTCTGAGTCGGGAATCCATGCCGGTTTCCCGTCGCCGGCCCAGGATTACATGACCGGATGCATAGACCTGAACAAGGAACTTGTGAAACATCCTGCGGCCACGTTCTACGGCAGGGTCGTCGGAGATTCCATGCTGGATGCGGGAGTGGAGGAGGGCGACATACTCGTCATAGACCGTTCCTTGGAAGCATCCGACGGAGCCATGGCGGTCTGCTTCCTCGACGGGGAGTTCACACTCAAATACATCTCCACGTCCAATCCTGCCACAGGAGAGAAGGGCGGCCTGTGGCTCGTCCCTGCAAATCCGCGGTACAGTCCGGTAAGGGTGAACGACCAGTCGGACTTCTCTGTCTGGGGCATAGTCACCTATGTTATCAAGAAAGTCCGTCATGTACGCTCTGGTAGACTGCAATAACTTCTTCGTCTCGTGCGAACGGGTGTTCCGGCCCCAGCTTGAAGGGAAGGCTGTGGTCGTGCTCTCGAACAATGACGGCTGTGTGGTCGCAAGAAGCAACGAGAGCAAGAAGATGGGCATAAAGATGGGCACTCCTTATTACAGGATAAGACAGCTCGCCGACAACGGAAGCCTGGAAGTGTGTTCGTCCAATTACACGCTTTACGGCGACATGTCTGCGAGGGTCATGTCGATACTTGCCGATTCTGTCCCGAAAATCGAGATATATTCCATAGACGAAGCATTCCTTGTGCTGGATGGCATTCCTGCAGCGGAAATTCCGGGGCTGTGCGGCGGACTTGTCCGGAAGATAAGGCAGTGGACAGGGATTCCCGTCAGCGTGGGCGTGGCCTCCACCAAGACACTTGCCAAGATAGCGAGCCATTTCGCCAAGCTCTACAGAGGCTACAGGGGAGTGTGCGTCATAGATGATGACCGGAAACGGGAGAAAGCCCTGTCGCTCACCCCGATAGAAGATGTGTGGGGCATAGGACGAAAGCTCGCCCCGAAACTGCATGATGCCGGTGTGGCTACCGCCCTCGACTTTACCATGCGTCCGGAGACATGGATACGTGAACATTACATGCTGCACGGAGTAAGGACATGGATGGAGCTCCGGGGGACTGTCTGTGTCGAGGCGGAGACGGATGTCGCAAAGAAATCCATCTGCACGTCCCGCTCTTTCGCCTCCATGCTGGAGGACGAGGAGGAAATCGCCATGAAGGTGTCCGACTTCGCCGCTCAGTGCGCGAGGAAGCTCAGGGAAGACGGGACAGCGGCCAATGATGTCACGGCATTCCTCTATACGAACCGTTTCAGGCAGGACCTCGAGCAATATTGCCCGTCAGCCACTGTCCGTCTCCAGGCGGCGGCCAACAATACCCAGGAGATAGTCTCGGCGGCCTTGAAGGCATACCGGCTCATATACAGGCCTGGCTACATGTACAAGAAGGCCGGAGTGACCGTGAGCAACATTGTGGATGCCGGCGCCATACAGGCCCCCCTTTTCGGCTTCGACCCCGGAGCAAGGGCCAGGAACGACACCATTTCCAGGGTGATGGACAAAGTCAATGTCCGCGGGGATTCTTCGCTGCTGAGGCTCGCGTCGCAGAAGGCCGGGCATTATGCGGACGACATAAGGAGCGAGCACAGGTCGAAGAGGTATTCCACGTCTCTGGATGAATTGATAGAAATACGGTGACGATTGCTCCGCGATTCGGAGAAAATCGTTAATTTTGTGAAATTTCACATGGAAAGGAAAGTTCCATTAAATATTAATACACTATGCTGAAGGTCAATTTGGGAGGTTGCAGCTCCTTTGTAAAAGATGCAGATTATCAGAAATATGTGGAAAAGGCTCTCGCCGCATTCGATGTGCTCGAAAGCGAGACCGGAGCCGGAAACGACTTTCTTGGATGGAAACACCTTCCGAGCACCACTCCGGACTCTCTGATCAGTGAATGCGAAGCCGTAAGGGATTCCTGGAAGGCAAAGGGCGTGAACCTTGTCGTGGTCATCGGAATCGGAGGTTCGTATCTCGGGGCCAAATGCGCGATTGAGGCTCTTTCACATTCTTTTGCAAAGCAGCTTGCCGGTGCAGGGAAGTCCATGGAAGTGGTATTCGCCGGCCAGAACCTTTCAGAAGAATATCTTAGCGAGCTCATGGACCTTGTCAAGGAGCGCAATGCCGCAACTGTCGTGATTTCCAAGTCCGGTACCACTACCGAGCCTGCCGTGGCATTCCGCCAGATAAGGAATTACCTCGAGGAGAAGTACGGCAAGGCCGAGGCTGCGGAAAGGACAGTAGCCGTCACGGATGCCAGGAAGGGCGCGTTGAAGTCCCTCTCGACGCAGGAGGGCTACAGGACATTCGTGATAGAGGACAATGTCGGAGGCCGTTTCTCCGTGCTTACGCCTGTGGGAATCCTGCCTATCGTGCTCGCCGGCTTCGACATCAGGATGATGCTCAAGGGTGCTGCAGAGATGGAGGAGACCGCTGCCAGACGGTCTGCCGAGAATCCTGCTGTCCAGTATGCCGCAATGAGGAACCTCCTCTATGACCAGGGCAAGAAGATAGAGATACTCGTGTCCTACAACCCTAAGCTCCAGTATCTGGGTGAGTGGTGGAAGCAGCTCTACGGCGAGTCCGAGGGCAAGGACGGAAAGGGAATCTTCCCTGCATCAGTCAACTTCACCACGGACCTCCACTCCATGGGGCAGTACATCCAGGACGGAGAACGCATACTCATGGAGACTGTCGTTACGGTGGAAGGGAGCAACCGCAGCATGACGATAGTGAACGACCCTCAGAATCTCGACGGGCTGAACTTCCTCTCCGGGAAGAACATAGAGCACTGCAACGCCATGGCGGAACTCGGCACGAAACTCGCCCACATCGACGGAGGAGTGCCTCAGCTCTCCGTGTCTATCGAGAGAATCAATGAATACAACCTCGGGGCATTGTTCTATTTCTTCGAGAAGGCCTGCGGAATAAGCGCCTACATCCTCGGAGTGAATCCGTTCAACCAGCCGGGCGTTGAGGCATACAAGAAGAACATGTTCGCGCTCCTCGGGAAGCCGGGATACGAGGCTCAGGCAGAAGAGCTCAGGAAGAGACTCTGATACAAACCGATAATACATACAGACAAAAATGTCAAGATATGCTGTAGTGACAGGGGCAAGCACCGGATTGGGCCGGTGCATTGCCCTTGAATTGGCGAAGAGACACATAGACACATTGCTGGCTGCCCTCCCGGGAGAGAATCTGCGGGACGTATGCCTTGCCTGCAGGGATTACGGGACGTCGAGCGAATATTACGAATTCGACCTCACGGACAAGGCGGCTCTCGTGGAGTTCGCAAAGGATGTCAATGAGAAGTACGACGTGTTCATGCTTGTGAACAATGCCGGGCTCGGCGGAAGCAGGCGCATGGATGATGTGCACCTGAAGTACATAGATACGATAATACAGGTGAATGTCGCGGCTACAGCTATCCTGACTCATGAGTTCATTCCGGCCCTTAAGAAGAACTCTCCGTCGTATATCCTGAACATATCTTCGATGGCCGGCATAATACCGACCGGATACAAGACCGTATATCCGGCATCCAAGGCTTTCATCAAGCATTTTTCCCTCGGCATGAGGGAGGAACTGAAGCCGTACGGCGTCTCCGTGAGCTTCGCTGTCCTCGGGCCCATGCCGACAAAGCAGGAGATAATATCGAGGATAAACCGGCAGGGCTTCATAGGCAAATCGCTGTCGGTGTCTCCGGAGAGGGCCGCAGCGACGTGCGTCAAGAAACTTCTCGGAAAGAGGCGCGTGATTGTGCCCGGGAAGCTCAACGCCCTTTCTTTCCATCTTGTGAAGCTCATCCCCGAGCATTTGAGGGGAATACTCATGTCCCGCTCTGTCAGGAAGAACGAACTTTGATGCGGCGGACATCCGTTTCAGATTAAAACAGGAGATAATATGGGAAAATCTGTACTCGTCACAGGTGCCAACGGCATGCTGGCGACAAATATAGTCGAGGAACTGTCCCGCCGCGGATACAGTGTAATAGGGACTGTCAGGAAAGGACGGTCCTACAAAGGTGACCCGTCAGGCGACATCGTCATGGAGGAGGTTGATTTCAAGGATGCCGCTGCGATGGCCCCGATAATGTCCCGTTGCGGTACGGTCTTCCATGTCGCAGCCATGACATCGCAGTCCGAAAAGGATTACGAGGTGTTCCGCAAAGTGAATGTCGAGTCTACGAGGATGCTGCTTGAGCTTGCTGTGGCAAGCGGAGTTTCCACATTCGTGTATGTCAGCACGGCCAATACCATAGGATACGGCGGTGCGGAAGGATGCCCGATGAAGTATCCGTTTACGGAATCCCACTATGCCATGAGCAAGAAAGAGGCGGAGGACCTTGTCATGACGTATTCATCCCGTCTGAGAGTCGTGGTTGTGAACCCGACATTCATGGTCGGGAAATATGGCACCGTCAAGGGGTCTGACAGGATATTCTCCATGGTGAAGAAATCCATGTTCCTGTTCTGCCCGTCCGGGGGGAAGAATGTGATAGATGTGGCGGAGGCTGCAAGAGGGATGGTGCTGGCCATGGAAAAGGGGAAGACCGGCTCACAGTATCTTATCTGCGGAAAGAATTACCATTTCAGGGAACTGTTCGGTGAACTTGCCGGCAGGTTCGGTGTGAAACGGGTCCTGATACCTCTTCCGGACTGGCTGCTGCGTCTGGCGGGACGCATTGGCGACCTCATGGCGAAATGCGGGATATCTTCCGAACTTTCAACCGTAAACATAGACATGCTGCTCGCAGAGAATTTCTACACCACCGACAAGGCCGCCAGGGAACTTGGTTTTGTCCCGGACGACAGCAGGATAGGCATGGACTGGAATTGACCCGCCGGGCGGGACATGCACGTGGAAAGCATCCTTGCAGCAGTTCGTACTGCGTAAAAAAACAAGAGGGTGACCAAAACACTTTTGGTCACCCTCAAACGTCTTTCTTCGAAAGACTGACCCATCTTAACCCCCGTAGACAAAGTCTACGGCCCCTATTAGGGGCATTTCGAGCCTACGGCTCGGTCCCTTCGGGACTTTTTAATGCTATTGGGTCACATCCTTGCTTGCGGAGAGAAGGGGATTCGAACCCCTGTGCCGCTTTAGGCGGCAACACGCTTTCCAGGCGTGCCTCTTAAGCCACTCGAGCATCTCTCCTTTGACGAAGTGTCCTTCCGGACATCTCCGAAATTATTTCCCGAGTTCCATCACGACATTCCTGTCGGCATCGAGAAGAAGAAGCCTGCCTTCGTCAGCCTTGACTGAAGACACATTCTGCATGGCGCCGAGAACCGCACTCTCAGCCTTCATGTTCTCTTCAGGACCGGCCATCATGGTTGTTGCCATGTTTCCGAATGTAAGGGACTTGCCATCAATGGTGTATGCCCCGTTCATTATGTTGCAGCCCGTGAAGCCATGTACTTTCGACTCTTCTGTGCTGAACTCTATAAACGGCTTTTCATCACCTGTGACAACTATATCTTCTCCGTTGACTTTCAATATATTCCACTTCCCGTCAATCTCCGGCTGGCCGCAGCATGAAGCTGCCAGGAAAGCGGCGACGGAAACAACAAGTCCAGTTAAAACCTTTTTCATAGTTTTCCCGTGTTTTTCAAAATCGGAGCGCAAGTTAACAAAATTTTGAGACATGGAAAAACAATTCACTCATCTTTTGAGAATCTTTCGATGTATTTCCTCAGGGTATTCCTGTGGACGCCTACGCATCTGGCAATCTGGCTCATCGGTATCCCCTTGTCAATCATGGCGGAAATCTCGTCCCACCTGCGGCTTGCGGACTCCTTTTTCTTGGAATGTCCCTTAGGACGGCCGAGACGGATGCCTGACGCCCTTTTCAGCGCAA
Source organism: uncultured Bacteroidales bacterium (assembly GCA_944326335.1). Lineage (GTDB taxonomy): Bacteria > Bacteroidota > Bacteroidia > Bacteroidales > UBA932 > Cryptobacteroides. Next base: position 28,335 of record CALVDM010000003.1, read on the forward strand.
GCGCTTCCTTTGTACGCTGCGATATGAGATTTCTCTCGATTTCGGCGGCAAGAGCGAACGCGAACGCTATTATCTTGGAATTGATATTGTCGGAAAGCTCGAACCCGTCCTTGATGGTACGGATGCGTATGCCTCTGGACGAACAGAAATTGAGGATTGACATAATCATGAGCATGTTCCTTCCAAGCCTGGAAATCTCCGTACACAGCAGCATGTCCCCCTGTTTCATCCTGCGGAAAGTCTTGCCCAACGTCCTTTTCTCAACTGCAGTCGTCCCGGAGACCGATTCCAGGACCCATTTGTCCACTGTTATCCCTTTGGCCTTGCAGAACTGGATGATTTCATATTCCTGGCTGTCGTAACTCTGCATTTCCGTGCTGACCCTGATGTAAGCATATACCATAATAAATCCTGATTAAGAAGCGGTGTAAATATAATCAGGAACAGAAAGCTTGCCCGAAGGCGCCCCGATACAGGGACAGTCTGCCGATTGACTCATAATGACGGAATTAAACGACAGTCCCTATGCTACGGGCACATACGAATCTCCTATGCTTGCCGCACTTGGCGGCCCGGCTGAAACTACGGAAATCGAAATGGAGAAGGCTGCCGAAAGCACAAATACCATAAGCTTCGAAGACCTCGATCCGGACGGTTTTGCCATGATATACATCGGATTGACACTGTCCCCCTATGGGGCATTCTATTTCTGCAGCTTCAGGTTCTCGACATACCTGGCAATCCTGTGCAGCTCCCATGGGATATTGATTTTCTGCGGACACATGCTGACGCATTTCCTGCATCCTATGCAGTGGTCTGCCTGCCGGATTTTCGGCACAGCCCTGTCATAGCCGACAAGATATGCGCGGCGTGCTTTCCTGTAGCCGCTGTCACTGGTGTCAGTCGCGATATTCCCTTCATTCACGCATTTGTTGTAGTGCAGCAATATGGAAGGAATGTCGATGCCGTAAGGGCAAGGCATGCAATACTCGCAGTTGTTGCACGGTATGGTCGGATATTGTTTCATCAGTGTGGCCGTCTCCTCGAGGAAAGCCAGCTCCTCTGCGTCCAGAGGTGCAAGGGGTGAGTATGTCCTTATGTTCTCCTCGAGGTGCTCCATGTATGTCATCCCGCTCAGCACCGTGAGCACTCCGGGGAACGTGCCTGCAAAGCGGAAAGCCCACGATGCAACGCTGTTTTGCGGTTCCATGCCTTTGAGCCTTGCTGCGATATGCTCCGGCACCTTGCTCAGCCGTCCTCCGAGCAGAGGCTCCATTATCACTGCCGGGATTCCCCGCTTCTCCAGTTCGCCATAGAGGTACGCGGCGTCCGGTCCTGCGCTCGGATGCTTCCAGTCCAGATAGTTGAGTTGTATCTGGACAAAGTCCCAGTGCACCTTGTCATGAAGGCTGAGGACGTAGTCGAAGCATTCCTTGTCGTCGTGGAACGAGAATCCGAGGTTGCGGATACGTCCTGCCTCCCTTTCCTTCATCAGGAAGTCCACCATCCCGTTGTCCATGAATCTCGAATTGAACTTGTCTGTACCGCCGCTCACGGAATGCAGCAGATAGTAGTCGATATGGTCTGTCATCAGATTCTCGAACGACTTCCGGTACATGAGCACGGAATTGTCTTTCGACCAGTTGCTGAAGTTGGAAAGCTTGGTGGCTATGAAGTACGAGTTTCTCGGGTGGCGGGACAGAGCGGCGGCTGTCATTTTCTCCGACAGTCCCCGGCAGTAGACAGGAGCCGTGTCGAAATAGTTCACTCCGCTTTCTATGGCGCGGTCAACGAGCCTGTTCACCGCTTCCTGGTCCACGGTTCCGTCTTCAGTCATCGGCCATCTCATGCATCCGTAGCCGAGCAGGGACACCTTGTCTCCAGATGCGGGATTGGTCCTGAGGGTCATCTCTCCCGGCTTTTCCTGTCCCGGCACGCCTCCTTCCTTTACCGGGGCGCACCCGGATGCCATTGCTCCGAGAGCTGCAGCCGCCGCTCCTGCATGCTTTAGGAATTCCCGCCTTGTGATGCTGTTGCCGTCCATGTCATTATCCTCCATGTCATTCCTGGTTCAAATTGTCCTGTGGACTTCATGTCCCTCCACATATATTGCACTGTACGGCCTTGCCGGGCACAGATATTCGCACGCCCCGCAGCCTATGCACCTTTCCGTGTCCACTGCCGGAATCTTGAGCGAATCCTTGTCTCCCGGCACTGACCTTACCATCATTATGGCCCCTGACGGACAATGTCTCGCACAGTTCCCGCAGGATACACCGTCGGTATTCACGACGCAGTTTTCATAGACCACGACTGCATGTCCCGTCTGGATGGAACTCTTCTCCTCCACGGTCACCGGCACAATCGGACCGGAAGGGCAGACTTCCGAGCATTTGGTGCATTCAGGCCTGCACCATCCTTTTTCAAACGACATTTCCGGCTGCATCAGGGTCTCTATGGCGGAAGACGGGCGCAGGACATGGTTCGGACACACTGAAACGCAGAGCTGGCATGCAGTGCAGTGGTCTGAAAAATGTCTGAGACTCATGGAGCCGGCAGGTTTCAGCGGAGTCATCCTCGAAGGGGCCTTCCTGTCCTGTATGACGGCCAGACCTCCGTCCACCTTCATGTCCTGGGCTTTCAATGCGGCTGCGGACAAGACAATCGCCGACGATGTCACGAATGCCCGCCTGCCTGCATCGGTCTTTTCTTCATTGCCGGGGCCGGATGTCTTCCCATGTCTCTTCCAGATCGGCCTGTAGCTTATGGCCCCTTCATTGCAGGCCCCGATGCAGTCGAAACAAGCCACGCATCGGCTGTAGTCTATCCTGTGTTCCTTCATGTTTATGCAGGAAGCCTTGCACTGCCTTCCGCACAGCCCGCAATTCCTGCATTTCTCCGTGTCAATCACAGGCTTGAACAGCGAGAACCGTGAGACGGCGCCGAGTATGGTCCCTACAGGGCATATCGTGTTGCAGTATGTCCTCCCGTTCTTCCAGGCAAGGATGAATATGGCTGTGAATGTCACCACGGCAACGGCAAATGTAGCCAGTCCCTTGAACCAGACTTCAGAGCTGTAGAAGGCGTAGCTGCCGGCTTTTTCGGCGAACCATGCAAGCAGGTTGTTGCCCCACAGATAGAGCGGTGCGAAAAGATTGGAGGCTATTCTTCCGAAGGCGCTGTAAGGCTCAATCAGAGATGCGACGGACAGGGCCCCGGCGGCGGATGCAACAACGAACAGGGCAAGGACAGTGTATCTGAGCGGATTTTTCGCCTTTGACCAGGAGAAACGGAACCGGTTCCGCTTCCGGGTGCGTCCGTGCACCCATGAGATGATGTCCTGCATTATCCCGAGAGGGCAGATGACCGAGCAGTAGACCCTGCCGAAAAGGAGGGTGAGCAATACGAGCAGAAGCACAATCCCGAAATTCATTGCCAGCACTGCCGGTATGAACTGTATTTTTGCAATCCATCCCAGCCACCTGTGGATGGAGCCAGTGAAATCAAGGAACAGCAGCATGGCTGCGATGAATATCGCTGCGGCGAGAATTTTTCTTGTCTTTTTAAGCATTGATGTTCAGTTCGTCTGTGCAAAAATAATTATTTCGAAGGACTTGCGCTGCCTTTTTTCAGGATTTTCGGAAAAACGAAGGCGAAAATTGCCATGCAGCACAGGGCAGCCGTGGCGTCGGCGACGGATTCGGCCATATATACTCCCTCCACACCCATGAACCGCGGAAGGATGAATGCAAGCGGAACGAGCAGGAACACTTTCCGGAGAAGGGCTATGAATAGGGATATGCGTGCCTGGCCAAGGGCTATGAAGGTGTTCTGGCAAGCCCTCTGAAGTCCGAATATCATTGAGCCGGTCAGGAAATACGGGGCCATTTCCTTCACGTGTGCTATGAGCAGGGGGTCTTCAGTGAAGAATGATGCGACGACACCAGGGAAAAGCACCATCAGGAGCATGAGCACGAAGTTGAATGTGAACATGGTGACTACGGCTATCCTGAAGCAGCCTTTCACCCTGTCTGCCCTGCCTTGCCCGAAGTTGTAGCTGGCGACAGGCACGAAGCCCTGGGCGAACCCCGTTATCGGCACGCTGCCGAACATCATCGCGCTCTGCAGCACCGTGAGTGTGCTGACATATATGTCTCCGTATTGTTTCAGGCTTCCGTTGAGCACAAAGCCGACAATGCTTTCGGTGCATGACATCACGAAAGGTGCCACGCCGAGCGACATGACAGCGAGAATTATCCTGCGGTGCGGTATCATGTGCCCGGCATCTATACGCAGACTCGCTTTTCTGGAGAACAGGAAATGCAGCACCCATGCCGCGCTCAACGCCTGTGATATGACGGTGGCAAGTGCTGCACCTTTCACACCCATGTCCAGTCCGAAAATCAGCACCGGGTCGAGCACAAGGTTTGTCAACGCCCCTATGACTGTGGACATCATGGCGATTCCGGGCCTCCCCTGCGCACTTATGAAGGAGTTGAGACCTGTCGATATCTGCACGAATACGGTGCCGGTGAGATATATCCCGAGATAGTCCTTTGCGTAGCCTATAGTGTTTGCGGACGCCCCCGTGAGCATCAGAAGCGGCTCCATGAAGGCGTAGGTGAGCCCTGTCGTCACGATTGCGAAGCAGAGTAGCATCAGGAATCCGTTGCCGAGGATTTTCGCTGCCTTCTCCCTGTTGCCCTGTCCGAGGGCTATCGATGCGAGCGGTGCCCCGCCGCCTCCGACAATCATCGAGAAGGCGGATATGAGTATTATTACCGAACCTGTGACCCCGACCCCGGCGAGAGCGTCGGTCCCTATTCCAGGAATCCTCCCGATGAATATCCTGTCCACGATGTTGTAGAGCAGGTTCACAATCTGGGCGACGACGGACGGAAGAGCCATCCGGAAGACGAGAGGAAGCAGCCTGTCCGTCCCCAGCCTGTTTTCATACTGTCTTGTGTCGCTGTCCATTGCCTCTCCTTTGAAAAACGGCACGAAACTACATAAATTTTACTGAATATGGATGTCCGCCAACATAAAAGACGGGTTCGTCTTTCAAAGAAAACGGGGTTGTGTCAAAATTCGCTTGACACAGCCCCGTTTAAGATGTGTAAGAATCAGGCTATCTCTTGTCGTTGCGCCTGTTCCCGCCTTTTCCTCCGTCGCGGCGAGGTCCTCTGTTCCCGCCCTGAGGACGCGGCCTGCGTTCAGGCTCCACGTAGTCTTCCGGCTTCTCGATGAGTGCCCTGCGGGAGAGTCTCATCTTCCCTGTCTTCTCATCGATTTCAAGGAGTTTCACGTCAACCTCGTCACCGATGTTGAGCACATCCTCCACCTTGTCGGTCTTGCCCCAGTCGAGTTCCGAGATGTGGAGCAGACCTTCCTTGCCGGGAAGAATCTCGACGAATGCACCGAACTCCAGGATTGAAACCACTTTGCCGTGATATATCTGTCCGACCTCAGGCACTGCGCAGATGCCGTTAATCCATTCGAGGGCCTTGTCCATGGACTCCTTGTTCTCTCCGAAGATGTCCACGATGCCTTCCCCGTTCTCCTCGGTGATTGTGATGGTGGTGCCAGTCTCCTTCTGTATCTTCTGGATGACTTCCCCGCCTTTGCCGATGACGGCTCCGATGAAGTCGCCAGGGATTCTTATCTGGATGATGCGAGGTACGAACGGCTTGTAGTCTGCACGAGGCTCGCTGATGCACTTCATCATTTCACCCATGATGTGCATCCTGCCCTGACGTGCCTGCTCAAGGGCTTTCTCGAGCACTTCGTATGAAAGTCCGTCCACCTTGATGTCCATCTGGGTGGCCGTGATTCCATCCTTTGTGCCTGTCACCTTGAAGTCCATGTCTCCGAGGTGGTCTTCATCCCCGAGGATGTCGCTCAGGATTGCATATCTGGTGTTAGGGTTCTTCTCGTCGGTTATGAGCCCCATGGCTATACCTGCTACAGGTTTCTTTATCTTGACTCCGGCATCCATGAGCGCGAGGCATCCTGCGCAGACTGTGGCCATGGATGACGAACCGTTGGATTCGAGTATGTCAGAGACCACGCGTACAGCATACGGATTTTCAGGAGCAAGCGGAACCATTGGCTTGAGTGCCCTCCATGCGAGGTTGCCGTGCCCGATTTCGCGGCGTCCGACACCTCTCTGAGCCTTCGCCTCGCCCGTGGCGAAAGGAGGGAAGTTGTAGTGGAGCACGAACTGCTCTGTCTTCTGAACGAGCACCTCGTCGAGCTCCTTCATGTCCAGCTTGGTGCCGAGTGTCACTGTGGACAGGGACTGGGTCTCTCCGCGGGTGAAGATGGCCGAGCCGTGTGCACATGGCAGATAGTCAGTCTCGCACCATATCGGGCGTATCTGGGTGGATGTACGTCCGTCGAGGCGGATTCCCTCGTCAAGTATGAGGTTCCTCATCGCCGTCTTTTCCACGGCGTGGTAGTATCTTTCCACCATCATCTCCTTGGCTTCCCTTTCCTCTTCAGGGATAGTCTGGTAGAATTCTTCCTTCAGGGCATCGAAAGCATCGCTCCTTTCGTGCTTCGGAAGGCTTGACTTGGCGATGGCATAGCACCTGTCGTAGCAGAATGCCTCCACGGCCTTGCGGAGCTCCTCGTCGTTCTCCTCGTGGCAGTATGTTCTCTTTACGGTCTTTCCTGCCTCCTCCATGAGCTCCATCTGCACCTTGCAGTGCTTCTTTATCTCGGTGTGCGCGAACTTGATGGCTTCAAGCATCTCGGCTTCGCTCACTTCCTTCATCTCGCCCTCCACCATCATGATATTATCGTAGGTGGCTGCAACCATGATGTCAAGGTCGCAATTCGCCATCTCGCTGAAGTCAGGGTTGATTTTCAGCTCTCCGTTTATCCTTCCTACCCTTACTTCGGAAATCGGGCCGCCGAACGGTATGTCGCTCACAGCGAGTGCTGAAGATGCGGCAAGTCCGGCCAGTGCATCCGGCTGTATGTCCTTTTCTGCGGAAATCAGATTGATGGTGACGAAAACCTCTGCATGGAAGTCTTCAGGGAACAGCGGCCTGAGAGCCCTGTCCACAAGTCTTGCAGTGAGTATCTCTGCATCGGAAGCCTTCCCCTCACGTTTCATGAATCCGCCAGGGAACCTTCCTGCGGAAGCGAACTTCTCCTTGTAGTCCACCTGGAGCGGCATGAAGTCCACATCTGGTTTAGCCTCTTTTGCGCATGTGACACACGCGAGGAGCATCGTACCCCCCATCTTCACAACGACAGAACCGTCTGCCTGCTTGGCAAGTTTGCCGGTCTCGATTTCAATTACCCTTCCGTCGGATAATTCGATTTTCTTGTTGATAATATTCATGTAGTTAATTTCAGTCTGCCTCCCCCTATGGGAGTTGATTCATAAATTGTTACTGTTTTCCCTTTATATCGTAGCCTTTCCCGGCCGCAGACCGATTCTTTTTAGCCGGAGAAGGGATATGATTGCGTCTTTACACAAAAAGGGGAGACCTTTCGCACGATCGCCCCTCTTTGCATTTTCACATTTATCGACGGAGTCCGAGCTCCTTGATTATGCTTCTGTATCTCTCGATGTCTTTTTCCTTGAGGTAATCAAGTGTACGACGCCTCTTGCCGACCAGCTTCAAGAGAGAAAGACGGGTTACATGGTCTTTCTTGTTGTTCTTGAGGTGCTCGGTGAGGTGAGCGATACGGTAGGAAAATAAAGCAACTTGACTCTCCGGAGAGCCGGTGTCCTTATTAGACTTTCCGTACTTCGCGAAAATCTCCTGCTTCTTATCAGCTTCCAAATATTCAGCCATCTGCAAAAAGATTTAATTATTAATAATAAAATGTAAGTGCAAAAATCCCGCAGGGGAATTAAGCGGCCGCAAAGTTAGATATTAAATCTGATAAAACAATAGAATCGGTCTTTAATTTTATTGAATTTTATTGAAATACGGATAAGCATTCTAAAAAGTGAATCCCAGATGCCAGTCGATTCCGTAGGCGAATTTCCTTTTGACAGTCATGGCCTGAAGTTCCAGCGTGTCCACGGACGGTACCGTTGTCCCCTTCAGTCCCACGGAGAAATAGAGGCTGTTCTTTTCCGACACCCTGTAGTTCACGCCCACAGAAGGGTTGACATACAGCCCCATCGTGCCGTACCGGATATTTTCTCCTGTTTCCATCCCGAATTCCTTTTTTGCGGAAAGCCTGCCGCCCGCCGAGAGGGCGAAAAGAGGCGACACCCTCGATTTGAGGAAATATGCCTTGAAATGCACGTAAAGAGGGATATTCACAAGCGGACACGACAGGCAGTCACCGTTGCCGCCGGTCACCACAGAATGCGTTTCATAGCTTTCCTTTATGGAGTCCATTATTGAAATTCCGATGCCGGCCCCGAGGAAGATATGCTCGTTGAACCGGTAGCCTCCGATATAGCTTATGTTCGCCTCAAGATTGTTCGCACCGGTCATCATCATTGCGTAAGAAGCGTCCACAGACTGCTCGTAACCGGATTCCACAGGCGGGAGCTTTGCTTTGGTGATGACTAAAGACGAACTGGATATCAATTGTGCGTTAGTTGTGGCTGCGACAGCCAACAGCAAGATGGTCAGAATGCTCCTTTTCATATTTCAGCGGTTTTCAGTATCCGGTTCCGGAAATTATTTTTCAATCTGAAGTCTTGTCTGCCCCTCCGGGTTTTCGAGGATTTTGTTGTTCTCCTCCCCGGTCACGCTCTTGGCCTTTGCCACGAGGTTCACATCCTGCTCCGTGGCGTTTCTGAAGTTCACGTATTTCGCCGGATAGCCGGAAACCGTTATTTCGAGGAAGCCCGCCTCGTTTGTAATCACGTCTATTGTGGCCCCGACTATCGCGTCCGCCTTATAGGCTCTTGCAGCACGGCTGAGGGCGATTTTCTTGAACTCCGGTACCAATTTCACTATTGCCGGGCTGACTGGATACCTTGAAAAGGCATCTTTTTCGGTGTAGGCAATCTTGTCCGAAATCAACTGGAGATCAGCGATCATAGGCGTGATCATCACTGACTGCTGCGGTTCAAGGTTGCGTGCGGACGATTCCTGGTATTCCACACGGTCGGTACGGGACTGGGCGTAAGATACGGAGCAGAGCGCGAAAAGGGCTGCTGCCGCCGGAATGATTTTCTTTATCATTGATTCCTGTGTTTAGTTGTTTATATTCAGTAGCAAAAATCTTTCTCCGGAAGACGTTCTTATTTGTAGAATTCGGAAGAAGGCACCCCTTCGAGCGGCCAGTCTTTCCAGAACTCCGCTTTTTCATAGTCCGCAAGTGTTTCTTCCGGCACATAGATCCTGAATCCGGAATTTTGCAAAGGGTCTCCTGCGTACATATATCCCCTCCCGAAAATCGTGTTTGTAAGAGTAGGAGGCGTATAATAGTTGAGGTACAGGGCTCCGAGGTTCTTGTCTCCCGAGAAAACCTGTCTGCCGAATGTGGTTTTCATAATATGGCCGCACTCGAGCCCGACACTTGCCAGTTTGTTGCAGTCCGCGAACGCCACGGTTCCGACAAATTCTATATATCTCCCTAATTTCACATCTGTCAGACTTCTGCAGTAATAGAATGCGCCTGCGCCTATCCTTCTGAGGTCGTGCTCGCATTCAATTTTTTCAAGTCCGGATAACGCGAAAGCATAGCGGCCGATTTCCCTCAACGTTTCCGGCAGCTGTATTTTCCTGAGACTGCGGCATTCGTAAAAGGCATAGTCTCCTATCGGATAGTTCCCCCGCCACTCCCAGTCCATATCGAACCGTACATCGGACAGGGCCGAGCATCCGTAAAACGCATACTCCCCGACTTCCTGCAGCAGCCCGAATGATGTGAGCTTTTTGCATTTGTAGAAAGCATAATCGCCGACACTCACTCCGGGAAAACTGCCGTCCCTGTCAGTAAGTCCTTCCAAGGATTCGCATCCATAGAAAGCCCTTTGCCCAATGTAGGTTACGTCATCTCCCCATCTTACCTCTCTGAGGGAAGTGCAGTTCTCGAATGTCGAACTGCCTATACTGTGCCCGTTTACGGCACCTCGTGGAATGTCGATTTCGACCAATGATATGCAGTCAAAGAACACGGAAGTTTCTATACCATAGCCGTCGTTGAACGAACTGTTGGTGAACACGACTTCTTCCAAGGACGTGCATCCGGAAAATGCAGCTGAACCCACTGTTCCCAATGCCGGCTGAAGCCATATTTTCTTCAATGTGGAGCAGTTGTTGAAGGCTCCGCTGTAAACCTCGTCATCGTTGGTGGTCTTCAGTGCGATTTTGCCGGTCCCGTCTTCGAAAATATGTCCGGCATAGCCGTTTTCCGAAATCATTAGTTTCCTGCCGTCCGTGGTCGTATATTTTATGCCGGCGAAAGCATTCAGGGTGACCTGTATCGTGTGCGATACCGTGTTGTCCTGAGACAATATGTGAACTTCCCCGGATTTGGCGGCTTCATCGAAGTTCACATCATAGTGGAAGTATATTTTCTGAATGTCCGGATTCCCGGCAAGTTCCTCGACAGCGTTGCCGCTTGACCCGTCTGTGCTGAACCTTATCCAGTCCGCATCCGATGAGACAGTCCAGCCACAATTGGACGATATTGTGATATAATCGATTACATTGTTATATGGCCTGCCCTCGGAAAACTGTCCGAGGTTGTCCAATGTTATAGACTGGGACAGTTCACCCTGGACGAATGTCAGGCTTTGGTATATTTCCACCTCTTCACCGTCGCGGGAAACCGTGCTCCCGATTTTGATTCCAGCCTTTCTGCCTTCGAAGTCAGGATTGGACAGGACTTCCACTGAAAGGCTGTAGCTCCGGGTTCCAGAGTTGTCTGTACTGGTTTCAGAGCCTCCTGTACTCTTGACATTTATCCAGTCGCACTCGTTCAGGACCTCTACAGGGAAATTCGAGTCTGTCACGAACTCGTAGGTCTTGCCGGATTCCGGCACTTCAAAGCCATTTTCGAGACCTTCCCACATATCCTCCAGTTCTTCGTCGGAGTACGAGTCCGCAGGTGTGATATTGAAGACGGGAGCTTGGGGATTTTGACGCAGGGTGACTTCTTTCCTTACCTCCGGATGGTCAGGACAATATATTTCCAGCACTCCAGTGTAGCTGTCGAAAACCAGACCTCCGTCGTGTATGCGCGCCTGTGCACTTATCCGGAGTTCGCTTTCGGAAGTCTGTTCCGCCGAGAACGGATTTGAGGCATAGTCGTCAGGACAAGACAGGGAATAGTTCCAGGTGAATTTTGACGTGACATTTACCGTTTTCGAATCTCCGTTGCCGGAGAGCACGACAGTTTCCGGTTCCACGACAAGCAGGTCAGTGCCGTCCGCCGTAATGGTTTCAGTCGTGCATCCGTTCAGGATTATTTCCCCCCCCCACCCACGCGCAGGAAAGCAGGAAAGACAGGCAGATTGTGCCGGATGATTTTCTTGTCTTCATTTTTTCAAGGTTTTCCAATTGAGTCAACGGGCAAGTGCAATAAGATACAAAATTACAATAAAAATCTAAAGAACTCGTAAAAAAGGGAATAATTCAAAACAGATTCTTAAATTTGCCGTCTGCAGACAGGAGACAGATTGTGAAAACATCCATATACAGAATACCGATATTGTGTGCAGCCTTTTTCTGCGTGGCGGGGATGTCATGCCATGCCATGTGGCAGAGGGAGCCGGACCTTACGGATGCCGCCGTCCTAATGTATGAATACCCCGACAGTGCAATGACTGTGGTGGAGAGGCTGGAGCCGCGCTTTTCCATCGTGGACACAGCGTCCGCAAGGCAGGTGGACAGTGTCACGCATTCGGTTTTCAACTATTACCGCAAGCACAAGAGCCGCACGGAAAAGCTCGACATGTACTACATCCTCGGCAGATTCCACCAGATACGCGGAAACGAGGAGTCGGCCATGTTCTGCTACGTTAATGCCGAACAGTATGTCGGTGATGCTGCGGATGCGGTTCTTCCGGGATGCCTTTCCGCATCAATGGCCAGCCTTTACGAGTACGGCTACGATTATGCGAAGGCTGTCGACGGCTACATGACCGCCGGACGGCATTTCAAGGAGGCCGGGGACTACAGGCATTTCGCCAGGGTGAACATAAGGGCCGCCCGATGCTGCTTCTACATGGGCGACGAGCTCAGGGCCATGGCAATACTCGATGACATGGCGCCGTATATGGAAAGTGTGGAGGATGCGGACCAGGTCAGGTATTTCAGGCTGATACTGAACATGAACCATGAGATTCCCCTGGACGATGTCATAAACGCCGTGGAGCATCTGGACCTCCGCGGGGACACTTCACCTGACCAGGGATACCTTCTCGCCATATCGGACATATACCTGAAGTCCGGCTATACGGATTCCGCCATGGTCTACATAGACAGATACAGGGAGGCGACACCTGCCTTCAGCTCAAATCCGACATATTACCTGCGGCTGTCGAATGTCTACGACACTCTGGGGCTCGAGAAGATGGCCCTGCAGGCGTACAAGAAGCACGTGGCCCTCAAGGATTCCACATATCTGGACAAGATAGACGAGAATGTGCAGATGGTTGCGGCGATGTACGACAATTATGTGCAGATGTCGAGGAGCGAGAGGGAGAAGCGGCTACTGCTGTATTCCATAGCGGCCATACTCGTTGTCGGGGCCGGAGTGGTCCTGCACTTCCGCCGGAAAATCTGGAAGCAGTCCCGCCGGGCCGACTATCTCGAGGAACTGTACCGGAACGTCTCCAAGGAAAAGGATGCGCTGACGGCGATAAGGAAAAATTCCGTGCTCATCGACGAACCGTCGAGGAACGTGATAGAGAACCGTCTTGCCGCCCTTGACGAGATTCTGACCATGAGGCGGCTCGGGAACTATTCCCCTAAACGTGCCCTGGAGATGATAGAGTCCATTGCGCTTGACCAGGAAGCCTACATGAACTCGCTCGGACTCATGTTCTCACTCCGTCATCCCGCACTGTCGGACTATCTCCGGAGCCGCCAGTTCTCGACATGGGAGATAGGCTACTGCAGCCTTTACAGCATGGGCTTCAAGGGAAAGGACATCGGGAACATCCTCGGGTCGAGCAGGTACTACAAGATAAACAGCGTAATCAGGAAGAAGCTCGGCCTTGCCCCTACCGAGACCAACCTTGACATCTATCTCCGGAAACTCATCGCCGACATCGAACCCCGCTCCGGCGGGAGTGCCGCAGACGGACGGTAATGGTATCGGCAATCATATAATTTCACCCCGACGGCAGACTTTTTCTGTTTTTGAATATCCAACTCATTGATAATGAGTGGTGGTCTGTTTTCAGTTTGTCAAACTTATTTTTTGTCCGGCAAACTATTCGACGGTAATTTTGCATCCCGTATAAATTTATCATTATGATTCGGAACAGATGCATATTGGCCGTCTTCATGATTGTGGCATCGGTATTCCTGCCGTATGGCTCGATGGCACAGGAGGCGAAGCGTGAGGTGGTCGGCACCATCATGGACGACCTCGGGAATCCGCTTGCCGGTGCGGCGGTGACCGTGAGGGGAGAACCCGTCTCGGAGGGAGTGATTACAGACCTGGACGGCAGGTTCAGCATTATGGCTGCGCCGAAGTCCGTCCTCATGATTTCATACGTCGGTTACAAGGAGGTCAGGTATCCGCTCGGGAACAGGACCGACATAACGGTGGAGATGGAGGAAGACACCGAATATCTCGACGATGTGGTGGTGATAGGCTACGGTACACAGCGGAAATCGGACCTGACGGGCTCGATATCCTCAGTTGATGCAAAGGACATAAGGAATGTTCCGGCGAGGTCGGTGTCGGAGGCTTTGCAGGGCAAGGTGGCCGGTGTCATGGTCTCGAAGAACGACGGCACCCCGGGCAGCACGGCGGACATCGTGATAAGAGGCGTAGGTTCGATAAACGGACTGAATCCTCTTTTCGTCATAGACGGGGTGGCTGTGGAGAACTCCGCGGACTACAACCTCAGTGACATAGAGTCCATAGAGGTAATCAAGGATGCGAGTGCTGCAGCCATTTACGGGGCGCGTGCCGCAGGCGGAGTCGTGCTCATCACCACGAAGCAGGGAGACTACAACTCTCCGGCACGCGTGTCCTTTTCGGCGAGGGCAGGCATCAGGTCTCTGGCAGACATGTACGAGCTTCTCGACACCCGTGATTTCGTCAGGGTGAAGCAGGCGCTCGGAGAGGATAACGCCATTTTCAACGACCCGTCTTCCCTTCCTTATACGGACTGGCCTTCGGAGATATACCGCAACGGTATAGAACACAGCTACAACCTGTCGCTTTCAGGCGGAAGCGGCAAGCTGAGGTATTATCTTGCCGGAGCCTACGAGAGGGAGAACGGGACGCAGCTCGAGAATTACTGGGAGCGTATTTCCGCCAGGCTGAACGTGGATTATGCAGTGAACAAGGCAGTGACAGTGGGCACGAGGATATATTTCGCCAGGATAAGGGAAAACCCGTACACCTTGTCTTTCCCGTGGGTCTCTGTGCCTTACATCACGGTGAAGAATCCTGACGGTTCATGGACAGGGGTGCCGTCGGGTGTGGATACGGATGCGGGAAACCCTCGCGCCGACATCGCGAAACATCATTTCAAGTCTTCGGACCTGGTCGGTAACGCCGACCTGTTCATAGACTGGAACATCTGGGACGGCCTGCGGCTGAACGTGACAGGCGCAGCCCATTTCGGCGGCGGATTCGACGACCAGTACACCGAGTCCAGCACCCTCAGGAGGACACCTGAAAGCGACAGCTACTACAAATACCTGGACTACAGCGAGGAATATACCTTCACGTCCACGCTGTCATACGGGAAGAAATTCGCCGGCAAACATGATTTCTACGTGATGGCCGGGTTCGAGGCGAAGAATGCCAACTATTCCTACCTCAGTGCGACGGCTACGGATTTCCCTGTCGACAATCCGCAGTCTTTCGCCCTTTCCACCGTGGATGACAGGTCTGCTTCCGGGACCCTCAGCTACGACAGGTTCCTGTCTTTCTTCGCAAGACTCACCTACAACTACGACGGCAGATACCTTTTTTCCGCGAACTTCAGAAGGGACGGGTCCCCTAAATTCGGGCCTACGCACAGGTGGGGTAATTTCCCGTCGTTCTCCGCCGGGTGGAAAATCTCCGAAGAACCGTTCTTCAAGAACTGGAGCCAGAGCTGGTTCAGTTCGCTCAAGCCTCGCGTGAGCTGGGGTATCCTCGGAAACGATTCCGCGCTTGCAAGCTATTCGTACCTTTCGTCTTTCAGCAATGTCACCCTGCATTCGTTCGACGGCAGCTCTGCGGTCGCAGGCTACAACAACCCCAAGGTGATAAACGAGGACATAAGGTGGGAGTCCATCTATACCCTGAACGCCGGGGTGGACATGGAGTTTTTCAACAACAAGCTCGCCGTCTCGTTCGACTGGTACCGGAGAATCACCAGGGATATGATATACGCCATATCGGTGCCCAACTCGTCCGGGATAACGACACCGGTGAATACCGGCACCATGGCTACCATGCCGGTTAACCTCGGCCGCATAGACAACAACGGGTGGGAGCTTCTCGTGTCTTACAGGAACAACGTGGGCGGCTTCAACTATGCCGTGAGCGCGAATGTCTCCCAGAACAGGAACAGGGTGGTGGACCTCGGTCTTCCTACAGCCTACATCTACGGCGGGGGCGGACATCCGATGCAGGCTACCACGAGCCCGTGCAAGACGGTGAACGGCATGCCGATAAGCAGTTTCTGGGGCCTTCAGACCGACGGGCTCATAACTTCACAGGAAGAGATAGACGAATTGAACGCCATAGCCAGGGCCAACGGCCATGATTACTATCACCAGCGGCTGACCGGAGTCGGAGACCTCAAGTTCGTGGACCGCAACGGGGACGGCACCATAAATGACGATGACTGCACATTCATCGGGAACCCGTGGCCGGACGTGCAGTACGGCTTCAACATAACCCTCGGCTACAAGGGGATAGATTTCGTGGCGGACTTCACCGGAGTGGCCGGGAATGATGTCATGAACCTTTCAAAAGCCTACACTCAGAACATGGTGCAGAGTTCCAACACCACCGCGGAGATATTCGAGGCTTCCTATTTCCTCGGCAACGGCATGACCGGCCGCCCGAGAGTGTCCGCAATCGACCCTGACAACAATGCCGTGGTCAAGGACCCGAACCAGAACTACAGCAGGTATTCCGACTATTTCATAGAGGACGGTTCCTATCTGAAACTGAAGAATGTCACCCTGGGATACACTTTCCCGCGCAAGTGGACAAGGAAGGCGAAAATAGACAGGCTCAGGATATATGTCACCGGAAGCAATCTTCTCACTTTCACGAAGTTCACAGGCCTCGACCCTGAATTTGCGGGGGCAGCCAAGACGGCGTACGGGGTCTATTACGGCAGCACATATCCCCAGACGAAGATGGTCGCCCTCGGAATCGACCTTTCTTTCTGAGACATTGACGCACAGGAATGAAAATTTATGAAGACATGCAGATGAAACACATTATATACAATATGAGGACGGCACTTCTCGCCCTGTGTGTGGCGGGGACCGTGTCGTGCAGGAATTATCTGGACCTGACGGACCCGGAGGCTCTTTCCGACGGGAACTTCCCTGTGGACATAGAGCATATCGGCCTTATAGTGAATTCGGTTTACGGGGCGCAGCATCACTGGTTCTTCCTCGGCAATTACTGGGCAGGCTATGTCATGTACTGTCTCGACCACACCATAGACATGCAGTGGCACAATGACCAGGGATGGATAGACATATCGGCCGGAGAAGTGAAGGCCGGCAACAACAAGGTGACCGACCCGTGGACAGGGCTCAGCCTCGGCGTGTATTATGCAAATACCGCCCTCGAGGAAATAGCGCAGTATCGCCAGACCGCTCCGGAGTCCGAGAAGGAAGCTCTGGACAATTATGAAGGGGAGTGCCTTTTCTTCCGGGCATTCTACAGATGGCACATGCTCTCCCTCTACGGCGAGCCGGACATGGACGGCGTGGGGATACCGGTGATACAGTCCGTGCCGAAGGACCTGGAGTCGATGTATGTCTCGAGAGAGACTACCGGAGACAGTTATGCCGCCATAATCTCCGACCTCGAAGCCGCCGAGGACCTGCTCACGCAGACCGATGTCCACAGGGTCACCGTGTGGTCTGTCAGAGCCTTCCTCGCCAAGGCCTTTTTCTTCATGGGACGGACAGCGGATGCGAAGACGTATCTGGAGGCCTGCATCAATGACAGCGGGAAATCTCTTGTCCCGTTCGAGGATTACAGGATGATGTTCAACGGCTACGACGAATACGAGTACAACAGCGAATCCTTCTATGAAGTCGGCAACAGGGCTGACCCGACGGGAGGTAATGCATACGGCAATCCGAACACGGGTTCCACGCTTTCCATGTATTATCCTCCGTTCTGCATCGACCCGGACGGGGACAGGGTGGCAATGTCGTACGGAAACCAGTACATGCACGACAGGAATCTCGTGCGTTTCGGCTACACGGACCCGGCTCCTCTTTCTGCTGAAGTCCTCGTGACTCCGGAAGAAAGCGGCACTGACGCTTACTCGCTCGACCCGGACTATATGGCCAGACAACAGGAATACAGGACTCTTCTCGGGACAGACCGGTATGACTACGGGAATTTCCCGGACCCGAGACTTTTCGTGTGCGCTCTCCAGCCGTTTGTGGATGAGGTGTACATGACCATAGACGGAATCTATGCCCCGAGGACGGTGGCCCAGGTGGAATTCGGGAAATGGTGGGAGATGGACTCCTCCACAGGCAACGACACGGAGACTTTCTACGGCTGGCCAGTCAGGAAGTACAATTTCCTTGAAGGGCATCTTCTCGAGGAGACGAGGAACGTGGCCGGCTACAACATCTACTTCATCAGGCTTCCGGAAATCTATCTGATGTATGCCGAGCTGCTGGCGGATGAAGGCCGTGATGCGGAAGCTCTGGAATATGTCAACAAGGTTCACCGCCGGGCATACGGCTATGACCCGGACCAGCCTTCGCCAGTGGATTACACGAGTCTCCGGGACCGCACGAAGACAGCGGATGCGGAGGACCATCTGGCAAACAATCCTCTGCTCTACGAGAGATGGGCGGAAATGTTCGGCGAGATGAGATGGTGGGAGTATGTCCGGTACCTGAGAATAGGCCGGCAGGAGGCTTCGTACTACAAGACGGTCTCCGGACCGGGGCCGGCCAAGAGCAATATCATCTGGAAAGAGACGAACTATGCCATGCCTATACCTGCATCAGAGTTCGAGTCCAATCCTTCGCCGGGGATGGTGCAGACTCCAGGGTACTGATGACTGCGGGGCGGAAATCCTGCATGGAATGTTAAGGAAATATTAAATTTTCAGCTGCCCGGTGCCATAATTTGGAAATTATTCCTCCGGGACATACCTTTGCGGGGATGATTCGGGAATGCATTTTTTCCGGTCATCCCCTTATTTTAAGCCCCTTTTTATGCATAAAGGAACTTTCGCATCAATGCTTGTCTGCTCCCTGCTCTTCTGCGGGGCGGCCGATGCACAAAGGGTCAAGGGCAGCGACACGCTTCTGCCGCTTACCCAGGAACTGGCTGAACAATATCTCGATACACATCCCGCAGAGGAGGTCATAGTCACCGGAGGAGGGTCGGGAGTGGGAATAGCAGCCCTTCCGGAGAATACCACGGACATAGCCATGGCTTCACGCAAGATAAAGTTCGGCGAGAAGATGAAGTTCGCCGGGCTCGGCCTCGATGCTGTCGAGGTGGTGGTGGCCTACGACGCCCTTGCCGTGGTCGTGAACCCGTCCAATCCGGTGGACAGCCTCACACGGGAGCAGCTTGAGGCCATCTTCCGCGGAAAAATCACCAACTGGAAAGATGTAGGCGGCGAGGACCGTAAAATTGTCGTGTATTCCAGGGAGACATCTTCCGGCACCTACGAATTTTTCAAGG
Organism: uncultured Bacteroidales bacterium; assembly: GCA_944326335.1. Taxonomy (GTDB): domain Bacteria; phylum Bacteroidota; class Bacteroidia; order Bacteroidales; family UBA932; genus Cryptobacteroides. The sequence continues at coordinate 47,361 of CALVDM010000003.1, forward strand.
AGAGCGTGCTTGACAACAAGAACTACATGAGCAGCATCCTCTCGATGCCTGCGACCGGCGCCATAATCCAGTCGGTCAGGCAGACTGCGGGAGCGATAGGGTATATCGGACTTGCTTATCTCAACAAGTACGTGAAGCCATTGGCCGTGTCCTATGACGGCGGCGTGCATTATGCCCTGCCTTCGGTCAGCACGGCAGCCGACGGCTCTTATCCGATTGTGCGTCCGCTCTACTATTATTACGATTCCAGGAAGGAGGCCGAGGTTTCGCCTTTCATATCCTATGTGCTTTCGCCCGAGGGCCAGGCGTCTGTGCTGGAACAGGGATTCATCCCTGTAAAGGTTGAGGAGAACGCTCCCGCATCATTGAACGACAGATGAAAAGAGTGATAGAAAAGACAGTCAGATGGATACTGACAGGCAGCGGTTTCGTGACAAGTGTCGTGATACTGCTGATTATCGGATTCCTCTTCACTGAAGGTGCAGGCCTTTTCGGGGAACCTGTGATAGAGGAAGGCTATGTGCTTGCCGTCAACGGAGAAAACCCTGTCAAGGAGATGTCGGCAGAGGAAATCAAGGCGGTTTTCGATGAGGACATCACCAACTGGAAGGAGCTCGGAGGACCTGACCTTGCCATAGAGACCTTCCGTCTGGAAGATGCCGACGAATATTTCACTGAGGAGGAGCTCGGTCCCCAGTACGGGAATGCAGGTGCGGCAATCGCCGCTCTCGTGGCTTCCCGTCCGGGTATGGTGGCTTTTGTGCCGGAGCTCATGATACCGGAAGAGTCCGGACTCAATTTCATTGAAGACAGGAATATATCCCCTGGAGAAGTGCTCGGGGGCAGGGAATGGTTCCCTACGGCCACTCCGTCGCCTCTTTTCGGAATCCTGCCTTTGCTTGCCGGCACTCTTTGGGTGAGCCTTTTCGCGATATTGTTCGCCCTTCCGTTCGGCATAAGCATAGCGGTCTACATGTCGGAGGTGGCATCCGGAAAGGTCCGGGGCTTCCTGAAGCCTGTGATAGAACTGCTGAACGGCATCCCGTCCGTGGTCTACGGGTTTTTCGGGCTCGTGGTCATAGTCCCCATGCTTCAGCAGGTGTTCGGCCTGCCGGTGGGGGAGAGCGGGCTTGCCGGCAGTATCGTGCTTGCCATAATGGCTCTTCCGACCATAGTCACAGTGGCCGAAGATGCCATGAGGAACTGCCCGAGGACTCTGCGTGAGGCGAGCCTTGCACTCGGGGCGACCAAGTGGCAGACGATATACAAGGTAGTGATACCGTCATCCATGTCCGGAATAGCTTCCGGTGTCGTGCTCGGGATAGGAAGGGCTGTCGGCGAGACCATGGCCGTCCTCATGGTCACTGGAAACGCCGCCGTGATACCGTCGTCCATACTGGAGCCGCTGAGGACAATCCCTGCGACCATAGCGGCGGAACTCGGCGAGGCTCCGGCAGGAGGGGCGCACTACCAGTCCCTCTTCCTGCTCGGTGTGATACTTTTCTTCATCACTTTCGCGATAAACCTCTGCGTGGAATACATCTCCTCACGCAACCGTGCAAAAAACAACTGATTATATATGGACAGACCAACATATCCTGAAGGCTACAGTGCCAGGAAACGCAGGGCACAGGCTGCGGCTTTTGCCGTCTGCAGAATATTGAGCCTGCTTATAGTCTTGATACTGTTCGCAATACTCGGATTCATAGTAATCAAGGGCGCAGGTGTCATAAGCTGGGATTTCCTCACCAAGGCTCCGTCGGACGGCATGACTTCCGGCGGCATCTTCCCTGCAATAGTCGGCACATTGCTGCTCATGCTCGGAAGTGCCGTGGTGGCATTCCCGGTGGGGATAATGAGCGGCATATACATGAATGAATATGCCTCGAAAGGCTGGGTGGTCAAGTTCATCAGGCTCATGACCAACAATCTGAGCGGTGTGCCTTCGATAGTGTTCGGACTTTTCGGAATGGCCCTTTTCGTGAAATATCTCGGTTTCGGAGACAGCATCCTCGCCGGTTCCCTGACACTCGGGCTGCTTTCGCTGCCGCTTGTCATAAGGACTACGGAGGAGGCTCTGAAAGACATACCGGCCGGCATCAGGGAGGGAAGTCTCGCCCTCGGGGCCACCAAGCTGCAGACCATCTGGAAGGTAGTCCTCCCGATGGGAATGCCGCGTATAATAACGGGACTGATACTTTCCCTCGGCAGGGTTTCAGGGGAGACTGCGCCTATCCTGTTCACATGCGCCGCATATTTCTTCCCTCAGCTGCCGACTTCGATACTGGACCAGTGCATGGCTCTGCCCTACCACCTTTATGTGATTTCCACGAGCGGTACGGACATAGAGGCCCAGCAGCCGATTGCATACGGCACGGCCCTGGTGCTCATAGTCATAGTCCTGATTATAAACCTGCTGGCCGGTCTGCTCCGCAAGCATTTCGAGAAAGGCCTGTCATAAACCAACGTTTTTTATGGAAAAGATAGAAGCGAAAGAAGTTAACTTCCATTACGGGGACTTCCATGCTCTCAAGAATATCTCCATGGAGATACCCCGGAACAAGGTGGTGGCTTTCATCGGCCCCTCCGGCTGCGGAAAGTCCACATTCCTGCGCCTGTTCAACAGGATGAACGACCTTGTCCCGGGGGCGAGACTTTCCGGGAAGATTCTGATAGACGGGAAGGATATCTATGCGCCTGATGTCCAGGTGGATGAATTGAGGAAGGATGTGGGCATGGTTTTCCAGCGTCCGAACCCGTTTCCGAAGAGCATATTCGAGAATGTGGCATACGGCCTCAGGGTCAACGGCATCAAGGACAAGGAATTCATTGCCGGAAAAGTCGAGGAGGCTCTGAAAGGGGCCGCCCTCTGGAATGAAGTCAAGGAAAAGCTGAATGCATCCGCTTACGCCCTCTCCGGAGGACAGCAGCAGCGTCTGTGCATAGCCAGAGCCATGGCCGTGTCTCCGTCAGTGCTGCTCATGGATGAGCCGGCATCGGCCCTCGACCCGATTTCCACAGCCAAGATTGAGGAGCTCATCTGCGAGATGCGCGACAAGGTCACGATAGTGATAGTGACGCACAACATGCAGCAGGCTTCCAGGGTGAGCGACAAGACGGCCTTCTTCTACATGGGGGAGATGATTGAGTACGATGACACGAAGCTCATCTTCACCAATCCGCGCAAGGAGGCCACCCAGAACTACATTACAGGAAGATTCGGTTAACAGGAAGAAAAATTGTCAGCTATATGGTAAAATTTGTAGAATCCGAGCTTTCTCAGCTCAAACGTGAGGTGGACCAGATGTGGACGCTGGTCTACAACCAGCTGGAGCAGTCGCAGTCGGCTGTCCTTGACCTTGACCGCACCATCGCGCAGCAGATTATGGTGAGGGAGCGCAGGGTGGATGCGTTCGAACTCAAGATAGACAGCGATGTCGAGGATTTCATCGCGCTTTTCACCCCTGTGGCAGTGGATCTGCGCTTCGTGCTGGCGATGCTGAAAATCAACGGGGACCTCGAGCGCATCGGAGACTATGCGGACGGTATAGCCAGATTCGTCAGGGACACGGACATGGAGACCATGGACCCGGAACTCATCGGGCGGTTGCAGGTGAAGGAGATGTTCGAGGTGGTGCTGAAGATGCTCGGAGAGCTTCAGGAGGCCCTCAGGACAGAAGATGCAGCAAAAGCAACAGCCGTCCTGTCCATGGACGAACGGCTGGATTCAATCAACAAGGCATCGGCATCCATACTTGCAGACTATGCACGCGAGCATCCGGAAGCGATTCCTTTCTGTCTCGGTTTCGGAGGTGTGTTCCGCAAGCTGGAACGCACCGGGGACCATCTGACCAACATCGCAGAGGAGATTGTCTTCTACGTGGACGCGAAGGTCCTGAAACATAAAGAACTGAACGGTTAGACGAGATGCCTTATGAGCTCTTCCCTGTCTCCCGGAAGAAGGTCTATCACAGGGATTTCTATGAGCGTGTAGCATCCGCTGGCCTGCCTGAATGAGGCCCGTGCGGCGCACACCATCACCTGTGCCGTGAGGGCGGGGTTGTTTATCTTCATGTTGAACTCGAAAAGCTGGTTCTGGGTCTTCCCGGACACGCCTTTCCTTGTCAGGTTCACCCCGTGTCCCATGTCTATCAGGGCATCCACGTCATCCACCTTCACGACGTGGGTCTCGTCGTTCACGAAGTACGGGTCGGCCTTTATGGCCTTTGCCACTTCATTGAAATCATATCCTTCCGCAACCTCTATGTAGACCATCCTTCTGTGGACTCCTGTCCCTGTAGGTATGGTCATGGAGAGTGCGGCTTTCACTCCTTCCACAGCTTTTACGGCCACTGTGTGCCCCATGCTCATCCCGGGACCGAAATTGGTGTATGTGATGCCCTTGGGAGCGATGGCCTCGAGCAGAGCCCTCACTACCGAGTCGCTGCCCGGGTCCCAGCCTGCCGATATCACCGCCACTGCATTGTGCTTTACGGCAGTTTCCCCGAGACTTCTCCTCAACGCCGCGATGTCCGTGTGGATGTCGAAGCTGTCCACCGTGTTTATCCCCATCTCGAGAAGCGGCTTCGCGTTTTCCTCCACCTTCCTTGTCGGGGTGCAGAGTATCGCCACGTCCACCTTGCCGAGCTCCCGTATGTCCTTCACTGTGTCGATGTCTGCCAGTTCAGCCGGCCTGTCAGCACCTCCCTGCCTTCTGACCACACCTGCAATCTCGAAGTCAGGTGAAACCCGCAGGGTCTCTACGACATATCTGCCGATGTTCCCGTATCCTATTACGGCTGCACGAATTTTTTCCATATCTGTATCCGTTTTATGAATTTTGTTTACAAACTTACACATAATATCTCAAAACAGCCCTCACCAAATTCAAATTATGCCTAAATTTGCGGAATTAAAATCGTAGAGGCAATGAAGGTGCTGATGGTGTCAGACTGCGGGAGCATACATACTGAAAGGTGGGCCCTGTCCCTCGCCGATGCCGGAATCGACGTCGTTCTGTTCTCCATCACTCCGGGGAATCCCGGTATCTATGCTGAAAAAGGGATAAAGTTACAGGTATTCGACCTTTTCCGGTACAAGAAAAAGAAAAACGGCAGCCTCAAAGGCGCGATATTTTCTTTTTTTGAAGCCCTTTCCGCGCATTGCAGGGCTGTCAGGTCTCTGAAGAGACTTATTGCCGCGGAAAAGCCGGACTTGCTTCATGCACATTACGCCACGAGTTACGGGCTCGTGGCTGCGCTTTCCGGATTCCATCCGCTCATGGTGTCTGTCTGGGGAAGCGATGTTTATGAGTTCCCGAGGCTTTCCGCGCTCAACCGGATGGCTGTCAGGTTCATACTCGGAAAGGCTGACAGGGTGCTTTCCACAAGCCATGCCATGGCTGAGGAAGCCTCAAGATATTGCAGGAAGGACATCGGCATAACTCCTTTCGGGGTTGACACGGACCTGTTCCGGCCGGCGGAATCTGCCGCCGGGAAAGACGCTACCGTGGTCTTTGCCACGGTAAAGACCATGTCTTCCAGATACGGGATAGACCTGCTGATAAAGGCCTATGCCCAGATGCGCAGGAAGCTGCATTTCGGAAACCCGCTGCAGGCAGTGCCTGACACATTGCTCAGGATAGCAGGCGACGGACCTGACCTCGCCATGCTCCGCAGGCTGGCCGAGGACGAGGGCGTGGCTCCGTTTGTGGAGTTCGCGGGCCGGATAGACCACGGCAGTGTCCCCGGATTCTACGGCAGCGCGGATGTGGCCGTGTTCCTTTCAAGGGCCGAGAGCTTCGGGGTTTCTGCCGTGGAGGCTATGGCTTGCGGCCTTCCTGTGGTCGCGTCTTCTGCCGACGGCTTCCGTGAGGTCCTGCAGGGCGGGGCAGGGATTCTGGTTCCGATAGAGGATGTGTCGGCTGCCGCCGATGCCATGCTGCTTCTCGCGACCGAACCTGACCTCAGGCACAGTATCGGACAGACCGGAAGGGAAAGAGCCGTCAAATGCTATGACTGGAGAGACAATGTCGCTTTGATGACGGAGGAATATTCAAGGTTATGCCGGAAAATCTGAAACAGAAGACAGCCACCGGAGTCAAGTGGGGGTTTCTGGAAAACCTCGGAGGGACGGGGATTCTCGCAATAGTGAATCTCGTCCTTGCGCGGGTGCTTTCCCCTGCCGAGTTCGGCATCATGGGCATGACAACGATATTCATAACCTTGTCCACTTCATTGGTGGACAGCGGTTTCACCGGAGCCCTCACGCGCAGGAAAGACGTGGACGAAAAAGACCTCAACACGGTATTCTACTTCAATCTGCTGACTTCCGTCCTCCTTTACCTCGTGCTCTTCTTCTGCGCTCCGGCGATAGCCGGCTTCTTCAGCCAGCCAGTGCTTGTCAAGGTGATGCGAATCCTCGGACTGTCTCTGATAATCACCGCACTGAGCATAGTCCAGAAGGTGCAGCTCGTGCGCAGGATAGACTTCAGGACACAGGCCGTAGCCTCGGTGGCATCTTCCGTGGCAGGAGGTGCGGTGGGGATATGGATGGCTTTCACAGGCCACGGTGTCTGGAGCCTGGTGGCCATGCAGCTCGTGAGGCTTTCAGTCACCACGGTGCTCCTGTGGGTGTTTTCGAGATGGGTGCCGTCCCTTGTCTTTTCCGCGGCCTCGTTCAGGGAAATGTTCTCTTTCGGAGGAAGGCTCCTGCTCACGGCTGTGATAAGCACTATATGGTCCGAGATATATTCGTTCATAATAGGGAAGGTATATACACCGTCCACTCTCGGCCAATATTCCAGGGCCGACAAGTTCCGGAACATGGTCACATCGAACGTGAGCATAGTGATGCAGAGGGTCACATATCCGGTGCTTGCCTCGATAAGGGATGAAAGGCAGAGGCAGAGCCGCGCATACCGGAAGATAATCCGCACCACCGTCCTCATTTCCTTCACCGCTGTCCTCGGACTTGCCGCAGTGTCCGAGTCCTTCATCCTCACTCTCATCGGAGACCAGTGGGTTCCGGCGATAAAATATCTGCGCATACTCTGCCTTTCGGGACTTTTCATCCCGCTCATGGTGTGCAGCGCGAACATAATCAATGCCAACGGGCGGTCGGACACCACCCTTTACCTCGAGATAATGAAGACCGTGCTCGCCGGCATCCCCGTGCTTGCCGCCATATTCCTCGACATCGAGGCCATGCTCTGGTCGACGGTGGCAGTGTCGGCAGTCTCATACCTGGTGTATGCCGTGAAGGTCTCGGAGTCCGTGGATTATCCTGTCCGGGAGCAGATAAGGGACATCCTGCCATATCTTGGAATCTCCGTAGCCATGGCTGCAATCGTGTTCTGCCTGTCGTTCCTTCCGCTTGCACACTGGCTTGTGCTCATGATACAGGTGGCGGCAGGTGCGGCGGTGGTGGTTGTCGCTTACGGGTACTTGTACAGGAACGAGGAGTACGAGGACGTGAAATCCGCATTGTCCAGGATGCTGAAACGTGAAAAGGAAGGAAAATGAAACCTGACATCTCCATCATAATAGTGAACTACAATTCGGGGCGGTTCCTTTACGACTGTCTCACAAGCATCGCGGACAATATCCATGTCAGCTTCGAGGTCATTGTCGCGGACAATGCATCCACAGATTCGTCCCTGGACATCTGCCGTCCGTTCATGGAGGACGGGAGATTCAGGGCGTTGAGGCTTCCCGGGAATCTCGGATTCTCGAAGGCCAACAACAGGGCAGCTGCGGAAGCCTCCGGCAGGATTCTGCATTTCCTGAATCCGGACACGGCTCTTCCTGATGGAATGGACGGCGACTACATGTACGTCCTGGAACATCCGGAATACGTGTATGTGAATCCCCTGCGGAACAGGGACGGCTCGCCCGAGAACGGGAAGATGCCCTTTCCCATGCTGCGGGATGTCATGCTCTGGAATTTCGGGTCGGACAAGGCAAGATGCTGGTACAAAGGGGCTTCTGTCATAATTTCGGCTGAAAATCTAAGGCTTGTGGGAGGATGGTGCGAGGATTATTTCCTGTATGCCGAAGACCTGGACCTCTTCTACGAGATATGGAGGCATGGCATACAGGTCAGGGAACTCCCGACCGTAATATATCACTATGGAGGAGGGGTTTCGTCATCGCTCTGGAGTTCTGTCGAGAGGGAGACCATGGTGCAGCGGTCCAACAGGCTTTTCTTCAGGAAGCATTCCGGCAGATTCCAGTATGTCCTGTCCAAGTTCTATTTCCTTTTCCACAATCTTGTCCGTCATCCGTCGTCAGTCCCTGCATATATACGGGCATGGCGTCTGAGCGGACGTTGAATCCCGGCAATCCATGTTCAGTTTCGATTCAGGCAAACGGTATAATTCATTCGTCGGATATTACCGGCGCATGTTCGGGGAGAGACTGCAGAAGATAGTCATCGATGCTGGCTTCACCTGTCCGAACCGTGACGGCACTGTGGGGAGGGGAGGGTGTACGTATTGCGACAATGCGGCCTTCCATCCCGGGTACAGCACTCCGGGAAAGTCCCTGCACAGGCAGATTGACGAGGGTATCGGGTTCCACAGGGGACGATACCGCAACTCCGTGCATTATCTGGCGTATTTCCAGGCGTATTCCAATACATACGCGTCCGTGGAGCGTCTGCGCGGCCTCTATGTCGAGGCTCTGTCGCATCCTGACGTGGTCGGGATAGTGATAGGCACGCGTCCTGACTGTGTCGATGAAGAGAAGCTGGACATGATTGCAGCCCTGAAGGACGGGCTTCTCATGCCTGGCTGGAGCAGGGAAGTGGGAGGGAAGGTGCTGTCCGCCCCTGTGACGGTGGTGGAATACGGGATAGAGTCCTGCTACGACCGTACCTTGCTCAGAATCAACCGCGGACACGATTTCAGCCGTGCGCGGAAAGCCGTTGAGCTTACATCCGCAAGGGGCATCTGCACAGGGGCGCATTTCATCCTCGGCCTTCCGGGGGAGACGGAGGAGATGCTGCTCTCGCAGACCGCCATGATAAACGACCTTCCTTTGTGCTCAGTCAAGTTCCACCAGCTTCAGATAATAAAAGGGACGGCCATGGAAAAGGAATATGCTGAAAGGCCGCAGGATTTCCTGAGGTTCCGGGTGGATGACTACCTTGATTTCATCATAGACATGCTCGAGAGGCTGAGACCTGACCTTTACATTGAGAGGATAGCCGGCGAGGTGCCACCAAGATTCGTGAACGAGACTCCGTGGGGGCTGCTGCGGAATTTCGAACTGCTGCGCCTTCTGGACCGGCGGCTTGAGGAACGCGGCACCTGGCAGGGGCGGAAGTTCGCGGCTTCCGCAGGTGGTTGCATACATTAACGTCAGTTCGACGAATTTATGTTGTTCAGGACCAGGGAATTCGTCGAACTGTCGTTATGGATTTCCTTGAAATCCAAATTTCTTAAACCCCAGTCGCTGTGGCGACCCTGCTCACTCTCGAATGTCCACCGGACATTCTCGTAAAACGTTCTCGACTATTCAAGGGGCGCCACCCCCATTTCTGCTCACTTTCGAATGTCCACCGGACATTCTCATGAACCGCTCACGACCTCGCCGGGGGCTCGTCGCAGAACTACGTTCTGCTCCTCAGAGGAAGTTCGATGATTTTCAATAAATTAAAATTCATCGAACTCACGTTACATTAAATATTTAAAAAATCCAAAACAGTTCTTATATTTGCATGCAAAATTATTTGCGATGCAGACTTTTACCAATTATGAGATTCCCGAAGGACTGACCTTCGATGACGTATTGCTGATTCCCGCTCGTTCCGAGGTGCTTCCAAGAGAGGTGGACGTGACCACCTGGTTCTCGAGAGAAATAAGGCTTCATACTCCGGTCGTTTCCGCCGCAATGGATACGGTGACCGAATCCGAGCTTGCCATAGCCATGGCGAGGTCCGGCGGCATCGGTGTCATACACAAGAACATGACCATAGAAGAGCAGATGGAGCAGGTCAGGCGCGTCAAGCGTGCCGAGAACGGCATGATATACGACCCGATTACGATTCATCCGGACGCTACGGTGGGAGACGCCCTCGGCATGATGGCAAAGCACCACATAGGCGGGATACCGGTGGTCGATGACGCCATGCACCTGATAGGAATCGTCACAAACAGGGATCTCCGTTTCCAGGACAACATGAAACTGCCTGTCTCGCAGGTGATGACTTCCGAGAACCTCGTGACAGCCCCTAAGGGGATAGGGCTCGCCGAGGCTACGGAGATAATAAGGCAGTACAAGTTCGAGAAGCTGCCGGTCGTGGACAAGGACGGCAAGCTCGAGGGGCTCATAACATACAAGGACCTGATGAAGATAAAGGACAACCCTATCGCATCCAAGGATTCGAAGGGCCGCCTTCTCGTTGCCGCCGCAGTGGGCGTCAAGTCCGACACCATAGAAAGGATAGAGATGCTCATGCATGCCGGTGCGGATGCTGTCGTGGTGGATACCGCGCACGGACATTCGGTAGGTGTGCTCAATGTGATAAAGAAGGCTTGCGAGGCTCTGCCGGACATCCAGATAGTGGCAGGAAACGTGGCCACGGCAGAAGGTGCGAAGGCCCTTGCGGATGCAGGTGTCAGCGCGGTGAAGGTCGGTATCGGACCAGGCTCCATCTGCACTACGCGTGTAATCGCCGGAGTCGGGATGCCTCAGCTTTCTGCTGTGATGATGGCTTCGGCCGCATTGAAGGGGACCGGGGTCCCTGTGATAGCCGACGGAGGCATAAGGTATTCCGGAGATGTCGTGAAGGCACTGGCTGCCGGTGCCAGCACCATCATGGCCGGGTCACTGTTTGCCGGTGTCGAGGAGTCTCCGGGGGAGACAATCATCCTCAATGGGCGTAAATTCAAGTCTTACAGGGGAATGGGCTCTCTCGAAGCCATGCAGCAGGGTTCCAAGGACAGGTATTTCCAGGATATGGAGGACGATGTCAAGAAGCTCGTGCCTGAAGGCATCGTGGCACAGGTCCCTTACAAGGGCACATTGTCGGAGGTCGTCTATCAGCTTGTCGGAGGTCTGCGTGCCGGAATGGGTTACTGCGGCGCAAAGGATATCGAGGCCCTGCGTTCCGCAAAATTCGTGAGAATCACAAATGCAGGTTATATTGAGGGACATCCTCATGATGTGACTATCACAAGGGAATCTCCGAACTACTCAAGATAAGCCCGGATGAAAGCGTGGGTTTCATCTGTTGCGGCGTTTGCGGTCGCCTTGCCGATGTTCATGTCGTGCAAGGCGATTTCCTCGCTTTTTGAAAAGGACCCCGTGGTCGCGAAGGTGGGACGCCACACGCTGACGAGAAGTGAGGTGGCGGTTCTCGTGCCGAAGGGGACATCGCCTGAAGACAGCATGAAACTCGTCCTGCAATACGTGAATTCATGGGCGTCCGACCTCGTGTTCGCCGACATGGCCGAATCGAAACTCTCGAAGCAGGAGAAGGATGTGACAGATGAACTCGAGGAATACCGGAAGGCTCTGCTGAAATACCGTTACGAGCAGAGATATGTGAACGAGAGGCTCGACACCATAGTCTCGCCGAAGGAAGTCGAGAACTACTACGACTCGCACAAGCAGGACTTCATCGCGACGGTCCCCGTAGCAAGGGCCTGCTTCATGAGGATTTCTGCGGATTCTCCTGATATAGAGGCTATAAAGAGGGCCCTTTCCTCAGGCGATGTAGAGGATATGGACTATGCGGACAGCCTGGCTTCCGTCTCGGCGGACAGATATACGGACTACGGGGGAAACTGGGTGAGCATCGACGAGATAGCCGCTGATTTCGGCATGGACAGGGAAAGCCTGCTGCGGATGATGCGCAACTCCTTCATAGAAGTGAGGGACAAGGTCTATGACAAGGTGAACGTGGCCTATATCCCGTATATGGTGGATGTCGGGGAGGTCTTGCCGATAGAGTATTGCGAGGCGGACATCAAATCCATACTCATAGGTGTCAGAAGGCACAGGCTTGTGTCCACTTTGGAACAGGACTTGCTCGAAGATGCGCGCGAAAAAGGTAGGTTTGTAATATATTGAAAAAAATGAATGTCAGCAAGTTAACAGTATTTGCCGTTGCAGTAGCCGCATTTGTCTCCGAGGTGGTCATGACGGCCCAGCAATATCCGGAAGGTGTCATAGACAAGACTGTCGCCGTCGTCGGGAACGAGATGATATCCATTTCCCAGGTAGAACAGGAAGTGCAGATGATGCGTGCGCAGGGCATGGCCTCGGACAGGAACATCCGGTGCGAGATACTCGAGCAGATGATGATATCCAAGCTGTTCCTCATACAGGCGAGGATAGACTCGCTCACTGTGAACAACGACATGGTCGAGTCTGAGCTCAGAAGCCGGGTGGACAATATCAGGACCCAGCTCGGAGGCGACGAGAATGTGGAGAAGTATTTCGGCAAGCCTCTGTACAAGCTCCGTCAGGAATGGCGGCAGACCCTCCAGGACCAGAGCCTCACGCAGCAGATGCAGCAGAATGTGGCATCGTCCGCTCCGGAAATGACACCGTACGATGTGGAGAAGTATGTGGAGTCGGCCGACTCTCTCGACCTCCCGATAGTACCTATCAAGTACCAGCTCAGCCAGATATGCATCTATCCGGACAGGGAGGCCGCAAATCTTGCCGTGAAGGACAGGCTTCTTGCAATAAGGGAACGCATCATGAACGGAGAGAAGTTCTCCGTGCTCGCGAGGATATATTCGCAGGACCCGGGAAGCGCGAGGAAGGGCGGCGAGCTCGGCATGGCATCCAAGTCGGTGTTCTGGCCGGCGTTCTCTGACGCGGCCATGGCCCTGAAGCCCGGCATAGTGTCCCAGATAGTCGAGACTCCTGACGGCTTCCATATAATAGAGGTCCTTGAGAAGAAAGGGGACATGTTCAATGCAAGGCACATCCTCATGAAACCGGAATACACGGAAGAAGACAGGACCAAGGCTTTCGGTGTCCTTGACAGTCTCCGGACGGAACTGGAGAACGGGGCCGTGTCTTTCGACCTCGCTGCCCGCTTCTATTCCCAGGACCCTGCAACGAGGACGAACGGAGGCCAGATGGCCGACCCGAACACAGGGTCGTCGTATTTCGAGATAGACCAGCTGAAGCCGGAGGATTACAATGCCATCAGGAACTTGAAGGAAGGGGATATTTCGGCTCCTTTCGAGTCGCGCGACAACGAGGGCCGCTCGGGGAACACGGTCTACAAGATAGTAAAGGTGGACAAGATAATACCTGCGCATACGGCTTCATTCTCGGAGGACTACACCTTGCTCATGGAGCAGGCGCAGAACGAGAGGGCGATGGAGGCCATAGAGAAATTCCTGAAGGAAAAGATAGCCGACACGTACATAGTCATAGACCCGATATTCAAGGATTGTCCTTTTGACAACGAGGAATGGGCGGCCAAAATCAGGACAGAACAGTGAGAAAGGACCGTCTTTTCCGCATTGCGCTGCTGTGTGCGGCTTTGTCCGTGTCCGCTCCGTCCATGTATGCCGACGGGGGCGGCAAGGATGAGCCGGAGGACAGCCTTGTCCGCCTGATAAGCGGAAAGAGTGCGCAGCTGCTCGAGATAGACGGTGTGAACTACAGGAAGATAGTGGGGCCGGCGAGATTCCTGCACAACAACACTTACCTTCTGTGCGACACGGCTCTCTGGAATGTCGATACAAGGGTCATAGATGCTGTGGGGAATGTCCAGATAATCCAGGAGCAGACCGAGCTCCGGAGCGAGAAGATGAAATATTTCATCGACACCGACCTCGCGGAGTTCCGCGGAGAGGTGGTGCAGCTGAAGGACAAGGACAACAACACGTTGAGGACAAAGTTCCTGGACTACAATACAAAGGACAGTGTGGCGGTCTTCTTCAGGGGCGGTTCGATGAGGGACAAGGACGGCCAGATAATCGAGAGCCAGACCGGTACCTACGATTCGAAGATAAAGACTTTCGACTTCGAGAATGACGTGAACATGTTCACGGATTCCATCTTCATAAAGACAAACAGCCTGAAATACCAGTCGGAGACTTCTCTCGCCACGTTCGGAACCGGGACCAATGCCTGGAAAGACGACAATATGCTTTCGTCGGAGCATGGCTGGTATGACAGGGGCAGGGAGCAGTTCTTCTTCAGCAGGAAGGTGCACCTGATGTCTGACACGCAGGAGGCCTGGTGCGATTCCCTTTATTTCAACAGGCTCACTTCGAATATCAGGATGCTCGGGAATGTGCAGCTGAACGATACCACGAGGAATGTCTATGCGCTTGCAGGGCGGCTGGACTACGTGGATTCGCTGTCTACCGTCACACTTTCGAGGGACCCTGCCGTGGTGACCGTGACGGAGGAGGAAGGGCAGCTGGATTCGGTGTATTTCGGGGCAGATACCCTGATTCACTACACACGGCAGATGTTCGAGATAGATTCGCTGCTGGTGGCCGAGGCTGCAACGAGGAAGAAGACCCTAGATATAGATCCTGTGACAGAGTTCCGGCGCAAGGCTGCCGAGGCGGCTGCGAAGAAAGCTGCCGAGGAGGCGATGAACGACCCGAACAAGAAGGCGCAGCTGGCCGCGCAGCAAGCTGCTGCGGCCAAGGCCGCGGCCGACTCTCTGGCTAAAGCCGAGGCGGCCGCAGCCGCGGACCTGAGGTCCGCCGCTGCGCCATCCGACACTCTCCGGACCCCGGATTCACCAGGCCCGGCCTCTGCAGACTCACTGGCATCCCTTGATTCCTTGCCGGCTGCGGACTCTTTGTCTTCCGGTGCGTTGGCAGACTCGCTTGCCGTCGGGGATTCCTTGCCGGCTGCGGACTCCGTCTCCGTCCGGGACTCGCTCTCCGTAAAGCAGAAAGACACCACCAAGATAGGCTTCGTGGTGGCTCTTCGCAATGTCAAGATATTCCGGGACAACATGCAGGTCATCTGCGATTCCCTGCTGTACTCCGACCTCGACTCCCTCGCAAGGCTGTTCAAGGAACCGATGATATGGAACGAGGTCACGCAGCAGTACAACGCGGACAGTATCTCCGTGGTAGTGAGGAATAACGCCATGGAGAAGGCCAGCCTCATGTCCAATGCCTTCATCCACATCCAGGAAGACTCCACGCACTACGACCAGATAAAGGGGGCGGAGATGATGGCCTATTTCGGCGATGACGGCCAGCTGAGCCGTTTCGATGCGCTCGGCGGTGCTTCCGCCCTGTTCTACATAGAGGAGAACGGGGAGCTCGCCACCGTGAACAAGAAGGACTCGAAGATGCTGTCAGCGATTTTCCGCGACGGCAATATCCACAGGATATACTATTTCGACACCGCTGTCAGCGACGCTTATCCGGTTGTGCAGCTGTCCGAGGAGGACAGGAAACTGAAAGGATTCAACTGGCTTCCTGAAAGACGTCCTCATGACAGGCACGCCATCACATCCCTTGACCTGCGGCCTTCGGAACGGACCCGCTACAATGCGAGGCCGCGCGCCCGCTACACCCAGACAAATCTCTATTTCCCTGGCTACATAGACAACATCTACCTTCAGATTTCCCTCAGGGACTCCCTGAACCATGTCCGTTCAGTGGAGCGTCAGCAGCAGGAACGTGAGGAGGAGATACGCCGGCAGCATATCAAGGACTCCCTGTCGATAGCCCGGCTCGATTCGCTCGAGATTGCCAAGGCCGACTCGATAGCCCTCCAGGACAGCCTGAAGGCCGTGGCTGATTCCATAGCCGTGGCCGACAGCATGGCGAGGGCGGATTCCATCGCTTCCGTGATGTCCAGACCTGCGGATGAACTCACAAAAGAGCAGATACGCGAAAAGAAACGGCTCGAGAAAGAGACTCGGAGAAAGGAACGTCTGGCTGCCCGTGACGCAAGATGGGAGGCCAAGGACAAGGCTGATGCCGACAAGGCCCAGGCCAAGCTCGACAGGAAGGCTGCCAAGCTCCGTGAGAAGAAGCGCAAGGCTTTGCGCCAGGCTCAGGAACGTGCAAGGAAGGATGCCGAGATGCTCCAGCGGTATATCGAACGCTATGAAAAGCGTCAGTCCAGGCGTAAGCCTGAATCCCCGGTCCCGGAAATCAAGAATCCTGCCCCTGAGGTTGCTGATGAGTCTTCAGAAAGTCAGTAGGAGTGGTGCCGAATATCTTCCGGAAACGTATCGTGAAATACTTCGGCGAACTGAATCCCATTTCGTAGGAGACTTCCGAGATGTTGTGCCTGCCGTCGAGCAGCAGCCTTGCCGCATATTTCATCCTTGTGTTCTCGATAAATTCATGAGGGGTGCTCCCAGTCAGCCCCTTTATCTTCTTTGCAAGGAGGGTCCTGCTGACATGCATCCTTGAACTGAGTATTGACACGTTTATCTCCTGCTCGGGAAGGAGGCTGTCTATGACCGATATGACATTCTCGAGAAAATCCGCATCCTTCCGGTTGGCGGCTATGCCTGCCGAATCATATATCGAGCGGCTGAATTTCGAGCGTATCTTTTCCCTGTTCCTGAGCAGATTCCTGCATTTGGCGCGGAGCAGTTCTATGGAGAACGGTTTCGAGACGAAGTCGTCCGCCCATGCACCGAGTCCGCTGAGCCTGTTCTCCTCCGAGGCGTATGCCGTGAGGAGTATCACCGGGATGTGGCATGTGGCGAAGTCTTCCTTCAGTTTCCTGCATAGTTCTATACCGTCCATGGCAGGCATCTGGACATCGCTGATTATTATGTCCGGCTGTGCCGAGCGGGCTGCGTCCAGACCTTTTTTGCCGTCTGAAGCCTTGATTATACTGTATTCGGGACTGAATATCGCCTGAAGCATGGCCATCATGTCCGCATCGTCTTCAACTATCAGAAGTCTGTAGCCATTGCTGTCCTTCCGGTGGAAGCCGTCATCCGCCAGCTCCGGCGCATATCCGTGGACAGGCTCCGGCGGCAGTCCGTCTTCTTCCACGGCTCTCACATTCATGTCTGAAGAGAACCAATTGTCTCCCATTGGCAGGCTCAGGGTGAATACGGCCCCTCCGGATGGATTGTTCCCTGCCGTAAGTGTCCCGTGGTGCAGTTCTGCTATGCCTCGGCACAGTGCCAGCCCGATACCTGTACCCATGGTCTTGGTCCTGTTGGCAGGGTCCTGATAGAACGGGTTGAACAGTTTCGGCAGGGCCTCCTGCGAGATGCCGCATCCCGTGTCGGAAACCATTATCATGGCGCAGGCATCTTTCCCTGTCCTTTTCGGGGCTCCGAGGACAATGCTCACGGTCCCTCCTCCCGGGGTGAACTTGAATGCGTTTATGAGCAGGTTTGACATCAGCTTCCGCATCTGTTTCCTGTCTATCCAGACCTTTACCGGCTCTTCCGGGCAACTGAGACGGAGGGATATGTCCCGACATTCCGCGTAGCCGGAGAAAGAGTCCATGATTCCCTGCAGGAACTGCCCCATGTCGGTTGCGCATACGCCCAGAGTGCTGTAACCGCGGCTCTGCTTCTCGAAATCGAGCAGGTCTGACACAATCTCCTGCATTTTCAGGGCATTCCTCCAGCTGCTGCGGACGCTGCCTGTGTCCGCCCCGTCCGTCGCGTGTCTTTTCAGGAACAGTTCCAGCTGGCCTATGATGATTGTGAGTGGAGTCCTCAGCTCGTGCGAGAGGTTTATGAAGAATCTCATTCTGTCATTGTTGTCCTTTTCCTCGGCCTTCAGCTGCTGCTTGAGGAGCATTTTCGAGTATATCGTGGACAATATCCAGAAAATTATGGCGGAAGCCGCGAGGATGTAGGCAGCAACGGCCGCAGGAGATGCATACCATGGCGGCCTTATCCTGAACGAGACGGAGGCTGTTTCATATTCCTTTCCGGAAAAGTCCCTTGTCGCCCGCACCTCGAGGGTGTATTGCCCTGGACGGAGACTCGTGAACGCTATCTTCCCGTCTGAGGCGACATCCTGCCATTCCTGGCTCAGACCGCCGAGCCTGTATTCATAGACGGCCGGCACTACCTTGTTGTAGTCGAATGACGTGATTTCAAAAGAGATGCTGTTCTGCTCGTGGCAGAGTACGAGGTGCCCGTCGAAGTTGACAGCCTTGCCGGAATCGGAATAACGTCTGTTGTTGACGAACATCTTGTCTATCTTGACTTCAGGTGTCCGGCCGGATATGAATCCCATTCCGGAAAGTGGCGGCGTAAACGATACGATGCCGTCCGTCCCGCCTATCAGTATCGTCCCGTCGGGCAGCCTGAGCAGGCTGCCTTCCCTCGCCGAACTCATGCCAAGGCCGTTGTTGGGATTGTAATTGAAGCATCTGCTGCCCGGAATGTCCAGAATCGAGACCCCGGACCTTGTGCCGACCAGCATCATGCCCTTTTTCAGTTCGTACAGCAGGTATGTGTGGTTGTCGGCAAGACCCGAGTTTCCTGAATTGAAAGTCCTCTTGCGGTCGCCGCTCTCGACCGATATCACCCCGTGTCCTATGGATGCAATCCAGAGTCTGTCTTCATTGTCGATATACAGCTCTGCGCATCCGATGTCACCGAATCCGTCCGATTTTACCGCTGTCCTGAAATCCCTTGTGCTGAAAAGCCCGTAACCTCCTATCCACAGGGTGCCGGACTTGTCCATGACCAGGGAGAATACGAGGTTGTCATAGCCGCATATCTTCCTGCTGATGATTTTTTCCTTATCCTTGTCGAAAATATAGACTCCGTCTGTGGTCCCGAGGTAGAATTCCCCTCCGAGAAACAGTATCTCGTGTATCCCGATTATCTTGTCCTGCTCCGGAAGGAATCCGTATGAAGACCATGTCCTGTCTTTCAGCGAGAGCACGGACAGGGTGCCGAGATGGTCTCCGAGCCATATCGCATCTTCCGCCTCGTCATACCATGCAGCCTTGAATTTCCTGCTCCTTGTCTCCGGAACGAGTTCGGGAACCTGTCCGGGACGTTTCCGGAACACTCCGTAGTGGTCCGTGACTATCCAGATGTCACCCCTCTTGTCTGCAACCATTGCATTGACAAGGCGTATGCTGTTGTCCCAAGGCTGTTCAATTGCGCTGAACGGGGTAATGTCGGCCTCGCACAAGTACATCCCGCTGTAGAATGTGCCTATCCAGATGTTCCCGTCCCTGTCCCTGAGAAGGGAGCATATCGAATGTCCTCCCGGACTGTATTGCTCGTCCTGGTGAACGCTTGAGTCTGTCCCAACTATATACAGTCCGTCGAGTGTGCCGACGTAGATTCTGCCGGAAGCGTCTTCGCAGAAGGTCCGGCAGTTCCTCATCTGTCCTTTCCCTGAAGGCCCTGATGCCTTCAGAAGCCGGTATCCTGCATCGAGTTTCATGAACCCCTTTTCACGGAGTCCTATCCAGATGTTCTTTCTGGAGTCCGTGTACAGTGCACATACCGCATCCTCCGGGTCGAAGACCTTGCTCCACGACATGTCCTGTCCGAACTCATAGAGCCCGCCTCTGGTGGTGCCGGCAAGCAGATGTCCGGACACTCCGCGGCATATCACGGAAATGTCTCCTGCATCCTGCGGCAGCATGCTGTGCAGCCTGATTCCAGGGCCTCGGCCCATGACGTTCACCCTGCGCCCGTCGCATACGTAGAGACTGTCCCCTTCAGCGAACATGGATGCCCGTTCAAGGTCGATGTCTCCTGCAGGAAGCGTCTCCCATCCGTCAGAGCAGACATTGAATTTCAGGATTGAACCATATCCTACCGCATAGAACAGGTCTTTCCCGTTCCCTGAAATGTTGCGCATGGGGAGAGGGTCGCTGAGGATGTCGAGAGAGACCCCGTTGTACCGGCATATCCCGTAGTTCGTGTTGAGCCATATCGCTCCGAGGCTGTCCTGGTATATGGAGAAGATTGAGCTGTTCTCTATCGCATCCAGGTCCGGCGGCCTTGTGTATGACATGTCGGCCGCAGCTGCCGATGCGGAGAACGATGCTGCAAGCAGCAGAAGTACGGGAAATTCCAGTTTCATGCGGTCGTCATTTACATTCGCTAATGTAGGAAAAAGAAATGTCTTTGGCTCGCAAAGTTTACAAAAGTACCCCGAAAAATGTCGGAATTTACCCCGTCCGGACCGCATCCGGAAATTAAATTTGCAGAAACTGATAACCGATGAAACACATTTTGACTCTTGCGGTGGCCGTATTCTCGGCCATGGCCCTTGTTCCCGCCGCAGCCTGCGGAAAAGACATGGACAATCCGTTCGTGTTCGGGAATGCAAGGCTGACTCTCATAACAGACGGTCTTCTCAGGATGGAATATGCCGTGGACGGCAGATTCAATGACGACAGGACAATGTTCGCATGGAACAGGGATTCCCTGTCCCGGAATTACACCATGGAACAGGTGGACTCCCTCTACATAATAAGGACACCGGTGATGACAATCCGCTATGTGGATGACGGGTATCCGTTCGGGATATTCAATCTGAATGTGGAATTTGACAACGGCGGGCACAGGATCGTCTGGAACACGAGAAAGTCCGCCTTCCCTTCCCCACAGAACCTCTCTGGCGCGGTGTCCACCCTTGACCAGGTCAACGGCAGATGTCCGCTCGAGGAGGGGATACTGTCCAGGGACGGCTACTACATGGTGGATGATACGGGCAGCGACAGGATAAGCATGGACACCGGATGGCTCTATTCTCCGAAGGACGGAAATGTCATCCAGGACTATTATCTCTTTGTCTATGGTACGGACTACAAGTCCGCATTGAAGAGTCTCGGAGCGATAAGCGGACATGCACCCATGAGCAGGAAGTATATGCACGGGGTGTGGTACTGCCGCTTCCACAAGTATTCCGCCGACGACTACCGCAGGATTGCGGAGGAATATGACGGGCACGGCTTCCCCCTCGACGTGATGGCCTTTGACATGGACTGGCATACCATGGACGCGAAGTATGGTTCCGGACACGGCGGAAGGATGAGCTGGACCGGCTACACCTGGAACAGGGAACTTTTCCCAGACCCGGAAGGCATTATCAGAGAGTTCGCGCAGAAAGGCATAGCTGTCACCCTCAACGACCATCCTGCGGACGGCATGAGGTCCAACGAGGAATACTGGCCGGAATTCATGCAGTCTCTCGGTCTCGACCCGGACGCTGACAGGTGCCCGATATACGACGCATCCGACAGCTCCTACATGAAAAGCATATTCAGATACGCCCATGGACCGAGAGAGAAGGAAGGGGTGGCGTTCTGGTGGATAGACTGGCAGCAGAACTATATCCAGCCGTATGTCAGAGGCACACGCACAAGGCACACCGCCTGGCTGAACCATCTCTACTACATGCATTCCCTGGACTCGGGGAATCTCCGAGGTAACATATACAGCCGCTGGGGAGGCATGGGAAGCCAGCGTTACCCCATCCAGTTCTCCGGAGACGTGTATGCCAGCTGGGAATCCCTTGCATTCCAGGTGGAGATGACGGCCACGAGCAGCAACGCCGGGTGTTTCTTCTGGGCGCACGACATCGGCGGCCATTACAACGATGTCCGTGACGAGGAACTCTATGTCCGCTGGACGCAGTTCGGGGCTCTCAGCTCTACTCTCAGGGTGCATTCGTCAGGCCCCATGGACAGACGGCCGTGGCTCTATGGCTCGTGGGCCGAGGATGCCATGAGGAAGGCATATCATCTGAGGTCAAGGCTCATGCCCTATATCTACAGTTCAGTCAGGCAGACACATGAGCAGATGCTCCCTCTCATCAGGGCAATGTATATCGGATATCCGGAAGAGGAAGACGCATATCATGTCCCGCAGCAGTACATGCTCGGCGATCATCTGATTGTAGCTCCGGTGACTTCTCCAGGGGCGGGTCCGGACCGTACGGCAGGACAGGAGGTATGGCTGCCTTCCGGGGACAGGTGGTACGACTTCTTCTCGGGGAAAGGGTATGACGGAGGACAGACAATCCATGCGGAGGCGGACATAGACGAGATTCCTCTCTTCGTCAGGGGCGGGATATTGCTGCCGATGCAGCCTTACACTCCGAGGATGGGGACCGCACAGACAGACACACTTGTCTGCCATGTCTATCCGGCCGGAAGGGAGACTTCATCTTCGACTGTGGTGCTGTATGAAGACGACGGTCTGACCCGGGAATATATGGACGGAGCCTATGCGAAGACCCCTCTCTCGTGTGTCCTGGACAATGGTGTCCTCGGACTTGAAGTCGGGCCTGCTTCCGGGACCTTCGACGGACAGCTTCCTGAAAGGACCGTTGTGTTCAGGATTCACGGGACCGGGGACAACGCCAGAGTCAGCGGACGCGGAATCGACACTGTAAAGGCGGAGGAAGACGGGATTACGGTGACCATGAAGAAATCCGGCATAAGGAAAGAATGTGCCATAACTCTCACTAACCCATATAATTGATTAGACATGCTTAAACCAACGAGACTTGCGGTTCTGGCAGTGTGCATCCTGCTGTCGGCGGCAGCTGCACTTGCTCAGGAGAAAATAACCGTCACCGGTACTGTCACCGACAGCGACGGGGCGCCTCTCATAGGTGCGACCGTCGTGGAGAAGGAAACGGGAAATGCCGTGATTACCGACCTTGAAGGCCGGTTTTCGATAGGAGGAGTGACCGAGGGTGCCTCCCTGGATGTCTCATATCTCGGCTTCCGGACGCAGGAGGTCACTGCACGAGGGAAGGAGATGAACATCATCCTTGCGGAGGAAATCAACGAACTGAACAAATCCATAGTGATAGGTTACGGTTCCATAAGGAAAAGGGACATGACCGGCTCCGTGACATCAATTTCCGGCTCTGAGATGGAGAACCGGCTTCCCGTGGACATTTTCGAGGCCATGCAGGGCCAGGTCTCCGGAGTGCAGATAGTGACCAATTCAGGCGCTCCGGGAGAAGGGGCTACCGTGAAAGTCAGGGGAACATCCACTTTCGGGACGGGCTCCGAGCCTCTCTATGTGGTGGACGGGCTCCCGGTTGACAGTCCGGACATGATAAATCCTGGTGACATAGCTTCGATAGAGATTCTCAAGGACGCGGCATCTGCGGCAATCTACGGTTCACGCTCTGCCAACGGCGTGATTCTTATAACTACAAAGTCAGGGACGCCAGGCAAGTCGCAGATAAGCGCGAAGTATCAGATGAGCGGGAACACGGTGGCCAACTGTATCGCCATGACCACTCCTGAACAGTTCAGATACTTCGACAGTGTCCGCAGGAGCCTCGGGGAGACCGGAGCTTCGGACTACAGGGACCCTTACAACAGATTCCAGAATTCCGGGGCAAACATCCTTGACTACATCTTCCGCACTTCCATCAAGCATCAGCTGGACGTGAGTGCGAGCGGCGGTAAGGACCAGACCAAATATTATGCAGGTCTCGGATATATCAACGAGGACGGAGTCATAGTGGGCAGCGGATATCAGAAAGTGACTATGAGGCTCAACCTGTCCTACCGGATAAACGACATAATCTCGGCCGGGCACAAGGTCTTCTTCTCGTTCCAGAGCCAGGACGGACTGTATTCGGAATCGACTGTCCTCACCCAGCTTTATGACTGGGTGCCCTACTGGAATATCTTCATGGCCGACGGGGAGTACATGCACAATATCGAGAACAGGAACAGTGCGCTTACATACGCGATGCTGGCCACAAACAAAAACCAGAGGCTGAACACCACGGCCCAGAACTATCTGGAGTTCTCGATAACGGACGGCCTGAAGTTCACCACCAACATTTCCGGCTCCTTCAATCTGAACAGGCGGCAGACCTACAAGCCGGAACCTCTTCTCGGAACAGTCTCCACGGACAGGACGACTGGCGTGGACACCGGATACTACACATACTCCTTCCTGAATGAAAATTATTTCAATTACGGATTCAAGCGGGACGCCCATGAACTCACGGCCATGCTTGGAAGCAGCTTCCAGTTCTGGCGTACCGACTTCGGAAAGATAACCGGACAGGATTATGTCACGGACGAACTCTACACCATCAATTTCGCTTCCGACATAAAGTCTTCCGACACCACCACAACAATCAGCGAGCATTCCATGTTTTCCCTCTTCACCCGTCTTACCTATGCATTCGAGGGGAAATATCTGCTTGCGGCCAATCTCAGGGCGGATGCATCCTCGAGGTTCGGCCGGAACAACAGATGGGGACTTTTTCCGTCGGGCTCTGCCGGGTGGCGTTTCTCTGACGAGGATTTCATGTCCTGGAGCAGCGGTTTCCTGTCCGAAGGCAAGATAAGGGCAAGCTACGGCATCACCGGAAACGATGCCATAGGAAACTATGATGCCATGATGATATACAACAGCGGCAACTACTATGAGGGTGTGTCCGGAATAGCTCCGTCGAGGCTCGGCAATCCGGACCTGAGCTGGGAAAAGACCGCCCAGGCGGACATAGGGCTGGATTTGTCGTTTTTCAAGAACAGGCTTTCATTCACCTTCGACTGGTACGACAAGCATACGACCGACCTGCTGTACCAGAGCCAGCTCCCGAAAGAGACGGGATATTCCACGATTACCAGAAATGTCGGGGCCATGAGCAACAGGGGCTTCGAACTGACGGTTTCGGCTGATATCCTGAGGAAGAAGAACTGGAAGTGGGATGTGTCTTTCAACATTTCCCACAACGACAGCAGGATTCTGAAACTGGCCGACGGGGTGCCGTTCTACACAGGTTCCGACAGTGCGATATACGTGCAGGAGAATGCGATGGTCGGCGAGTTCTACGGTTACAGACACGACGGGATTTTCATGTATGACGAGTCCAATGCATTCACTGAAGACTGGAGGCAGCTCACTCCGATGTTCGACAACGGGGTGTTCCTCCACCAGTACATGCTTGACGGGCAGGTGTACGATGGACAGGTATTCCGCAAGACATATTCCGACGGCACTGTGCTCAAGGGCGGAGACGTGAACTGGCTCGAGGCTCCGGACTCGATGAACGGAGTCATTGACACCGATGACAGGGTGAAGATAGGCTGCGCACAGCCCGTGGTATACGGTGGTCTCAACACCACGCTTTCCTGGCGCAATCTCTCCCTGTTCATTTCCATGTACTATTCGCTCGGCGGCCAGATTTACAACTATGCGAGAAAGGCCCGCAACTCGTTCCAGCGCACCTACACCTCCCCGGAGCCATACGTCATAGAGAACATGTGGACGGCACAGGGGGATGAGGCCATATATCCGAG
Organism: uncultured Bacteroidales bacterium; assembly: GCA_944326335.1. GTDB lineage: Bacteria > Bacteroidota > Bacteroidia > Bacteroidales > UBA932 > Cryptobacteroides. Next base: position 72,569 of record CALVDM010000003.1, read on the forward strand.
ACCGGTGTCCGATGCCGAGCACAACAGGCTCAGCCCTTCCGACTTCTGGATAGAAGATGCTTCATACATAAAGCTCAGGAACGTCAAGCTTACCTACAAGTTTCCGAGAAGCCTGACGCGGAAAATACATATCAAGGATATCACATGCTTTGTATATGGCAACAATCTTCTCACGTTCACGGCATATAAGGGTTTCGATCCGGAGTTTTCCGGTACGAATGCCCTCAGTTTCGGTATCGACCCTAACAGGTATCCGAGAAAGAGGGAGTTCGGCTTCGGCCTCAGCCTTACATTCTGACGGACTGTTCAATTGACAACATTTCAGCTATTATGAAAATGACAGGATATCTTTCAAGGACAATGATACTGGCAGGAGCCTGCCTTCTGGCATCCTGCTCCTCGTTCCTCAATCTCGAACCTAAAAGTTCCATTGACGGGAACAATTACTGGAAGACCGAATCCGATGTGGAATATGCAGCCACAGCGATGTACTGGTCGTTCTCGAAGTCCATGGCACGGGGCGTATGGAACTGGGGAGAGCTCCGCGGAGGCAACTATACCGGCAACCAGCCTAACGGGCCGGACCAGTACGACATCATTAACAACACCATGACATCCACCAACGAGGCTGCCCTGTGGACCAATCTCTATCAGACCATAAGCAGGGCGAACCTGATAATAAAATATGCCCCGTCCGTGAGCATGACGGCCTCGGCAAAGAATGCTTATCTCTCTGAATGCCATGCCATGCGGGCCCTGTGCTATTTCTACATCGTCAGGGTCTGGGGCGACGCCCCGCTGTATCTCGAGCCTGTCGAGGAGTATTCGGCAAGTTCGATATTCCGCCCGCGTACCGGAAAGGATGAGATAATGGAGCATATAATCTCAGACCTTGAGACGGCGGAGACCTATGCACAGCCTGTGACTTCGGCCGGATTCAAGCGGAGCCGCATAAATATAATGGGCATATATGCCATAATGACCGACGTCTATGCCTGGCTGCACGAATACGACAAGGTGATATCCATCATGGACAAGGTCTACCTGCTTGCTCCTGAGACATCGGCGGATTCCTGGTGGAAGACACTCGATATCCCTGCAGACGCTTCCCAGGAGGAGTTTTCCCAGGCATGGAGGGCGATTTTCACGAAAGTGGACCCGTTACAGCCACTTGAGGACATAGACAGGGAGAGGATTTTCTATATCCCTTATTCGGAATTGGAGAACGGCATCAACGGCAACACTTCCTATTTCTGCAACGGTGTCTGCAAAGCCACGCCTTCAGACCAGCTGCTTTCGCTTTACGATCCGGCGGACAAACGTTACAAGGCCTCCTATTCCACGTCATCTCCGACAAGACTCACACTCAAGTTCTGGCCCGAAAGCGCCAGCTTCGGGGTCGGCGGTGTGGTGTCGGACGGAGACATAGTCATGTACAGGATGAGCGACCTTGTGCTGCTGCATGCGGAAGCCCTTGCCGCCACAGGGCAGATAGATGCTGCGGTGAAGGAACTGAACAAGATACATGAGAGAGCCGGGCTTGAAGCTTACCGCAGTTCGGAATTCATTACTCCTGAAGAATGTATCGGAGCAATCCTGAAAGAGCGGACGATAGAGCTTGTGGGTGAGGGAAAATACTGGTTCGACCTGCTGCGTACAGGCCATGCCTCGGACATAGGCGGAGTAGACAGTCAGGACAAATGGCTGTTCCCGATAAGCAAGACACATCTTGACGAGAATCATCTGCTAAAGCAGAATCCCGGTTACGGAGTGGAATGATAAAGACTGACATTATGAAAAGGTTCATCCCTATTATTATTGCGGCTGCGCTGGCACTGGCTGCCGGATGCGACAAGCTGCCCCTTCAGAAAAGCTACAGTTATGACCCGGTCCCTCTTGACCCGCACCAGAACATGACCTGCTGGGAATACATCTGCAGTTCCGGTGATCTGACGTCCATGCGCAAAGCCATAGAAATGTGCGGCATGCAGGACTATTATTCCGGGAACGGAGAAAAATACACTTTCCTGCTACTCGACGAGACAGCCTTTGCAACCTATATTCTCCCCGGCATGGAAGTCGGTACCGTTGAGGAAGCCGACCCGTCAGAGCTCAGGGACATCCTTATGTTCCATATAATTTACGGGGAATACGACAGTTACAACGGCACTCTCAGCTACGACCCCATACACGTCATTACCCTGTGGCAGAGTCTGGATGCCGTCATGACCATCAAGCTGAACGATGACGACACCCTTTCCAACAAACGCCAGGACAAGGTCACATTCATGGACCAGTGCGGCAGCAGCACAGTGGTATATGCCACGACGAGCGACCTGCTCATGACGAACGGGCCTGCGCACATACTTTCAAGAAACTGCGTGTATGTGGACTGATTCTTAAATGGACAAGATATGAAAAGGTTACATGCAATACTTATGATGGCTCTGGCCGCAGGCATCCTGTGGAGTGCCGTGCCTGTGGACGGATCTGCAAGGTCCGGACAGAAGAAATACGATGTCTTCCTGTGTCTCGGGCAGTCCAACATGGCCGGACGAGGGGCCATGACAGAAGATGACAGGAAAATCCTCGAAGGGGTCTTCCTTATGAAAGGTGACGGCACCATAGTCCCTGCAAAGGCTCCCATGAACATCTATTCCACCATACGCAAGGGTGTGAAGATGCAGGGCATGAATCCGGCCTGGGAGTTTGCCAGGGAGATGTACAAGGCAACCGGCCGCCCGATACTCATAGTCTGCAATGCCCGGGGCGGGACTTCCATGGGGCAGTGGGCAAAAGGCTCAAGGAAATGCGGCTCTTTCTCGGAGAAAGACGGAGATGACGAATATCTGTGGGGTTCGTCCTGCCCGGTTTTCTACGACGAGGCCGTGAGGCTTGCCCGGCTCGCCAGACGCAAAGGTGAACTGAAGGCCGTGCTGTGGCATCAGGGAGAGGCCAACTCGGGGCCGAACATAGTGAAATACTATATGCCCGCCCTGCAGAAATTCGTGGAAAATCTGAGGGCCGACCTCCGCATGCCTGACCTGCCTTTCTTTGCCGGAGAAATAAATCATGCCTATTCCAATTCCGTAAATTTCAATCCGGTGATACGTACCATAGGGGAGCATATCCCGAATTCATGGTGGATAAGCGCAGAGGGTTGCGGGAGCAATCCCGACAACCTGCATTTCAGCAGGGAAGGGCAGATTCTGCTCGGCCACAGATATGCCGAGAAAGTGCTTGAGACAGTGTATGACATGAAACAGTAAGACAACATGAAAAGAATACCAGAAACAATACCGTTCCGGCACGGCCTGTATATCCTCATGGCGGCCGTTCTTCTGCAGGCCGTCACGGCGGGCTGCGCGAAAGAGGACCTGCAGCCTGGAGCCATCAGCATAAGGTTCCAGTTCGAGGAACTCGGGATAGACCTGAACATAGTCGACAATCCGTACATAACCTGTGTGGTGAATTCGGAGACGGGGCTTGAGAGAGTCTCCATGTTCATTGAATATGAAGACGGCTCGGAAGTGATGTACAAGGAGCCGATAACGGATTTCTACAATCCTAAACTCTGTTCCATATACGAGCGTCCGGTGTATGAGGCGTCAATGACAGGTTTCAGGGTCGAGGCTGAAGACATCGGCGGCGGACGCGCGGAAGGAGCGGTCCTTTTGGATGTGACTCCGGCCGTGGATGCACCGGAGATAGTCTTTGCGCAGGAAAGTATCGCCTTTTCCGAGGGAGACCCTTTCCCTGACTTCTCATTCGAGGTGACGTCCGACTCCGACTTGGCGCAGGTGACTGTGGAACTTGTGGAAAGCGGCAGCCTCACAGCCCTTGTGACACCTGTCGATGCATTCGACGACCCGAGACATTTCGTGTTCCGTTCTGCCGACTATACGCTTGCGGACTATGACATTAAAAGGATACCGTCAGCCGTGAGGGTGTCTGCACAGGACTCCTACGGAAAACTTTCGATAGAGACTCTACCGATCGACTACAAGGCTCTTCCTGCACCGGAAGTGACGGTGGCGGAGCTTTCTCCTGTGGATGAGTATGTTTCCTGCACAGTCTCCGGCAGGGCCACGAGCGAGACAGGCATAGCCGAGGTTTCCTATTATACCGTAGGGGAAGACTATGAGTGCTTCATAGCAAGTTATCCGGCAGACGGTTCCGCAGACTATGCGTTCTCGGCCGGGATTCCGGGTGAGGAGATTCTCGATTATCTGACAGGGATCAAGGTCGTGGTGAAAGACAGACGGGATAAGGAGACGGTGGTGACAGTCCCGCTCACGGTGAATCCGGTATATACTGTGCTGCAGTCCGGTGAAGACCTGCATCAGACAATAACAGCTCTTATGGGAAACGACAAATACCGTAATGTCAAGATTGAATTGCCGGCATCTGCGGAGTTCACCCTTCCGGAACAGGTGCCTGTCACGAAGAATCTCATGCTCCGTGGCGATGATTCAGGCGCACAGCCGACCGTGAACGTGGCTTCTTCATACGCGTTCACTACCGACAATGCGGATATAGATGCCATAAGGTTCGAGAATATCCGTTTTGTGTCCGGGACAGGCAACAGCTTCTTTATGGGCAATACGACCAGTCCTTGCACAGTCGGAACCATAGAATGCCTGGGTTGTACCCTGGAAGGTTTCACCAATGCCTTCTACAGGACAGGCGCCGCCTCCACGATATCTTCGATTGTCATCGACGGCAGTCTCATCTTCTGGGGGAACAGCAACGGGTCTTACTCATTCCTGCATTTTACTCAGAATACCGGTGCTTTGGAAGATGTCACCATCACCAATTCCACGTTCACAGGGGTGATGTACCTGCACTACAACAATCTTCGCAATACGGAATGCAACATGAGGATTGCCTCCTGCACCTTCGCCAATACCAGGGGCAGCAGCAACGGCTATTTCATCAGCTATGGCGGCGGAAGCGTCAGCGGTACCGTGACCCTGGAAAAGCTCCTTTTCGGAGGTACATGCAATATCACCGGCGGCTACAGAATGCTCCGCTCCAATGCCGTGGAGCAGAACTGCTCGGACAACTGGTGCACTCCGGACTGGAAAACCTTCACTGACGACACCACAAACGGCTCCGTGAATTTCCTGTCCATACTGCCTGAGAGTGAGGACAGCGGCAGCCTTTTCGCCGACCCTCAGAACAATGACTTCACGATAGCAGTCAAAGACGGGACCGTATTCTCCCGCGGAATCGGGGACCCGAGATGGCTGGAATGACGGACAATCATAATAATGGAGATATGAAAATGAAAACGGAAAATTATTCAAGTCCGGAACTTGAAATCCTGCTGGTCCGGACAGAACAGGGAGTGGCTTTTTCGCAGGACTGGTATCTCGAGGACTTCGGGGATGGAGGTGAAATATGAACAGGAGGTCTGTCATGAAAAAATCAGCACTGCTCCTCTTGGGAGCCTTCATAACATTGTATGCATGCGACAAGGGGCCGATGGAAAGCGGCCTTGGAATGGTTGACATGTCCTTGACAGGACTTTCGACAAAGGTGTCGGTCGGGGATGCCGGCGAGACGGCCTGGACGCAGGGCGATGCACTGTCGGTCTTCACCGATACCGACAGCCGGGACGGGAGCACCAATTACAGGTTCCCGCTCGTTTCATCGTCTGATGGAGGGAAGTCCGGCAGGTTTTCAGGGAAAGTGGTCGAGAATGCCGAAAGGAGCATGGTGTATGCCGTATACCCTTATTCGGAGAACTATGCTTCCGGCACTGTGTCGGAGATGGAGATACGGATACCGGCAGAACAGAGTGCTTCCGGCATTTCAGACTACGTGGTCATGACAGGTGCCGCAGAGGTTTCCGGCGACGGCTCCGCGGACGTTCCCGTGTATCTTGCACATCAGACGAGTCTGTGGGACATCCTGCTCTCCAATCCTGACGGGAAGGCGGTATCGTGGGTTTCGATTGAGGCTCCGGAGGCGGTCTTTCCTGTGGAGGGCACTTTCGACCTTGCCGATGCCGGCTCCGGTCCCGTGCATACTTCCGCGGTCAGCGCGATGAAAGTGACATTCGATACTCCGGCCGCTTCCGGGCAGGTGCTTGCGAGGTTCACCATGTTCCCTCTCCCGGAAATTCTCTCTGACATGGAGATGACGGTCATCGCAGGCTACAGCGACGGTTTCACGGAAACTTTCACCAGAGCGGTGCCGAAGACGGGAATGCAGGCAGGGATGCGCTACCACAGCACTTTCACCTTGGGAGAAGGAATACTTTCGGATGCTCCTGACGGCTGGATTCCGGTACATGCCGGAGATGACCTCCGGGCAAAGCTGAACGATGCCATGGACAATCCGGAAACTGATGCCGTGAGGCTTTATCTCGAGGCTTCGGCAGAGGAGGCGCTCGAGTATTCTTTGGGCGCGAACAGAATCTATCCGGTGAAACCGCTGGAGATACGCGGCGCATCGGACGGCATCATGCCAAAGATAAGCGTTTCGTCCGGCTGCACGTTTGAATTCAAAGAGTCAGCAGACATAGAGTATCTGCGGCTCTCCAATGTGGCGATAAGCACGAACCAGGGATCTAACAGCGGCTTTATCCTTGTGTCTGCAGGCGATGTGCACATCGGGGAGATTTCCCTGGAGAATTGCGAACTGAAGGACTACAAATCATGGTTCCTCAGGACAAGCTCCGGGTTGTCCGGGATTTCTGTAGACAGGATTGCGCTTTCGGGAAACATTTTCAGATGGCTGAACACTTCAGGCAGCTATGCTTTCATGCATCTTGCGAACAACACGGACAGGATTCCGGAGATAACCATGACAGACTGCACCTCCGAAAGCGTGTTCTATTATCTGTACGGCAACATGAACAGCAGCTGCGGGACCGACGTGTCCGTCACCCTGGACAACTGCACATTCGTGAATACCAAGGGAAGCGATGACGGTTATTTCATCTCGTTCCAGAACGGCTCTCTCGGCGGGAAGGTTGTCCTTACGGATTTGCTGTTCGGCGGCACAAACAACATAACCGGTACGTACAACATGCTCAGGGCAAACAATGTGGAGGCCGAGACAGACAACTGCTGGTGCACGCCTTCATGGAAATCCTTCACTGACGGAGGAAAGAACGGGGCAGTGGATTTCCTCGGCATGTTGCCGGCGGAGGAAGACAATGACGGCCTGTTCACCGACCTGGCCGGATTCGACTTGACCGTGAAACAGGGGACATCCGTCCGTGAGAACGGGGCAGGGGACAGGAGATGGTTGAAATGAGTCGTGCTATGGACAGGAGGATAATTTCACTTGCTTTTTTTCTCGTATTCTGTCTTGCCGTTGGCGCGGAAGGCAGAGTGCCGGACAAACGTTCGATACTTGCAAGGATATCCGAACCGGAGTTCGGTCCCGAGGTGTACAACGTGCTTGACTACGGCGCGGACCCTGGCGGAGTCGCCGACAGCCGCGATGCCATAAACGAGGCCATATCCGTCTGCAGCTCCGGTGGAGGAGGAGTCGTGCTCCTGCCTCCGGGGGAGTACAGATGCGACGGCTCCGTGATACTCAAGAGCAATGTCAACTTGAATGTATCGGAAGGTGCTGCGGTGGTTTTCAGTGACGCTCCCGAAGACTATCTCCCTGCAGTCCTCACCATCTGGGAGGGTACGGAGCTGTTCAACTATTCGCCTCTGGTGTATTCCTACCATGCCGAGAATATCGCCATAACCGGCAAGGGGACTTTGGACGGCAGGGCTTCCAGAGGCTTTGCAAGGTTCCGTCCGCAGAAGTCTGCCATTCAGGACAGCCTCAGGCAGATGGGCATAGACGGGGTCCCTGTCAACGAGAGGTGTTTCGGGAAAGCGTCCATCCTGCCGCCGAGCATGATACAGCCTTTCGGGTGCAGGAACATCCTCATAGAGGGGGTGACGATACTGGACAGTCCTTATTGGGTGATACATCCCGTATATTGCAACAATGTGATTGTCAGGGATGTCACCATAAACAGCAGAAACCTGAACAATGACGGGTGCGACCCGGAATACACATCTGACGTGCTCATCGAGGGGTGCACCTTCAATGTCGGTGATGATGCCATAGCCATAAAGGCAGGCAGGGACAACGATGCATGGAGAAAAGGCATGAAGACAAGCAATATCCTCATCCGCGACTGCGACTTCAATTCGAAGTGCAACGGACTTTGCATCGGGAGCGAAATGTCTGCTGGTGTGGAGAATGTCTATATGGAGAATGTGAGGATTTCGAGATGCCTCAGCGGAATCTATTTCAAGTCCAACCTCGACCGCGGCGGATTCATCCGGAACGTGCATGTCCGCAATGTGAGCTGTGACACGGTGAGGACGGCGTTCATCCGCTTCGATTCCGACTACCACGGGGCGAGGGGCGGGTTCTATCCGACAGTGTTCGAGAATTTCCTCATAGAAGATGTGACGGGGACAGTCTCCTCGGAGTGCGGCTTCTATGCTGTAGGGATTGAGAATTACGAGATGCGTAACATAAGGCTGAAGAATGTGGCGCTCGAGTCCGCCCCGGTTCCGTACGTGCTGAAACATGTCAGGAACGTCAGGTTCGACAATGTCACCATAAACGGTGTGCGGATGCCTGAACATCCTTCGGAGACATCCGCTGTAAGACTGAAGTCATTTTAAAGATATATGTCGATTATGAAAAAAGCGATAATGCTCATGCTTGCCCCGCTGTTCGCGGCGGCGCTTCATGCAGCCGACTACGATATCACGGATTTCGGAGCGAGGCCTGACAAAGGCTTTCTGAATACGGAAAAGATCCAGGCCGCCATAGACAGATGCAGTGCGGAAGGCGGCGGCAGGGTCATCGTTCCCCGCGGGGAATTCCTGACCGGGACTGTATGCCTCAAGTCCGGGGTGACACTTTATCTCGAGCATGGGGCGAAGCTGCAGGGAAGTTCCAGAATGGAAGATTATACGAAACATCTTGTCAGGGCGGACAATGCCGACGGCATAGGTATAGAAGGATATGGCATCATAGACGGGAGCGGCCATTCCTTCTGGTATGTCAAGGAGAACGGACACTATGACCACGACAGACCCGTGCCTGGCTACATGATTTATTTCGAGAACTGCAAGGATGTGCGCATATCGGGAGTCAGGTTCCAGAATGCGGAAAGCTGGACAGTGCATCTGCTCGGATGTTCGGAAGTCAGGATAAGGGACATCATCATAAGAAATCCGCTTCACGGGCCCAACAACGACGGCATAGACATACAGTCTTGCCAGAATGTGACAATCTCCGGATGTGACATATATACATCCGACGATGCAATAGTCCTGAAAAACAGGCATCCAAGGTACAATATAAGGCCATGTGCCAATATAACGGTGACGAATTGCATACTTACGTGCGTGTGCAACGCTTTCAAGATAGGTACTGAGACTATCGGGCAGTTCCGCAACATAACATTCAGCAATTCCACAATCAGACAGGCCCAGCCGACGGATTCTCTCGCGAGAATCAGGGTCAAGGACATGAACATGCCTATCCGTGCAATATCGGGCATTTCGATAGAGAGCGTGGACGGGTCGCTCGTGGACGGCGTGGCAGTGAGCAACATAACCATGGAGAATGTCAGATGTCCGATTTTCATCAGGCTTGCCAACAGGGGAGCGGGAGTGCAGAAGAAGACCCCGCCTGTCCCCGGGGAGGTGAAGAATGTCGTGATTTCCGGCGTCACCGTGCGCAATGCCTGGTATGCATCTTCGATTACTGCCATCCCGGGCTGCCATGTCGAGAATGTGATACTGCGCGACATCATAGTCCGGATGCGCGGCAAGAAGGACCCTTCTCTTCCGGAGAAGACGGTGGACGAGAAGGTGGATGCCTATCCTGACGCCCACATGTGGGGTGACCTTCCCGCATCCGCGTTTTTTGTCCGCCATGCCGACGGCATTTTCATGGACAATATCGTCTGCAACCTCGATGCGGAGGAAAACAGGCCTGTGGCGATTTTCGAGGATGTGAAGCATCTTTCGGCGGACGGGATATATGTTGACGGGAAGTATGTCGGTGAATCCGCATTCCGTCTTGTCCGCACTTCAGACGCAAGGTTCTCGGGATGCAGGGTGCCTGAGGGGGTGAAGTTCGCTGTGGACATGCGCGGACAGGAGAACTCCTGCATAAGGATAGAAGGCATGGACCCGAGCAGAGTCCGCTCGGAGAAGTCGAGCCAGATACAGCAGATAATATCATTCGAGGTTAAATGACATGGAGGATACGGTTATGCGTAGGTTCCTGACTGCGGCTGCCCTGTGCATGCTTCTTTTCTCATGCGGAAAGACCGGGGTGGATTCCCCGTCTGCCGGAGATGTCGGCCATGCCGGGCTTCATTTCTACGACGAGCCTTTCGACGGGGTTCCGAAGACCGATGAAATCAGGATGTACGAGGCTTCCCCGAGATGTTTCGCTGCAGAAGGGTCCCTGCAGGCCATACGGTCAAGGCTCGATCATATCAAGGCGTTGAATGTCAATGTTATCTGGATTATGCCGATATTCAGCGGCTCCGAGACGAGGCGTCCATACGGTTCCCCGTACAGCATGAGGGATTTCTACAGCATCGACCCTGAATACGGGACAGTCGATGACCTCAGGCAGCTGGTGAAGGATGCCCATTCAAAAGGCATGGCAGTGATTCTGGATTTCGTGACGAAGCATACCGGGAGCGATTGCATCTGGGTGAAGGAACACCCGGGATGGTACAAGGATGCAGATGTCTTTTCGGAGCCTGGATTCGACCCTGCCGGCTACACTGAGGCGGCAGAATTTGACTGGAGCAACAGGGAGCTGCGCGATGAAATCATCTATCTGATGAAATATTGGATAGCCGTGACCAATATCGACGGCTACCGTTGCGACAGTGCGTCCGCAGTGCCGGATGATTTCTGGATTGAAGCTGTTGACAGCCTCCGCAATCTCCAGGAAGGCAGGGATGTGATACTGCTTGCCGAGGCGGCCCAGCCGGTGCTGTTGGAAGACGGGTTCGACATGAACTACGGCTGGCATTTCTGCGACATGCTCGAGAAGGTATTCAGCGGAGAAAATCAGTCTGTGTACACGACCGAGGCCTTGTTTGAAGTGAATGAGGAGGAGTGGAGCTATGATGTCATGTCAGAGCCGGGAAAGACGAGGCTGAGGTTCTCGACGAATCACGACAGGTCTGCAGAGGCGTCTCCGCTCGAGACGTATTCCTCTTATGAAGGTTCTCTGGCGGCCTTTGTCCTCGCCCTCACCATGGGAGGTGCACCGATGATATACAGTTCACAGGAAATTGCCTGGCCTGAGAGGCTGTCTTTCTTCAAGGGCAATGCAGCCGTCATGGACTGGGACTCTGCACCGGAGGCCTACGGGACATATTGCAGGCTGATGCAGATAGCAGATTCGGATGTGCTCCGCAAGGGCGGGACACATCCGATAAGCAATGAAGATGTCATGACCTTTCTCAGGACCTATGGCGACAAGGAGTGGCTTGTCGCCGTGAACGTGAGGGACAGGGTCTCGGATTTCGCCCTTCCCGACGGACTGCTGGATGCGGATTATACCGATCTCACCACAGGCACTGATTTCAGGTTCAGCACAACTTCCCTCGACCCGTACGGTTATCTGATTCTTGAACGGAAGTCTACTTCAGCGCAGCCTTGATGGCGGCGATGCGGGCGGCAACCTCGTCTTTCCCGATGATGGTCACGATGTCAGCAATGCCCAGGCCGCTCGATGCTCCGACAAGGGCGAGCCTGAGGCAGTTCATGACCTTGCCCATCGGCCATCCGTTGCTTCTGATATATTCTTCAAGCGGGCCTTCAAGGGCTTCCTTCGTGAATTTCCCGTTGAATCCGCAGATGAAGCCGGCGGCCTGGAATGCTGGCAGGAAGTTCTCCTCCTTCCAGAATTTCGCGACATCCTTTTCCGCGTATGATGAAGGCGACACGAACAGATACGATGCGATGTCCCAGAAGTCAGCCACGAAGGTCGCGCGTTCCTTTATGAGGGACACTATCCTTTTCACGTAGTCTTTCGTGAAGATTTTATTTCTGAAGTCCGCGCCCTGGACTGTCATTTCGGCCCCGGCGGTGAGGGCGCATTTCGCGCATTCCACGATTTTCATCCCGTGTCCCTCGAGCACAGGTATGAACAGGTCAGTGAGCTCGTCGTCCGGTTTCATGCGGAGGTATTCCTTGTTGTACCACTTGGCCTTGTCCGGATTGAACCTGGCACCGGATTTTATCACTCTTCCGAGCGAGAAGGCCTCCACAAGTTCAGGCATTGTGAAAAGTTCCCTGTCGTCTCCCGGATTCCATCCGAGCATGGCCAGCATGTTCACGAAAGCCTCCGGAAAGTACCCGTCTTCACGGTAGCCTCTCGACACTTCTCCTTCAGGATTCACCCATTTCAGAGGGAATACGGGGAAGCCGAGCCTGTCTCCGTCCCTCTTGCTCAGCTTGCCTTTCCCGTCCGGCTTCAGCAGGAGGGAGAGGTGGGCGAAGCGCGGCTGTGTATCCTGCCATCCGAATGCCTCGTAAAGCAGGTAGTGCAGAGGAAGCGACGGCAGCCATTCCTCTCCGCGAATCACTTCGGTTATCTCCATGAGATGGTCGTCCACTATGTTCGCGAGATGGTATGTCGGAAGTTCGTCAGCCCTTTTCCAGAGAACCTTGTCGTCGAGGGTGTCCGTGTTCACTTCTATGTGCCCCCTTATCAGGTCGTCCATCTTCACGACCCTGTCCTCCGGCATGCGGAACCTTATGGTCCAGTCGGTACGGCTATCGAGGAGAGGCCTCCACTCGCTTTCCGGCATGGAAAGGGAATTGCGGAGAGATTTCCGTGTGATGTGGTTGTAGATGAAGGTCTCTTTTGCAGCCTCCATCCCGGCCCTTTTTGCGGCGAGTTCCTCGGCTGTGTCGAAAGCATAATAGGCATAGCCTTTCTCCACGAGTTCCTCGGCGTATTTCCTGTAGATGTCCCTTCTCTGGGACTGCCTGTACGGGGCATGAGGATGCCGCTGCGACGGTGTCTCCACGACCTTCCCTTCAGCGTCCACACCCTCGTCCGGTATGATGCCGCACCAGCGTAACGCTTCTATTATGTATTCTTCGGCCCCGGGCACGAACCTGTGGGAATCGGTGTCTTCTATCCTTATTATGAAGTCTCCGCCGTGCTGCTTTGCATAGAGGTAGTTGTATAGGGCGGTCCTCACTCCTCCCATGTGGAGAGGCCCGGTAGGGGATGGTGCAAACCGTACTCTTGTCTTTCTGTCCATATTCTCCTGTCTAAAAATCATAAATCAGAGCGCAAATATACAAATTCTAACGTGAGTCCGATGCCAGGGCCCGCCTTATCGCTGCAACGGATTCGAGCGAGCTGATGCTCTGACCTTCCTCCACGATGAGTGCCGGGATATTGTCCGCACTGAAATGGAATTTCCTGACATTGCTGCTGTCGTTGTACCCTATCTTTATGTTCGCCTGGCTTTCAGGAAGCTCCACTTCGCCGCTGGTCAGGGCCGCCTTCCTGTCGTACACGAAGTCGCTGTCCACCATTATCAGGTTGCCGATGTTCACGTCGGTGATGCTGCTCAGCATGTTCATCTTGAATCCTGTGGCTATGACCGTGATGCTTATCCTGTCCCCGGTCTCCGGATTGTCGTCCAGGATGATGCCCCGCTTGAAGTTGTTGGCGTTGCCGGTGTACTCGTTTATCTTTGTGTTAATCATGTCGAGCTCCTTCATCGAAAGGCCCTTGCTGTTGTTCCCGACGGTGATGTTTATCAGGACGTTCTTGGCGGTCTTCAGGTCGAAGTCGTTGAGCAGGGGGGACTCGAGAGCCTGCTTCACCGCATCCTCTATCCTGTTCTCCCCTGTGCCGTGTCCGCACCCCATCAGGGCCATCCCGCTGTTTCTCATCATCGTGCTCACATCCTGGAAGTCCACGTTTATGTGTCCTGCCGTGGTGATTATCTCTATCACCCCGCGCACAGCAGTGGCAAGCACTTCATCCGCTTTCGGGAAAGCATCCTGGATGAGGAGGTCCCCGAAGTATTCGTAGAGCTTCTCATTGTTGATTATCAGCAGGCTGTCCACGCATTTCTCAAGCTCGTGTATGCCGTCTATGGCCTTGGAAAGGGATTCGTTGCCCTCGGTCAGGAACGGCAGTGTGACTACGGCTACCGTGAGTATGTCCTTCTTCTTGGCTATGTCGGCTATGACAGGGGCAGCCCCCGTCCCGGTGCCTCCTCCCATGCCTGCCGTGATGAACAGCATCTCCGTCCCGGTGTCAACTATCGCCTTTGAAATCCTGTCCTGGGCCTCAAGGGCGGCGTTGCGTCCTTTCACCGGGTCGCAACCGGCCCCGAGCCCTTTTCCGAGCTGCAGCTTGTTGGGCACTTCGCTTTTCTGCAGGGCCTGCGAGTCGGTGTTGCATACGATGAAGTCGCACCCCTTTATCTTCTGCCGGTACATGTAGTCCACCGCGTTGCATCCGCCACCGCCTACTCCGATGACTTTTATTATAGAGTTGCCGGCTGTCCAGTCCGTAGGTAAAATGTCATTCATGTCTGTCCGAATTTTGGAGATTGCTCCTGTGAAACTCTAAACCTTTTCATCCCTTATCTCATCGAAGAGGGTCCTTATGGTCTTCTTGAACCATGTGACCTTGCTCTCGCCGTCCTTCTGGTCTGCCTCCCCGTTCTTCTTGCGGTTGCCCTTCCCTCCATGGTTCGTGGCGGCAGGCGGCTCGACCACCGGAATCTCCTCCGGTCTGAACAGCTCGGAATCCGGCCCTGTGGCCTGTACATCCCTGTGGGAGGTTTCCTCAGGGGCTTCTTCTCCCGGTCCGGTCATGTCCCCGAAGGTTACGCTTTCCCCGATTTTCACCATGTTCTCGCCCTGGATGCAGTCCGTTATCTGGTCGGCCTTCGCGGCAAGCACCAGCCCTATGCTTACTGCCGCATCCGTCTCATGCACGCCTTCGCAACCTATCGCCGAAAACAGATGCCTCGGGTAGCCGGCCCTGACGTTGTAACCGGATATCTCCTTTATGTAGTTGGCGCAGTTCGTGAGGTTGGCCCCTCCGCCGGTCAGTACGAGCCCGTTCCGGAGATTGTCCGCGAACCCGCTCTGCTCTATCTCGTAGAGGACGGCTTCCATTATCTCCTTCACCCTGTACGTGATGATTTCCGACAGGTACTTCACCGGCAGCTGCTTGTTCGGACCGTTGCCGTCGCTGTTTATCTGGATTACCTTTTCGCTCAGGTTCTGCAGCTTGTCCGGCATGCATGCCCCGAAAGCCAGCTTTATGTTCTCGGCAAGCCTGTCGGATATCAGGCATTCGCTCCTGATGTCCGAAGTTATGGATGCTCCTCCGAAAGGAATCGACGCATAGTGCCTCATGATGCTCCCGTAATATACAGACACCGACGTGACCCCGCCGCCGAAATCCACCAGAGCTACACCGTTCTCCATCTCGGACTGGGTGAGCACTGCCTTGGCTTCCACGTCCGGGGTGAAATATTTCCTGGCTATGGCTATCCCGAGCTTGTTGAATGCCACGTCCACTGCGTGCAGTGCGGACTTCTTACCGATGAATATCTTGAAGTTCCCTTCGAGCACGCTGCTCGGCATCCCGATTATGTCGCTCTCCACGAGCTGGAAATCCTCTCCTGTGGAGAAGGACTGGGCCACAGCCCCGAACAGCTCCTCACTGTCGGCATCGTCGAGCGGATAGGTGTCGAGAGCCTTGGTCTTAAGGTTGTTCACGTTTTTCTCCGTGATGCATTCCTCAGGGTCGAGCTCCATCCTCGCCTGTCCGATCTCCTGCCTGACCCGGTATTTCGGCATCCCGACCACAGCCTGGGTGATCTTTATGTTCAGCTCTTTCTCGGCATCCTCTATCAGGTCGCCGACGGGTCTGGTGACTTTCATAGAGTTGAACACATAGCTGTTCCGGATGCCCGCCGACGGGGCTTCCTTGTAGTAGATGACCTGTATGTCGTCTTCATTTATCTTGGCGACTGTCAGAGCTACCTTGCTCGACCCCAGGTCTATGGCAACAATGTGTCTGTCTTCCATTATATCATGAGTTTTTTTATCTGCATACAATCTGGCCTTCGAACCTCACGTCCACCACCTTGTAGAAGTTCTCGCCTTTTGCCGGCACGATTGTGGAACAGTAGCAGTCCATCAGCCCGAACTTCTCCTCCGTGCGCACCGGTTTCCCGAATACGAATTTCTCGCCGCCTTCCTTCCGGGTGAAGACCAGGTCCCCGTTCTGCCTGACATGTATCAGGTCTATCTTTCCGGCCCAGTTCCGGTGCCTGTGGATGTATTCCACCACGCCTGTCATCTGCACGAGCCATTCCCGTTCCCTGCCTTCGGCCGCCATCCCGTTGCCTGCCCCGGCGAAGTCCACAGGTATGCTGCCTTCGATTACCGTGACATCGCTTCCCCTTCCGGGCTTCACCGGAAACACATACCCGCTTTTGTCCGCATAGAAACCCTGTCCGTCTTTATTCAGCAACATAATCGGTTTGCGCTGCACTACGGACACGTTGAGGAGACCGTCCTTGGTGCAGTAGACCTCGCTTTTCAGCACCGCACTCCGGGAGCTGAGCATGTCCTCCATTTTCTTCAGGTCTATGTCATTTATCGGCACGCCCTCCACCTTGCCGTAGCCGGACGCGATATATTCGAGGATATCCTCCCCGGACACGAAGCTGTTCTCGGAACTGTCCCGTATGGTTATGGTGATGCCGGAGCACAGGGTCTGCGCCCTCTCTGCGCGGCTCACGCCGGATGCTGCCGCCATGCATGCCAGTATGACGGCTGCAACCGATACCCCGATTGCGGTCCTTGCTGCTGAGGTGCCTCTGCTCATTTCCCGTAACGTCTTTGCATCATTTCAGTTATGTCCGTCGTGTAGCGGTCTATGTTGCCCGCACCGAACGTGGCAAGTATGTCGATATCTTCCTTTTCAAGTACGCCCATGAGCTCTTCCTTGCGTATCAGCATCCTGTCCCGGCTCTTCATCTTGTCGAAGATGATTCCGGATGTAACTCCGGGGATAGGCTCTTCCCGCGCCGGATAGATGTCGAGGATTATGGCCCTGTCCGCCATGTCGAGAGTCTCGGCGAATCCCGGCGCGAAGTCCCGTGTCCTCGTGTAGAGATGCGGCTGGAACACTGCCGTGAGTTTCCGGCCAGGGAAAATGTCCCTCATTGAGCTTATAGCTGCGGCAATCTCGGCCGGATGATGTGCATAGTCGTCTATGTAGGCATGTCCTGGCCTGTTGTAATGTATTTCGAACCTCCTCTTCACCCCTTTGAACGATGCAAGGCCCTCCTTTATCTTTTCAGGCTGCAGGCCGTACACGAGGGCCATGGCTGAAGCCGCAATGCCGTTCTCCACATTCACCCAGCCCGGTACCCCTACCGTGCAGTCCCTGATTGTCCCCTGCGGACAGACAAGGTCGAAGGTGAAATTCCCGCATTCGTCCTTCCTTATGCCTGAGGCATGGAAGTCAGCCTCCGGATTGTCGTAGGAATATGTGAATATGGCGGCCCCGGTGTCTTCCGGACCTATGTCGAGCCCGTATTTCTTTATGACGCTTCCGGTGACCTGCGACGCGAAAGCCTTGAACGCCTCCTTCACGTGGGAGATGTCCGAATATATGTCCAGGTGGTCTGCATCCATGGCTGTTATGGCCGCGATTTCGGGGTGGAGCTGCAGGAAGGAGCGGTCAAATTCGTCCGCCTCTGCAACCACCACGTTGTTCTTCGCAGTGAGCAGGTTGCTCCCGTAATTCCTGGAAATCCCCCCGAGGAATGCGGAGCATCCTTCACCGCTCTGCTCGAAGATATGTGCGAGAAGCGTGCTTGTGGTGGTCTTGCCGTGTGTCCCGGCCACTGCAAGGCATCTCTGGCCGTCAGTTATCTCCCCGAGAATCCTTGACCGTTTCAGGAGCCTGTAGCCGTGCTCCCTCACATACACGAGCTCCCCCATGTCCTGAGGTACTGCCGGAGTGTAGATGACAAGTGTCTTCCCGGCATCTCCAGGTACCATGTCCGGCCTGTCTTCATAGTGGATGGCGATACCTTCCTTCTCGAGCTCGGCAGTAAGCCCGGACGGTGTCCTGTCGTATCCGGAGACATTGTAGCCTTTGAATTTGAAATATCTCGCTATCGCGCTCATGCCGATGCCGCCGATACCTATGAAATATATGTCAGTGTACTTTTCCATTGTCCTTTCCTGCTATGCTGTATATCTGCTTCACTATTTCCCCGGCCGCATCCCTTCTTGCCATGCCGCTTATGTTCTTCTCCATCCTGCCGCAAGCCTGCACATCGTTCACCAGCCTGCAGGCCTCTTCCATGAGTCTCTCCGGGGCCTCGGCGTCTTTCACGAGGAGGGCGGCGTCCTTTTTCACAAGAGCCATTGCATTGTGGGTCTGGTGGTCTTCAGTCACGTTCGGCGACGGCACGAAGATGACGGCCTTTCCTGCTGCGCACAGTTCCGACACCGAGCTCGCCCCTGACCGGGACACCACAACGTCCGCTGCTGCGTATGCCAGGTCCATCCTCTTTATGAAGTCGCTGTAGCGGATATGCTTCATCCTGTCTCCAGCCTCCTGCGCGAACTTCTCCACTTCGGCGAGGTAGTATCTGCCGCATTGCCAGAGCACCTCTGTCCCTTCCCCGCCAGGGCATCCGTTCTCAATCCATTTCATGACGGATGTGTTGAGTGTCCTGCTGCCGAGGCTTCCCCCGACTATGAAGATGTGTCTCGTGTCCGGACCGAGTCCGTAGAACGCAGAACCTTCCTCCCTCATCTGCGGTGTGACCGGCACAATCTCCTTTCTTATGGGATTCCCTGTCAGGACAATCCTGTCTTCCGGGAAGAACCTCTCCATGCCTTCGTATGCCACACAAATCCGGCTAGCCTTCTTCCCGAGGATTTTATTGGCGAGGCCGGCAAATCCGTTCTGCTCCTGTATCAGCGTCGGAACACCGTGCCTGCTTGCGCTCCACAGCAGCGGCGCACTTGCGTAGCCTCCTACACCTACTGCCACATCCGGACGGAAATCCCTTATGATTCTGCCGGCAAGTCTGAGACTCCTGATTATCTTGAACGGCAGTTTCAGGTTCGACGCCGACAGCCGTCTCTGGAGCCCCGCGACCGGCAGCCCTATTATCCTGTAGCCCGCTGCAGGGACTTTCTCCATCTCCATCCGGCCTTCGGCTCCCACGAACAGGATTTCGGTGTCCGGATTCACCTCCTTCAGCTTGTCTGCGATGGATATGGCCGGAAAGATATGTCCTCCCGTGCCGCCTCCGCTTATTATCACCCTCAATGCCTTATTGCAAGTATTCATCTTTCCCTGTGTTTTCAGTTACGATGTCATCTTCCGCTTCATCCTCACCGGCTGCGGCCGCCTCGGCCCTTGCCATTTCCATCTCTGCCATTTTAGCGTCCATGTTCTTCCTCGCCAGCCTGCTTATTGAGAGCAGCACCCCGAAAGCCACGCTGAACGAGAGGAAGGAGCTGCTTCCGTGGCTCACCATCGGAAGCGTCTGTCCGGTGAGCGGCCCGAGATTCACGTTTATCATCATGTGCATGAATGCCTGGCCTGTTATCAGCAGCACGAGCCCGGCCACGGCGATTTTCGCGAAACAGGAATCGCAGAGCTCGACTATCAGCGAGCCTCTCGCCAGCAGGCTCACATACAGCATCAGCACTATTATGCCGCCTATGAGTCCGTATTCCTCGATTATGAACGAATATATGTAGTCGCTGAATATGGCATAGACCGAATATTTCTGGGTGCTGTTCCCCGGACCTTTCCCTATCAGCCCTCCTTCCTTCACCGCCAGTTTCGCGCTTTCGGGCTGGCGTATCCTGTCTATGGCATCCATATAGTCGGCCGACCATCTGTGGCTGCCGCCTCTGGCTTCCTCGAGTGCCTGGAGCCTGTTCTCTTCCTCGATTATCCTGTATTCCCGGTGCAGGGTGAGTCTGTTGACACCTGTCCCGATTCTCGGGAACATCTCCCCGTCCGAGGCGAAATACATCCCCACGAACAGTCCTATGAGACAGCATCCTGCCCCGAGGGCCCCGAAAATCTCCTTCTTCGGCATTCCGCCTATGAGGATTATCAGGAACATGATGAGCCCGGTGAACAGGGTGCTCGATATGCCTCCCTTGAACATGCCTCCGATAACCGCTATCACGGGAAGGTATATGTAGATTATCCTCTTTGCAGCAGGCTTCTCGAAGAAGGAGAGCCTGGGGGATATCAGGGACATTATTCTGGGCAGCTTGAAGGAGTCCTTTCTGTAGGAGTCAATCGCCCATGCGAGATACATCACCATCGCAACCTTTATGACCTCGAAGATGTATATCTGCATTCCGCCCACCTGCAGGGCGCGTTCAGCCCCGTTTATGTTTATGGTCCCTATGCCTGCAATCAGGCAGAAGAGCAGCAGCAGCGACACGAAGAACCCGGTCGAGGAGAAGAACCGGATATATCCTATGCCGGGGATGTTGTAGCACACGATAATTATCGCCAGTCCGGCGCATGCGAGCTTGAACTGGGAAAAGAATATGTCGAGCCTCGTAGTGTCCCCTTTCGCAAGTCCGGACGCAGAGGCAAACGTGGTGATGAGCGATATGAGGATGAGAAGCAGGACTATCATCCATATCACCTTGTCTCCCTTGAAATTGTCAAGGAAGTTCCAGAACCTTGTCCCGGTATTTTTTCCTGTCGCAGCCTCTTCCATGGTGTATGCTGTTTTCTGCTCAGAGAGCCCTTACCGCGTCCTTGAACTGGCGGCCCCTGTCTTCGTAGTTCTTGAAAAGGTCGAAGCTTGCACAGCAGGGTGAAAGGAGCACCACGTCTCCCGCCACGGCTATCCTGCTTGCAGTCTTCACGGCGTCTTCTGCGGATGTTACATCGAACATCTGCGGGACAATCTGCCCGAAGGCCTTGTGTATCTTGGCGTTGTCGACTCCGAGACAGATTATGGCCTTTACCTTTTCCTTTGCCAGAGGCTGCAGCGGCGTGTAGTCGTTGCCCTTGTCCGTCCCTCCCACTATCCAGACCACCGGCCTTGTCTGACATTCGAGCGCGTACCATGCGGCATCCACGTTGGTGGCCTTGGAGTCGTTGATGTAGAGCACGTCACCGACGCTCAGGACTTTCTCGAGCCTGTGTTCCACCGCCTGGAACGAGGAGAGCGCCTCGCGTATGGTCTCGTTGTCTATGTTCATGACCTTCCCGGCTATCGCGGCCGCCATCGAGTTGTACACATTGTGCTTCCCGCCGAGTGCAAGCTCCTGCAGGAACATGTCGCACTCGCTGTCTTCGTATCTGACAATCATCCTGTCGTCCTTCACGAACGCGCCCTGCTCGACTTCGCCTTTCTGCGTGAACGGGAGTTTCCTGGCTTTTACCACAATGCGGTTGAGGTGCTCGATGGTGATTTCATCGTCCGAACAGAAGATGAAGCAGTCGTCGCTGCTCATGTTCCGCGTGATGCGGAACTTGGCCTTGACATAGTTCTCGAGCTTGTAGCCGTACCTGTCGAGGTGGTCGGGCGTTATGTTCGTGATTATCGCAATGTCGGCCTTGAAGTCGTACATGTTGTCGAGCTGGAAACTGCTGAGTTCCAGGACATAGATGTCATGGGATTCGGTGGCCACCTGATATGCGTAGCTTTTCCCTATGTTGCCTCCGAGACCGACGTTCAGGCCGGCGTTTTTCAGAAGGTAATATATCAGGGAAGTGGTTGTGGTCTTGCCGTTGCTCCCGGTGATGCATATCTTGCGGGACTTGTCATACCGTCCGGCAAATTCTATCTCCGAGATTATGCCTATGCCTGCCTGGGAAATTTTCTCGACCATCGGGGCCGTGAGGGGTATTCCCGGGCTCTTTATCACTTCATCTGCGTTGAGTATCATGGATTCGGTGTGCTCTCCCTCCTCGAAAGGGATGTCCCATTCGCGCAGCATATCCTTGTATTTCTCGCCGATTCTTCCTTTGTCCGAGAGAAACACGTCAAAACCTTTTACCTTGGCGAGCACGGCTGCACCGGCTCCGCTTTCACCTCCCCCCAATACGACAATCCTTTTCATCTTGAATACAGTAAATAAGTCATCTCACTTTCAGCAGTGCAACCGTGAGCACTGCAAGTATTATTTCCACAATCCAGAATCTCACCACTATCTTGGCCTCCGGAAGCGCCTTCTCCGGCTTTGTGATGACGGCGGGGATGCCTTCCTTCTGGAAATGATGGTGCAGAGGCGTCATCTTGAACACCCTGCGACCTTCCCCGTATTTCTTTTTCGTGAACTTGAACCAGCTCCTCTGTATCATCACGGAAAGTGTCTCGACAAGGAACACTCCGCAGAGCACGGGCAGCAGCAGCTCCTTCCTTATCAGTATGGCGCAGACACCGATTACTCCTCCTATCATCAGACTCCCGGTGTCTCCCATGAACACCTGTGCCGGATACGAGTTGTGCCAGAGGAAACCAATGAGGGCTCCTGCAAATGCCGCCATGAACACACCTATCTCGCCTGTCCCCGGGATGTACATTATGTTGAGGTATTCGGCGTTTATGATGTTGCCGGAGAGATAGGCGAATATGCCGAGCACCGCCACCACTATCGTGGACGTGCCTGTCGTGAGCCCGTCCATGCCGTCGGTGAGATTGGTGCCGTTGGAGCATGCCGTTATCACGAACACTATCATCAGCACATATATGGCCCACTTGCAGTACCATCCCAGCTCCCCGTTGAAAGGCGACAGCCATGCATAGTCGAATTCATGGTTCTTTATGAACGGCAGGGTGGTCTTGGTGCTTTTCACCACATCCTCCTTTGTCCATTCCCCGTCATCCGTGCGGAATTCGCTCCTTGCATCCAGGCTCTGCGATGCCGGCTTCCCGGCCTGAATCTCTTCCGCAGCGACCTGCACCTTCTCCCTGACCACTATGTCCGGGCTGAAGCATACGGTGAGCCCGAGTCCGAGCCCGAATACAACCTGGCTTATCAGCTTGCCTTTCTCGCTGAGCCCTTCCTTGTTGTGTCTGAACACCTTGATGTAGTCGTCCGTGAATCCGATTGCCGCGAACCACACGGTGGCGATTATCAGTATTATGGTGTATATGTTGGTGAGGTCGGCGAAAAGCAGCACCGCCACGAGCACTGCGATGAAGATGATGATGCCGCCCATGGTCGGCGTGCCCTTCTTCTGCAGCTGTCCTTCGAGACCGAGGTCCCTTATCTCTTCCCCAATCTGCTTCCTCTGCAGCCATCTGATTATCTTCTTGCCTATGACAAGGGAGATGAGCATGGCTGTCACGCTCGCCATCATGGCGCGGAACGACAGGTAGGTCATCAGACCCTGGCCCGGTATGTCGAACTCCTTCAGAGCTTCAAACAAGTGATATAGCATTGCCCGGTGTGTTTACAGGTTTTTCATGTCTTCAAAAATCTCCGTCACTATCTCTTTCTCGTCGAAGTGGTGCTTCTCCCTGCCGAGTATCTGGTATGTTTCGTGACCTTTGCCGGCGAGCAGTATAGTCGCACCGTCAGGTGCGGTCATGATGGCTGTCCGGATTGCCTCCTTCCTGTCCGCTATGAACAGGGACCTGGCTTTGCCGGAGGCATCCATGCCGGCCTTGATGTCTTCCATTATGTCTTCGGTGCGCTCTGTCCTGCTGTTGTCGGAAGTGACTATGATTCTGTCCGCCATCTTCTGGGCCACTGCGGCCATTTCGGGCCTCTTGGTCCTGTCTCTGTCTCCTCCGCATCCGAACAGGCATATCAGTTCCCTTTCAGGGGCTATCTCCCTGAGGGTCTTGAGCACGTTCTCCAGGGCGTCCGGCGTGTGTGCGTAGTCTATCACGGCTGAAATGTCCCTCGGTCCCCGGATTGTCTCGAGCCTCCCGCGGGCGGATTTGAGTTTGCTTATGCCCACGAGGACTTCCTGCGGGTCTGCCCCGAGTGCCGTTGCCGTGGAGTATATTGCCAGTATGTTGTAGGCATTGTGCTGCCCGATGAGGTTGGTCCAGCATTCCTTCCCGTCTATGGACAGCTGCATCCCGTCGAAGCTTTCCTCCATGATTCTGCATGTGTGGTCCGCTGCGCTCCTGCATGAGTATGTCACCACCTCCGCTGCCGTGTTCTGCACCATCACCATCCCGTTTCTGTCATCAATGTTGGTCACCGCCACGGCATCCGACGGCAGGCTGTCGAAAAAGAGTTTCTTGCATCTGAGGTACTCGGCGAATGTCTTGTGATAGTCCAGATGGTCATGCGTGAGATTTGAGAATATGCCGGCCCTGAACTTCAGGCCCGCAACCCTTTCCTGCTCCATGCCTATCGAACTTACCTCCATGAAGCAGTATTCACATCCTTTTTCCACCATCTCGGCGAGCAGGGAATTGATTGTCAGAGGGTCGGATGTGGTGTTCACGGCCTCGCTCCTCCGTGTGCCCACATAGTTGGCTATGGTGGAGAGCAGCCCGCATTCGTATCCGAGGTCCCGGAACAGGTTGTAGAGCAGGGTCACTGTCGTGGTCTTGCCGTTGGTGCCGGTGATTCCGACCAGGACAAGTTTCCTGGAGGGGTTGTCGTAGAAGTTGGCCGCAATTATGGCGAGGGCGTGTCTGGAGGACTTTACCCTGATGTATGTCACACCGTCTTTCCTGGCACCCTCGGCATCCAGTGCTCCGCTTTCCTCATAGACCACGGCGGCCGCCCCTTTTTCCACGGCACCCGCGATGTAGCTGTGCCCGTCGGAAGCGAATCCCTTAACGGCCACGAACATGCTTCCCGGCGTGACTTTCCGGGAGTCCGAGGTCACTGATGTTATTTCCTTGTCAAGGCTGCCTGCGGTCTCGACGGCTCCGCAGCCTTCCAGCAGCTTACCTGTTTTCATGGTACTGTCCTTCATTTCATTTCAAGCACTCCGCCCCATCCTGGCGAGAGGCAGTATATGCTGTTCGTAATTTCCTTGAACACATCCGCAGGGATGCTTCCACCGTAGAAGTTCATCTTCGAGAGCTTCGAGTAGACCACCACTATCGCTGTGTATTTCGGGTCGTCTGCCGGGAAGAACCCTACAAACGTACCCTGATGCTTCTTCCGTCCCTGGTCGTCCTGATATGCGGCGACGGGCCTGTCGTTTCTCATGAACTGGACAAGCACCCTTGCCGTACCGGTCTTTCCTGCCACAGGGCATTTCGCATTCTTCACCCTTTTTCCGGTACCGTCCGTGACCACCGACCTCAGTGCGCTTGCAAGGCTGTCTGCCGTGCTTTCCGAGCATATCGAGCCGTTCAGCACCTGCGGTCCCATCTTCATGACATCTTTCCCGTCCTGCTCCACCGCTTCCACGAGGTACGGCTTCATGAGCCTGCCTCCGTTGGCTATGGCGTTGTAGAACATGGCCATGTGCAGGGGCGTTTCCTTCACGCTGTAGCCGTAGGATATGGTCGGGAGGGTGGTCCCGCTCCAGTTGTATGCCCCCGGCATCGGTATCTCCGGAGTCGCGAGCCCTTCCAGGTCGAAATCGAACGTGCTTCCGAGCCCGTATTCATACAGCTTGCTGACGAACCTTTCCGGTTTTTCGTCATATCCTGTGCATACGAGATACCTGAACACCTGGTTGGAAGATATCTCAAGCCCTTCCCTGACTGATATCCTGTCGGATTTCCAGTCTTTCAGGTAAGGGTCGTCCGGAAGCCTGACCCCTCTGTACGACCATTTGCCCCTGAATGTCGGCACCTTGTCGGACAGGGTGGTCTTCCCGTCCTCGAGAAGCGTCATCAGGGAGGCCGTCTTGAATACCGACCCTGGGGCGTCCGCCCTTCCTATGGCATAGTTGTACCTCTCCCTGGCTTTCCCGTCTTCCTCTACCGTCAGGTTCACCATGGCACGGATGGCTCCGGTTTCCACGTCCATGACGATTGCGCAGCCTCCTTCCACGTTCTCCTTGCCTTCAAGGCCGCGTTTCAACGCCCTTTCGGCTATGTCCTGGATTTCAATGTCGAGGGTCGTCCGGACATCCTTCCCGTTCTCCACTGCCACGGCGGTGCTGTCGTAGTCCCTTATGTATTCCCCGTTGTCGGCCTTCCTGAGCCATTCCATCCCGGCTTTCCCGTGGAGGATGTGGTCGTACCTGCCTTCTATCCCGACATCGTCGTTGTTGGGGTTGTTGTCGTCGAGGTGTCCGAGCACCCGACGTGCGAGCGAGCCGTAAGGATATACCCTTTTGTCGAATTTCTCGACTATTATCCCGCCCTTGTAGCTTCCTTCCTCGAACAGCGGCAGTGCCTTCACCTTCTTCATGGTGGCGTGGTCCACAAGACCGCCTATTTTCACGTATTTCCTGCCGTTCCGCCGGCCTTCCGCTATGAGCCTGTAATATTGTTCAGGAGTCTTGTCTCCGTATATCCCGGACAGCCCGTCAGCGAGTTTCCTCGCCTTGTCCATCCATTCCTTCTCCTTCTTCTTCCCCTTGTCCTTGTCCTCGAGGTCCCCGAACTCTTCCTTCCGGACAGTGCAGTCCATGGCTATCTGGTATTTGGGGGTGGATGCTGCAAGGACTTTCCCGTCAAAGGCGAGTATAGCCCCACGCTCCGGTTCTATCACCTCTTTCCTGCTTGCCGGGGTGAATTTCTCGACATAGACGCTCTCCGGCTTGTAGAACAGCTGGATGTATATTATCCTGCCGACTATGACCACAGCGGCGAGCAGGAAGAAAATGTAAAGCCCGAACAGAACCATCCCGATTCCGTCGTTCTTCTTTTCCATGTTTCCGTTGTCGTCCATCAGCCGTCACTTCCTTATATAGACCGCCGGTTCGTCCGGTATGGTCAGTTCAGAGCCGGATTTCTCGAGAAGGTCCTGTACGGTACTCAGTTTCTCGAGACCGATGAGCTCCGTGTTCTTCAGCGTAAGCGATATCTTGAGGTCGTAGAGCTCCTGCCTGTTCTCCTCGACCTCCACCAGTGTCTTTTCTATCATCAGGTTCAGGAGCAGCACAAGGAAAATCAGGAAAAAACCGTAGACTATGTGCGGGAAGAACTTGTCGCATTTCAGCGTGAACAGTATCTCTCCCCGGCCTACGGTCCTGATTATCCGGCTTATGTTGCTTTTCCTTTCCCCGTTCATATCTTCTCCTCCTTCCTCACTGCGACCCTCATCTTCGCGCTCCGTGCTCTCGTGTTCCCTGAAATCTCGCTTTCGGCAGGCAGCACGGGTTTCCGGTTCACGGCCATGAAAGGCACTTCCGGATTCCCGAACAGGTCTTTCTTCACCGTCCCTCCGATGTTTCCCGCCTTGATGAAATTCTTCACCATCCTGTCTTCGAGGGAGTGGTATGTAATCACGACGAGCCTGCCGCCCGGTTTCAGCACGGCAGCCGCCCCGAGCAGGAATTTCTCGAGAGAGCGCATCTCCTGGTTCACTTCTATCCTGAGCGCCTGGTATATCTTCGCGAGGTACTTGTGTTCTGCATTTCCAGGTATCGTTCCGGAGATTGCCTCGTGCAGGTCTCCTGTCGTTACTATGGCTCTCTTCGTCCTTGCCTTGCATATCGAATATGCCACTTTCCTGCTGTTGTCCACTTCCCCGTAGAGACGCAGCAGCTTTTCGAGCTCCTGCTCTCCGTAGCTGTTCAGGATATCCGCGGCTGTCTTTCCTGACTCGCGGTTCATCCTCATGTCGAGAGGTGCGTCGAACCTGAATGAGAAACCTCTTTCTGCGGTGTCGAACTGGTGTGACGACACCCCGAGGTCTGCAAGCACGCCGTCTATTCCGTCCTTGAAACCTTCGTATTCCACGAAATTCCTTATGAATCTGAAATTGTTGCGGACAAGTGTCAGGCGGGGGTCGGAGACAGGATTGTTCCTTACCGCATCCTCGTCCCGGTCGAACGCTATCACCCTGCCGTCGCTGCTCAGTCTCGAGAGTATTTCCATGGTGTGCCCCCCGCCGCCGAACGTGGCGTCAGCATAGATGCCGGACCTGTCAGCGACAAGGGCATCGACACTCTCGTGAAGCAGAACTGGTATATGGTATTCAGACATGTCATATCCTCCAGGCTAATGTCCGGCATCCATCCCCGGCAGCGATTCGGCGACCGACACGAACTCATCGGCCGGGAGCACGGATTCCCCGTACTTTTCCTTCGCCCAGATTTCTATCTTGAAGTCGTTCCCGGAGAATACCACATCCTTTCCGGCCCCTATGGACTCCAGGAGAGGTTTCGGTATCGTGATTCTTCCGATTTTGGAGTCCGGTTCCACGATTGCCCTGTCCCTCATGTATTCCCTCCAGAAAGCGGCATGTCTCCTGTTGAAGAAGTTCAGCTTTGACTTCACTTCCTCGGACTGCCTTTCCCACTCGGAGAACGTGTACATTTCGAGACAGTCTTCGAAAATGTCCTTTTTCACGACGAATTTCATGTCCTTACCGGCAGGCAGCATGTTCTTGAAGGCAGACGGGAAAACCAACCTGCCCTTGTCGTCCAGCCGGACCGTATATTCGCCTATGAATTTGACCATCTCCCAGTGTTTCAGGTAAATATGTACCGGACTGCCAGTGCCCTGGACCCGCCCGGATATATTCAGCGCAAAAGTAAGAATTATTTTCCACTTTATTCCACTATTTTCCAAAATTTTCCACAAAATTATCCACGCCCTCTCCTGATTCCCCGCTCCGCGCAGATTGTCGGAAAAACAGGCCATAATCGTCTTTTATTTCAAAACAGTTTCTAACTTTGTCCGGATTACGGAAAAATTGAGACAGCAGTATGGATTGTCGTAAATATGTGTGGATAATGGCATTGCCGCTGCTCCTGCTTTCTGCGGGATGCGGGGGAGACCGGACCGGAAAGGCACCTGAGGCATGTGAGGAAGCGTCAGGGGAGCCGGTGGAGGCTGATTTCTGGGGATTCGGAGAAGACAGCCTCTCGGTGAATGAAGGCAAGGTGAAAACAGGGGATTTCTTCTCCACGATACTCATGCGCAGCGGGCTCTCGGCGCAGCAGGCATACAACCTTTCCGCAGCCTGCGACAGCGTTTTCGATGTCACGTCAATCAGGGTAGGGAATGCATACAGGACATGGACATCCGCGACGGGAGAGACCGAATATCTTGCGTATGACATTGACAGGACAAGGAGCGTGGTCTTCAGATGCCGCGAGCCGTATTCCGCATGGTTCGTGGAGAAACCGGTGCTGACGGAGACAAGATATGTGGACGTCACGATAGAATCCTCCCTGTGGAATGACATGATGGCTGCCGGCGCGCCGGCCCTGCTGACCTTGACACTGTCGGACATCTACGCATGGACCGTGGATTTCTTCGGCCTCCGGAAAGGGGACAGGTTCAGGGTGGTCTATGACGAGAAGACATGTGACGGTGAAGTCGTGGCCGTGGACACTGTGCGTTATGCATTGTTCTCCAGCAACGGCGAGGATTTCCAGGCTGTGATGTTCGACCAGAAGGACGGTGGCAACATATACTGGAACGAGAAAGGCGAGAGCATGCGCAAGGCTTTTCTGAAAGCCCCCCTGCACTATTCGAGGATAAGTTCCGGATTCTCCTATGCCAGGAGGCATCCGATTACGCGCCGTGTCCAGCCTCATACGGGAGTGGACTATGCCGCCCCAAAGGGGACGCCGGTGGTGACCATAGGAGACGGAGTCGTGACAAGCGCGAAATATGAGGGCGCCGGAGGGAATGTCATAAGGATAAGGCACAATTCAGTGTATTCCACGGCATATCTCCACCTCTCGCGCTATGCTTCCGGAATAAAGGCCGGCAAAAGGGTGAAGCAGGGTGACGTGATAGGGTATGTCGGCTCCACTGGCCGCAGCACAGGTCCGCATCTCGATTTCCGCGTCTGGAAGAACGGCTCTCCGGTCAACCCTCTCAAGATGCAGTCGCCTCCTGCGGAGCCGCTGAAAGATGAAAACATGGCAGCGTTCGGCCGTACTGTGGAGAAATACCGCAGGCAGATGGCGGAGAAGGACGCTTCCGGAATGGTGGAACAGATGCTCGACATACTGTAGCCCGGAGTATTATCCATGAAAAAAGATTGTATATGACTGACATAAGACCGATAAAAGACGAAACGAGAAAAAAGGTGTACATAGAGACCTACGGATGCCAGATGAACGTCAATGACAGCGAGGTTATCCTGTCCATACTCCAGGACGACGGCTATGCTCTGACGGATGACATGGGCAAGGCTGACCTTATACTCGCGAACACATGCTCCATAAGGGACAACGCCGAACAGCGTGTCTGGGGGAGAATCGAACAGTTCCGCCAGGAGAAAGTCCGTCGGCCCGGGGTGCTCGTGGGTATAGTGGGATGCATGGCCGAGCGGTTGAAGGACAGGCTCCTGGACAGCCATGTGGTCGATATCGTGGCCGGGCCGGATACCTACAGGTCGCTGCCGCGGCTCATAGCGGGAGTCACTCCCGGAAATCCAGGCATCGACGTGGCACTTTCGAGGGATGAGACTTATGCCGACATTGCCCCTGTGAGAATGGACAGGAACGGCGTATCGGCCTATATCACGATAATGAGGGGCTGCAACAATGTCTGCTCGTATTGCGTAGTGCCATATACGAGGGGCGTCGAGAGGAGCAGGGACCCGGAAACGATAGTGAGGGAGGCGGAAGTGCTGTTTGAAAACGGCTACAGGGAAGTGAACCTGCTCGGCCAGAACGTGGACTCGTACCTCTGGAAGAGCCCGGTGTCTCCGGACAAGGACGTGGATTTCGCGAGGCTTCTCGAGATGGTCGCGGAGGTGAGCCCTGAGATGCGCGTGCGTTTTTCCACGTCCCATCCCAAGGACATAAGCGACGATGTGCTTTACACCATGGCCATGTACGACAACATCTGCAAGCACATACATCTTCCGGTGCAGTCGGGAAGCAATGTCATGCTCGAGAAGATGCGGCGGAAATACACCCGGGAATGGTATCTCGAGAGGGTGGAGAAAATCCGTTCGGTGATGCCTGGCTGCGGACTCTCGACCGACATCATCGCGGGATTCTGCGGAGAGACACTGCAGGACCACCAGGATACCCTTTCCCTGATGGAGGCTGCGGCATTCGATTCGGCATTCATGTTCCAGTATTCGGAGAGGCCGGGTACGCTCGCCGCCAGGAAATATCCCGACGATGTGCCGGCGGCGGAGAAGACGCGGCGGCTCAACGAGATTATCGCGCTCCAGAACAGGCTCAGCAGGGAGAGCAACGAGAGGGAGATAGGAAAGACTTTCGAGGTCCTTGTCGAAGGTGTGTCGAAGAGGAACGGGGACGAACTCTTCGGCAGGGCAGGCAACAACAAGGTCTGCGTGTTCCCGGCCGGAGGACACAAGACAGGCGACTACGTGAGCGTGAAGGTGCTTTCATGCACATCTGCAACGCTTATATCGGAACTCATATAGCCGGACATGGGGGTAGGGACGATATTGGCATATTCTCTTCTGGTGCTCTGCATAATCGGGACCATCCTTGTCATTCTTTCCGACGAGGACGGGGACACCGGCAAGCGGGTGGCATGGATTATTGTCGTGGTTGTGCTCCCGGTAGTCGGGATATTGTGCTACATAGTCTTCGGATTGAACCCGAGGTTCAACAGCAGGTACGGGGAGTATTCCCGCCGCCTGTATGAATCGTTCAGGGAGCTCTCAGATGAAAGAGCCTTCCGCAAGCTTTTCGGGGAAGCCAACAAGACCAGGATACGGGAAGGCTACCGGGAGCTTTCGGTCCTGCTCTCTCACAGCAACGGCACCACGGTCACGGACAACAATACCGTGGAAATCATCACCTCCGGCAGACGGAAGTTCGACGCCCTTGTGCAGGACCTTGAAAACGCGAGGAATCACATCCACATGGAGTATTTCTATTTCCGGAAGGACGACGGGAGCAGGCGAATCAGGGAAATCCTCATGCGCAAGGCGCGTGAAGGGGTGAAAGTCCGGTTCATACACGAGAACATCGCTAACATCGACATCAGCCCGAGGTACTACAACGAGATGAAGAAGGCCGGCGTGGAGGTGGTCAAGTTCACGAAGCCGAGAATCAATCTCCTGAGGTTCAGCGCGACGCTCAATTACCGGGACCACAGGAAGATAGTGGTCATCGACGGAAAAATAGGCTACACCGGAGGCATGAATATCGGTGACGACTATTTCGTGCGCTGGAGGGATACCCACATGCGTATCACCGGAAATGCCGTGTATGCCCTTCAGTACAGCTTCCTCTATTCGTTCCTGACCTCCGGAGGTGCGGCGCCGCAGTCGTTCAAGGAGCTTTTCCCGGATACGGACTCGGGACAGAAGCGCAATGAACTCGTGCAGATAGTCCCGGACCAGCCGAACGACAGGTGGCCCGTCATCCAGATGGGGGCAGTGTGGACAGTGCAGCACAGCAGGAAATACGTATATATCCAGACTCCGTACTTCGTGCCTCCCGAACCGCTGCTCCAGGCCCTCAAGTCGGCGGCCCTCAAAGGTGCGGACGTGCGGATAATGATACCTCGGAAGACGGATCATCTGTATATGGACCTCGCGAACAAAGCCTATTATTCAGGATGTCTCGAGGCCGGGGTGCGGATATTCGAGAAGAAGGGCAGCTTCATACATTCCAAGACCATAGTGTCGGATGACTATCTGTCGGTGATAGGCTCTGCGAACATGGACTACCGCAGCCTCAGCCTCAACTACGAGATAAATGCCTATATCTTCAACGAGGCGACAGCCGTGGGCAACAGGGAAATTTTCATCGGAGACCTTGCCGAGTGCGACGAGATTACCATGGACTCATGGGCCCGACGGCCCTGGTATCTCAAGCTCGCCCAGGCAGTTATGCGTCTTTTCGCCCCGTTGCTTTAGTCGCTTGTGCATATTTTCATAATTCAAAACAGTTTTTTATCTTTGCATGGATGAGCCGGACATGAAGTTCCGGTCTTTTATTGGATATGACACCGATGTCTGCTTTTTACAGGATAATACGCATACTCGTGCCTCTGGCTGCAGCCACAGTCCTGCTGTCCGGCTGCGGGAGCTACAGGGACATTCGGATAGGGGACTGCCGTCTTGAGACAGTCTCCCCGTCCGGGTTCAGGACAGTGGCTCTGGGCCTTTCCGTGGATGTCAGGAATCCGGCAGGCGAGATTACCGTCTCCGGCATGTCCGGGACTGTCTATCTCAAGGATGTGGAGCTCGGGACTTTCGAGGCTGCGGATGTGACTGTGCCCGGAAAGAGCGAGTCGGATGTGGACCTGTCAGTCAAGGCCACCCTCTCCGGGTCCTTCAATCTCATGCAGGTGATGTCGATGTCGTCGGACATCACGCCGGACTCGCTGACAGCCGACGTGTCAATGAAAATCAAGGTTAAAGGCGGCATAGGCAAGAAACTGGACCTGAAGGGCGTGCCGCTCAAGAATATTTTAACGTCAGTCAGATGAAAGCATTTAGGTTTATATTTCCGGTCCTGGCGATGCTCGCCTGGTTTCCGCTGCAGATGAATGCGCAGGTGGAGGAGGTTCCCGAAACCGCCGACAGCACTTCTGTCGTGCCGGAGGGATACGAGCTTGTTGACTCGGTCATATTCGTCCCGGCCTCCCGTGTCGATTCCGCGCTGGTCGGCAGGAACATATTCGATATGATGCCGTCGAAATCCGCAGGGGATGCCGCTGATGTGAACATATACCAGTCGCCCGCCATAGTGTCTGCAATGGACAAGTCATTCGGGACGAACGCATACAGGCCGTACACCGGCTACAGGGTAAGGATTTTCTTCGACAACAGACAGTCCGCGAGACAGGATTCGGAAGAGATGGTCAGGACGTTCGAGAAGATGTACCCCGGGGTGCCGGCATACAGGAGCTATGTCAATCCTTATTTCAAAATCACTGTCGGGGACTTCAGGACAAAGTCCGAAGCCATGCGTTTCCTGAACGAGATAGTGGGGGTGTTTCCCAAGTCGTTCATCGTCAAGGAGAACATCGGCTATCCTGTCATAGACAAGGATTCGCTTTACACTATAGACACCGTGCAGATTCTCAGGAAGCTGGACGTTATGGAAGAACCTGACACTTTGTAATCCGGACCGCCATGTTGAAACAGGGATTAGAACTCAAACAGACACAGAAGCTTTCTCCTCTCCAGATACAGACCATAAAGCTGATAGAGCTTCCTACACAGGAGCTTGAGCAGCGCATACGCAAGGAACTGGAGGAGAATCCCGTGCTCGAGGAGAGTGTACAGGACGACGAGCCGGACGAGGACAATGCTCCGAGGGAGGTGTCTCTGTCGGACTACAAGGATGACGACCCTATCCCGAGCTACAAGCTGAAGGTCAACAATTACGGCAAGGACGAACGTCCTGTCTACAACACGTTTTCAGTGAAGGAGAGCTTCACCCAGAGCCTCATGGAGCAGCTCGGGTTCAGGAATCTGACCGAGCATCAGCATGCCGTGGCGGCTTTCATAATAGGAAGCCTCGACGACGACGGATATCTCAGGAGGGACATAGACAGCCTCGTGGATGACCTTGCATTCAGGGCCGGCATAGAATCCGACGAGAAGGAAGTCCTCGACATGCTCCATGTGATACAGGAGTTCGAGCCGGCAGGGGTGGGGGCGAGAGACTTGAGAGAGTGCCTTCTGCTCCAGATAAAGGGGATGCAGCAGACGCCCGATGTCGTGAACGCCACGAAGATACTGAAAAACCATTTCACGGAGTTCACGAGCAAGCACTATAACAAAATCCTCAGCCGCATGGGCATCTCGGAGGACGAACTGAAGGCCGCGATAGCCAAGATAGTGAAACTGAATCCTGCTCCGGGAGGACAGATAGACGATTCATACAGTGAACAGGCGCAGCAGATAGTTCCTGACTTCGTGCTCACCCTCGAGGACGGGGAGCTGAAACTGACCATGCCGCGCTTTTCGATACCCGAGCTGAAGGTGAACCGCAAGTATGCCGACATACTGATGGATGCCGCCAACTCCTCTGAGAGGGAGAAAAAGGAAGCCGCGGCATTCGTGAAGAAGAAGCTGGATTCGGCAAAGTGGTTCGTCGAAGCCATAAAGCAGAGGCACAATACATTGTACAGCACGATGCAGGCGATAATCGACTACCAGCACGACTACTTCATGGACGGGGATGAATCTCATCTGAAACCCATGGTCCTGAAGGATATAGCCGAGCGTACAGGTTTCGACATATCCACGATTTCGCGTGTGGTCAACAGCAAGTACATAGAGACCCATTTCGGTATCTACTCCCTCAAGTATTTCTTTTCCGAGGGTATGGAGAATTCGGAAGGCGAGGAAGTGTCCACGAGGGAGCTGAAGAAAGCCCTGCAGGAGTGCGTGGATGCCGAAGACAAGCGCAATCCTCTTACGGATGACCAGCTGGTGGCCGAGATGAACAGGAAAGGATACAAGGTCGCCCGCAGGACCATCGCCAAGTACCGCGACCAGCTCAACATCCCGAAGGCCAGGATGCGCAAGGAACTTTAATGTCAGTTTTTTTCTCCGTAGGCGAGGTCTCCGGCATCGCCGAGCCCAGGGACAATGTAGGAGTGGCTCGTGAGCTCTTCGTCAATCGCGGCAGCCCAGAGCGTGATGTCGTTTCCGGAAAGATGCTTCTGGAGATACTCCACAGCGTATATGCTTGAAATAGGGCATACGATATGGGTGACTGCCGGTTTCCCTTCTTCACAAAGCCTGTTGTATGCAATCTCGAGCGAAGCCCCTGCCGCGAGCATGGGTTCAGCGTGGTTGTGCGTCTTTCATGTCAGGTCCGGGGAGCTTGCGTATTCTATGTTGATGTGGAAATCATCGCCCTTGTCATATTTCCTGTATGCCGCCACAAAGGCGTTCTGGGCATCGTCGAACACATTCAGAATGCCCTTGTGCAGCGGTACGCCGGCACGGAGTATGGTAGCAGCGACGATGACGTCGTCAGGGGTGCTCACGTTGGCTATCCCGAGCGGGGTGTAGACCTTCTTTTCGGAGTATTTCAGGGTCTTGCTGATTTCGTAGGCGAATATCTCCCCGATACGCTCCAGGTTCGTGCGGAAACGCATGCGGTCTTTCTGTATGTTTATGTCCCTTATCTGTGCGACGAATTTGTTGAGAACGGTGTTGCTCTCTCCAAGGTTGATGATTTTCATATCTGAATAGAGTTTGAAGGATTCCGGAATGTCCTGCAAATATACCCTATTTTTTCTCCCTGACAAAATTTTAGAATATTCCGTGCCCCACGGCCTCGTCTGCGAAACTGTAGTACCGGTCGTCCGAGACGATGATATGGTCGAGCAGCGAAATCTCGAAGGTTTCGGCGGCCTTCTTCAGGGCAAGAGTCTGCTTTACATCCTGCGAACCCGGCATCGGATTCCCTGAAGGATGGTTGTGGACGAGGATGATGCCCTGCGCCTTCTTTTCGATGGCCTTGCGCAGAATCATCTTCACGTCGAGCACCGTCGCGGTCATGCCTCCGGACGAGAGCAATTCCTTTCCGATTATGTAGTTGGCCCTGTTCAGGAAAAACACCCAGCATTCCTCATGTGCAAGGCCTTTCATGAGCGGGTACATCATCCTGAATATCTGTCCGGCACCTGTTATGGCCTCCCTCCCGGCGTCATGCCTTTCATATACGAACCTTTTTCCGAGCTCCATCGCCGCTGCCACACTGACGGCCTTGTCCACCCCGATTCCCTTTATCTGCCGCATCTTCTCGGGAGAGAATCCCGCCAGGGCAGTCAGGCTGTTGTCCGCCAATGCAAGGAGCTCCGTCGCAATCTCTATCACGTTCCTGCTCCCTGTCCCGCTTCTGAGGATTATCGCGAGAAGTTCGGAATTGTCGAGATTTTTCGCGCCCCGCTCAATCAGTTTTTCCCTCGGCCTTTCAGCCCGGTTCATATCCAGTATCTTCATTCAGCGAATATAGCCCGGAGGAAAATCAAATAAACCCGGAAAGAGAAAAATTTTCCGGGTTTGTCTGTTTTTTGAAATATTTTCTTTTTCCTCGCTACTCGACGAAGGCAAGAATTTCGCCTTTGGCGACGAAGTCTCCCTGTCTGCAGCATACTGCAACGATTTTTCCGTCGCGTGCCGGTTTGACTTCCTCCATTCCGTAGTAGGTCTGGATGTAGCTCATGGCCGTGTCTGCCTTTACCTGCGTGCCGACAACCGGTGCGGTGGAGGCATCGTCCACATCTATCTGCCACAGGAGCTGGCCCTTTACAGGCGCCTGCACTGCAGTTGCCCCAGGATATTTCCCGGCTATCTTTTCCACGTCGTATTTCGGAACTTCCACT
Organism: uncultured Bacteroidales bacterium; assembly: GCA_944326335.1. GTDB lineage: Bacteria > Bacteroidota > Bacteroidia > Bacteroidales > UBA932 > Cryptobacteroides. The sequence goes on from CALVDM010000003.1 coordinate 109,959, forward strand.
ACCGGACGGGTGATGACAATCGGTGCTCCGGCCTTTTCCTTCATGGCTGCAAGGTCTTTCTGGAACCTTTCCTTTGCTATGCCGCTCTTGTAGTCCCTGTACTGTCTTTCGTGCATGGCAAACTCGAAGAGTTCCTCGTCGTCTTCCCCGAAGTCCCAGCCTTCTTCCTTCATCATCTCGCGGAAGTGGTCAAGTTCGTCCGGGAACGCGTCCTGAGGATTGCCGGTGTAGAATTCGAGACCTTTCTCCTTTGCAAGTTCAACGATTTCAGGCGCAAGCTCTCCGGGAAGTTTTCCCATCTTCCCGAGAATCATGTTCCATGTGTCCTTGTCTATGGTAGTCCACCTCGGCTTTCCCTTGAGGATATTCATGAGATTCATCAGCGCGGTGTTCTTCACATACTGGCTGAACGGGGTTACCAATGGCGGATATCCGAGTCTCGGCCATACGTACTCCACTTCCTTGAACAGCATCACCATGAGGTTGTCGAGGGTCAGCTCGTCCTTGCCCTGGCTTCTGAGAGAAGCGTTGATGGCTCCGTGGAAACCTTTCAGGTCCGCCATCATCGAGCCCATCATGCCTCCTGGAAGACCGCAGCCCACCAGAAGCGATGACATGTGTGAATTGTTAGGGTCTATCCAGTAGCCGAGGAACTCGTCTATGAATTTCTGGGTGAGACGGCGCACTTCCATGTATGCATCCATGTTGAGGTCCTTTACAAGGAAACCGTCCGCCTTCATCATTTCCCTTATTGTAATCACGTCCGGATGAACCTTGCCCCAGGAGAGCGGCTCAACGGCAACGTCGAGGTAGTCTGCGCCTGCCCTTGCCACTTCAAGCATCGAAGCAGGGGAGAATCCCGGGCCGCAGTGGCCGTGATACTGTACCTTTATGTGCGGATATTTTGTCTTGATGGACCTGGTGAGCTGTCCGAGCATGGTAGGGCGTCCGATTCCGGCCATGTCTTTCAGACATATCTCATCGCAGCCGTAGCCTACGACCTTGTCCACTATATCCATATAGTATTCGACCGTGTGGATCGGCGAATTGGTTATGGAGAGGGCGACCTGCGAAATCATACCGCCCTTTTTCGCATATTCTACAGAGAGCCTGAGGTTCCTGTGGTCGTTGAGTCCGCAGAAAGACCTTGAGATATTTGTTCCCTGTTTGCACTTCACCTTGTACATCAGTTCTCTGACATCAGCAGGCACAGGGTTCATCCTCAATGCATTGAGGCCTCTTTCAAGCATGTGGGTCTGAATGCCTGCCTTGTTGAAAGGCGCGGTCCACTCGCGGACGGCCCTGTTCGGATTCTCTCCGAAAAGGAGATTCACCTGCTCGAAGGCTCCTCCGTTCGTTTCCACCCTGTCGAAGCATCCCATGTCTATTATGGCAGGGGCCACTTCTTTCAGCTGGCTGACGGTCGGGACATATTTGCCTGACGACTGCCACATGTCTCTGTACACCAGAGAGAATTTGATTTCTTTTTTCATGTCAGAATATTTTTCAAATCAGTCTGTAAAATCGTGCAAAGATAAAAAATATATGGAATATATCACATTCCAGCCCGAGAACGTAAAAAATAAGATGAAAAAGGAACTTTCGACTTGACAGAAGAATTATTTTATGTATCTTTGCAGTCCCAAACGAATATGGTGCCCATAGTTCAGTTGGTTAGAGCGTCAGATTGTGGTTCTGAATGTCGTCGGTTCGAATCCGACTGGGCACCCTCCCGAAAGTCCTTGGAATCATGCGGTTTCAGGGACTTTTCTTTTGGTAAGGGTGTTTGGAACCCATACTGATTCACTATTGGAGGTAATGTGGACAAAACCAGTTGGTGATATCATATATAAAATTTTGATAGAAGGATAATTACAAGAACTTTGATGAA
>CALVDM010000004.1 GCA_944326335.1 uncultured Bacteroidales bacterium
CCTTGACTCCAGTTTCTTCAGTAACTGTTCCCCGTATGCCGCCCTGTCCTCTCCGTTCTGCTCGAACTCCACTATATAGTACCCTATCAGCCAGTTCCTCGCGGTAAGGGCAAGATTGACAGCATGTGCCGCCTGTGCCTGCAAAGTATGCTGAATGGCATCTATCTGATTGGCCAATGCTTCAAAGTTCATATCTTCAACTCTTTATCCTGTTCTGCTCAAATTTAAGGATTTTATTCTGATAGTCCACATTGCCGCATGTCAAGTTCTTGACGTCGCAAAACCTCAACGCCGTTTCTCTACCTTTAGAATGTAGCATGCTAAAGGTAGTGTTCGTAATTTATGTATAACATAATGAAAAGCAAGATAAACATTCAATTCGGCTTACGTATAGCCGAGTACCGGCATAATTAAAACTGCCCCGGTCAGGACTTGAAATCTTCCTCCCGACACATAATAAATGACAACGGGATTCAGATTCAAGCTTTCGCTCATCTGAATCCCGTCTGTCCATGATTCCGGACAAGGCCGGACAATCTCCGGCGCCTGCCCTACCCTATGTTTCGCTACTGTGCAAGGATTATTCGCGTATCGCCGCGATGCCAGGAAGTTCCTTGCCCTCAAGATATTCGAGCATGGCTCCACCGCCGGTGGACACATAGCTTACCTTGTTGGCATATCCCATCTGCGTTACAGCCGCAACAGAGTCGCCGCCGCCCACGAGGGTGAATGCACCGTTCTCGGTAGCCTTGGCAAGCATCTCTGCAACCTTGTTGGTTCCCTTTGCGAAAGCAGGTATCTCGAACACGCCGACAGGACCGTTCCAGAGGATGGTCTTGGATTTCATGATGACATCTTCCCATACGGCGAGAGTGCTCGGTGCCGCGTCAACACCCTCCCAGCCGTCAGGAATCTCGTCATTGCGGCATATCTTGGTATTTGCGTCGTTGGAGAATGCGTCTGCAATCACCACCTCCTTGGAAAGATAGAGCTTCACGCCCTTCTCCTCGGCCTTCTTCATGGTGTCGAGGGCAAGCTGCTGCTGGTCATCCTCGCAGAGGGAATTTCCGATTTTCCCGCCCTGGGCCTTGATGAAGGTATATACCATACCGCCGCCGATAATCATGTTGTCGACAACATCGAAAAGATGCTCAATGATACCTATCTTCGAAGATACCTTCGCCCCGCCGATAATTGCGGTCACAGGATGTTCCGGAGTCTTGAGCACACGATCGATGGCCTTGATTTCACCTTCCATGATGTAGCCGAACATCTTGTCCTCAGGGAAATATTTGGCGATGAGGGCAGTTGATGCGTGAGCCCTGTGCGCAGTGCCGAATGCATCGTTGATGTAGCAGTCCGCATAGGAAGCGAGCTTGGCAACAAACTTCTTCTGGCTTTCCTTCACAGCGGCCTTTGCAGCCTTCTTCTCCTCGTCTGTCGCATCCTCGGCAAGCCCCCTCGGCTTCCCTTCTTCCTCTGCGTAGAAGCGGAGATTCTCGAGAAGGAGCACCTCTCCCGGCTTGAGGGAAGCGACCTTGTCATCTGCCGCCATGCAGTCATCGGCGAACTTTACAGGAACGCCGAGAAGTTCCTCGACCCTTCCTATGATATGCTTGAGCGAGAATTTCTCGGTGACACCCTTAGGACGGCCAAGGTGGGACATTATAATCAGAGAGCCGCCTTTCTCGAGCACTTTCTTCAAGGTAGGGATGGCGGCACGGATTCTCGTGTCATCGGTGATTTCGAATTTTTCATTGAGAGGGACATTGAAATCAACCCTTACAATGGCTTTCTTGCCTGAAAAATCGTAATTATCAATACTCTGTTGCATAAATAAAATGATTTAATACATCTTTGCAAAAATAGCAATTTTAACTGAAATGCAAGGATTTTACTTACATTTGTGGAATGAATTGACAAAACAGCACAGTGGGCGGGGAAGAATCCTGCAGAAACAGTCTGAAACCAGAAAAACATGAAAGGCAACATCATATATCCGATGGTCCTGCTGTCCGGCATCCCGGCTTATGCAGGCCACAGGGCGGACAGCAAGCCGGACGACAGGCCGAATATCGTCATATTCTACATGGACGACATGGCATACGGAGACTTCTCCATCACCGGAGCAGCAGGCTACATGACCCCTGCCATAGACCGGATGGCCAATGAAGGCATGCTGTTCACGCAATACTACTCTCCTTCATCCGTGAGCTCCGCCTCCCGTGCCGGCCTCATGACCGGATGCTATCCGGGCAGGGTCGGAATGAAGGGTGTGCTGCCGGCGTCGACAAAAGGCAAGGCACCTGCAGAAGGTCTCACCCATAACCTGGAGATATTGCCGGAAATCCTCAAGGAGACCGGTTACGCCACGGGCATGGTAGGGAAATGGCATCTCGGTGCAGCCGCCGGAGACATGCCTGTGCGCAGAGGCTTCGACATGTACCTCGGACTCCCTTATTCGAACGACATGTGGCCGTACGGATTCGTTGTGCGGAGGAATGAACAGCCGGAAAGGACCGTCCCCGACAGGGAAGAGCTGTATCTCTACGACGGCGAGAAACGCGTAAAGGCCATCCGTACCATGAACGACATGGAACAGCTCACATCGGCATATACGGAAAGGGCTGTACGGTTCATCAGGGAGAACAGGGAAAAGCCGTTCTTCCTCTACATAGCGCACTCCATGCCGCACGTACCCCTTGCCGTATCGGACAGATTCAGAGGGAAAAGCAGCTATGGCCTGTATGGAGATGTGATGATGGAGATAGACTGGAGCGTGGGGCAGGTCCTCGGTGCGCTGGAAAGATACGGAATAGACGACAGGACGCTGGTCATAGTCACATCCGACAACGGACCGTGGATAGCTTTCGGCACCCACCAGGGCAACGCTGCGGCCATGAAGGAAGGCAAGATGACATGCTTCGAAGCCGGATTCCGGGTCCCGTGCATAATGCGGTGGCCGGGACACATCCCGTCAGGGAAAGTATGCAACAAGCTCGTGACCGGACTCGACATCTTCCCTACAGTGGCCGCAGTGACTGGCACGGCCCTGCCTGAAAGGAAATTCGACGGCACGGACATCTCGCCGTACCTCGAAGGGGATTTCTCGACAGACCTGAGGGACATGTTCTTCTACTCCGACACGAGGTCCGCAATAAGGGCCGTCAGGAACGGAAGGTTCAAACTGGTGTCGCCACACAGGTACAGTTCCTGCGAAGGAGAACTGCCGGGTGAAGGCGGAGACATCGGGAAAAGGACCAGGATAACACTGGAGGAATGGCTTCTGTTCGACCTTTTCAGAGACCAGGGAGAACGATGCAATGTAATCGGGCAGTACCCGGAGCAGGCAGACAGCCTCAGGACCGCGCTGGAGACGATGACAGAAGACATCGACAGGAATAATTTCAAGTAAATCTGCAGAAACCGAATAGCTATGACGATAGAATCACCAGGTGATTTCTGGAAAGACTACGAACTCGTCGATTCCGGGAACTTCGAAAAGCTCGAGAGGTTCGGCCGCTATCTGATGTCAAGGCCCGAACCCAAGGCCCTGTGGGATAAAACCATGTCCGAAAGGGAATGGGAAGCCGCCATGCATGTCCGTTTCAAGCCCGGAGCAGGATTCGGGAAGGCAGGCAAGGAAGACAGCGGGACATGGGACAAGGTGAAAAAAATGGAAGACCAGTGGACGATACGCTACGGAAGCCCGCAAAAAGGCCTCGACCTCACACTCAGGCTCGGGCTCACGTCTTTCAAGCACGTGGGCGTGTTCCCTGAGCAGGCCCCTAACTGGGAGTACATCTTCAGAAACACGTCGGAGCTCGTGGCTAAGGCCGCATCCGCAGGGAAACCACGTCCAAAGGTCCTGAACATGTTCGCATACACAGGGGCGGCATCGCTTGCGGCCAAGGCGGCAGGAGCCGATGTCACCCACCTCGACTCTGTGCGGCAGGTGGTCACATGGGCCCGGACAAACATGGAGCTGAGCGGACTCGACAACGTAAGATGGGTAGTCGAGGATGCCATGAAGTTCGCAAAGAGGGAAGCCAGGAGAGGGAACAGGTATCAGGGGATAATATTGGACCCTCCGGCATACGGACACGGTCCGGACGGGGAGAAATGGAAACTCGACGAATGCCTGTATGACATGATGAAATGTACGGCGTCGATACTCGAACCTGAAGACAGCTTCCTTGTGCTGAACCTCTATTCCAACGGATATTCGGCAGTCCTCGGGGAGACTGTGGTGCGGCAGGCTTTCGGGCTGAAAGGCAGCTGCTCTGGCCTTGAGTGCGGAGAACTCGTGCTGAAAGACAGGTACGGGAAGGCACTGCCGTTAAGCATATTCGTAAGGCTCAGAAGATAATGGAGCCATCGTACCGGGTGGAGAATACGAGAGTCGAACTCGTGACCTCTTGCATGCCATGCAAGCGCTCTAACCAACTGAGCTAATCCCCCATCATCATGTTCCGGATGCAAAGATAACAGATTTATTCTAATCTGCCAACTCTGCACCCATTTCTCCTGTCGGATCTATAAGATTCGTTATCCTGGACTCCAGCTCGTCAGCCAAAGCCTGGTCCCCGTTCGCCGCATACACATAGTTCAGGTTCTGGATATACGAGAACACGTTGTTGAAATCGTCCTCCCTGTAATCATAGAATGAAAGGAAGAAATCAGCCGAAACCATGAGCTCGTCCGCGAAACGCCCGGCGATATCCCTCGCCTTGTCGCCCTCCCCGAGTTCGTAATACATGGATACCAGCCTCAGTACCATGTACTCGTTGCTGAATCCGAGGAATGTCATGTCGAGAGGGAAGTTATACTCCGGGACACACTCCACACACATGTCGAGCATCTCGAGAGCCCTGTCCTTCCGGCCGTCCTGCAGCAGTTTCTCTGCGGCGTTCAGGAACAGGTTCCTCTGGGACATCACCCCGCAGAACGTGTAGAGATTCTGGTAGTCCACGAAATAGTCATTCCTCTTGAGAGCATCCCAGCTGAACACTTCCGTCATCTTCCTGTACAAATCATCAGTGTCGGTAAGTCCGACTTCGCTGTTGCTCATCGGCCCTTTTATAGGGACAAACTTGAACGAGAAGCCCTCGTACATCAGATAACTCTTCTGCCCTATGTCCAGGTCACCGCCCATGGTGAGCATGTTGATTGGCCTGTCCCACTGGTAGTTCGAAAGCAGGTCGAGCAGGAAAAGCTCCGGCTTGGTGATGAAAGTCTTGCTTTCCGGCATCTCGAGAATGATTTCGTCCGGAATCATGTCGGCATATTTCTCGTCGAGGATGCCGTATTTGAGCACGTTTTCCTTATTGACAGGCACGCTTATCTTCCTGGACATGATATAGTCGACGAGTTTCCCGCTCGTCAGCTCCACCTTGGCCCGCGGGTGCTTGAACACACGCATCACATCGTTTATGGATATCACGGTGTCACGCACGTCATAAATGAACACGAGCTCATTCGTGCCGTACAGGTACTGCTCCATCCCCACGGAAAGCGGAAGTGGCGAAGACTCGTTGCACGCATATTTCATCTGGTCGATATGCCAGTCCGTGCCGAGGAGGGAAGTGTTGCATATCCTCACATCAGTCCTCACATTCTCCACTTCCTGGGCATACCAGAGAGGGAAAGTGTCGTTGTCGCCGTGTGTTATCAGTATTCCGTTCTCACCCACCGAGTTCAGGTAGTTCCTGGCGAGTTCCACAGCCGTGTACCGGTGGCTCCTGTTGTGGTCGTCCCAGTTCTGCTGGGCCATCAGTGCAGGTACTCCCAGGCAGAGGAGAGACACGGCAGATGCGGCCACGACATATTTGGCCCCGCCTTCAGAAGTCTCTGAGCCGTCTTTCGAAAGCAAACCCTTCACGAATGCATGGAGAGCCGGCACGGCCAGGCCTATCCATATCGAGAAGGCATAGAACGACCCTGCATAGGCATAGTCCCTCTCCCTCACCTGATAAGGAGGCTGGTTGAGGTATATGACCACGGCGATGCCCGTCATGAAGAAAAGCAGGAAAGTCAGCCATGTGCCCCTCTTGTCTCTCGAGAACTGGAAGAAAAGGCCTATGAGCCCGAGCAGCAGAGGCAGCATATAGTAATGGTTCTTTCCCTTGTTGTGCTTCAGGTAGTCCGGAGCATTGCTCTGGTCCCCGAGACGGGCCTTGTCGATGAAGCCTATGCCGCTTTCCCAGTTCCCTGCGAAAAGTTCCCCCGGTGAAGGGCTGTGGATATCGTTCTGGCGTCCTGCGAAATTCCACATGAAATATCTCCAGTACATCCAGTTGAGCTGGTAGTCGAGGAAAAACCAGAGATTCGTACCGAATGTCGGCTTCAGATGCTCCGCACCCGGCACCGGCTTGCCCTTGCCGTTCATGTATGATTCATAGAAGTCTATGTATCTCTGGTCTGCGCCGGACCACATCCTCGGGAAGAGCATCTTGCCTTCGGCCGGATACTTCAGTTCGCCCGGGCTGTCCACGTGCTCGTACCTGTCTCCGAGCGGAGCCCAGTATTTAGGAGTCTCTATCTCGTATGGGGCATCGAAATACTGCCCGTAGATAATCGGGTTCGAGCCGTACTGCTCACGTCCGAGATACCTGATGAGCGTGAAAGGATTGTCCGGCTGATATTCGTTGGTAGGAGTCTTTGCCGCAGACCTTATTATGACCACAGAGAACACCGAGAAGCCTATGACAATCACCGTGAAGCACAGGAGCAGGGTGTTGGCGACTGCCTGCTTCTTCCTCATCGTCCTGAAAAGCCCGTAGAAGCAGGCGGCAAGCAGCGCCACCATGAAGAACGCCGCGCCTGAATTGAACGGCAGGCCGAGCACGTTCACGAAGAACAGGTCGGTATAAGCCGCAAGTTTCGGAAGATACGGTATTATCCCGAACAGTATCACTCCGAGTATGACGGCCGATATGATGAAAATCTTCAGATACTCCTTGAAAGAATAGTGTCCGTTTTCGCGTTTCCTGTAATAGAACAGGAACACGAGTGCCGGAATCGTGAGCAGGTTGAGAAGGTGTACGCCTATCGAAAGACCCATAAGGAAAGATATGAGCACTATCCATCTGTTCGCATATCCGGTGTCGGCTTCCTCATACCATTTCGTCATGGCCCAGAACACGGCTGCGGTGAAAAGGGAAGACATCGCATAGACCTCGCCTTCCACTGCCGAGAACCAGAAAGTGTCGGAGAAGCAGTATGCAAGGGCACCCACAATCCCGGAGCCGTATATCACTATCGCCTGCGGCAGGCTGTACCCGCCATCCGGACCGGCCTTCACGAGCCGCTTCGCAAGGAATACGATTGTAAGATAGAGGAAAAATATCGTAAGGGCCGAGCACAAGGCACTCATGACGTTCACTGCCACTGCCGCGTGCATATTGTCGGTGAACATGGTGAAGAATCTCGCAATCAGCTGGAAAACCGGGTTTCCTGGAGGATGCCCCACCTCGAGCTTGTATGACGAAGCAATGAACTCTCCGCAATCCCAGAAAGACGCCGTAGGTTCTATGGTAAGCAGGTAAGTGACAGCAGAAACCACAAGTACGAATACGGCCGAGATACGGTTCCAGAAAGTGAATTTCCTCTTATTCATCTATTGTATCTTTTCGAATCAAAGGAGCAAAGATAGGAAGAATCTTCTTATATTTGCAAAAATATCGGACAGATGGCGGACAACGACTGGAAAAAGCGTCTCGGGGTGGTCTATTCCACCAATCCGGACTTCAGATACGAGGAAGAGAGTGTAGAAGAGGAGGTTACTCCGCCGCCCTCCGGGCAGAAACTCATCGTCTCGATAGACAGGCGGAACAGAGGCGGCAAGCAGGTCACGCTCGTGTCAGGCTTCAGAGGCAGGGAAGAGGACCTTGCCGGGCTCGGAAGGACACTCAAGATAAAGTGCGGAGTCGGGGGAAGCGCGAAAGACGGGGAAATAACAATCCAGGGAGACTTCCGGGACAAGGTCGTGGAACTCCTCATTAAAATGGGCTACAACGCCAGAAGGGGCAACTGAGCATGACTTTCACAGACGTCGTCGCAGCCGTATGCGTGATATCCGGCATCCTGCTTCTGAGGCTGATATCGAATCTGCTGCCATCACTCTGCGCATGCCTTCTCAGATGGAAGGAATGCATCAACCTCGAAAACAGCGTGAAGCTGAGTTCCGACAGGGACATATTCGCCGCATACCTGATAATCCCATTCTGTCTGGCAGCCTCGGAATACCGGCTCTACGACCCTGCCCTGATACACGGCCTCGGCCCGGCTGCGCATTTCGCCTCCGTCCTCGCGGCATTCATCATCTACCTTGCTCTCAGACGCGCATGCGCGATTTTCGTAAGGGTGCCGGACAGCGGACAGAAACGCGCCGCCGCCATCCGCAATACAGCGTTCAGTTTTTTCTGCATCATGGCGACACTGCTCCTGTCCACCATCGGAATATGCTCTTTGACAGGCACTTCCGCTGAGACCACCAGGGCAGTTTCACTATATGTTTCAGCCGCGGCATATCTGATTTACCTTCTCAGAAAATTTCAAATTTTCCGGAACTCTTGCTCTTTTTTCAAGGCATTTTTGTATCTTTGCGCCTCGGAAATTTTGCCGACCGGGACACTCGCTCTCTCGGCAGTGTTTTTATGATATGACTATAAAGAATATTCTTATTTCTCAGCAGCCGCCAAAGGCAAATGCTCCCTATTCGGACATCACTGCGAAATATGGAGTAAAATTCGATTTCGTACCATTCTTCTCCATTGAGCCTCTCTCTTCAAGAGAGTTCAGAGCCCAGAGAGTCAGCATATTGGACTACACAGCCATCGTCTTCTCGGCAAGGTCCACCATCGATGCATTTTTCCATCTTTGCAACGAATTGAGGGTCAAGATACCCGAGACGATGAAGTATTTCTGCACCACCGAAGCCGTGGCCATGTATCTGCAGAAGCACATCGTGTACAGGAAAAGGAAGATATTCTACGGAGACGGTTCGCCGGCCTCCCTCATAACACTCATCGGGACCAAGCACAAGGAGGAGAAATTCCTTGTGGCTACATCCGATTCCGCAAACAACGACATCACAAGGCTTTTCGAGGAGAACGGCCTGGACTACAAGAGCGCGATTTTCGTGAAATCCGTATCCAAGGACCTCAAGAGCCTCTCCTTCCAGGACTACGACATGATGGTCCTGTACAATCCGTCGGACGTGAAGTCGCTCTACGAGAATTTCCCGGATTTCAGGCAGGGAGACATCAGAATCGTGTCGTACGGGAAATCCGTCGTGAAAGCCATTTCAGATGCAGGGCTCAAGATTGAAATCTCTGCGCCTACAGCAACAGCACCGTCCGTAGCAAAAGCCATAGAGCTCTATCTGGAAAAGAACGGATAGATGGAGGCCTCCGTTCATCGCTGCACCCTCACGAAAGACGAGCGGCTGCATGGCGGGAAAGACATCGGGACACTCCTCGCCAAGGGGAAGTTCCATGCCGGCAAAGCCATAAGGTACTGCGTCCTTGCCGGCAACGGTCTCACACACAGCAGGATAATGATTTCTGTCCCGAAGAAGCTGTTCAGACGTGCGGTCAGGCGGAACACGCTTAAACGGAGGATACGCGAAAGTTTCCGGCTGCAGAAACATTTGCTGCCTGAGGATTACGGATTTGACATTCTGTTCATATACAACACAAAGGAACTCCTGTGCAGCAGCGAGATATATGCTGCAGTGGGGTCAATTCTGAGAGAGATTGCCGATGGACACGGAAAGACCGGGAAATTTCAGGAAAACATTTAGGGATACTGTCAGGAAGATAGCCATCTTCCCGTTCATCTTCCTTATAATGTTCTACAGGAAGTGCATCTCCCCGTTCACTCCGCCATCGTGCAGATTCACTCCGACCTGTTCACAGTACGCTCTCGAGGCGTTCAGGAAACACGGCCCGTTCAAAGGCCTGTACCTCACGGTCAGAAGGCTGCTCAAATGCCATCCGTGGGGAGGAAGCGGATACGACCCTGTACCATAAAGCAGACTGACACATGCCAAGAAAAGAAAACATACGCAAGATGTTCGACAACATCGCCCCGGACTACGACAAGCTCAACCATATCCTGTCTCTCGGCATAGACCGGTCATGGAGAAGGAAGGCCGTCAGGGAGATTCTGGACAGCGGGAAACCGATGCAGATTCTCGACGTGGCATGCGGGACATGCGACTTCTCGATAGAGATAGCGCGGAAAGCCCCGGCCGGGAGCCATGTCACCGGAGCTGACATCTCCGAAAAGATGCTCGAGGCAGGACAGGCCAAGATAAACGGCGCCGGCCTTGAGGGCAGGATAAGCCTTGCAGCGGAAGACTGCGAACAGCTGAGCTATGCCGGCTCGAGCTTCGACAGGGTGACCGTGGCTTTCGGGGTGCGCAACTTCGAACATCTCGGGCAGGGACTGAAGGAAATGCTGCGGGTCCTGAAACCCGGAGGGAAGCTTGTGATACTGGAGCTGTCGGTCCCGGGAAACCCTGTCCTGAAATTCCTCTACAAACTATACTTCCTCAACATACTGCCGGCAATCGGAGGGATGATATCGGGAGACAAGGGAGCCTACAGGTACCTGCCGGAATCGGTGCTGAGATTCCCTGCACCGGACATGTTCATGCGGATGATGTCGGACTGCGGGTATGCCGGCGTCAGGGAAAGAGCCTTCACCTTCGGCATCTGCAGGATGTACTGCGGGGAAAAACGCTAGAACAGCAGGAACTGGATAAAGCCGAAACCTGCGAGCAGGGCGAACACGAAAGTGAGGATGACGAGGAACGGGAGCTGCCTGTCAAGGGACTTCCCTGACAGTTTCCACACCTTCACGACGTGAACGATGAAAAACGGCAGCGTCAGGACATACAGATAATGCCACGGGTCGTAAATCCTCAGGAATGAATATGCGAGCATGCAGAGCCAGCCTGCGGCTATAAGGGCGGTGTGATATATCTTTGCGTTTCTCTCCCCTATCCTCACCGGTATCGTCCTGCGAGTGAGCGCGTCGCTTTCCATGTCCCGGATATTGTTCACGTTGAGCACAGCCGTGCTGAAACATCCGATTGACACCGCCGGCAGGACCAGAATCCACGTACGGATAACGTGCGCAGCTACGAAATACGAGCCGAGGACAGACACAATCCCGAAAAACAGGAATACGAAAATATCTCCCTGCCCCCTGTAGCCATAGGGATTCCTTCCGAGAGTATATTTGAGGGCTCCGGATATCGCCGCCACTCCGAGAAGCATCGTTATGAACGCCCCGTAGTCGAGGAAGGTGCCGAATGAGAACCATATCATCGCCAGCCCCGACGCTGCGGAAAGCAGGACATAGACAGCGACCATGGCCTTGTATTCCTTTTCGCCGAGAAGCCCCGTCGAAAGGGTGTAGCCCGGGCCCTGCCTGTCAGAGAGGCGGTCCGTTCCCTTCAGGAAGTCTCCGAGTTCGTTGGCCGTATTTGAAAGTATCTGCAGGAAAACCGCCGTAAGCAAAGTGAACAATGCGGCCATCGGATTCACCTGGTAGTCTGAAAACGCCAGCATAAGCCCGAGGGACACTCCGGCAAGCGACTGGGGCAGCGTCCTGAGGCGCATTGCCACGATATATGGTTTTATTTTATTCATCTCAAAAACAACCCGAAAAAAGTAAAACAACACATAAAACAACATCGTCAACAACGCCCGGCACAGACAAAGAGGCGATATTTGTTCCCGGTTAAGAATCTTATTCGTCTCTTTCTGTGGCGATAAATTATCGGGACCGTGTGCAATTTTTCCCGAGCCACAGAACTAAAACGGGTTGTCGTGAAGACAACCCGTTTTGTGTTTTGTCAATCGAGTTTCAACACTGCCATGAAAGCACTCTGCGGGACTTCGACGGTGCCTATCTGACGCATGCGCTTCTTTCCCTGCTTCTGCTTCTCGAGCAGTTTCCTCTTTCTGGTTATGTCTCCGCCATAACATTTCGCGGTGACATCCTTGCGGACAGCCTTCACCGTCTCCCTCGCTATTATCTTGGCTCCGATTGCCGCCTGTATCGCGACATCGAACTGCTGTCTCGGGATAAGTTCCTTCAGCTTTTCGCATATCTTGCGGCCGAAATCATAGGCATGGTCGGCATGAATCAGGCTCGAAAGAGCATCGGCCGGGTCTCCGTTGAGCAGGATGTCCAGCTTCACGAGCCGCGCCTCCTTGAAGCCGGTGACATGGTAGTCGAAGGATGCATATCCCTTGGATATCGACTTCAGCTTGTCGTAGAAGTCGAAAACTATTTCAGACAGAGGCATGTCGTAAGTGAGCTCGAGACGGTCAGAGGTTATGTAGTGCTGGTTTATGAGCGTCCCCCTCTTGTCGAGACAGAGTTTCATTATCGGCCCGTAGAACTCGGACTTCGAGATGACCTGAGCCCTTATGTAAGGTTCCTCTATTTTTGAAATCAGGGTCGGGGCAGGAAGGCCGGACGGATTATGCACGTCAATCACTTCGCCCTGTGTCGTATATACCTTGTAGGACACGTTCGGGACGGTGGTGATGACATCCATGTTGAATTCGCGGTATAGCCGCTCCTGGATTATCTCAAGATGGAGAAGTCCGAGGAAACCGCAGCGGAAACCGAAGCCGAGGGCGAGGGAAGACTCCGGTTCGAACACCAGCGAGGCGTCGTTCAGCTGGAGTTTCTCCAACGAAGAGCGGAGTTCCTCATACTGGTCTGTCTCTACGGGATAGACTCCTGCGAAAAGCATCGGCTTCACCTCCTCGAAACCGGCGATGGCCTCGCTGCAGGGGTTGTCCACATGTGTTATGGTGTCTCCGACTTTCACTTCCGACGCTGTCTTTATTCCGGATATGATGTAGCCCACACTGCCGCAAGGTATCTCGGGGCGTGGGTCCATCTTCATCTTCAGGACACCGACCTCGTCTGCATCGTATGTCTTCCCCGTATTGAAGAACTTGACCTTGTCTCCGGTCCGGATGCTTCCGTTCTTTATCTTGAAATAGGCTATAATCCCCCTGAAGGAATTGAATACGGAGTCGAAAATAAGAGCCTGGAGCGGAGCATCCGGATCCCCTGTCGGGGCCGGAATCCTCTCGACTATCGCATCGAGAATCTCATGGACGCCCTGCCCGGTCTTCCCGGACGCGCACAGCACATCCTCAGGCTTGCATCCGAGCAGGTCCACAACCTGGTCCGTGACCACATCCACCATGGCGGAATCCACATCTATCTTGTTGAGGACCGGGATTATCTCGAGATCATGCTCTATAGCCAGATACAGATTGGAAATCGTCTGGGCCTGTATGCCTTGCGTCGCATCCACCACCAGAAGTGCGCCCTCACACGATGCAATCGCCCTCGAGACCTCATAGGAGAAATCCACATGGCCCGGAGTGTCGATAAGGTTCAGTACGTATTTCTCACCGCCATGCACATAGTCCATCTGTATCGCATGGCTCTTTATGGTGATTCCCTTCTCCCTCTCAAGGTCCATGGAATCCAGCACCTGGGCTTCCATGTCCCTTTCCGCAAGAGTCTTCGTAATCTCAATCATCCTGTCGGCAAGCGTGCTTTTACCGTGGTCGATATGGGCAATTATGCAGAAATTCCTTATATTCTTCATACGATTCCAAATCACGTCAGACTGCAAAGATAGCAAGTTTTACGTAATTGACGCATCCGGAAAAGCCCGCGGGCGTCTCCGGAAACTCTTTTCAGGGATTATGACGACAAATTTTCCAGGTATCCGGCGGAAAATCGAAACTGTTTCCTATATTTGTCACCTACTGTCGGCACTTTCGGGCAGGCAGGAAACATATAAAGGCGTTTTATGCGTTGATCTTCTGACTTTTGAATCTCGCAAATTTAAAACTCACGGAAGATGACAACGGCGGGAACGCCTGCGTGGTATGATTATGCCATACCCTCGGTCACATCGTAGCTGATGTGCCGAAGGTTTATCATACCGGCGTGGGCTGACTGGCGTTGCTTATCCTGTGAGTAAGGCATGCGAGAGCCTAAAAGTCGGGATGGGCATAGCAGGACCCACGCCTTTCGCATATTGGGAACTCATTCGGACAACTGCCTGTCGGGGTCTTCACAGGCGTGCAGGAAAATGCACATAGGGCACCTCATACGGCAGAAAGTGGAGGAGAAGAAAATCCCCGTAGTGCGGCTGGCAGATGAATTGTCATACAGCCGCACCAATCTGTACAAGATATTCAGCAAACGCTCCATCGACACCGAGGTGCTCATGCGCCTGTCCCGCATACTTGAATTCGACTTCTTCAGTCTGTACAGCGAGAAACTCTGCGGCAGGGAAGACTCCGCCGGAAGCGGCAGGACTGTCCCCGATAAGTAGACATGCAAACTTTTCGGGGACACTCCAACGAGCACTGCAAGGAAAAATACATTTTTCTTTGTTCCTGGAAATTTACAAAAGGACAAACCTGTGAAACAAATGAAAAAATTCTCATTCCTTACCGCCGCAACAGCGGTAATCTCTCTTTTCATCATCGGTTCATGCACACCGCTCGGTTCAGGTTCGGGAAGTTCCTCTTCAATTTACGGGGAATGGTATCCGATGGAAAGCCATGAAGACGGCAGCTGGTATGACGAATATGACCCGGAATGGAGATGGACATTCAACGAGGACGGGTCTGGATTCCTGTATGACACTGGGAGCTACATACATTTCACCTATACGTATGACAGCGCTGACGAAAGTCTGACAATCCTGTACGAAGGAGGTGACACAGAGTATTTTCAGGTAAAATCCGTTTCCTCGAATCTGCTGGTGCTGTACAGCCGGGAATTCGACGGCACATTGAGGCTTGCCAAAAACCCCGACACCTATGTCCCTGCATCTGACGGCGGCAATCCCGGAGAAGATGAAGAAGAAACCGCGGCCACAATCACCGGCAGGTGGTATATCGACTCCGTGCGCGAACTGCCCGACGGGAACTGGGGCAATGCCTATGACGGCTCCTATGTGGAATTCAATGCCGACGGCACCTGCTTTTCCTCGGCCGACAATGTCCGTGGCGTCTACACCTGGGATTCCTCCCTGTACAGGCTGACAATCATTTATGGAGGAGATGCCGAAACCTACAATGTGGACTACATCACATCCGAAGAGATGGTCTTCACCGATGCATATAATGAATACAAGATCAAATTTAGAAGATAGATGAAGAGATTCCTTACAATATTTGCGGTACAGACAGTCTGCATTGCTGCTGTTCTGCAGTCCTGCACCCCGCTCGGCTCGGGTACCGCCTCAGGAAATGTCGACCCTGCCCTTCTGCCCGGCACATGGATATACGCCGGCTATTATGAAGGAGTATATGCCGGTTCATTGGATAACATTACCGGGCCTGTAGAATGGTGGTACGATGCGATTGACGTAAGTAACGTGACCGGCGGACAATGGCTCGACACGGCAACCGACCCTTCGCAATACGTCGAATTCAACGCGGACGGCGGATGTTGGTATAATGAATATGGCGACTACGTTAATGCAAATGAATTCACGTACACGTTCTCACCGGACAACAGGGGGATAGGATTGGATTACCCTGATGCAGGAGATGGATTCGAGGATGTCTACATGATTGAGAAACTGACGGAACAGGAGCTTATCCTTGTCTTCCCCGAGTCTGACGAATCCGGAGAAACGATTTACATCTGCAAAGAACGATTCATCCGCAAAAGCGGACAGACAGGAAACTGATTAACCATAAAATCAATGACATAATGAAAAAAGTATTTATCATCGCAATCGCCGCAATCG
This sequence comes from uncultured Bacteroidales bacterium, assembly GCA_944326335.1. Taxonomy (GTDB): domain Bacteria; phylum Bacteroidota; class Bacteroidia; order Bacteroidales; family UBA932; genus Cryptobacteroides. The sequence continues at coordinate 15,827 of CALVDM010000004.1, forward strand.
CGGCCTCTCTGACGGCCTCGGCTCAGGAAAAGGGCGACATGTACATTTCCGCCACCCTTGACCTGAACACTTCCAGCAGTGTGCAGGCATCGGGCAATTCTTCGGTAAAGGAATCGGGCGGACTGAATTTCGGATTCAGCCCTGAATTCGGTATTTTCCTGATTGACAGGCTCGAACTGAATGTGGGTCTCGGCTATGAAATGTCAAAAGTTCCAAACGGAGGCAAGACCGAGAACCAGACAGACCTTTTCGACATCGACAACATCTTCAACATCGGCGCAGGACTCAACTATCATTTCCGCGTGGCCGACAAGCTGAGCTATGCTCCCGGAGTGAAGTTCCTGGTCGGATTCGGCGGGGCCAAAAGCCAGGTGTCCGCCAGCGAGGTCGAGCAGGCCTACAAGAACACGGCTTTCACCTTGAGGCTGTCCCTGATGAAATTCGAATTCAGGCCGGCGGAACACTTTGCCATGACATTCGAAGCCGGAAGTCTCGACTTCAATACGGATACTAAAACACGGAATGTAGGGAACACCATCAGTAAGGAAAGGGTGAATACCTTCGGTCTCGGCCTAAACATCGGCGCCGAGATAGGGTTCAAGTGTTATTTTTAACGGCTTACCCTTATCTCAGGGAGAGCTCCGGGCAGACTCATGATATTGAAACAAATCCTGCCCGGGGCTTTTGCCGTATCATGGAATCAGATGTTGATATAGAAAGGTTTTGTCAGCTCCCTGTACTCCGGGGTGAAGGAGCCGTCTTTCATGAGGGTAAGAAGCTGTTCCCGGCAATCTCCGGAATGCCGTTTCGAAAACTCCGCGACTATGCGGGACGGCTTTTTCCTTTCGACAGTCCTGATACGCACGATACGTACGGGTTGCAGACCGTTCATCCTGGCATGCCGCAGCAGCCACAATTCCGAATCTGCAGGGAGAATCATGGACAGGATGCCGTCTGACGCAAGATGTTCCGCGGCGAAAGCAGCCAGTTCCCTGTATGACAATGTATCGGTGTGCCGGGCGGCATTGCGTCTCATGTCCGGCGCCTGGAGAGAAAGGTCATAGTACGGAGGATTGGAGAAGATGTGGTCGAAGGCTGCCGGCACATCAGGACCGGAGAGCCCGGAAAGCGGAAGATGCTTCGCTTCAAGCATGTCCGGCCACGGGGAGCCGGCAAAATTCACGGCGGCCTCACGTGCGGAAGGGCCGTCGATGTCTATTGCGGTTATCCTTGCATCGGAGACGCCGGCGTCATACAGACGCTGCGCCGCCATCAAGGCGACGGTCCCCGTGCCGGTGCCCACGTCGAGACAGTTCCTGTCCGCCGCGCGCAGCGTCATCAGCGCACCGAGAAGCACCCCGTCCGTATTCACCTTCATGGCGGATTCGGAATTTGCCACCGAAAAGCGGCGGAATCTGAATGTGCTCATAAATAACGTCAGTTCGACGAATTTATGTTGTTCAGAACCAGGGAATTCGTCGAACTGTCGTTATGGATTTCTTCGAAATCCAGATTTCTTAAACCCCAGTCGCTGTGGCGACAGCCCCTTTCCAAGGGGCGCCACCCCCATTCGCCCCCTCGCCGGGGGCTCGTCGCAGAACCTGCGTTCTGCTCCTCAGCGGAAGTTCGATGATTTTCACTAAATTAAAATTCATCGAACTCACGTTAAATAAGAGATATCACCTTTCCACGAAAAGGCCGTCCTGCATGAACAGGCTGCGGTCACACATCGATGCAAGTTCAGGGTCGTGAGTGACTATCACGAAAGTCTGTCCGTGACGATCCCTCAAATCGAAGAAGAGCCGGTGCAGCTCCTGTTTCGTCACGCTGTCAAGATTCCCTGAAGGCTCGTCGGCAAAGACCACGGCCGGCCTGTTCACGAGAGCCCGGGCAATGGCTACCCTCTGCTGCTCCCCTCCTGAAAGTTCCGAAGGCTTGTGCTCCGCCCTTTCCGAAAGGCCGAGTTCTGCAAGCAGCCCCAGCGAGACTTCCTTCGCCTCCCTGGAAGACTTTCCGGAAATCAGGGCAGGAATCATCACATTCTCCAGGGCGGAAAATTCCGGCAGGAGATGATGGAACTGGAACACGAAACCGACCTTGGTGTTGCGGAAGCGGGCAAGAAGCTTGCGTCCGAGCCTGAGGACATCTATCCCGTCTATCACGAGAGACCCGGCATCCGGGGTGGAGAGAGTCCCCAGAATCTGCAGAAGTGTGGTCTTGCCGGCTCCGGAAGCCCCCATAATGGACAACACTTCCGACCTCGACACTGTGAGGTCTATCCCCTTCAGGACTTTAAGCCGTCCGAACGACTTTTCTATACCCCTGGCTTCGATTATCGGCTCCATCTGCGGCAATTTTTGCCAAAGGTACAAAATTTTCTATTTCTCGCTCAGGGAGAATATGAACTCGAGGCCGCCTCCCTTCCTGTTCAGGGCGCGGATGTCGCCTTTGTGGAAAGCGATGGCATTGCGGACTATGGACAGGCCGAGACCGGAACCGCCGTCATCCCTCGTGCGGCCTTCAGACACACGGTAGAACCGCTCGAATATCTTGGACAGATGCTCGTCCGGCACGCCTTTGCCTGTGTCGTAATAGGAGAAATGGCAGTAGCCGTCCCCCTTGGCATAGCACTCCACATGAATCTTTATCTCCCGGCCGCCATACTTCAGACTGTTCTCCATCAGGTTGCGGAATACAGCATATATGAGGCTCGGATTCCCGTTCACGCAAAGGTCAGGCTCAAGGGCGTTCTCGACAAGGATACCCTTTTCCTCTATCCTCGGCCGGAGCTCATCCGAGACTTCGTCCACCACATTCTTCAGATACACCTTCTCCTTGTGCAGCTGCTCCGGGGCTTCCTCAATCTTCGTTATCATGCTTATGTCGCGGATAAGGTCGGAAAGTCTCATGACCTGCACGTAAGCCCTGTCTATGAACATGTTCCTGCGCTCCTCGGAGATGTCCTTGCACACCGTCAGAGTCTCCAGATAGCCTCTTATGCTGCTCACAGGGGTCCTCAGCTCATGCGCGATGTTGTTGGTCATCTGCTGTTTCATCACCCTGTTCTTCTCCACGTTTGTGACATCGTTGACCGACATCTCGCACCCGTTGTCCGGATAGACAAGCACCTGCAGGGTGTACACGCGTCCGCCCTTGTCCACATTGTACTGGAAGACAGGCACATTGTCCACCCGGGAATTGGTGTTTCCGGCCACGAACTCTGCCACAGGCCTGAATATCTCGCTGTCCCACAAAGTGTCAAGGTCCGGTGTCGGCCTGTCCAGCATAAGGTTAACGAACTGCACGAACCTGGCGTTGGCATAGACCTTTTTCCGCTCCTGTGAAAAAATCGCGATACCGCCGTCATAGTAATGCAGATGCAGGAGAAGCCTCTCCTTCTCGAGGGCTATCACCCTGTTGCTCTCCTCGAGCCTGCGGTAGCTCTGAAGCATCTGGTTTCCGATATCTCCGAGCTCCGAATCCGGGAAGGCCATGTTCTCGTAGTCTATCTTGCCCTGCTCGGCCGCTTCGGCAAAGCGGTGCAGCCTCGACACGCCCTCTCCGAACTTGTCGGAAAGGAAAATTATGAAGAACAGGGCTATGAAGAAGACAAGTACGACTATCAGTATGAACACGGAATCGGGCCTCAGGGCCTTCTTCACATCATACTCAAAAGGAAGGGCCATCCTCACTATATATCCGCCGTAGGACTTTGCATAATAGAAATAGTTTATCCCGACAGTGTCCGACTTCCTTATCGAGCCGCCCTCCTTTTCCTCTATGGCTATCTTCACTTCCGGACGCGCCCCGTGGTTGTCCAGGGTGGACTCGTCCTCGACGGAATCATAGACGACCACGCCGTTCTTGTCGATGACAGTGACCCTGAGCTCCGGCGGGAAGAGCTTGACCGTGGAAGCATAGTCGTCGGACAGCGCGATTATGTCCGCATAGCATGACAGCCTGTCCTGGAGCATCAGCTTGCGGCTGTTCCTGTCGCTCCGGAACTGGAATATTATCAGCAATATGGCAAAAACGACAAAAACAGCTGCAAAATATATGAGCAGCTGCCTCTTGTACGATCTTCTGACTTTCCTGTCCATCTGTCGTGTCATTCTTCAGCGTTCATCGAATAGCCGTAACCGGACCTGTTTGTAAGGTAACTCTTGCAGACCCCGAGCTTGCTCCTAATCCTTGCGATATGCACATCCACCGTCCTGTCCAGCACGTACGGGGCATCCTCCCAGAGCTCGTTTATCATTTCCTCGCGGGAATATATCCTGCCCGGATGCGAAGCGAGCAAGGTCAGTATCTCGAGTTCCTTCTTTGGAAGGACCACGGCCACATCCTCCACATACACCATCTTCCTTGCCACATCTATCCTCAGCTTCCCGAGCACAATCTGCTGCTGCTCCTTCTCGGGCTTTGGCATGTTGCTCCGCTTGAGCACTGCCTTCACCCGCGCCAGGACTTCGTTTATCGAGAACGGCTTGGCTATGTAGTCGTCCCCTCCTGCCGAGAATCCGGTCAGTAGGTCGTTCTCCGCGCTCCTTGCCGTCAGGAATATTATAGGTATCTGGCATCGCTTCTCCTTCCTGAGTATCTCGGCCATCTTGAAGCCGGACATCCCCTCCATCATGACATCGAGAAGGATGAGGTCCACGTCGGCAAAACCGAGCTCGAGCGCGGCTTCCGCGGAGGAGGCCGGCACCACGTCATAGCCTGCATTTTCAAGGTTGAACTCGAGAATCTCCCTTATGTCGGGCTCGTCGTCAACCACCATTATCTTTTTCCTGTCCATATCAAAAAACAAATCCCCGGAGCCTGTCGCCCGCAAGGGGAAAACGGCACAAAGGTAAATCATTTATCATTCAGAGATTATTTCGGAGATGTAAAATATTTGTTAATAAATTTTGTAACATTATTTTAACATTTCCGTAACAGAATCCCAACATAGCAGGAGTATTTTTGCGGCAAAATAACCGTAACTCCAAGACTTATGGAATGGATATATCTGGGATTCGTCATATTCCTTTTCATTCTCGCAATTTCTGACCTTTGGGTGGGAGTGAGCAACGATGCAGTCAACTTCCTCAATTCCGCGATAGGCGCGAAGGTAGCAAGATTCAGGACAATAATAATAGTGGCCGCTACAGGCGTGTTCCTCGGAGCCATAATGAGCAACGGGATGATGGACATAGCAAGGCACGGGATATTCCGGCCGGAGCAGTTCGCCTTCAAGGAACTGATGTACATCTTCCTCGCGGTGATGGTGACGGACATCATCCTTCTGGATGTGTTCAACTCCCTCGGGATGCCGACATCCACTACGGTGTCGATGGTCTTCGAGCTGCTCGGAGCCACATTCGCACTTTCAATGATAAAGATAGCCGGAGGCGATACGGGACTCGGATTCTCGGACTACATGAACACCGAAAAGGCCCTGTCCGTGATAATGGCGATATTCGTGTCCGTGGCCATCGCTTTCGTCTGCGGTAGCCTGATACAGTACATAGCCAGGCTCATATTCACCTTCAACTTCAGGAAAGGCCTGAAATGGAAGATAGGCATCTATGGAGGCATAGCCACCACGGCCATAATCTATTTCATGCTCTTCAAGGGCACCAAGGACCTCGCATTCATGACTTCGGATGTAAAGACATGGATAAACGACCACACCTGGATGCTCCTCGGAGGATGCCTCGTCTTCTTCACCATCCTGATGCAGATACTGTATTTCCTGAAAGTCAACGTATTCAAGGTGATAGTCCTCATAGGCACGTTCGCTCTCGCAATGGCGTTCGCCGGCAACGACCTAGTGAACTTCATCGGAGTGCCGCTCGCAGGATTCTCGTCATACCAGGACTACATGGCAGCAGGAGGAGGAGACCCGTCCTCGCACATGATGGGAGTGCTGAACGAGTCTGCATCCACCCCGCTCATATTCCTCATAGCCGCCGGAGTCGTGATGGTCATCGCCCTTGCAACCTCAAAGAAGGCGCACAACGTCACAAAGACGGAAATCAACCTCGCAAGGCAGGATGAAGGCGACGAGATGTTCGGGTCCTCTAAGGTGGCGAGAAGCATTGTGAGATGGAGCAATTCCACGGCGAACTTCATCGTCGCATCCACTCCGGACAAGGTTAAGGCCTGGATAGACAAGCGGTTCGACAAGTCATGCCTCGACATCGAGGACAATGCGGCATACGATGTCGTCAGGGCATCCGTGAACCTTGTTGTGGCATCCCTGCTGATAGCCCTCGGCACATCGCTGAAACTCCCTCTCTCCACCACATACGTGACATTCATGGTGGCAATGGGTACATCTCTCGCAGACCGGGCATGGAGCAGGGAAAGCGCGGTATTCAGGATTACCGGAGTGCTCTCTGTGATAGGAGGATGGTTCCTCACGGCTGCGATAGCGTTCATCTGCGCATTCATCATCGCCCTCATAATGTACTTCGGAGGGACCGTGGTGACCGTGGTCATCGTGGTTGCAGGCCTGGCCGTGCTCATACACAGCAACGTGAAATACAAGGAAAAGACGAACGACGCCAAAGGCGACAGGGCATTCCAGGAGATACTCAGAATCACTGACAGGAAAAAGGTGTGGGTGCCGTTCCTCAAGTACGTCGCCGAGAACGACAAGATGTTCCTTGACGACATGGCCGCACAGTACACAGCCGTCACCGACGGGCTGCTTCAGGAAAACGTACGCACGCTCAGGCACTCCATGAATGACCTGAAGCTCTACAAGTCGAGACTGAAGAACCTGCGCAAGAAGGAGACCATCTGTCTGAGGAATGTGGACCCGGAGACGGGACTCGTGAAAAGCGCGTGGTTCCATACCGCATTCAACTACATGGAGCAGGTGTACTACTCACTGCGACGCATCTGCGAGCCGGCATACGAGCATGTCGACAACAATTTCAGCCCTATTCCAGAGGAATACTGCAAGGATTTCCTGAAAGTGCGCGACGAGCTCGTGGCCACCATACAGTGCCTTGCGACGCATTTCAAGGACAGGAACTATGAGGAGATGCGCGTGCAGGAGGAGGCCCTCGCAAGGATGCAGGGCAAGTTCTCCGACCTCAGGAAGGCTCTCATGGTAGATATCCAGGAAAAGAACCTGAACCTCACGGTTGCGTACATGTATCTGAACCTCGTGCAGGAGTCGGAACAGCTGTGCATTTCACTCAAGCATTACGCAAGGGCATCCAGGAAACTTGCCTAACCGGACTCCGTCCGGGAATCTCCGGAAAGCCGGCAGAAAATTTCTTCGAAGATGCATTTGCAGCGATGTTGCAGATAAACGGGATTTTCATTACCTTTGTGCGTTGAATATAAGACCTTTAAGGTCTCAAACCTGAAACATTACAATCATGAAAAAAGTTTTGTTATCATTTATCATCAGCGGAACCACATCGCTGATTGCCATCTATCCGGGTTTAGCCCAATCAAAAACCTACAAACCGAATCCCAAAGGGTATCTCGTCGAAAGATATGGAGTGAGTCAAAAACAGGAAACTCTGATAAACAGATTTTCACGGCAGAGGACAGTCGCTATTGACTCTCTTACGGCTCTCGGACTTTCGCCTCAGATATACAGGCACAAGAGGGACTCTGTAACAGATCTCTACTATGAGCGGGTAATGACTGTCCTCACCCCTGAGCAACAGGCCAAGTTCAATCCGGAAGCAATGAAGGCGGCAAGGGCAGGAGAAGTCAAACGCCTTGGACTGTCTGCTGACAAGGAAATCGCAATGGGCAAGCTAAAAGTGGAATACGATAAATCGCTGAAGATGCTGGAAGGACTGCCGGACAAGGAAGCGAACGAAAAACGAGCTACCATTGAGGCAGGATACAGGCAGTCACTCCGGAATCTTCTGGGAGAAGAGAAATACAGCGAATGGCTTTCGTACAAGAACGGTGCTACGGCTCGGAGATTCAAGAATCAGTTCGGATTTACCGAAGAACAATACGAACAATACAAAACCATAGCGAAATGGCAGGCAGTCCAGATTCTGACAATCAAGAATACTGTACAATCTCCGGAGGAGCGGAAAACAAGGATAGCGGAAATCAAACAGATGAAAATAGATTCTCTCCGGACCGTTCTCCCTCGGGAACAATTCGGAAAATGGTTTGAATATTACCAGAGAAAGGAAGCGGAACGCGCTCAGAAGTAGCTGAAAACCTATAAACAATATGACGATGAAAAAACTACTACTCCTTATGGTCGCGGCAGCGTCAGTGGTGGCAAGTTGCTCCAAACTTCCGATGGAGGGAGAAAAAGAGACAGCAGCGAATGTGTCGCTGACCGTTGAAGAAGCCAAAGCATATTTCGAAACAGATTACAAATCGCTCAAGATTACAAAAGCCGGCAGTGCAGACATACCTGCCGGATGGATTTCTCCAGGAGACTTCACCCCGATATGGAACCGTGCCGTGGAATCTGCAAACGGCAACACGGCGAGCGTGGATGTACCCATTATTCCGACATACCGCTACCGGGCAATCCGGGCGGTATTTGCAAACGGCCGAGCACAGGCATACTCAGTGGATATTTACCAGAAACTGGTGGTAGTCAGGAAACACTATGACGATGGACGCGAGGACCGGATGGGACAATATATCCTGACACTCATACCTGACAAGGGATATGCCACAAAACATAAAGGGAATGTGGCTGAAAGGTTCATAAACACAGGGAATAAAGGCTCCTACAGCGGCCTTGCCGTGTATTATCTGCAAGGAATACCGATGCGTCTGGAAAAATATTCCGACGGTGAGAAAACAGGATGGATATCCTTATTCGGAGTGACGGACGACCTGGTCCTGAAATCGAAATTCGGAGCAATAATCAGAGAACTCGGAAAGATTGAAATTTTACGGAGCAAGGCAATCAAGACCCGATACGGAGAAGATGACTGGGAATGGGATTACGGGGATACCGATGATTATACCGATATGGGAGACGGGATATATCAGGACGATGAAGGCGACTATTATATAGACTGGGATGGAGACGGTAATATAGACTCGGGCTACATTATGCCCGGTGACCCTGTGACACCTGATGAACCGGATCCGGTAGAGGAAGAGCCTGATGACAATGATACGGAGTTGCTGCCTCCGGTAGATTCCGGAGACGGGAATGAATGGTCCGATGCCGACCATGACGGGTGGAATCCAGACGACGGAGGTGAAGGCATTCAGATTCCGGACAGATTGACTCAGAAATATGGAAAAGTGGAATATTACAGAGCAAGAGTAGCGGACTTCCTCAAGCGTTTCCCTGATTTAAAGGAATCATCAGCACCTCGCTATTATATTAGATATGGGGAGAAATATTGCAAGGAGTTTACAACTAAAACAAAAGAAAAACTTTCTGGCGCAGGAAAGGAATGGGTGGACAAGACGATGGTCGCGCTTCAGGTCAAGCTGTCGGAAATACTGGTAAAGAATCCGGAAATAGAACTGACGCCGGAATTGCTTGAAGAGAAGGCCTTTGAGTCGCATGTCGATGCATATATAGAAAGCGGAATACTGAGCCTGCCGATGTCGGACAAGATTGAAATTCTGCTGACTGTAGAGTATAAAGATCTGGTACTCAAGGCCGAAGGCAGGGAACAGGCTGGCGCAGTGATATGGGAACAGCTTAAGTATTATGTATCGAATCCTGATGTGCTGCTTGACGATGCGGAATATATAGTCGATAATTTCGGAAACATAATAGAACGAATCCGAGAATATATTCCTGACAATATTCCTGACACCAAATCAGGTTCAGTCAGCGCAGCCGAGAAGGAAGTATATGATTTGCTGTTAAAACCATTGATTGAATATTATGAAGAAAATGTTCCGGGATTCAGCGTGCCTGACATTTATTAGGGCTGTGTCCGTAATAACGCTGATTATCCCGATGTCCGTCTCCTGCAGGCAGACGGAAGAAGGTTATTCGGGAGAAGACTGTTTCGATGTCACGATAGAGACTTTCGCAAAGCCGAAATATGCCTTCAACTCATACGCATTCACTGAAGACGGGACGGGATATGCCACAGTTACCCTGATTACGAAAGACGGGCTGGGCAGCACACGGTCGTTCGGCTTCGTGAAGACGGATGACAAAGGAAGGACCTGGCAGCGGATAGGACGACGAAAGGGGTACTGCGAGGAAATATGCGCTTTCAGGGATTGTCTGTATTTCTTAGTGAAACATTATTATGAGAATCAGGACAGCATCCGGCTTGTCGACCATGCAGATATACTGAAATGCTATCCGCAGGACAATTTCAGGGTCGAACGTGTTTCAAGGTTCGACAAGGGCAGTTATGGAGATATCTACGATGTATATGGATTCAATATCTTCAACGACTCCACATTCGTCTGTATAATAGACAAATGGTCGCATGAAGACTCCCTGGTAATCACAAAAGATTCCGGCAGGAACTGGAGCGGAATAAGCCATCCCGGAAAGTTTTCGGGTTCAAGTTCTTTCGCATATTCCGACAGCTGTATTTATGCTGCGGTGTACGAGCCTGAAACAGGGCAGCAATCTCTGTTTGTCAAGGATATTGTAACCGGAGATGAAAAGGCATTCTATTTCAAGGATTACCTTTTCAGTCTTACCGCTGCGGGGAATCTTTTTACGACACAACCTCAAATGACTTTCTGGAAATATGACGGGGAAAATATGGAAAGGATATCCGCATTCAACTGGAACCCCAGACGGGGGTACGGTTCATACCACCCTGAGTATCTGGTCAAGAAAGGTGACCTGGTAATCGGTACGGCCCTCCAGTACACAGGGAAGAAAGGGATGAAAAGCTGTGTTTTCGGTTCCATTGACGGAGGGTATCACTGGAAGCCGCTCCTGATGGCTGATGACATAGGTTGCGAGAGTGTAGCTGCAATCAATGCGGACGAGGACTCCGATTCACTGTCCGTGCTGTTTGCAAGAGGCAGCATAGATTCCCCTCGGACACTCAACATCCTGACTCTGAAGAAAAAACCGGGATACAATGAGGATAAAGAGCTCAAGTGATTTGAAAACCGCTATTTTGTCAGCCCTCGCTCTGTCATCGCTTATTGTCGGCTGCTCGTCCGGAACAGGAAGATTCATTTACAGATGTCAGTCCGAGCTGGGGCTCCAGCCAGACTCGGTAGCAATGACAGCGGATATGGCAGCGATGGTCTGGAACACTACTCCATGGGCAAAAGAATTCGGCAGAACAGTTTTTGAGGAATATGTCCTGCCTCCCAGGATAGCAGACGAACCGGTGGAGTATTGGTGGCGGCAGGATATTCCTGTCCGGCTTGGACTCGAAGCAGAACCCATCGATGACATCCTGTCTTTATCCAGGAAAATCAACAGCAGGATACATGTCCCTGTACAACCGGATACATGGGGCAATCCTCAAATGGGTTATTCAATGACTATTGCCGGAAACCTGGGAAAATGTGACGACCGGTCTATACTTCTGGCAATGGCACTACGTTCCTACGGAATTCCTGCAGCTTTCGATTATGTACCGAACTGGGGCAGAAAGAACAACGGACACTCGTTCTGCAGCGTCATCCGTCCGGACGGTTCGCCCTATGTATTTCAGGGCAGAGAAGATGACGGCACTGAAGTGGTATTCTCCGACATTCCTCCCAAAATCTACAGGCGTACCTTTTTCGAGCAGAAAGACAATCCGATATACAGACGGCGGGGGAAAGAAAGTATTCCTGACCAGTTTATGGACTGCCGCTTCAAGGATGTAACCGTGTGCCACAACGTCAGCTGCAGGGACATAAGCCTTGATATTGATTATACTCCAGGAAACAGGCTTGCATATCTTGCCGTATTCAACCCGCAAGGCTGGGTGCCGGTAGCTTATGGAGAAATCAAAGGAAGGAAAGCCGAATTCAGGAATGTCGGGACGGATATCCTGTATCTTCCCTGTATATATGACGGCAATACGTTTGTCCCGGTTTCGGACCCTGTCATTGTCAGGAACGACAGCATAGAGAAAGTGACAACGGGAGGAAGAACTGAAGAAGTCATACTGAAACGGAAATACCCGCGGTCCGACAGGATAGTGATGTTCGCCGGATACATGGACGGAGGAGTGTTCGAGGCGGCGGATAATGCGGATTTTTCCGATGCGGAGCAGTTGTTCCGAATTGACGGAATCCCGTTCAGCAGAATGCAGGCAAAGGAATGTGTGACAGAATGCAGATACGTCAGATATCGGAAACCGGCAGGTGTGTTCAGCATCGGGGAAATGAAGTTCCGAGACTGCAAAGGGAATGAACTAAGAGGCAGAATTGTGTTTCCGTCAGGCTTCGAAGGTCTGCCGGGAATGGAGAATGTGACAGACGGGGACCCGCTTACCTATCTTGAACTTACAGGCTTGACAGATGTCTGGATAGGTGTGGACTTCGGCGAAACCGTCCGTATAGGAAGCATAGAATTCTGTCCAAGGACAGATGACAACGATATCTCGCCAGGAGACTGTTACGAGCTGCTGTTCTGGTCTGACAGCGGATGGGAAAGTATCGGTATCACTCGTGCAGAGGATTATGAATTGTATTTCAGCGGGGTGCCGTCTGGAGCATTGTTATGGCTCCGGAACATCACAAAAGGCAAAGAGGAAAGGCCTTTTCTATATGAAAGCGGGGTACAGAGATGGCTGTAGAGTATTGGAACCATATTACTGTCGTCAGATTCGCTTTTCTGACCTGCATCTTCATTATCTCCTGCTGCGTAGTGAATTACAGACGGTTGAGGTATATTCTGACAACAGCTGGAACTCTTCAGGCGTTTATCGCTTTCGGTCAACTGCTAAAGGTCGTGCCGACAAGGCATACATTGTTTCCCGTAACAGGTTTCATGGAAAATCCCGGACAGATGGGCGGTTTCCAGGCTGTTGCCCTGATCTGCTGTCTTTCTCTGATGAAGGAGCGCAGGACAATCTTTACGGTCGTCTTGGTCTTGTTCCTTTCAGGTTCGCTGTACCTGTCTGATTCCCGAGCAGGACTTGTCGCTGCCATTACCGGAAGTGCATTCATTTACCGCCATGAGCTTCAGGAAGTTTTGAAACAAAGAAAATATCTGCTCCCAGTATGTCTGGCAGTAACAGCACTCTTCATCACGGGTCTGTATTTTTACCGCAGCGGTTCTGTTGACGCCAGACTTCTTGTCTGGCGGGTTTCATTGGACATGATAGCTGACAGACCGTTGACAGGGTTCGGACCAGGAAATTTCCCCTTCCATTATATGCTATATCAGGCTGATTATTTCATGCATCATCCTGAATCTCGCTTCTGTACAGTGGCAGATAATGTATTTTATCCTTTTAACGAATACATCAAGCTTGCCGTCGAGTCCGGGCTGCCAGGGCTTGTCATCTTCGTTGCCGCGATGTATCTTCTCTGGCGTTTTTCGGAAAACAGGGATGCTTTCGCTCCGCTGGTTGCATTGCTTGTCTTCGGGTTCTTCTCATACCCCAGCGACAAGCTTGTACTTGCATCACTTTTGCCGCTTTCAGCAGGAGCAATGCTATACGACAATGTCGCTTTCATTCCTGTAAGGACAAGGCTGGTGACGGCATCCGTTACAGCGATTGTCTCTGTCTGGATATATTCTGCATCAGGCATAGGCAACCCGAATAAAAATCTTGCAGTAATCCCGACTTGTGAGGCGTGGTGTGACATTGGTGAAGACCTTGAACAAAAAGGATATTCCTCGCAGGCGGAAAAGTATTATCAGACGGCATCATATATGATTCCGACAAGGATTCGTCCGAAATATCTTCTCTGGCGCCTGTACATCAGCAACGGCAGAGATGAGAAGGCTTATGATACTGCTCAGGAGATACTTTCCATGCCTCTGAAAATCGAGAACACATTCACTTTGAGAGTCAAGGACGAAATCCGGCAATGGTATTACCACTTATCCGAAGATCTATCTCCGGAAATTTATTCAAACCATATTTGTTTTTTTGATATGGTTTGAATAAATTTGTGTGCTGAGCAAGGCTATGCTCCCCTATTTACATAGCTGCAACACCGATTATTCAGCACAAGCCTTAAGATTTCCACGGTCTTTTGTCAGGTTTCTTGTGCAGACGACTATAGACAACTAAACTGCCGTCATGAACCTGGACGGTGCCTGAAAACCGTTATGAAACGAACTTCTATTGCATGCACGTTCGTATTCTCGTGCGCAGTGATGGCGGCCGTCATGGTCTCGTCCTGCAAGAAAGAAGACGCTCCGCTCTCAATTTCCCTGTCGATTCCTGCTGCAGGCATATCCATAAGCCAGGGGCAGACTGCAGATGTGCAGTTCACGGTTGACAACATCCCCGAGGGGGGGGGGAATATCGAGGTTTCAGCCGAGGCTGACAACGATGATTTCACTGTTTCTGTAAAATCAGACGGCTCAGGGGCATCAGGGACAATATCCGTACAGGCTCCCGACCTGCTTTATGCCCCGTGCAATGTAAACGTGAGGGTCCAGGCGACGGCAGCGACCGGAGAAGCCGCCTCGGCCAGTTTCACAGTAGCGGCAGTGATGTATGAAGGCTATGTAGAGCTGAGCTCTCCTTCAAACTGCCACATCGTAGAACCGGGAGCATTCGTAAAATTTCCGGCAAGCATAGGAAACACTTCTGAAAAAGCGTCATTCACGACTGCAGAATTGCTGTGGCAGGACAATCAGGGTCTTGTAAGCGCAGTGAATGCAAGTCCGGATGACGGGACAGTCTATGTCATGCTTTCCCCTGACAAAAGCGGGAATGCGTTGATAGCCGTAAAGGACGCCGACGGGACGGTTACATGGAGCTACCATCTCTGGGTGACCGGATTCGACCCTGAAACCGGAGCCCTTGAATGGACTGACGGCACCACGTCCGAATCATACAAGATAATGGACAGGAATCTCGGGGCCGTGTCCACCGAGCCAGGCGACATCCTCACCAACGGACTGTTCTACCAGTGGGGCAGGAAAGACCCTTTTGCAGCACCAGACAATGAAGGCGACATCCGGGTGCTGTATGACATGGCCGGCAACACTGTCGAAAAAATCATAACCCAGTGCGCAGACGTCGACAACGTCACTGTTTCAATCGCGAATCCGCTCACACACTACTCCGGCACAAGCGGAGGAGACTGGAGCTGGATAACCACAGAAGCGTCTGTCCTTGCGTCAGATGCCACAAAAGACCTCTGGGGCGGGATTTCCGGAGAAAAGAGCAAGTATGACCCGTGTCCTGAAGGATGGCAGGTCGCCACTTCCGACGTCTTCGGATTCGCAAGCGACGAAAATACCGTATCCGCCAAAGTGTACAGGGAACTCGGGCCGGATGAGGAGGAACCGTCCAGCCAGAACACTCTCCTGCTCGGCTGGAATATCACGGTAAGCGGAAAAGACTCCTTCTTCCCTGCCCAGGGAGAGGTTCAGCATGGCGGTTCATTCGGGAACGGAATCGGGACAAACTGGCCTTGCACCCGTTCGTGGTCCTCATCCCTCGACGAATACGGCAGGGGCCTTGCCCTGGGTGCCACACCGTCCAGCGCGGCATTGAGCACATCGGGGATGACTCTCGGCTACGAACTGCCGGTCCGCTGCGTAAAGAAGTGATTTCCATAATAAAACAAGCACAGATACAAATGAAAAGCAGAATTTTATTGCTGTATGCCGCAGCGGTCGCATGCGGTGTCGGCGCAGTGTCATGCACACCGGAAGAAGATGTAGTTGACATGAAGGAACTCAAGCCGATATTCTCTTCCGACGAATTTTCCGTGGAGGCCGGTGGAACGATAGCCCTCACGTTCGCCATATCAAATGTCGAAGGGGCAGAACTCGAACTGACTGCCTCGGCATCAAATCCTGAGGCGACAGTCTCGGTAGCCCATGACAACCTCTATCAGGGAGAAGTGATGTTCACGGCCCCGGCAGTGTCTTCGGGAGAAAGCATAACCGTGACCCTGAAAGTGGATGACGCAGCCAACGGGCGCTCCGCCTCAACCACCACCACTGTAACTGTAGGCGCATCCGAAAGCCTGGCGGTATCGCTCAGCGCAGACATACGTTCCATGGCGACAAAGCCTGGCGGATCATTCGAACTGCCGTTCATAATCAGCGGAAAGGGGAAGGCTGAAATTTCCACGGAACCGGAAATTACAGTCACCGACGGATGGACCGCGACATGCACCCTCGATGAAGACCAGGAGGGAGGAAGCATCACTGTGACCGCCCCGGCCGCCCTGACCGCGGATCTTGCCGTGAAAATGGAAATCAGCGACAATTACGGAAGGACCGCCACCCTTGACATAAAGCTCTCCATAGTGGAAGTGTCCAACACCGAGAATGCAGCCAACTGCTACATCGTAAGCCCGGGCAGCACGATATCCATAAAGGCCGTAGAAGGCAACTCTACCGACGAACTCACATTCAACAATGCTTCGCTCGTATGGCAGGATGAGCCCGGAATGGTCAAGTCCGTAGCTGCAAGCCCGGCCGACAAGGCAATAGTGGTGACTCTCAATCCGGGAATTTCCGGCAATGCCGTCGTGGCTGCAAGGCAGGATGACGAGATTGTGTGGAGCTGGCATCTGTGGGTTACGGACTACGACCCGGAAGATAACCCTATGGTGTACACAAGCCCAAAGACATCCACCACATACACGTTCATGGACAGGAATCTCGGTGCCATGAGCGGAGAAAAATACACGGCTGAATCCTTCGGGCTTCTCTACCAGTGGGGCAGGAAAGACCCGTTCGTCGGGGCTGACGGCACGATGTCGTCCGTATATGTAAAGAAATACGACATCGACGGCAACCAGGTGAGGGAAGTCAGCGAAGAAAGGCCTGTCTACGGGTCGGACGACTACGAAAGCACGAACCTCGAACTGAGCATAAGGAATCCGCACATCTTCTACACGGCGCCGTCTTCTGCATGGCCGGTGGTGGACTGGCTTACGGACGATGCCCAGAGGCAGAATAACGACCTTTGGGGCGGGGTGTCGGGATACAAGAGCAAGTACGACCCGTGCCCTGAGGGATGGATAGTGCCTCAGGCCGGCGACCCTTGGCTGTTCAGAAGCGAATACAGCAAGGAAGGCAGTCTGAACGATTCCGGCAAATACGACTCTTCATACCCTTGGTACATAGAGTATGACGATGCATACTGCATCGGGTTCAGGTACAAGGCTGCCGACAGCGACACTGAATACTGGTTCCCGTTCTGCGGAGAAAAGGACTGCAACGGCGGTGCGCTCAACAGTGTGGGGAGCGGCTCTCAATACCACACGAGGACAACCAGCAACACTACGGTACTCGTGCAGTGTCTTGCATGGGGAAATCCTACGAGCGAGATGACACTCAACAGACCTTATGGAAGCTCGGTACGCTGTATAAAGGAATAAGCGGACAGGTGCCATGAACTTTAGAAAATTGCTTTGCGCCCTGACGCTTGCAATGACCGTGTCCATGATGGCGGCGGCTTCGGCCTTTTCACAGCAGAAGACCGTCAGCGGGACTGTCACTGACGAATCCGGGGAACCGGTTATGGGAGTGGCCGTCATCATAAAGAACACGACTGAAGCCACGATGACCGGCTATGACGGGAAGTATGCCATATCCGTCGAGAAAGGGGAAACTCTCCAGTTCTCCTTTCTCGGGATGGCACCCCGTGAAATCACGGTAGCGGATGCGGATGTCATAGATGTCACCATGTATGCGGACAGGGAAGTTCTGGACGAGGTGCTTGTGGTGGCATACGGCACTGCGAAAAAAGAATCGTTCACAGGCTCCGCCGAAACCGTGAAGGGAGACCGGTTCAAAAGCAGGACAACGACAGACATTACCAAAATGATAGACGGACAGGTGGCCGGAGTCATGGCCACGTCCGGCGGCGGCCAGCCTGGAAGCGGGGCGGAGCTCAGAATCAGGGGATTCGGCTCAATAAATGCTTCGAACGCACCTCTGATAGTCGTTGACGGGGTGCCTTTTGACGGGGACCTCAACTCCATAAGCAGCAGCGACATAGAATCCATGTCTGTCCTGAAGGACGCATCGGCCGGAGCCTTGTACGGAGCAAGGGGAGCGAACGGAGTAGTGCTGATAACCACAAAAAGGCAGAACGGGGAGGAAGGCAAACTGAATGTGAACCTGAGCGCGAAGTTCGGGGTAAGTTCAAGGGCCATTCCGGAATATGAGACCCTGTCCGCGAAGGAGTACATGGAACTTATGTACACGGCTGCATACAACGACCTCGTCTATACCGAAGGCTACCTCCCGTCCACGGCATCCACGATGGTGACGGACAGGTTGTCAAGGCTCATCCTCGGCACCGACGACATTTACAACATCTATGACAAGCCGGTGTCCTCCCTGTTCGACAGCAACGGCAAAATCGTGTCCGACGCCAGGATGAAATATGACGAGAACTGGATAGAGGAAGCGGAAGAGCCTTTCCCGACACGGCAGGAATACCAGATTTCCGTCAACGGCTCAAGCGGGGCGAGCGACTATTACGCATCCCTCAGCTATCTCGACGAGAAAGGCATACTGAAGACCACCGGATTCACGAGATACACGATAAGGGCCGGAGCCGACATGTCCCCGAAAAAATGGTTCGACATGGGAGCCAGCATCAACTATTCGCACTCCGACAGCCAGTTCCTCGGTTCGGACGGCACCACGAACAATACGAACGTCTGGTATTCGGCAATGCTGATGGCTCCGATTTATCCTGTTTACGAGAAGAACCAGGACGGGAGTGACGTGCTCGAAGGCGGGGAAAGGGTGTTCGACTACGGGATGTCACGTCCTGCAGGTGCGCAGAACAACCGCAATTCCGTTGCGACACTCTTCGATGATGACTATTACACTATCTCCGACAATCTGACGGCCAGGGGGTACGCGGCAGTGTCATGGAAAGGGCTGAAACTCACGAGCAACATCGGGGTGGACAATGTGAATGCGTACGAATCCACGAATTTCAACAGGCATTCGGGGAACGCGACAGGGACAGGCCGTCTCACCAAGGAAACCGGCAAGATGACCAGCTACACATGGAACCAGCTCCTGTCATACGACAGGGAGTTCGGAAAACATGCGATAGACGCCATGGCCGGACACGAATTCTATCATTACGAGTACAGGTACCTCATCGGGGAGAGAACAGGATTCCCGTTCGACGAATATGACGAACTCGGGATGGGAGCCACCATAGCCGAAGGCAATTCCGCATCAGACAGGTATGCGATAGACTCGTACCTGTTCAGACTGAACTACAGCTATGCGGACAAATACTATCTGTCCGGGAGTTTCAGGATGGACGCATCCTCACGTTTCAAGAAGGAGAACAGATGGGGAGCGTTCTGGTCTGTCGGTGCGTCATGGAGGATATCGCAGGAAAATTTCCTCAAGGATGTGGACTGGATAAACAACATGACCATCAAGGCAAGCTACGGGGTTCAGGGCAATGACAATCTCGGCTCCTACTATGCATGGCAGTCGCTGTACAACATGAACTATCCGAACGGCAGCGAGTCCGGTGCAGTGATAGGGTCCATAGAAAACCAGGATGTGACGTGGGAGAAGAACGGCAACCTCAACATCGGGCTTGAATTCCGGCTCCTCGACAGGATTAGCGGGACCATAGAGTGGTATGACAGGAGGACGGACGACCTGCTGCTGGAGTCGCCGATGGCAATATCCCTCGGCTTCCCCGGCTATTACGACAATGTCGGAAGCATATCCAACAGCGGTTTCGACATCACCCTCGGAGCGGACATCATCTCCACACAGGACATGAGATGGAACGTCACCCTCATCGGCTCCACCCTCAGGAACAGGGTGCTCAAGCTCACGGATGACGGGAAGGACATAGTGAACGGTGTGTACATAATCAGGGAGGGAGAAGAGATAAATTCATTCTACATGGCCAAAAGTGCCGGAGTCGACCCTGCAACCGGAGAGCAGCTGTACTGGGCATACAAAAAGGATGCGGACGGCAACATGGTGGAAGGAAGCGAATATGTCACGAGCAACGCCACCACCGCCGCCAGCTGCAAATACCTGCTCGGAAGCCGCATACCGGACCTGTACGGCTCCATCTCCACCTCCTTCAGATACCGGAACTTCGACCTGAGCCTGCTTTTCACATATTCAATCGGCGGCAAGGTCTACGACTCCATATACAATTCGCTTATGGAGCCTGCATTCGTGGGACAGACATACCACAGGAATGTGCTCAGGGCATGGACCGGAGCAGGACAGGTGACGGATGTGCCGAAAGTGACTACAAACGCCACCACCCAGATTTCCGACAGGTTCCTCATCGATGCATCGTACTTCGGGGTCAAGAACATATCCATCGGATACAATTTTCCGGAGAAATGGATGGAGAAACTCAGGATGAATTCCATGAGGATATATCTGACGGCTGACAGCCCGTGGCTGTTCACGCATCTGAAAGGGATGAACCCGCAGTCCAGCTTCACAGGCTCCACCAGCTACTCATACACCCCAAACAGGACTTTTTCCATAGGACTGGACCTGAGTTTCTGAACACCGTGACAATAATGACCGACACAAGGAGATGAAGAATATTTTAAGGAAAATAATTTGCATATCCGCCATAACCGTGGCGGCAGGATGTTCGGAACTCATGGAGACGAGCCCGTCCAACGAAGTGGACAAAGGGCTTATCCTCAGCGACGTCGATGCCGTGAAGGTGGCAATGAACGGGGTCTATTCCACAATGTACAACAGGATAGACTTCGTCACTGCCAACGCTCACCAATGTTTCGGAAACATGGCGGTGACACTGGCCGCCGACCTGATGGGGGAAGACATGATTCAGACTGCCGAGGGTGCAGGATGGTTCTGGAAAGACTACAACTACGACACGAGGGTCAGATACACAAGCCTCATACAGCGGTGCTATTTCACATGGAAATATTTCTATGAAATAATAAGTAATGTGAACTACATACTGTCCGTGGAGTCCACTGTCACCGGGGACGAGGACCAGATAAAGTATGTGATGGCACAAGCCTATGCAGCGCGTGCTTTCGCCTATTTCATGCTGATTCAGTCATTCCAGCAGACATACAAGGGGCACGAGACCCTGCCGGGAGTCCCGGTCTACACAGAGCCCACCACGAGCACATCGGAAGGCAAAGGCCGGGGCACTGTCGAAGACGTCTACGTACAGATAAACAACGACCTCGAGGATGCCCTGTCCAGATTCAGCAGCTGCGGAATCGAGCAGGAGAACATCACGAATCTCGACTACTACGCAACCTGCCTCCTGAAAGCCAGGGTGGCACTTGTGCAGAACGAGTGGGAAACTGCAGCCCAGGCCGCGGAAGAAGCCATGAAGAAACCGGGCTGCAGCCTGCTGAGCCGGGAAGAGGCGACAGTGACAAAGGGCACATTCGACAACAGCACCAAGGAGTGGACTACAGGCAAGACACCGTTCAACTCGGTGGCATCGAGTTCCGTGATGTGGGGTGCGGAAATACTGTCGGAGCAGTCGTCGGTGTTCGCTTCATTCTTCTCCCAGATGGATGCCTGCACGGACGTGTACTACGCGGCGGAAGCCCCGAAATGCATAAGCAACTGGCTTTACAGCCAGATTCCGGACACCGACATACGTAAAGGCTGGTGGAACGGGGACATCGGCATTCCGGCAGAAGACTGGAGCTACGGGGCGAACATAGACTACAACCAGCACAAGTTCCAATGGAAAGACCAGAACGCCCATACCGGAGACTACATATTCATGAGGCTGGAAGAAGCCTATCTCATCAGGGCCGAAGCATTGTGCAGGATGGGGCCGCAGTACGAGTCTGAAGCCCGGAAGATGCTCATGGAAATAGGCTCGAGACGCGACACCGGATACGAGGAGCGGATAAAGGACCTCACCGGGTCGGAGCAGACATTCGGCTCTGTCGGAGAGGTGAAGACTCTGCTCGACGAGATACTGCTCCAGAGGAGGATAGAGCTATGGGGAGAGACAGGCCGCATATTCGACATACTGAGGCTTGCAAAAGGCTGGACAAGGTACTGGGAAGTGAACGGGATGAAGACGAACCACAACAACTATCTCAGCAAATATGCCGAATATCTGAATTTTCCGGCCGACTACCTCGAGTGCATACTCATGATTCCGCAGACTGAAATTGACAATAATCCATGCATATCGGATTCAGACCAGAATCCATACATACAGCAATGACGACGATGAGAATACTTCCGTTTATTTTTACGGTCACTGTCCCGCTGCTTGCAGGATGCGGCCAGGATGTGAAGACTGCCATATACGAAGGTGAATCAGGGTTCGGATTCGCGGCGAACGTACTTAATGTGGAAGTGAGCGATGAAGACATGAACAGGATAAGCGTCCCGATATACCGGGGTTCCGAAGAATACGACATGGTGGGAATCGGATTCGAATACGACATATCCGCTTCCGGTTCCTCCGAGCCCGAATGGGCGGACGAAGACCCTGACGGAGTGTTTTCACTGACCACGTCCAACGTGATATTCGCCGACGGTGCAAATACGGCATACGCACTCGTCAGGTTCAACGACATAGACAAGCTCGGAGTGACCGACAAGTACCGCATAAGGCTCACGCTCAAGAACGATGTCAGCCCGTCCGGAAGGAGCCAGGTGATAATGACAGTCAGCAGGAAACTGACATTCAACCTTATCGGCACATGCGACTACTTCGACATCTGCATGTTCGAGAAATCATACCGGAGCAAGATATACAAGGCTGAAGAAGCTGAAATCTACCGGGTTGAAGACCCCTATTCCGAAGGCCTGATGAACGAGGAGTACGCAGCCAACGGCTGGATGGGCACACCGTCCGAATTTGTGGAATTTTCCGTCGATGACGAAGGATACATAACATACGAGCCGTTCTGTACGGGAATGCTGGTGGAAGGAGTCAACCGCACATACTGCTACTATCCGAGCACATACGTCTGGGGAAAGGATTTCTCGGAATTCGACAAGGAGAACAAGAAGATCTCTGACACTGAATTCCAGCTGTACCCGGTCTACTGCCTGCCGGACTTCCAGTACGGATTCCTTAACGACGGGGCCTATCCCATAACCGTGGAAATTATCGAAGACCTCAGATAAATTCACGGGATTCGCGATATTTTACTATCTTTAGAAGTTGTTCCGGCATTCGGGACGGCTTCTAAATTTTTTATGGGATGTTTGGAAAGGAAATATATTCGGAAAGGAGGAAAAGACTTCTCGGACTGATGAGCGGGACAGCCGCCGAAGGCAGCAGGGGCATAGCGATATTTCTCGGCAATGCGGATGCGCCGCAGAACTACAGAGGCAACGACTACAAATTCAGGCAGGAAAGTTCGTTCCTGTACTTCTGGGGAATAGACGAACCGAGGTTCGCCGCAATACTCGACCTCGACAGCGGAGAGGAGACTCTGTACGGTGACGATGTGGACATAGACGACATCATCTGGATGGGTCCGCAGCCATCGGCAGCCTCCAAGGGGGAGCGCATCGGAGCGGGACGCACGGCCCCGTACCGGGATTTCTTCGAAGCCGCAGGAAGGGCGAAATCCGCAGGAAGGCCTGTACACTTCCTCCCGACATCGAGATACTACAACACGATGACTCTGGCGGGACTGCTCGGATGCCGGTACGAAGACGTCCGCGAGACTGCCGACATAAATGAAGGCAGGATATGCGCTTCGCTCGCCCTCACCAGAGCCGTAATCTCGATGAGGCTGATAAAGGAAGCCTGCGAGATAGAGGAAATCGACAAGGCCTGCGAGATAGGCTATCTGATGCACACTGCGGCAAGGCAGGCCTGCAAACCCGGCGTAAGGGAGCAGGACATTGTAGGCATAATGGAGGGGGTGACAATTTCCAAAGGCTGGGGAGTCTCCTTCACGACCATACTGTCGCAGAACGGGGAAACCCTGCATAACCACTCGCACAACCAGACGATAACCCCCGGAAGAATGCTGCTGATTGACGCGGGTGCGGAAAGCAACACTCACTACGCCTCGGACTTCACGAGGACGCTGCCTTGCGGCGGACGCTTCACAAGCAGGCAGAGGGACATATACGACATCGTCGCAAGATGCAATGAACTTGCATACAACCTTGCAGCCCCTGGCATCCCGTACAGGGAGGTACACCTGGCCGTAGCGGCAAGCATGCTTGACGGGCTTAAAGGGCTCGGCCTCGTGACCGGACACATTGAAGACATGGTGAACGAGGGAATAGCCGGCCTGTTCATGCCACACGGTCTCGGGCACAACATGGGAATCGACGTGCATGACATGGAGGACCTCGGTGAAGACCTTGTCGGCTATGACGACGACCAGACACGCTCGCCGCAGCTCGGACTCGGCTCGCTCAGGATGGCGCGCAGGCTCAGGCCCGGACATGTGATTACAGACGAGCCCGGAATCTACTTCATCCCGGCACTCATAAGGAAATGGAAGGAAGAAGGCAAGGGAAAAGGCATGGTCAACTATGCTGCCCTCGAGGGATATTACGATTTCGGGGGGATAAGGCTTGAAGACGACCTGCTCATAACGGAAGACGGATGCCGCAGGCTCGGGCCGCACAGGCTCCCTATCGAAGCCGATGATGTGGAAGCCGCAATGGCAATCTGAACACCCTGTAAAATTTCATGACATGATGGATGTAGTAATAGCGATACTGGCGGTTCTCGCAGGTATCGTCGGCATACTCGGAAGCATACTTCCTGCACTTCCCGGACCTCCGCTAAGCTGGCTCGGCATGCTTCTGCTCTATTTCTGGGGAGGGACCGACGGCAAGGGAGAAGAAATGTCCCTGACTGTACTGCTCACGATGCTCGGTGTCACCATCGTGGTGAGCATCCTCGACTATCTCGTACCTTCGTATTTCACAAAGGTTACGGGGGGCTCCAAGGCCGCAGGCAGGGGGGCATTGATTGGAATGCTCGTGGGCATATTCATATTCCCGCCATGGGGAATGATAGTGTTCTCTCTCCTCGGGGCATTCCTTGCAGAACTGATATTCAAGAAGAAAAGGAGCACGGAGGCGTTGAATGCCGCCCTCGGCTCCTTCATAGGCTTCATCTTCGGCACAGGCATGAAACTCGCCGCCTGCGGAGTGATGATGTACTACATAATAGTCTATCTCTGATTCCGCCCCGGGAGAATCTATCTCTCCGGAAGGAATCCTTTCGAAACAAGATACTGTGCAATCTGCACGGCATTGGTTGCAGCTCCCTTGCGCAGATTGTCGGCCACGCACCAGAGGTTGAGACCGTATTTCACGGTCGTGTCGCGGCGGATGCGGCCGACGAACACGTCATCCTTGCCCCATGCGAAAACAGGCATCGGGTAGATGTTCCTGGACGGGTCGTCCTGAAGGACGCAGCCAGGGGTTCCGGCTATAATCCTGCGGACATCCTCGAGGGTGAAATCGTTTTCGAACTCGACATTCACGGACTCGGAATGTCCCCCCTTCACAGGGACGCGGACTGTGGTGGCTGAAACCAGGATGTTCTCATCGAGAATCTTGTGGGTCTCGTTCACCATCTTCATCTCCTCCTTCGTGTAACCGTTGTCGAGGAACGAATCTATGTGAGGAAGGATGTTCTGGTCGATAGGATAAGGATAGACGGCCGGGTATTCTCCCCACTTCCTGCCAGCCCTCTCGGCCTCCATCTGGTCGAGAGCCTTGTAGCCTGTCCCCGTCACCGACTGATATGTGGACACCACTATCCTCCTGATGCGGTAGGCCCTGTGGAGAGGGGCGAGAGGCATGAGCATCTGGATAGTCGAACAGTTGGGGTTCGCTATGATATAATCGTCGGCAGTGATGGCATCGCCGTTGATTTCCGGCACCACGAGTTTCTTTGTCGGGTCCATCCTCCAGCAGGAGGAATTGTCCACCACGCGGCATCCTGCCTCTGCAAATTCAGGGGCAAGTTCACGGGAAACGGAAGCCCCCGCGGAAAAGAGGGCGAGCTCCGGACGGGCCGCTATGGCATCTTCGGCACTGATGACCGGCCATTCCCTGCCACGGAATGTCACTTTTCGTCCCACTGACTTCGAGGAAGCCACGGGGAGGAGTTCTGTTACAGGGAAGTCGCGTTCTGCAAGCACTTCCAGCATTCTTGTGCCAACGAGTCCTGTGGCACCTACTACAGCTACTTTCATCGCAAAATATCTTTAAGTTCGTTTCTCAATCATTTCAATGCTGCATCGAGGTCGGCAATCAAATCTTCGAGAGTCTCTGTCCCGACGGAAAGCCTCAACAGGTCAGGATAAACTCCGGAAGCCTCCTGCTCCGCAGGGCTCAGCTGCGAGTGGGTCGTCGATGCCGGGTGCACTATGAGCGATTTGGAATCCCCGACGCTGCTCACATGGAGAATCAGCTCCAGCTTGCCCACAAGGGCCGCCGCCGCATCGAAGCCGCCTTTCACCCGGAATGTCAGGACCGCACCGAACCCGTGCCTCAGATACTTCCTTGCAAGAGCGTGGTAAGGGTTGTCAGGAAGTCCGGTATAGCTTACGCTCCCGACGGCAGGATGCCCGTCCAGGAACTCCGCTATAGCAAGGGCATTCGAGCAGCACCGTTCGGCCCTCAGGGACAGGGTCTCGAGACCCTGCAGCATCAGGAAGGAATTGAACGGAGAGGCGGATGCCCCTATGTTCCTCAGGCCGTCCACCCTCACGCGTCCCGCAAAGGCGGCATTCCCGAAGACTTCCTTGTAGACAAGGCCGTGATAGCTTTCCGAAGGGGATGCCAGAAGCGGATACTTCTCGGGAGTCCAGTCGAACTTTCCGCGGTCGACCACCACGCCGCCGAGTGCAGTACCGTGGCCGCATATCCACTTTGTCGTGGAATGCACGGACACGTCCGCGCCCCAGTCGAACGGGCGGAAGATATAGCCTCCGCAGCCGAACGTGTTGTCGACGATGACGCATACGCCTTTCCGGTGAGCCATCTCCGTTATCGGCTCGAAATCCGGCACATTGAAGGCAGGGTTCCCGAGAATCTCGAGGTACACCGCCTTGGTGCGGCCGTCAATCAGCTTCTCCAGGTCTTCCACACGGTCGCTCGGAGCGAACCTGACCTCGATACCCATATCCCTCAGCGTTATCTCGAACATGGTGTATGTCCCCCCGTAAAGGAACGGAGAAGTCACGATGTTGTCCCCGGGACCGCAGATGTTGGTCACCGCCAGGAAGATGGCGGAAGTTCCGGACGCCGTGGCCACTGCGGCCACTCCCCCTTCGAGGGCGGCCATCCTTTTCTCGAACACATCGTTGGTGGTGTTGTTCAGCCTCGTATAGATGTTCCCTTCGCGTCTCAGGGCAAAAAGGTCTGCGCCGTACTGCATGTCGTCAAAGACGTATGCCGTGGTCTGGTATATTGGCACTGCAGTAGCCTTGGAGACAGGGTCTATCTCCTGTCCGGCCCTGAGCTGCAATGTCTCGAATCCATATTTCTTTTCCATAAGATATTATCAGTCTAATCAATCCAATAACTGCTGGATGATATTCCCGAGAGGGCCGCTTTCTATAAGGAAGCCGTCATGCCCGAACCTGGAATTTATCTCCACATACATCGCCCCGTCTATATGCGTGGCCATGTATTTCTGTTCCTGCACGGGGAAAAGGCAGTCCGTGTCTATCCCGACGACCACGGTATCGGCCTTTATCCTGCCGAGAGCGGCCTCGACCCCTCCCCTGCCCCTGCCTACATTATGGCTGTCGAGGGAATAGGTGAGGCAATAGTACGAATATGCATCGAACCTGTTTATGAGCTTCCGGCCCTGATACTGCTGGTACGAGCACACCTTGTCGGCAAACATCTTGTCAGGGTCCTGTTCGCTCTGTGTCTCGTTGTAGCATATATAGTTGCGGTACGAGATGAGAGCTATCGCCCGTGCGCAGGCAAGCCCCCTGCGGCCTCCGTCCAGACCGGCGCACTGCCGGAATGTAGGGTCGGCCTCGAGAGCCATCCTCTGCGATTCGTTGTATGCAGTCACCCACGGTGTCACCCTGGCCCCGCATGCGGACACAAGCGACTTCTTCATGACTTCCGGCTCCATTATCATCCACTCGAGAGCCTGGAACCCGCCTATCGACCCTCCTATCATCAGGTCTATCCTGTCCACCCCGAGATGCTTCCGGACAGATATGTTCACGTTCACTATATCCCTGACCGTTATCCTGGGGAAGTCCAGGAAGTAGGGCCGGTCAGTCCCCGGCTTGATGGAAGCAGGCGACGTGGTGCCGTACGGGGAACCGAGCATGTTCACGCAGACCACGAAATACCTGTCCGGGTCTATGACCTTACCCGGCCCGACAAGCTCCGGCCACCAGTCCTGAGGGTCGGAATTGGCCGTGAACGCATGGCAAATCCAGACAACCTTACGGCTGTCGCTTCCAGGGGAATATGGTATGTCCGACCTGTGATATGTCACCGAAAGCTCTTCGAGAGAGCTGCCGCACTCGAGGCTGAAAGCCCCGTGGTATATGTATTCTTCACGTATCATGTAGAGAAAGTAAAGTTATGCATTTCCATACTAATTTCCAAAGCCGCCTATGATTTATGGGATTTACAGGAGGGTCACCGGATTGCCCCGAGAATGTCCTTGCGGTAACGGACGGTGAGGCATACCGTCCTTATGACCAGATGCAGCAGATATGCGCAAAGCAGGATATGCACGGCAACGGACGGCGTCCCGTCCCTGCCAGACGGGTCGAAGAGTGCGATGCCTGCGAAATACACCGCGAAGAAACCGGCCGCAGCCAGTATCATGGTATTCCTTATAGGGACCGATGCGGTGGCGCCTATATAAATGCCGTCCCACGCGAATGCCGCGCATCCGGCAAGCGGCATCATGACCATCCACGGCATATACCTGAGGGATACGTCTATCACCTGGTGGTCGGTGGTCATCACTTCAAGCATAGGCAGCCCGGCGAACGCATAGAGGAACATGAATGCCACTCCTATGCTCAGGCTCCAGACAAAGACGAACTTCACGGTCCTTTTCAGGCTTGTCTTGTCCCGGGCCCCGATGAACCGTCCGGCAAGGGCCTCTCCGGCATAGGCGAACCCGTCCGTAAAATAGGAGAAAAGCATCATTATCTTCATCAATATGGTGCCGGAGGCCAGCAGCAGGTCACCGTAATGTGCCGAGAAGGTGGTGAATCCTATGTATATGCTTATGAAACAAAGCGACCTTATGAAAAGGTCGGTGTTCATCACGAAGAAACGCCGCATCCCGGACCCCTTGAAAGCAGCCAGGATGCTGCCGGGCCTGCTTGCCGCAAAGACCTTCCTGCGGTATTTCACAAGAAGTATGACGACGGCGCATGCAAGGCCCGCATATTGTGCGATGACGGTACCCGCGGCGATTCCGGAGAACCCTGTCCCGCGGAAAGAGAAGCCGCCCGCCTCCAGCCCGAGGGCGAGTATTATGCTTGCCGCCGCATTCATGACATTCACCACAAGGTCGGTAATCATCGGGGACACGCTGTCCTGCATCCCTATGAACCAGCCTTTCATGGCCATCAGGCTCAATGTGGCAGGTGCCGCCCATATCCTTATGGAAAAGTATCCGGAAGCGAGAGCCTCCACCTGAGGGGAAGCGTCCACGACAAGGAAGGCCGCCTTCAGGAACAGCCACTGGACCGCAATCAGAAAGAGAGAGCAGGCAAGGGCGATTCCCACTGCCCGTCTGAAGACATCGGCCGCCTCCTTCATGTCGTTGCGGCCGAAAGCCTGGGCCGTAAGGCCTCCGGTGCCGACACGCAGGAATCCGAAATTCCAGTACAGAAGATCGAAAAGCATGGTCCCGACAGCCACACCCCCTATCAGGGTTGCGGCAGGCACGGAAGACACGGCATCCAGATGGCCGGCCACGGCTATGTCCACCATCCCGACTATGGGGACGGTGATATTGGCCAGGATGCTCGGCACGGCCAGGTTCAGTATGCTGCGGTTTATGCCCATCACCTGTATTTTTTCCCCTCCTCGAGCATTCCGAGATAGGAAGAATACCTCTCACAGCTTATCTTCCCTTCCTCAACGGCAGCCTTCACGGCGCATCCGGGCTCGTGGGTATGCGTGCATGGGGTGAATCGGCATTCCCTGGAAGCTTTCAGCATTTCGGGAAAATAGAGGGCAATCTCCTCCGGGTTTATGTCCACGAGGCCGAATCCCCTGATTCCAGGGGTGTCGATTATGAAACCTCCCGTGGAGAGCGGATACATCTCGTAGAATGTGGTTGTGTGCCGGCCCTGGAGATGCGCCTGCGAAATCTCCCCTATCTTCAGTTCCAGAGACGGGTCGAGTGCCTTTATCAGGGAAGACTTGCCGACTCCTGACACTCCGGAGAACAGGCACACCGAGTCCCTGCACGCCTCCCTGAGGTCCGTGACACCCTCGCCTGTCAGCGCAGACACCTCCATCACACGGTAGCCGGCCCCCTCGTATATGTCATGGAAAGCCTTAAGCTGCTCCGCATACGCGTCACGGAAAAGGTCTGTCTTGTTGAGGACTATCACGGGATGCACATCGTACACCTCGCAGGTCACGAGAATACGGTCAAGGAAAGGCAGCTTCACCTCAGGGAAATCGAGGGTGGCCACGATGAACGCCTTGTCGATGTTGGCAGCTATGATGTGGGACTGCCTTGAAAGGTTGGCGGACTTCCTTATCACGTAATTCTTCCTGTCCATCACCGAGACTATGACCGCAGGGTTCTCCGCCGTCGGCGGCCAGGACGGGGATTCGAACACCACCCTGTCCCCTACGGCCACCGGATTCGTGGCTGAACTTCCTTTCAGACGGATTCTTCCCTTGAGCACTGCAGGGAAAAGAGCCCAGTCCGGAAGGCACGAGAGAAGGTAGTGGCTTCCCGTATGTTTTACAATCGTGGCTGTCTTCATAAATAACGGCGGTCTGAAGATACGATGCGGACATCTATTCAGGTCGAGATGCAAAGATAATGGAAATATTGACTATATTTGTTTTTATATGGAATTTCAACTGGACGGCCATGATAACTGAAAATCAAATTGAAGAGGCCCTCGGGACTCTGTTCGAGAACATCGGGTTCAACTCCGAGCCTGCAGGTCTGTATGACCCCCTGAGATACATGATGGGAATCGGAGGCAAGAGGGTGCGACCGAGGCTCTGCCTTCTCTCATACGCCCTTTTCAAGGACAGTTTCGACAGGAAGATACTTGAGCCTGCCGCAGCGATAGAAGTCTTCCACAGTTTCACGCTCATCCACGACGATATCATGGACAATTCCGACATGCGCCGCGGAGTGCCGACAGTACACCGCAAATGGGACAGGAACACCGCCATAATATCCGGGGACGTGATGTCAATAGACAGCTACCGGAGGATTGCGGAAGCTCCGGCGGAAGTGCTTCCGGAAGTCCTCAGGCTTTTCACGTACACGGCCGCCCAGGTCTGCGAAGGGCAGCAGTATGACATGGATTTCGAGAACGCGGACGACATATCCATGGACGACTACATGAAGATGATAGGGCTGAAGACCGCGGTCCTGATAGCATGCTCCGCGAAGCTCGGGGCGATGATAGCGGGAGCCGACGCAAGGGCATGCGACCTGCTTTACAAGTTCGGGTACGACCTCGGGCTCGCCTTCCAGATTACTGACGACTATCTCGACACATACGGGGATGCGGCTGTTTTCGGGAAGAAGATCGGTGGAGACATAATCAACAACAAGAAGACCTGGCTTCTCACAAAAGCCCTGGAGAAAGGCGGAGAGCTGGAAAAGAACGGGGCTGTGGACGCGTCGCACGGGAAGACCGCCCTTCTCAGGGCCATGGGCATGAATGCCGGCACCGAGGCGGAAAAGGCGGCCAAGATAGAGAAGGTGAAGGAGATATACGGTACTCTCGGCATAGACGAGGATGTCAAGTATGAAATCATAAAGCTGCACGCCTCTGCCATGGGCCATGCCGGACTCATCGGCCTCGGGAAAGTGCGCTACGAGATGCTGCACCGCTATGCGGACAGGCTCCTCGGAAGGAACAAATGATTTATGAAGAAAGAGGATTTGGAGATAATGGCCCCCGCAGGCAATTTCGAATGCCTGCATGCAGCGATACAGGGTGGGGCCGATTCGGTATATTTCGGCATAGGGAACCTGAACATGAGGTCCCACTCCGCCAACAATTTCAGGATGGAGGACCTTCCTGAAATATGCAGGATATGCAGGGTGCACGGGATAAAGTCGTACCTGACGCTGAACATCGTCCTGTATCAGGACGACCTCGGAGACATGCGCAGGACACTCGATGCAGCGAAGGAAGCCGGAATCACCGCAGTCATAGCGTCAGACATGGCGGCAATAATGTATGCCCGCTCGATAGACCTCGAGGTACACATCTCCACCCAGCTGAGCATATCCAATGCAGAGGCTCTGAAGTTCTACTCCCGGTATGCGGATGTCATAGTCCTGGCGAGGGAGCTTGACCTGCATCAGGTCAGGGAGATTAAGTCGCTGATAGATTCAGAAGACATAAAGGGGCCGTCCGGCAGGAGAGTCGGGATAGAGATGTTCGCCCACGGGGCCCTCTGCATGGCCATATCCGGGAAATGCTACCTCAGCCTGCACGAATACGGGGCATCGGCGAACCGCGGTGCATGCTATCAGATATGCAGGCGCGGATATGAAGTCACCGACCTCGAGACGGGGAAGCAGCTTGTAGTGGACAACAAGTACATAATGTCCCCGAAGGACCTGTGCACCATAGGATTCATGGACAAGATAATCGAGGCCGGAGTCACGGTGTTCAAGATAGAAGGCCGCGCAAGGTCAGCGGAATATGTGAAACGCACGGCATCCTGCTACCGCAGGGCAGCCGACGCCGTATGCGACGGATGCTACACTCCGGAGCTCGCTGACAAGTTGAAGGAGGAGCTTTCGGAAGTCTTCAACAGAGGCTTCTGGGACGGCTACTACCAGGGAGCGAGACTCGGGGAATGGAGCGAAGTCTACGGGAGCAAGGCCACGCGCAGGAAGGTCTATACAGGAAAGGTCACGAACTGGTTCGCGAAACTCGGCGTTGCGGAGATACTCATAGAGTCGGCACCCCTCAAGAAGGGCGACAGGATACTCATAATCGGTCCGTCCACCGGGGTGGTGGAGACGGAAGTCAGCGAGATAAGGGTGGACCTCAAGCCCGTGGACCAGGCAGTCAAGGGCGAATACTGCTCAGTCCCCGTGGACCTCGGAGGGCAGACAGGCAAGCTGCGCCGCTCGGACAAGGTCTATATCTGGGAAGGGCAGGATGTCAAGAGCATCTGAAGCCTGCCGCCCTGCGGTCTGAACACGGCCGAAGACATGCATGCCGGAATCAGCACGGTCTCGCCGCACGATATGTCCACCGTATTCCCCTCACTGTCCGAGACCGTGCCCTCGCCGTCTATGCACACGGCGGCAAGGAACGAGTCCATTCCGGACATGTCCTTCACGAACGGCTCGTCCATCTCGAGGAGCGAAGTGTTGAAATGGCAGCAGTTCACGAGGCTGACCTCTTCGTTCATCTTCCTCACGTAGCGTGTCCTGTAATCCTCGTGCACACGATAGTCTATCGCCGACTTTGCCTGCTCCGTGTGGAGCTCCCGCGGCTTCCCGTCAAGCCCTGGCCTCCCGTAGTCGTAGATGCGGTAGGTGATGTCCGATGTCTCCTGTATCTCCACTATGAACGAACCTGCGCCGATGCTGTGTATCCGGCCGGCAGGGATGAAGAACACGTCCCCTTCGTGAACCGGATATCTGCACAGCACGTCTGTCACAGTGTTGTCTGCGACCCGTCTCTCATACTCTTCGGGGGTTATCGTCTCCGACAGTCCGGATATCAGGCTCGCACCCTTGTCCGCACTCACGACATACCACATCTCGGATTTTCCCCTCGCCCCGTTGTGCCATCTTGAGGCAAGGGCGTCGTCCGGATGGACCTGGATGGACAGGTCCTGCTTTGCGTCTATGAACTTTATGAGCAGAGGGAACTCGTTCCCTGTCCGGGCATAGACGGACTTGCCGACAAGTTTCTCCCTGTAGCTGGAGACAAGGTCCGAAATCGTCCTTCCGGCGAAAGGCCCGTATGCCACCACGGACTCGGAACCTTTTACACCGGAAAGCTCCCAGCTCTCGCCTATGTTCGTCCGGGCAGTGTCGATGCCTTTGAAGCCGGCTATCTTTTCACCGCCCCAGACGACAGTCTTCAGTACAGGCCTGAATTTCAACGGGTACATGGCTCGATGGATATTGTCAGATCAGCGGCTCTCCTGTCATTGCGGCCGGCTGAGGGATTCCCATGAGCTTGAGGATGGTAGGGGCCACGTCTGCGAGCTTGCCGTCCTTCACCTTGTCCACACCGGCATTTATCACTATGAACTGCACCGGATTGAGCGAGTGCGCCGTGTTAGGGGTACTGTCGTCGTTGAATGCATGGTCCGCGTTGCCGTGGTCTGCCGTCAGAAGGACAACGTAGCCCTTGGCGACCGCAGCCTCCACGACTTCCTTCACGCATCTGTCCACGCGGGCGACTGCCCTGCAGATAGCCGGGAACACCCCGGTATGACCCACCATGTCACCGTTGGCGAAGTTCAGGATTATCATGTCCTCCCTGCCTGTGTTTATGGCCTCGACGAGCTTCTCTGTCACTTCCGGAGCACTCATCTCGGGAAGAAGGTCGTATGTCGCGACCTTTGGGGAGCTTACAAGTATCCTGTCCTCGTTCTCGAACGGAGTCTCCCTTCCTCCGTTGAAGAAGAATGTGACGTGTGCGTATTTCTCGGTCTCGGCAATGCGGAGCTGCCTCTTCCCTGCCCTGGACACCACTTCCCCGAGAGTCTCGCGGACATTCTCCTTGTCGAACAGGATGTGGAGCCCCTTGAACTTGTCGTCGTACGGAGTGAAGCAGCAGAAGTAGAGAGGCATGGTCTTCATCCCGAAGTCCGGCATGTCCTCCTGGGTCAGCACGGAGGTGATTTCACGTGCCCTGTCGTTGCGGAAATTGAAGAATATCACGGCATCTCCCTCCTGTATGGTCCCGACAGGCTTTCCGTCGGCGTCCGTCACGCATACAGGCTTGATAAATTCATCCGTGACACCTTCGGCATAGGATGCTTCGATGCCTTCGGTGGCCGACTGGAATTTCGCGCCCTCCCCTTTCACGAGGAGGTCATAAGCCAGTTTCACCCTCTCCCATCTCTTGTCCCTGTCCATGGCGTAATATCTTCCGCAGACGGAAGCCACCTTGCCGGTTGTGGCTGCCATGTTCTTCTCGAGTTCCTCCACGAAGCCCTTTCCGCTTTTCGGGTCGGTGTCGCGGCCGTCCATGAAGCAGTGCACGAACACCTTGCCGAGCCCGTACTGCTTGGCTACGGAAAGGAACTCATAGACATGGGAGAGCGAGCTGTGCACGCCGCCCATGGATGCAAGGCCCATCAGATGCAGCTGCTTCCCGCTGGATGCCACATAGTCGAACGCGGCCTTTATCTCTGCGTTCTCGAGGAGCTTGTGCTCCCTGCATGCTATGTTTATCTTGACAAGGTCCTGGTACACGACGCGCCCGGCACCGAGATTCAGATGCCCCACTTCGGAGTTTCCCATCTGGCCGTCAGGCAGCCCCACGTATTCCCCGCAAGCCTGGAGATGGCTGAAAGGATATTTTGCCCTGAGGGACTCTATGTATGGAGCGCCCTGTGTGAAAATCGCGTTTGTCCAATTGTGCTTGCCCTCGCCCCATCCGTCGAGAATCATAAGAAGAACTTTTCTGTCCATAATTATAGTATGTTTTTATTTTTTATTTCTAAATTTGCCTGAATATCATCAAGCAAAGATAATAAATTTATGGCTGACAGAAACCGCAGACGGAGCAAAAGTGAAAAAAAGGACAGAAAAGAGAAGAAACCGGTGCTTGTCCTGACCGGAAAGGTGCAGATGACAAGGGAGGGGTACATCTTCGTGATTGTCGATGGAGAGGACAATGACGTGTTCGTGAAAGCGTCCAAGACAAGGGGTGCGCTCAACGGGGACATCGTGAAGGTCTCTGTCACCAGGGAGAAGACTCAGAAGCAGAGGCGCGAAGGCGTTGTGGTCGAGATTGTGGAAAGGGCGCGCAAGCCGTTCATCGGCATACTGCACATAGTCGGGGAGCAGGCCTGGGTGCTCATGGAAAGCCGTACCATGCCGTACGACATAGTGATTCCGCTCATCGGGACCTCGCCTGTCGGCTTCAAGAACAGGAAACAGAGGATAAACCAGTCCGCCAACCCGGAAGAGATGCCTGACACCACCGGATTCCTCAAGAAGACGGGCGACGACATGTATGATGTGATAGGAGTCTTCGAGACTGTGGACAATGTCCGCAGGGAGCTGAGAGCCAGGGTCGGAATGAAGGTGGCGGCGCTTGTGGACCACTGGGAGAAGAACGAACCGGCACCTGTCGGTCACATCGTGGACGTGCTCGGCGAGCCAGGTGAAAACGACACCGAGATGCACGCCATACTTGCGGAATACGCGCTCCCGTACAGATTCGAGCCGGAGGTGGAAAACGCTGCCGACAAAATTTCAGAACAGATAACCGAAGCCGACCTCAAGGAAAGGAAGGATTTCAGGGATGTCACCACATTCACCATAGACCCTGCGGACGCGAAGGACTTCGACGACGCGCTTTCCTTCAGGAAACTCGGGAACGGCAATTTCGAGGTGGGGGTACATATCGCCGACGTCACCCACTATGTGCATCCCGGCAGCATAGTGGACGAGGAGGCCAGGAACAGGGGGACTTCAGTCTACCTCGTGGACAGGACAGTGCCGATGCTTCCGGAAAAGCTCTCCAACAAGCTCTGCTCGCTGAGGCCGGAGGAAGAGAAACTCTGTTTCTCGGCAGTATTCGAGGTGACACCGCTTGCGAGGATAGCCGGCCAATGGTTCGGGCGCACGGTGATAAAGTCCGACTACAGGTTCGCATACGAAGAGGCCCAGCAGATACTCGATGCCGGCAAAAAAGCGATGGGCACGGAATACGTCTTCGGGCCGGAGGACAGGAAGAGGACAGTGCCGGATGAAATAAAGGAGGCATTGCTCACGCTCATGTCGCTTGCGTCCAAGCTGCGCAAGAAAAGGTTCGCATCCGGAGCCATCAGCTTCGAAAGGCCGGAAATGAAGGTCGAGGTCGACGAGAAGGGCCGCCCTGTGAACGTGTACCAGAAAGTGACGAAGGAAGCCAACTGGCTCATCGAGGAATTCATGCTGCTCGCAAACCGCTCGGTAGCAGAGTTCGTGGCCACCAGATGCAAGACCGAAGGCGGCAAGGGAAAGAAGGCTGCAGCCAAGACATTCGTCTACAGAATCCACGACCAGCCTGACCCGGAGAAACTCGAGAATCTCAGAGGCTTCGTAGGGAACTTCGGTTACACGCTCGGGCCAACAGGCAACGGGCAGGAAATATCCAAGACCCTCAACAGCCTTTTCGCCGAGGCAAAGGACAAGCCGGAGTTCAATGCGATAGAGCTCCTTTCGCTCAGGACCATGGCCAAGGCACGCTACAGCACCGACAACATCGGCCACTACGGGCTTGCATTCAAATACTACACGCATTTCACTTCCCCGATAAGACGTTATCCGGACATGATGGTACACAGGCTGCTTGCCATGTACCTGAAAGGAGTCCAGTCGCAGAAAAAGGATTTTTACGAGGCCCTCTGCAAGTACGCTTCCGAAAGGGAGGTGGTGGCAGCCGAGGCCGAGCGTTCGAGCGTCAAGTACAAACTCGTGGAATTCATGCAGGACAAGGTCGGGTATGAATTTGAGGGACACATCTCCGGGCTCACCGAATGGGGCATGTATGTGGAGATAGAGCCTACGAAGATAGAAGGCATGGTGGCCCTGAGGGACATCAAGTCGGATTTCTACGAATTCGACGAGGAGAAATACCGCATCGTGGGCAGAAGCTCCAGGCTGGTCTATAATCTCGGGGACCCTGTGAAGATACGTGTCAAGAAAGCGAATCTGGAACAGAAACTCCTCGACTACGAACTCGTGGAGACCGGGCTTGAGGAACGGCTTCCGGAACAGGATGCGGCCGTGGATGAAACAGAGCGCGCCGCCAGAAAGGCAGCGCGTAAGGAAAAGATACGGAACGCAATCAGAAGCTCCGCCAAGAAAAAGTCCGGGAGAAGGTCCAGGAAACAGTAGGGTCAGAGCTCTATCATCGGCGACGACAGGGCCTTTTCAAGCTGTGTGTCGTATCTCAGACGCACCTTTATCCCTGCTTCCTGGAAGTGGAAGCGCACGGCTATCTCCTCCTCTATGAACGGGACAATCTCATCCTTCTTCAGGCGGATGAACTGCTCCTTGTCTATCGAGATGGCTTTCCCGAGTGCATCCAGTTCAGGTTTCATCCTGTCTGCAAGGCCATCGGCCTCGAGTTCCTTCTTCATCTCGTCGAACAGGGCCTCGGCGCTGCTGCGGTAGTCGAATTCCTTTGTCTTGGCGAACCCGATGAAATCCTCGAAATCCTCGTCCGAGAAATGGAAGCTGTCCACAGGCGGGATGCTGTCATGCTGCTTTGCGTATTGTATCGCGTACTGGTCTATTATTCCGTTGAGCACCAGCGAGAACACGAGCCTGCTGTATTCCGGCGAGTCTATCTCGACATCCGGAGTGATTCCGCCTCCGTCCCTGACGATGCGGCCTTTGCCGGTCCGGAATTCATGTGTAAGAGAGTCGGGAATCTGCCCGACACTCCCGTCTTCGTTCCTGTGGCTGTAGTCAATGGCCTGGACGCAGCGTCCGCTCGGAGTGTAATATTTCGCCGTAGTCACCTTCAGCTGCCCGTTGTAGACTACCGGGCGCACAGTCTGCACGAGCCCCTTGCCGAACGTCCTCTTGCCCATGATGGTGCCCCTGTCGAGGTCCTGTATGGCACCGGCCACTATCTCGGATGAGGATGCGGAACCTGAATCCACCATGATTATGAGAGGTATCTGCGTGTCGACCGGCTCCGAAGATGTCCTGTATTCGCGGACAGATTCCGGGGTATTGCCCCTCGACGACACTACGAGGGAACCTTTCGGCACGAACAGGGACACAATCTCTATGGCCTCGTTCATGAGACCGCCGCCGTTGCCCCTGAGGTCGAGCACCAGACGCTTCATCCCCATGGCCTTCAGCTTGTTGTAGCCCGCCTTCACCTCATCGGAAACCTTCTCCGTGAAACCGGTCTGCTTGATATATCCGGTCGTGTCGTCAAGCATCCCCACATACTCAACATCCGGGATGTGTATGCGCTCCCTCACGATGGACACATCCACGGTATCTCCGGTCCGCGCCTTCAGGACCTTGAAATTCACGGTCGTCCCCGGCTTGCCCTTCATCCGGTCGCTGCTCTGGGCCGCTTCCAGACCTTTCGTCGGCTTGCCGTCTATGGCTATTATCTCGTCTCCGCACCTCAGGCCGTTCTTCCATGCCGGAGACCCGTAGTAAGGTTCGTTGATAATCACATTCGCATCCTTCTGCTTGTAGATTATGGCACCTATGCCCCCGTAAGTCTTCGAAAGCATCATCTGAAGGTCTTCGTTCTCCTCCTCGGGTATGTAGATGGTGTATGGGTCGAGGTTCTCGAGCATCGCGTCTATCCCGGCACGCATCATCCTGTCCAAAGGAAGGCTGTCCACGTAAGACCTGTTCAGTTCCTTGAGCACGGAGCTCTGTATTTCAGTCCACTGGCCCAGCTTGAAACTCTTGCTCTGCCCCCACGACGGAGCGACGGACACCACAGCTGCGGCCAACGCCATGACAATGATATTCTTTCTCATACCTTGACAAACTTTTACATGAAAAATTGCACAAGCCGCCTGCCCATGCAACAATCGTACAAAGATAGCGATTCGTCGCAGGAATCGGACTGTCCGTCAGTAAAATTTTGCACTTAAACCGCCATGTTATAATTTTGTGAAGACAAAACATTTGCCATGAAACTGATAACCCATGTAGAGTATTTCACCCGCTGGGGTGAAGAGCTGTTCCTGAAAAGCGCAGACAGGCTGTTCCCGATGCGATATTCCGACAATGGCCTCTGGAGTGCCGAGATAGACCGTCTGGACCCGGGCCTGACAGTGGAATACAGATATGAAGTGCATTCGGGCGGACTGTGCAGACGGACCGAATGGGAAGCCCACACCGTGACCATGCCGGACAAGGCTGTACGCAAGCCGGTGGAAGTGACCGACAGATGGAACGATGTGCCCGAGGACCTTCCTCTGCACTCGGCCCCGTTCAGGGACGGGGTATTCAGCCGGACGCCGGGAAAAACATGGAAGGCTGCCGGCACGGCCATCCCTGTCTTCTCCCTCAGATCAGGCTCCGATTTCGGCATCGGTGAATTCAACGACCTCAGACTGCTTGCCGACTGGGCAGCCTTGACAGGACAGAAAATAATACAGCTCCTGCCTGTGAACGACACCACAATGACAGGCACATGGGAAGATTCCTACCCGTACAATGCCAATTCGAGCTTCGCGCTTCATCCCCAGTTCATGCATCTTCCGGACGCC
Source organism: uncultured Bacteroidales bacterium (assembly GCA_944326335.1). Lineage (GTDB taxonomy): Bacteria > Bacteroidota > Bacteroidia > Bacteroidales > UBA932 > Cryptobacteroides. The sequence continues at coordinate 56,451 of CALVDM010000004.1, forward strand.
GGAGTGGAGGAGGACGAAGAATACAGGCAGCTTCAGGCTGAGCTCAATTCTCTTCCTGAAGTGGACTACGAGAGAGTGAACAGGGAGAAGAGGAAATTCCTGCAGAGGGCGTTCGAAGCCACATGGGACAAGGTCTCGAGGAGGAAGGCATACAAGGATTTCATCGGCCGCAATGCCCGCTGGCTCATGCCGTATGCAGTTTTCTGCACGCTCAGGGATTTGTACGGCACCGCCGACTTCAGCAAATGGAAGACTGAGGAAGATGGGGCGGACTTCTCCGTCTATGACGAAGACATGGCAACGGATTTTGCGGCACGCCACAGGAAGGAGATAAATTACCACTGTTTCGTGCAGTACCACCTCCACACGCAGCTCTCGGAAGCGCGCGACTATGCTCGGAGCAAAGGCATAGTGTTCAAGGGCGACCTTCCGATAGGTGTCAGCAGGACAAGTGCCGACGCATGGGTGGACAGGAGGCTTTTCAACATGGACTCACAGGCAGGCGCACCGCCGGACGCCTTCTCCGTGGACGGGCAGAACTGGGGATTACCCACCTACAACTGGGACGAGATGTCGAAAGACGGCTACGGATGGTGGAAAGACAGGCTCGGGAAAATGGCAGAATACTTCGACGTGTTCAGGATAGACCACCTGCTCGGATTCTTCCGTATATGGGAGATTCCGCTCGGCGAGAAAAGCGGGCTCATGGGACATTTCTACCCTGCCCTCCCTTACTCCGCAGAGGAGCTTCATTCACTCGGGTTCTCCCCTGAGGCAGGCGGCAGCGGCAGCGATGTCATTTTCATAGAAGACCCGCACAGGAAAGGCTGGTGGCATCCGCGGATTGCCGCGCAGTTCACCTCCGCCTACGCAGCCCTCGACAGTCATGGCAAGGAAACGTTCGACAGGCTTTACAACGACTTCTTCTATCACAGGCACAACGACTTCTGGAAGCAGTCGGGCATGCGCAGACTTGCCTCCCTCCTTTCCGCGACAGGAATGCTTGCCTGCGGGGAAGACCTCGGGATGATTCCGGCCTGCGTGCCTGAAGTGATGTCCGACTACAGGATACTGTCCCTCGAGATTCAGAGGATGTCCAAGAATCCCCACATGGAATTTGCCGACACGGCCTCTTACCCGTACTGCTCCGTATGCACCACTTCCACCCACGACATGAACCCTCTGAGGGCCTGGTGGGAAGAAGACAGGAAGGTGACGGACGACTACTGGCATTCGGTCATGCACCGCGAAGGCGAAGCCCCGCACTCATGCGAACCGTGGATATGCAGGGAAATCATCGCCAGCCATCTTGCCTCGGCTTCAATGCTCGCCATCCTGCCTCTGCAGGACTGGCTGTCCATGGACGGGGAGCTGCGGCTGCCGGACCCGTCGAAAGAACGGATAAACGTGCCGGCCATACCCCGCTATTACTGGAGATACAGGATGCACCTCACCCTCGAATCCCTGCTTTCCGCAGACCGGTTCAACCGGGAGATGAAAGGAATGATAGAGGCTTCCGGAAGATAGCCGTCAGCTGCGCCCTTCGAGCCAGTGCAGGAAGTCGTCAGTGCGGGAACGGCTGACCATCATGTCGAAGGAAGACTCCGGCATCGTGGAGACCATATATCTGCTGCCGACCTTGACAATGCTCGAAATGGCTGTCATCGACACGATGCAGTTCCGGGAAATCCGGAAGAACCTGTCAGGGCTCACCTGCTCCATGGCTATGTCAAGTGAAAAGTCTATGACATATTTGTGCGCATCGGAAGTCACGATGTAGGTTCCCTTGTCCTCGGCATAGAAATAGGCTATGTCATCGGCACGGACCGGCACAATCCTGTCGTTCAGCTTTATCAGGAAACGCTTGCGCGGACTTTTCTCCGACAGAACGCCAGGATACGCTCCCTCCGTGGCAATTCTGCGCTGCACCCTTTCCACGGCCGCCCTCAGTTCATCGGGGTCTATCGGCTTGAGAATATAGTCCACGCTCTCCACCTTGAATGCCTTTATGGCGTAGCTGTCGTATGCCGTTGTCATTATGACGTAAGGCTTCACACGTGTCCTGTTGAATATCTCGAAACAGTTGCCGTCGGAAAGCTCCACATCCATGAATATGAGGTCAGCCTTGCGGGATGTATCGGAAAGCCATGCGACAGTGTCTTCCACGGACCCCGTCTCCCCTACGATATTTATCCCGAGGCCAAGCCTCCCGAGCATCGCGGCAAGCGTCCTCCTTGCCAGCAGCTCATCTTCGACAATCAAAACATCCATATCATCAGGTAAGTCAAATCAAAGGTATGGTCACCGAATACTCCTCTCCGCTGCAGGATACGTCTATCCCCCTGCCGCACAGATTCATGTACTGTCTGCGTATATAGTCGAGTCCGACTTTCGTGGACTCGCTCCTGGTCAGCCTCGGAAGAAGATTGTTCACGACTGTCAGCGAACCGGCATCCGCATGGATTCTTATCATGAGTTTCGCGTCGGCGCCGACCCGGTTGTGCTTGATGGCATTCTCTATGAGCATCTGCACGGAACACGGGACCACCTTTTTCACAAGAGCCGCATCCGGAATGTCGGCCTCCACCCCGAAGCCGTCGGCGAACCTCTCCTTGAGCAGGTCCACATACATGCTCACGAAATCCATCTCCTCCTTCAGGGTCACGACCTTCCCGTCATTGCGGAGAAGATAACGGTATATGCCTGCGAGCTTGTGTATGAACGCGCTCGCCTGCATGTTCTTCCCCTCCACCACCATGCAGTTCAGGATGTTGAGGGAATTGAAAAGGAAATGCGGATTCACCTGCTGCTTCAGCTTCTCGTACTGGAACCGCGACTCGTCAGCCTTGTCCTTTTCCACCCGCATGGCCGCCCTTGCCGCAAAGGCGTAGTCTATCATGTACACTATGGAGTATGATATCAGGCAGAACGAGAGAGCCACAACGAAAAGCCTGGCGAACCTGTTGAATGTCAATGAAGGGCTACCCCCCCCCACAGAAAAATCGAGGCCTGCAAACAGAGCCATGGCTGCGGAAAGCACGACGACCGAAGCGAGCATCGCAGACACCTTCCACACCGGCCTCATGTCCACGCTCCTGCGGCGCAGATAACGCACCATGATTATGATGCAGCACAGCGACAATATTATGAACGAGCCGGATTTCGAAAGATAAATCCCGACTATGCCGAGCAGGCTGCCTGAAGTGCCGTCTTCCGGAAAAAGCAGTGTAAGGACTATCCGGAAAAGGATGACAGCCACCATCCCGTAGACAAGCCATGAGACCCGTCTGTCTATGGCATTTTCAGACAGGACAGTCCTGGAGCCCTTCTCCCTCAGGGTCCTTTTCAGGAGATGCAGGAACCCGCAAGTGCTCCATCCGATTATCTCCGTGGTGATGAAGGTGGACAGGCCGTGAGTGAGCATCTCCGACACCGGGAGAAGCCCCAGCAGCCTGGCTCCATAGACACCGAGAAGCCATGCCGCGAAATTGGCGAAAATGACCGTGGCTATCACAATCTCCACCTTCGCATACATCTTCAGCCCGATGACGACAAGCATCGAGACGGTGAGCAGCGTGAGCCATATCTCGTCTGCAATGCCGAGGCTGCGGCAGGCGAGAGCGACCGCCATGTGAAGTATGGCGAAAAGATGGATGATGCCGTTAATCTTCAGAGATTTCACTCCACAAAGTTAGCAACTTTTTCCGCCCGTGGAAATTCATCTCGAAAATTACGCTGTTCATCCTCTTTTACCGACCGTTCATAACCGGACGCATCCCGGGATGCTTTATAAAGGGTATATTCGCACCGACACTGACTACATCAAGGACACTGAAATGAATAAACCGAAGTTGAATTTCTGGCAAATCTGGAATCTGAGTTTCGGATTTCTCGGAGTACAGATAGGGTATTCCCTGCAGAATTCGAACACCTCCTCCATATTCCAGTCCCTCGGAGCGGACGTGAGCCATCTGAGCTATTTCTGGCTTGCCGCCCCGCTTGCAGGCATGATTATACAGCCCATCGTAGGGATGTTCTCCGACGGGACATGGACAAGGCTCGGCAGGCGCATCCCGTACATACTCGGCGGAGCCGTCATCTCCACGATAGCGTTGCTCCTGATGCCGAACTGCCCGACACTTCTCGCCGTGGCGCCGCTTGCCATGGGAGCGTTCATCCTCCTTTTCATGGACCTGTCCTTCAACGTGACCATGCAGCCGTTCCGCGCCCTCGTGGCGGACATGCTCGACGACTCGCAGAAGACGCAGGGCTATGTGGTCCAGACATTCCTCATCAACCTCGGAGCCGTCACCGGTGCATTCCTGCCCCTTGTGATGACATGGCTCGGGGTGTCGGACGAAGCAGTGCCGGGACAGGTGCCTGACCACGTGGCGTATTCATACTATGCAGGCGGCATAATCCTGCTGCTGACAGTGCTTGTGACGGCATTCAGGACAAAGGAATATCCTCCTGAGGAATTTGCCGGGTACAACGGTCTCGAATGCAGCGGAAGCCAGGCCGACAAGGCCAGGGGCCCCGTCAGGAAGACCGGATTCATCGAGCTGATGCGCAATATTCCGAAAGTGATGCTCCAGCTCGGCGTGACTCAGTTCTTCTCATGGGCCGCACTCTTCCTGATGTGGACATACCTGAAACCTGCCATCACCGGGACCGTAACCGACCCTGCAACCGGGGCCGTGCTGTCTGAGGGGGCCACCCAGACATGGGTCGGGGTGCTCAACGGCATATATCCGATTCCGGCATGCATCATATCCATATTCATGAGCCGGATTGCAGCCAGGCTCGGGAACAAGACCGTATATGCGGCTTGCCTGCTATGCGGTGCGCTCGGGTTCGGAAGCCTTCTCATGATACACGACAAGTATCTGATGATGCTCCCGATGGTCGGGATAGGCATAGCGTGGGCCGGAATCCTCGCCATGCCGTATTCGATTCTCTCCCGTGATGTCAGGGCGGACAACATGGGAGCGTACATGGGCATATTCAATTTCACCATCACGATTCCGCAGATAGTCATAGGACTCACCGGCGGGATGATAGTGAAATGGTGCTTCGGCTCCGATGCTTCCATGATGCTCGGGCTGGCCGGAGCATTCATGCTGCTTGCCGCCATTTCCGTGGCTTTCGTGGGCAGGCATGGCTCCGGGAACTGACTTCCGCATGAAACCATATAAACACGTGCAACCATATAATCAATAGACATCATTATCCTATGAACAGAATTTTATCCTCGCTTGCAGGGTTCCTGACATTCTGCTTCGCCGCACCCTCCCTGTCCGCACAGGAAGGATACGAGGTGAAGGGCGTGATTCAGGACAAGATAGGGCCTGTCATCGGAGCCACCCTGATGGAACAGGGGACGACTGTCGGCACGTCCACGGGGCTGGACGGAGACTTCTCGTTCACGGTATCGGGGCCTGATGCCACTGTCGAAATCAGCTGCATCGGCTACAAGACAATCTCATTCAAGGCATCGGAACTGCCTCCTGTGATAACGCTCGAAGAAGACGCCATCTTCCTCGACGATGTCGTGGTCATCGGCTACGGCACGGTCAAGAAGGAAGACATGACCGGCTCCATAGTCGCGATAAAGACCGAGGAGCTGAACCGCGGAGCCGTAGTGTCCACACAGGACATGCTCAAGGGGAAAGTCCCGGGGCTGCAGATAATCCCTGGAGACGGAGGCCCGGGCTCGGGATCCACCATCAGGATACGTGGCGCAGCCTCCCTGAACGCATCCAACGACCCTCTCATAGTCATTGACGGAGTGCCGATTGCAGTCGACGGAGGCGCCGGAATGGCCAACCCTCTCGAGACCATAAACCCGAACGACATAGAGTCGTTCACCGTGCTCAAGGATGCTTCTTCGGCAGCCATCTACGGTTCCCGCGCATCCAACGGTGTCATAATAATCACGACCAAGAGAGGAAAGGGCAGCAAGCCGCAGGTCAGCTACAGCGGAAGCGTAAGTGTCCAGACCAATTCCAAGCGCATCCCGACAATGACTCCCGGCGAGTTCAGGGAGTATGTGGCAGGGACATTCCCTGCAGGGACCACCACCGGAGACTATGTCTTGGAGCATCTCGGAGATGTGGACACCGACTGGCAGGACCTCGTGTTCCGCACAGCCATATCCCACGACCACAACGTGAGCCTCAGCGGGAATGTCAGGGAACGCATGCCATACAGGGCTTCCGTGGGCTGGACAAGCCAGCAGGGTACCCTGCACACATCGAAATACGACAGGGGCACCCTCGACATAAGCCTCTCCCCGAATTTCTTCGACAACCATCTCACCGTAAGCCTGAGCGGAAGGGGCGTCTACACCAACCAGAAATACGCCGACAGCGGGGTTGTGGGGAACGCGGCCTTCTTCAACCCGACCCAGGACCCATACTTCAGGAATGAGGACGGGTCCATCGACTACACCACCACCAACGGATTCTGGAACTACGGTACGGGACGCGGCGAGAACTTCACCCCGAACACACTGCTCGGCGTGGGACCTCTCTCCCAGCTCTACGACGTGGACAATTACGGAAGCGCGATGCGAATGATCGGCAACGCACAGATAGACTACAAGGTGCACGGATTCGAAGCATTGAAATTCAATCTCAGCCTCGGTCTCGACATGTCGCAGTACAATTCCCACAGCGGAGTGAACCCGGGGTCTTTCCAGGCATACGCCGACACCGAGAACAGGGGAATCGGCCAGTATTCCGAGACTTCCCAGTTCCGCCGCAACCAGGTGCTCGAGTTCTACGCAAACTTCAACAAGGAGTGGGGCATACATCATCTCGATGTGATGGCCGGCTACTCCTGGCAGCACTTCTACAGCTCGGACAGGACAGTCTCCTACTTCAACATCACGAACGAGCAGAAAGGGGAAGACTCCCGCTATCCGTACAACTGGCAGGAAAGCTACCTCGTGTCGTTCTACGGCCGTATCAACTATTCGATAGATTCGCGCTACCTCTTCACATTCACCCTGCGTGACGACGCGTCATCGAGATTCTCGCCCGAGACCAGATGGGGGCTCTTCCCGTCAGGGGCGTTCGCCTGGAACATCAAGGAAGAAGGATTCCTGAAGGATGTCTCCCCTGTCTCCCAGCTCAAGCTCCGGCTCAGTGCAGGGCAGACAGGACAGCAGGAGATAGGGAGCAACTACCCGTACATGTCGATATACGGTCTCTCCACCGACGTCTACAGGCAATACTACATGGGTGCAGGGGACGGATACCAGTTCTACTACACCCCGGGGGCATACGACCCGGACATCAGATGGGAGACGACCACGACATACAACGCCGGAGTGGACTTCGGATTCCTCGACGACCGCATCACCGGTAACGTCGATGTCTATCTCCGCCAGACCAAAGACCTGCTCAACAGCGTAATCACGCCTATGGGCTCCAACTTCGGAAACACGGTGCTCACGAACATCGGCTCAATGGAGAACAAGGGAGTGGAATTTTCAATCAACGCAGTGCCTGTCGAGACAGAGGACTGGCATCTCTCCATAGGCTTCAACGGCACATTCCAGGACACGCGGTTCACAAAGCTGAACAGCACCGACGACCCGGACTATGTGATACAGGTCGGAAGCATAAGCAAGGGTACCGGAAGCATGCTCAGCGTACACAAGGTAGGATACGCGCCATACTCGTACCGCACGTTCCAGCAGGTCTATGACTCGGAAGGCAAGCCGGTCCAGAACGCCCTCGTGGACAGGGACGGGGACGGCAGCATCACCGACAACGACCGCTACATCTCCGGAAAGAGTCCGAACGCGAAATTCTTCTACGGACTGAACCTGAAGCTTTCATACAGGAACTGGGACTTCGGGTTCAACGGACACGGCTCTGCCGGGAACTGGCTTTTCAACGACTTCGCGTCCTCCAACTCCACATCCAACCTCGACGTGAACGCCGGGAACCTCCCGAACTTCGCCAGATACGTGAAGGAGACAGGATTCACCGAGGCCAACAGCGGAGAACAGTGGTATTCCGACATGTTCCTCGAGAATGCGTCTTTCTTCAGGATGGACGACATCAACCTCGGATATACATTCAGGAACATAAAGAACTGGAGCGGACAGATAAGGCTCGCCTTCAGCGCGCAGAACGTGTTCGTCATTACGGGCTACAGCGGGGTTGACCCGGAGTGCTCGAATGCGACCGGCATCGACGGGACCATCTGGCCGCGCCCGAGGACATTCTCCCTGCGTGTGAACATCAACTTCTAATGTAACCGGACATGAAGACAATATATAGAAACATAATCTGCATCGCTGCTGCACTCACTGCAGCCATAGGGGTTTCATCCTGCATCGGAGACCTCGACACCGTCCCGCGCAACCCGTACGACAAGGTGCCGGAGACGGCATACGGGACCGACGAGGCCGGATATCTGCAGGGGCTCACGAAACTCTATTTCCAGTTCATATCCAACGACACCAAGGACCTCCAGGTGTCGGACGGAGGCGCGTCGGAACTCATCAGGGCATTCTGGTCCGTGCAGGAGACGACAACGGACGAGGCCAAGTGCGCATGGGCAAACGATGCATGGGTGAGGGCATTGAACACCAACTCGTGGACGGAGGCGCAGAACGATGCCACGTATGCGGTCTACATCCGCACTCTCCAGGGCATCTCGTACGCGAATGAATTCCTGCGCCAGACCACCGATGCGAAACTCGATGAAAGGGGTGTCGGGGACGATGTCAGGGCCAAGGTCGCCCAGTTCAGGGCCGAAGCCCGCTTCCTGAGGGCATATTTCTACTGGATGGCCATAGACACGTTCGGGAATGTGCCGTTCATTACCGAAGAATCGGACTTCGGAGTCGGAGTGAACCCGAGACAGGGCACCCGCAAGGAGCTCTTCGATTTCTGCATCTCAGAGCTTACCGACCTCGCGTCGGACGGAAGCGCGATGCCGCAGGCACGGTCGCAGTATCCTCGTGCCGACAAGGGCGCCGTCTACGGACTTCTCGCGAGGATGTATCTGAATGCCGAAGTCTATGCCGGTGTTGAAGGCGGAATGTGGGAAGAGGCCAAGGCAGCCTGTGAAGAGATTTTCAAAATGGGCTATGACCTCTGTCCTGACTATGCCGACCTTTTCAGGGGCGACAACGGTGAAAATCCGGACGCGCTCCAGGAAATCATCTTCGCTGCCGCATACGACGCCGAGCAGTCCCAGTCCTACGGAGGGACATCCTATCTGACATTGGCTGCCGTGGCATCCCAGGATGTCATTGAAGAGACTGTCACGGGAGCCGGCGGAGAAGAGGAGGAAATCTCCTACTTCCCGAACGGCGTGAACAACGGCTGGGCAGGTATCAGGGTGCCTTACGAATTCGTGTCGGCATATTTCGGAGTCTCGGAACAGGACTATGCCTCCGGTGAATACGAATGCGATGACGCGCGCGGAAAGATGTTCTACATCAAAGGCAGGAGCGAATCCATGGAAGGGAACCTCTACACATTCCTGAACGGATGGTCCTGCATCAAATTCAACAACGTGCCTCACGACACGGAGCCGGCGGAATGGGCTGATGTCTCCGCCACAAAGGCATACAGCGACATAGACTACCCTCTCATCCGGCTCGGAGAAATATATCTGATATACGCCGAAGCATGCCTCGAACTCGGGGAACTCACTGACGGGCTTCCTTACATCCGGAAACTTGCGGCAAGGGCAGGCATAGACGAGCCTACCGGATATACCGAAAGCACACTCATAGCTGAACGCGCGAGAGAACTGTACTGGGAAGGCCACCGCCGCACCGACCTCATCCGCTTCGACAGGTTCCACAGCGGCACATATCTCTGGCCATACAAGGGTGGGGAATCGTTCGGCGGACAGGCGTTCGATGCATACAAGGATTTGTTCGCGATACCTCCTACTGACCTTGCGGCCAATGTGGAAATACACCAGAACCCCGGCTATGCACAGACATTCTAAACAACAGGACAAGATACAATGAGAGCATCAGGATACATAATGACAATCGCTGCGGCCGCAGCCGTTTCCTATGGCTGCCAGCAGCTGGAAGAGATGAGGACATACGCGCCCGAGGATGTGCTCCCGCCGGTGCTGAATCCTCTCGACATTGACGGGATTGCCGTGACCGGAGACAATCTCGACGAGACCGTGACATTCGTATGGGATGCTGCCGACTTCGGGGTGAGGGCACAGGTCAACTATGCCATAGACGCGGAGTACGACGGACAGGACGGTCAGACAAGAAGGGTGAACATACAGTCCGGAATCACAGACACTTTCCTTGAGATGACATACGAGGAAGTGAACTACATAACCGGCCTCGAGGCCGATCTCGGAGGCCTCGGTGTCCCGCTCGAGACTCCGAGCCGCGTGAGGTTCTATGTAGGGGCATCGGTCGGCAACAGCATGGACGTCTACTGGTCAGCTCCGCGTGAACTGGAACTGACGGTGATTTATGCGGAGCCGAGATACCCGAACGTGTGGGTCATCGGGAAATACTCCAACTGGGACCATGCCAGGTCGCAGTACCTCTTCAGTTTCGGGAACAACAACGAATACAACGGAATCATCGACTTCGGGGTCAATGCCGTCGACAACAACGGGGGCTCGGCCGACGATGTCGGCTTCAAGATAACCGGAGCCGCCACATGGAACAACGCCACCGGGAACTGGGGCGCAGGTGCCGACAGGGCGGAAGCTGAAGACGGGGAAATCCAGCTCGTGAACAACGGAGGGAACATCGCCAACGTCTATTCCAAACGCTACTACAGTTTTGCGTTCAACAGCACCACACTTGTGCTCACAAGGGAATATGCTTTCGACAGGCTTGTCGTCTACGGTTCCGCAATAGGCTCGCAGGAGCAGACAATGAACTTCAACACCATCGACCAGAAATTCTGGCTCGATGCGGTCCTGACGGACGGGGAACTCAGTTTCGCCCTCGCTGACGGAGCTGAACGCACCGTGCTCGGCTCCACGACGGCAGGCATCCTCGACGACTCGGGGACACCTGTGACAGCCACCGGGGGCAGCTGGCGCATCTACGTGAACCTCAACAACCCTGACGAAAGGACCTACGAACTGAATGCGGAAGACTACGGCAAGGAAGTCGAGGAGGAGGAAGAGATAACAGACCCGACAGGCCACACCTGGGGAATCACGGGAAGCGCGATAAACGACTGGGGCAACGAGATTGACCCGGAGACTGAAGAGGCCGTCCCTGACCTTCCCATGGTGCTCGACGGCGACTACTACGTCCGCAGGAACGTGCATCTCGGGGCCTACGACCCTGACTCGCAGAGCGGGGAGCAGTTCAAGATAAGGTTCGACAACAGCTGGAACGACAGCGAGACAAACGAGAACCTGAGTTTCGGAGGAGCTGCGGACCCGACAGGCATCACACCAGGGGACGGTATCCAGCTGACAAGGGGCGGAGGCAATCTCTACGTGACAGAGGAAGGCGACTATGACATCTACTTCAACGAAGACAAGGGCTTCATCCATATCCGCCAGGCAGGAAAGGATGCTCCGGGAGACGTATCCTGGGGAATCGCCGGGTCATTCACAGGCTGGGCGGCCGGAAATGACCGCGTCATGACGAAGGCGGAAAGCGCAGATGCCGAATACTACATCATCGAAGACCTCGAACTCACGACCGAAGACAGCTTCAAGTTCAGGGAAGGCAACGCATGGCAGAACGACTACGGCAACCAGCTTGGCGGGGCTTCAGATGAAGGTATCGCAGCAGGCACGGCCGTCAACCTTGTCAGAAGCTCTGCATCGGCGGACATGTCGGTGGCGGAGGACGGAGTCTATGATGTCGTCCTTTATCCGGACCAGTCGATGGCTTATTTCATAAAGTCAGACACGGATTTCGACATCCCGCAGAAAGTGTCCTGGGGCATCACGGGAGATGTCACGGCATGGCTCGAGAACAAGGACCTGCTCATGGACGAGGAAGACGGCTACTTCGTGTTCAAGGGCCTCGAACTTGCCGAAGGGTCGGAGCTGCGTCTGAGATACGGCAACAACGACAGGAACAGGAGCTTCGGATTCCAGACCACTACCGACGTGCAGGCATCATCCGACGCCCATCTGATGACGGCCGCAGGACAAGGCCGCATCCGGATTGCCGCTGCCGGGGAATATGACATATACCTCTACGAGGAATACGGAATCCTGTACATCCTGGAAGCCGGCTCGGACGCTCCGGACGCATTCAGCTTCGGCATACAGGCAAACATGACGGAAGGCATGCCGGACCTCACAATGATACGCAACGGAGACTACTTCGTCTGCAAGAACGTCTGGTTCCCTCAAGGTGCGGAAAACTGGATGAAGATAAGGGTCAGCAGCAATGACGGCATCACATGGGGCGGTGAGTACATAGACTACGACACGCCTGTGGAGGCTGTCCTCGGAGGCGGACCGGTAGTGCTCAAGGACGGACGCTTCGGAGCCTATGATGTGTGGTTCAGCTTCAACAACGAGATGATATACATAATGACACCGGGAAAACACCCGTCGCAGGCTGAGGGTTCAGAGGCCGCTGACTGGGGAATCGTCGGGGCCTTCAACGGCTGGGGAGACTCCGGCACAGACCTCAAGATGACCCTGGAAGGCGACCGGTACGTCTACCGCGGACTGACATTCGCGGCGGAAAACGACCCTGCCACCAACTCCAACGCAATCAAGATAAGACTTGGCGGCTCATGGGACGCAGGAGGCAACATGGGGGCTGAAGGACAGGATGTCGAGGCCACGCCGGGAGAGCCTGTACAGCTGATAAACGACGGAGGGTCGAAAAACATAATCATCCCGCAGGGAACGTTCGACATTTATTTCGATGACGGACAGAACACCTTATGGGTCATGCCTTCGGGACAGACTCCGGCAGGGAACTGACAATCTAAAATCGTATAGTATATGAAAAGATATATCACAGCAATTTTTCTGTCGGTCCTTGCAGCCGCATTCACCGGCTGTACGGACTTGTCCGAGGAACTTCCGGCAAGCAATCTGACCGTTTCCTCCACATCACTGTGGTTCGATGCCGGAGGCGGGAGGCAGATGCTTGAGATAAGGACATACGCGGGTTCCTGGAGCATCTCGCAGGACACCGGGTCCATGGAATGGTGCACGCTGGACAAGACATCCGGCTCCACCTCATCCTCGTTCTACGTAGAGACTGACGCCAATCCGGACCAGGAGCGTACCGGGGAACTCGTCATCTCGGCTCCGGGATGCGACCCGGTGACGATAACCCTTACCCAGAACGGCGCGGCAGACGAGCAGATGACGATAACGCCGGAGAACCCGGATGCCGACCAGCCCATGACGATACTGTACAAGCCTGAAGAGAGCTCGCCTCTCTATGACTACAGCGGCGACGTCTATGTGCATATCGGAATCGTGGAAGGAGACTACTGGAAATTCACTCCGGCCACTACCGAGACCAACGCGGAGAAATGCAGGATGACAGCCGTCGGGGACAACACCTGGACTCTCGAACTCACGCCGACAATACGGGAATGGTTCGGCTCCGGGGAAGCGGAGGTCTCGAAGCTCGGGCTCCTGATACGCAGCGAGGACCACAGTCTCTCGGCCTTCAGAAAGGATTACTACATTTCCGTCACTGACAGCAAATGCGCCCTTGTACACGGGGAACCTGTGGAAGAAGCTGTTCCGGACGGATGCGACTACGGAATCAACTATAATGAAGACGGCTCCGTGACATTCGTTTTCGCGGCCTACAACAGAGCCTGGTGGAACGAGGCTCCGGAAGCCAAGACCATAAGGTGCTTCGACTGGTGCTACCTCATAGGGGACTTCAACGACTGGCTTCCATCCTCGGAATATGCCATGAAATGGGACAAGGAGAGAGGCGCGTGGTGGTACACCCTCACAGGCATCGACCCTACTCGGGAATACATGTTCCAATACTATATCGGCAAGGATGGCGGGGACAGCGGAGAAGATATCCAGATGAGGCTTTCCGACCCGTTCACGAAGATAGTGTACACCCAGGACGACCAGTACATATCCTCGTCCACATATCCCGGCCTCCCGGAATATCCGTCACTCACGACCGGGATAGTCTCGGCCTTCCGTGTGCAGCAGGATGAATACGACTGGCAGAACGACGGCTTCACCATAAGGGATGAGAACGACATGCTCATATACGAGCTCCTGCTCCGTGACTTTTCAGAGTCGGGTGACCTCGAAGGTGCGATGGAGCATCTGGAGTATCTGAAGACACTCGGAGTGGACGCGATAGAACTGATGCCTGTACAGGAGTTCGACGGGAACGACAGTTGGGGATACAACCCGTATTCGCACTTCGCTCTCGACAAATCCTACGGCACTCTGCAGCAGTACAAGGAATTTGTGGACAGGGCCCACGGACTCGGGATGGGAGTCATCGTGGACGTGGTCTACAACCACATGACCGGCAACAGCACCCTTGCGAAAATGTTCTGGAGCACCGAGACAAACAACGTGACTGCGGAGAACCCGTGGTTCAACGAGCATGCACCTTCGGGTTATTCTGTTTTCCATGACCTGAACCATGAAAACGAGTTCGTGCGCCAGTATGTGGAGAAGAGCCTGATGTATCTTGTCACGGAATATCATGTGGACGGGTTCCGCTTTGACGTGTCCGGCAGCTTCAACTGGAGCGACGCGGACCCTGTAGGGCAGCGCATTGAGATTTTCACCCGCTACTATAACACCCTGTGCCGGGAAAGCGTGGCCGCCGGAAGGCCGAAGCCTGTCGTCATACTCGAGCACTGGCAGGGGGAAGACGAGGAGAAGCAGCTTGCGAACCTCGGGATGCACTGCTGGCGCAACACCAATGCCGCCTATTGCCAGGCCGCGATGGGATATGTGGACGGAAGCGAACTCTGGAATGTCTGGTCGGGAAACAACTGGATGAAGCACGGGGGATATGTCTCCTACGCCGAGAGCCACGACGAGGAGAGGATGCAGGCCAAGATAAAGGACTACTCGGTATCCCTGCTCAAGGACAATTTGGCTGAAAGGATGAAGCGCAGCTCGCTCGCAGGCGCGTTCCTGCTGACAGTGCCTGGGCCGAAGATGCTGTGGCAGTTCCAGGAACTCGGCTACGACTACTCGATAGACTACGGAGGAAGGACCTCCAAGAAGCCTCTGCATTGGGATTACCTTGAAATCCCCGAAAGGAAGGCGGTCTATGACAATTATGCAAGCCTCATGAAGTTCAGGCACGACAACCCTGACCTTTTCACCGGGGACGCCAGCTTCTCTTGGCAGGTAGGCTACGACAACTGGACCACCGGACGCTTCATCACATGCACGAACGGCAGCAAGACATTCATCGTGGCCGGCAATTTCGACACCCAGGCCAGAAGACTCTATGTGGAGGCGCCTTCTGCCGGGACATGGACAAATTATCTCGACCCGTCGGACTCGTACACTGCCACCACCGCCGGTGAACGCATGGAGATTTCCCTCGGGCAGGGAGAATACAAACTGCTTGTGAATTTCGACTATAGCGCAGACAACTGATATGAAAAAATTATTCATCATGGCCGCCGTTGCCGTGGCGGCCATCTTTTCAGTGATTTCAATCACGGGCTGCTCTGAAAGGGAAGCCCGGATTCCCGTACATCCGGACTGGTCATACAATTCGGTCATCTACGAAATGAATGTGCGCCAGTACACTCCGGAAGGTACATTCAATGCAGCTGCGGAAGAGCTCCCGAGACTGCAGAAACTCGGTGTGGACGTCATCTGGCTCATGCCGATATATCCGATTGGGGTCGAGCAGCGCAAAGGCACACTCGGCTCCTACTATGCAATCTCGGACTACTGCGCGACGAACCCTGAATTCGGCACGATGGCTGATTTCGACGCCTTCCTGGACAAGGCGCACAAGGCTGGATTCAAGGTGATTCTGGACTGGGTGGCCAACCACACTTCCCCGGATGCGGTATGGGAATCCGGGAAACCGGCCGACTGGTATGTGCGGGACTCTCTCGGGAACACGGTGACGCAGTACGACTGGACAGACATCGCCGAGTTGAACTACGACAACCACGACATGCGCGAGGAGATGCGCCGCTCGATGAGATTCTGGCTCGACAAGGGAGTGGACGGATTCCGCTGCGACATGGCATGCGAAGTGCCGCTCGATTTCTGGAAGGAGACCATCCCTGCACTGCGTGAAGAATACCCGGGCATCTTCTTCCTTGCAGAAGGAGAGAATCCGGAGCTTCACGACGGAGCGTTCGACGCTTCTTACGCATGGGAGCTCCACCACCTTATGAACGACATCGCCCAGGGGAAGAAAGGAGCTGCAGACCTGAAGGCATATATCGCGAAAGATGCACAGACATGTCCTCCTGAAGCATTCAGGCTCATGTTCACATCAAATCACGATGAAAATTCATGGGCAGGCACCGAGTTCGAGAGGATGGGGGATGCCGCGGATGTCATGGCCCTGCTCACATTCGTGCTTCCGTCAGGACAGCCGCTCATATACACCGGACAGGAGACAGGCTACGACCACAGATTCGAATTCTTCGAGAAGGACCCGGTGCCGGCATGGGAGTGGAATACGCGCTCGGACTTCTACAGGAGTCTTGTGGAACTCAGGCACTCCCACAAGGCCCTCGCCGCAGGTGAGAAAGGAGGAAAGATGGAATATCTGCAGACGGACGGTGATGCAGACCTGCTGTTCTTTTCAAGGACTGTCCCCGGCGACACCGTAACCGTGGCTGCAAACCTTTCGGACAAGGCTGCGGAAATCACTGTTCCGGCAGGCGGGAAAAGGACGGAATATTTCACAGGCAAGGAATACGAAGGCGGGGATACGGCACGGCTGGAACCGTGGGGCTACATGGTCTTCTGACCTCCCGCAAAATTCAAGGACACGATAATGGACATGTTTTCAAGAAATATATTGATGGCGACATTTGCGGCAGGGCTTGTCTCTTGCGCAGGACATACGCATTTCGACCCGGCCTCGGTGGAAGATGCCGGAGACAGGATAGCGCATCTTGAACCGCTCTCGTGGTGGACCGGAATGAAGACGCCCCTCCAACTCATGATACACGGGGAAGACATTTCCTCATACAGCATCAGGATAGAGGGAGGACACGGGGTGGAAGTGACCGGAGTGCACAAGGCGGACAGCCCTGACTACCTTTTCGCAGACGTGGAGGTGGCGGATGATGCGAAGCCGGGGACATACTGGATAGTGTTCAGCGGTAAGGACGGCTCTTTCAAATACTCCTACGATATAGCCGCAAGGAAAGACGGTACGGCGCAGAGGAAAAGCTTCTCGACAGCCGACATGATATACCTGATAATGCCGGACCGCTTCGCAAACGGCGACCCTTCCAACGACTCCACCCCCGATACGGAAGAAAAGGCTGACAGGGAAGCGTTCTTCGGACGCCACGGCGGGGACATAAAAGGCATAATCGACCATCTCGACTACATCGCAGACCTCGGGGCCACGGCCATCTGGAGCACGCCGCTCCTCCTCGACAACGAGCCGGAGGGGTCCTACCACGGCTATGCCTGTGCCGACTACTACCGCATAGACCCGAGGTTCGGCACCAACGGGCTCTACCGGGAGTTCGTGGACCAGGCTCACGGGAAAGGGCTGAAGGTGATAATGGACATAGTCACCAACCACTGCGGCACAGCCCACTGGTGGATGAAGGACCTCCCCTTCAAGGACTGGGTACACCAGTTCCCCGAGTACACCGGCACCAACATCTGCTTCTCGACCAACATGGACCCGAACGCCTCCAGATACGACCTCATGCTTCAGGAAAGCGGCTGGTTCGTGCCGTCCATGCCGGACATGAATCTGGACAACCCGTTCGTGCTCAACTACTTCACGCAATGGGCAGTGTGGTGGGCCGAATATGCGGGACTCGACGGCTTCCGCGTGGACACCTATCCGTACAACGAGAAAAATGCCATGAGCAGATGGTGCGCCGCAATCCTTGAGGAATATCCGGACTTCAACATAGTCGGGGAATGCTGGACTTCTTCCATACCTCAGCTGGCATATTGGCAGGGCGGGAACAGGAACAGGGACGGGTTCGACTCGCATCTTCCTTCCATCATGGATTTCCCTCTGCAGGAAGCCATCTGGAAAGGGCTGTCCACGAGCTCCACGGCCTGGGGAGAAGGGATGGTGAGGATATACGACTGCCTGTCGCACGATTTCGTCTATCACGACCTGTCCCGGATGATGATATTCGCCGGCAACCACGACATGGACCGCATAGGAGATGTCCTCGGGCACAATGCGGACAGGCAGAAAATCGTCATGGCCATGATGGCCACGATGAGAGGCATTCCGCAGATATTCTACGGAGACGAGATGATGTTCGTCTCGAAAGACAGGGCCCAGGGACACGGAGGGCTCAGGGTGGACTTCCCCGGAGGATGGCCCGGAGACAGGACAGACCTCTTTTCTTCAGCAGGCCGTGCGGCAGCAAAGGTGAACACGGACGGGAAACCGGTTCCGGAAGGTTTTGCCGCAGAGATGCACGACTACACCAGGACACTCTTCCAGTGGCGCAAGGGAAAGCCTGTCATCCACAACGGAAAGACCCTGCACTTCCTCTCGCGCGACAACACATACGCATATTTCCGCTATGACGACACGGATGCCGTGTTCGTGTTCATAAACAACTCCCGCGGGAAGAAGCACATACCATGGTCTCACTATGCCGAGATAGCCGACGGGCTCCATGACGGGCGCAACGTAATCACCGGAGAGGCCGCGGAAGTGAACGACTCAACCGTAGTCGGGCCACGGCAGGTGCTCGTGGTGGAATACAGAAGATAGATGACAACGGTCCAACATAACCAGACAAAAAGTATCCAGATGAATAGAATTTCAATGCTTATCGCCACATTCACAGCCGTATCCGCACTTTCAGCCACTGCCTCCGGCATGGCTCCGGAAGATGTGCGGACACTCATATCCCCTGACGGCAACCTTTCGATGACATTCTCCCTCACGGAAAAGGGACAGCCTTGCTACAGGCTCGACTACAAGGACCGCAAGGTGATTCTGCCGAGCACCCTCGGGTTCGACTTCAGGGGGCCGGCGGCCGACCCGAAATTCGGGTTCGGTGAAAAGCTCACTGTCCTTCCATACGGAGAGCCGGACAATTTCCATGAGGGTTTCAGTGTCGAGGAAACGGACAGTTCCTCATTCGACGAGACATGGAGTCCGGTCTGGGGAGAGGAGTCCGAAATCCGCAACCGCTACAACGAGTTGGCCGTCACGCTGAGGCAGGCATCAACCGGAAGGAAAATGACAATCCGTTTCCGCCTGTACGACGACGGGCTCGGATTCCGGTACGAATTTCCGGAGCAGAAGCATCTGACATACTTCGTCATCAAGGAAGAGCTCACACAGTTCGCGATGGCCGGAGACCATAAGGCGTTCTGGATTCCGGGAGACTACGACACGCAGGAGTACGACTATGCCGAATCCCGTCTGTCGGAAATCAGGGGGCTGATGCCGTCGGCAATCACAGGGAACTCGTCCCAGACACCGTTCTCGATGACCGGTGTGCAGACGGCCCTGCAGATGAAGACCGACGACGGACTTTACATCAACATCCATGAAGCAGCCCTTGTGGACTACTCCTGCATGCACCTCGAACTCGACGACAGCAGCATGGTGTTCACTTCCCACCTGACCCCTGACGCCCAGGGCTGGAAAGGCTACATGCAGGCCCCGTGCAAGAGCCCGTGGAGGACGGTGATGGTTGTGGATGACGCCCGCAAAGTCCTGGCATCAAGGCTGATTCTGAACCTGAACGAGCCATGCGCATACGGAGACGTGTCCTGGATTAAACCGGTGAAATACATGGGCGTGTGGTGGGAGATGATAACAGGCAAGAGCTCCTGGGCATACACGGACCTCCCGTCGGTGAAACTCGAAAATGTCGGCTACAGCGTGTGCGTGCCGAACGGGCGTCATGCAGCCAACAACGAGAATGTGCGCAGGTACATCGACTTCGCTTCGGAACACGGGTTCGACCAGCTGCTCGTGGAAGGATGGAACATAGGATGGGAAGACTGGGCAGGCAAATCCAAGGACTATGTGTTCGATTTCGTGACCCCTTATCCTGATTTCGACATCGAGGAGCTGAACAGATATGCACAGTCGAAAGGGATGAAACTCATGATGCACCACGAGACCTCGAGCTCGGTGCGGAACTACGAGCGGCACATCGACGCAGCCTACGACCTGATGGACAAGTATGGCTACAATTCAGTGAAGAGCGGCTATGTGGGAGACATCATCCCGCGCGGGGAGCATCACTTCGGACAGTGGATGAACAACCACTACCTCTATGCAGTGAAGAAGGCCGCCGAGCACAGGATTATGGTGAATGCGCATGAGGCTGTGCGCCCTACCGGACTGTGCAGGACCTATCCGAACCTTATCGGCAACGAGTCTGCCCGCGGCACCGAATACCAGGCATTCGGGGGAACGAAACCCCACCATGTCACGATACTTCCGTTCACACGTCTGCAGGGAGGTCCGATGGACTACACGCCGGGAATTTTCATGATGGACGTGGAGAAACTGAATCCGGAGAACAAGTCGCATGTCAATTCCACCCTTGCCAACCAGCTGGCCCTGTATGTGACGATGTACTCACCGCTGCAGATGGCTGCAGACCTTCCGGAGCATTATCAGGCTCACATGGATGCATTCCGGTTCATTGAGGACGTGGCTGTGGACTGGTCCGAAAGCCGGTATCTTCTGGCCGAGCCCGGCGACTACATAGTCATTGCGAGAAAGGCGAAAGAATGCAGGGAAGGAGGGCCGCAGTGGTTCATAGGCGGGGTTACGGACGAGAACGCGCGGACTGTGGAATTTGCGCTGGACTTCCTCGAGCCGGGGAAGAAATACGAAGCTACCATCTATGCCGATGCCAAGGATGCCGACTACAGGACGAACCCTGTGGCCTACTCGATTTCCGTGAAGAAGGTGACATCGAAGTCCGGCCTGAAACTGTATATGGCCCCGGGAGGAGGATTTGCAATTTCTGTCCGGGAACTGTAGCTGAAAACCAAAGAACATATGATAATTAACCTGTTAAAATTTAAAACATCATGAAAACAAAGGATTTATTTGAGAAGGAGTATGTCTCTCCGGCAGTGTCCGTGGAAGACATCGCTGTCGAGAACGGATTTGCCGCCAGCCCTGGCACAGGAGAGACCCAGGACCTGTATGATGACCCTACGACAATCAGCTGGGGCAACTAAGTTTAACCTGAAAAGAACTTGCGACAATGAAAAAGTTTTTGTTTGTGCCTGTCCTGGCATTGGCTGCCGTCTCTTTAAGCTGCAGCAAGGACAACATCGCCGGAGAGGGCGGGGAAAACGCTTCCGGCAAGAAGGAAGTCATCGTATTCTCCGAACCTCAGATTGAGATAGGGGCAGTCTCGGCCGGGACTAAGACCACTCTTGAAGGCTCCAGCATCAACTGGGAAAATATCGAGTACATATCCCTGTTCAACGAGAACGGCGGCAGCACATGGACCTACGAACTTACTGCCGGGGCAGGGACACAGTCAGCCACATTCACTGCACAGGGCGAGCCGCAGACCGGCTTCACGTATGCAATATATCCGCAGAACAGCAATGTGCCGTCAGGAGCCGCAATAGCCGCAAACCTTGCGACCGAACAGACATATTCCGAAGACGGATTCCCGACATTGTATCCTATGGGAGCAAAGACGGAAGACGGGAAGACATTCGTGTTCGAGAACCTTGCCACGGTGCTCAGACTTCCTTTGAAGGGGACCGGGACAATAGCTTCGGTTACCATCGAGTCTGTGGGCGGGGAGCCGCTTGCAGGTGCCGCCACAGTCGATTTCAGCGGTGAAACCCCTGTAATGACAGCCGCCGAAGGTGCTTCCGCTTCCGTGACCCTGAACTGCACCGGCTCATACCCTTCAATAGGGAGCGAGCCTGTATATTTCAACTTCATCCTCTTCCCGGGCACCTACAGCCAGGGGTTCAGGTTCACAATCAATGAAAGCAACGGCAACTCCACCACAGTGACCACAGGGGGCACCGCCGTTGAGCTTGTTGCCGGGACATTCAAGAATTTCGACTCGCCTCTCACAATCGACACCCCTCAGGGATGGAATATATACAATAACTTCTCAGGGGGAGAAAACTGGAGCTGGACAGCACTCAACAATGCGCATGGCCTTGCCTACATCACCGACGTCACTGTTGACGATGACAGCAGACTGTTCAAAATCAGATACGGAGAAAATCAATGGTACGGTATAAACCAGACTGGTGCTCAAACCGAAATCCCTCTGAATACATCATATACTATTTATGAAAGTTCCGGTGATACGAATAATGGTGACCTTAAAGTACCTGCAGAAGCGGACTATACCGGCAACTATGATTTCTACTTCGATATCTGGCCTCACAACATCATCATCACAAAAGCCGGAGAAGTGCCGTTCTACATCATGGGAACGAACAATATGGATGAAAATGACAACTGGTTAGGAACAAGGATGGAACTGGACGAGACAACCGGATACATAGTCCTTAAAAACGCATCTTTCCCTTCCGACAAAAATGGCGGTCCACGGTTCAAGATACTGTTCGGTACAAATTGGGACAATAATCCATACCACATCGGGGCAATTTCCGATGCAAATGTCCAGATTGGCGGCAAGACAACTGTCGGCAAGGAAAATCCTAGAGACATTGCCCTACCGGGAAGCGGCCCGTACGACATTTATCTTGACTTCAACCGCATTGACAATGAAAGCAAGATGAGCGTGTGGATAATGAATGCTGGAGAGGTTCCTGCCGAATAATTCCCGGGAAACATACGCTACTACAACCGATTGAGGGTGACCCAAAAGGAATTTTGTGTCACCCTCAAATGTCTTTCTGCGAAAGACTGACCCCTCTCAACCCCCGTAGACTATTGTCTACGGCCCCTATTAGGGGCGCTTCGAGCCTCCGGCTCGGTCCCTGCGGGACTCGTTAGGGCTTTTGAGCCGGCGTAATTTTTTTCAGTAATTCAGACCGAATGCCCAAAGAGGTATTATGTTCATGTAGGCATGCTCAATGTCATCCTTGACGACAAACGCATCGTCGGTGCCGCGTAATTGCTTTCCCGACTTGCCCCTGCCACCGACCTCAAACGTGTATCCGTCCACAAGAAAATCAGAAACAGGCGATGCCGCAACCTTGTGATTCACCACCATGGCCGATATGAAAAATGTCTCCCGGATATTCCCTATATCGGGATGCCCGTCAGATAACGCATATATGAAATTGGTATTTGCAAGATATATTTTTTCCACTTTTTCAACAACTGACATACCGCCGCCTGATATGTTGAGCTGCCTTGTCAAGCCTGCCTTTTCAAGGTAGACCATATAATCCGCCACCGTCCCCCTGTCAATGGACAAGGCTCTGCCTATCTCCGAAAAATTCGGTTTGAACGGGACGCTCCTTGAGACGACGTACAACAATTTCTTCAACTTTCTGACCGTTGCAGCACTCATATTGGCAAAAAAAGGTATGTCAATCTCCAAAGTATGATTAATGACATTCTCCAGCCTCATCAGATAATTGTCCTGCGCGGAAAAAGGAAAATACCCCTTTGACAGATATTCCCTGAAATGCATGAGAGGGTATTTGATCTGTTCCGGAAGCACTGCATTGCCGGCAATGATTTCTTCCAGGGAAAACGGCCGTATGTCCGTTCCGAGCCTGAAATTCAAAAATTCACGGAAAGACAACCCTTCCATGGCGTATGTAATCGCCCGCCTGCTTAAATCCGCATCAACTCCTTTCCTGATGTCCAGAACCGAAGACCCTGTCACCACTATTTTCAAATCCGGAAGATAATCATACATCATCTTGATTTCCCTGGACCAATCCGGATACTTGTGAGCTTCATCTATATAAAGAATTTTTCCGCCACCTCTGGAAAATGCTGTCGCCGTGTCAAAAAGCGTATTTGAGGAAAAATATGTATTGTCCGCAGCAATATAAAGGGATTCCTTCTCCGCACATGTCAGTCTGATATGCTGCAACAACATCGTCGTCTTACCTACCCCACGTGCTCCGACGATGACAACCAGCCGGGAATTCCAATCTATCCTGTCATGCAGATAGCGGACGAATCCAACTGACGTCTCTGCAAGTTTCGATGTATAAAGTTCAAATAACTGTTCCATAACAAGTAAACCGTATGATTCGATGCAAATATACATAATATGCTGAACATAAACCGCAACTTTCTGCAAAAATTGCGGTTTTTATTCAACAATTACACTATTATCAATCAATTTACGGCATAATCGAGGAATGAAACCGGCAATTTTCCATGAAATCTGCCGGTTCGGCTCCGCATTATCAAGGCCGGACGACAAGGAAATTTTCCGGAGGATTTGGAAAATTCGCGGTGATTTTTATACCTTTGCGGCGATTTAGACGAAAATAAAGCAGTTATGAAAATGGTTTTTGCAACGGGCAATAGCGGAAAACTGCGTGAGGCTTCAGAAATTTTAGGCAAGGGATTCGAGCTCGTTACCCCTGCGGAAATGGGAATGAATGAAGACATTCCCGAAACCGGCGCTACTCTGAGGGCCAATTCACAGCAGAAAGCTGACTACATCCGGGAGAAATGCGGCACAGACTGTTTCGCAGATGACACGGGCCTTGAAGTAGATGCGCTCGGAGGTGCACCCGGAGTCCATACGGCAAGATATGCCGGCGAAGACAAGAACTTCGACAGGAACATGGACAAACTCCTTGAGGAACTCTCCAGAAAGGAAATGGAAGCATCCCTGATGAAATCCATGGGCATAATGCCAAAGAAAAACCTGCGCAAAGCGCGGTTCAGAAGTGTAATAACCCTCATTCTCGGCGGGAAACGTCACTTCTTCGACGGAATCCTCGAGGGGAAAATCGCAAGGGCAAAGGCCGGCAAAGGAGGTTTCGGCTACGACCCGGTATTCATCCCGGACGAATATCCCGGAATGACCCTCGCGGAAATCTCCGAAGAGCAGAAGAATGCCATATCACACAGGGGAAAGGCCCTGAGAGCCATGGCCGGATTTCTCAAAGAGATGCAGGATACGGTCAGGATAGGAGCCTGACCTGCGGCGGGCAATGCTCAACAGCACGGAATTCATCCTTCTGCATACCACACGGTACGGCGAACAGTCCATAATCCTCCATACACTGTCGAAGGAGTATGGGAGGAAGGGCTTTTTCGTGAAAAGCATCCCGAGACGCTCCGCGACTTCCCTGCTGTTTCCGCTGAGCATCCTGGAAGCAGACATCGTTGAAAACGGCAAATCAAGACTGATAACAGCAAGGAATCCCGTCTCCAGGCATCCGCTCATGAGCATACGGAACGACATCCGGAAAACGGCAATATCGATGTTCATCAGCGAAGTCCTGTACCGCGTAGTCAAGGAAGGCATGTCCGACCCTGAACTTTATGCCATGTGCGAAAAGGACATCCTGCTGCTGGACGCTCTTGAAGCCGATTTCAGCAACTTCCATATTTACTTCCTGATGGAACTGGCGAATGTGCTCGGATTCGGTCCGGAGCCTGCGGACCTTGAACCGTTTCTCGGGGAGCACACCTCCCTGGCGGCCCGGTTCATGTCCCTTCCCGTCCCTGAAGCCATGCTCGTGCCCATGTCGGGAGAAACCAGGAATGAAATTGCAGGTGAGCTCCTCAAATATATGGAATACCACACGGAGTCGGCGATAAACGTCAACTCACTGAAAGTGCTGCACGAAATTTTCCGGACAGAGTAGCGTCATTTCAGGCCACGTGCCCTGAGCATCGCATCCGGGTCAGGCTCCGCCCCGCGGAATCTCCTGTAGAGAACCATCGGGTCTTCGCTGCCGCCCTTCTCAAGGATGTTGGTACGATACGAATCAGCGGTCTTTCTGTCGAATATGCCCCTTTTGAGGAAAAGTCCGAATGCATCCTTGTCGAGGACCTCGGCCCAAAGGTAGCTGTAATATCCTGCATCGTATCCGCTTTTGAAGATGTGGTTGAAATATGTGGTCCTGTACCGCGGAATTATCTCGTCGATAAGTCCTGCCTGAGCCATCATGCACTCCTCGAATTTCACCGGGTCGATGAGCATCAGGTCCGGAGATGTCCCCGTAGGGATTTCCTTCCCTCCAGTGACAAGGTATGCCGGCTCCGCGCCTTCCGGGGCAGGTGTGTCGGAAGCGAAAGGAGAATCGGCAGGCACATACACCGAAGTCAGCTCATGCCATCTCATGTCGAGAATCGCGGCCGCAGCAAGTTCCGTGGTCATGAAACCGTAGTTGAACTTGCCGGACCGGTTTATCTTCACGATAAGGGAATCCGGTATCACCTCGCCTGTCTCGTAATGCCGTGCATACATCCTGAGCACTTCAGGACGGAATGCCCAGTTCTCGTTCAGCTGTGACGGAAGTTCCACGAAATCCCGAGCCACGCTCGTACCGCTCACATCCTTGTATGTGCATCTGCTGAGAAGGCCGTGCAGTGCATGACCGAACTCATGGAACATGGTTGCAACCTCGTCGAGAGTAAGCAGCGAAGGCTTCCCCGCCGAAGGTTTCGTGAAATTTCCGACATTCACCACCACCGGACGGATATCCACCCCGTCTTCGGAAATCTCCTGGTTGCGGAAATTGCTCATCCATGCCCCTCCCCTCTTGGTGCTCCGCGGATAGTAGTCCGTGAGAAGGATACCGACAAGGGAGCTGTCTGCATCAGTCACCTTGAACACCTCTACATCCGGATGATAGACGGGGATGCTGTCGAGTTTCTCGAAATCCAGCCCGTACAGCCTGTGGGCCACGGCGAAAACCCCGTCCCGGACATTCTCCATCTTGAAATACGGTTTCATTTCAGCCTCGTCAAGACTGAAACGGGACTGCCTGACACGCTCCGCATAATATGCCCAGTCCCATGGACGGATGACACTCGTGCTGTCCTGCGGAAGAAGCCCGGCCTCCGCATCCGAATCCATCACCTTCTGCATGTCGGCGACCTCCTCCGAGGCCTTTGCCACGGCAGCCACGAAAACTTTGTCAAGGAAAGCATCGACAGCTGCAGGAGTCTTTGCCATCTTGTCCGAAAGGATGAATTCCGCCGGTGTGGCATAGCCGAGAAGTTTAGCCTTTTCAATCCTCAAGGCCATGATTTTCAAGACAGTTTCCTTGTTGTCCCAGTCATTTCCATTATTCCCTCTCGAAGAATACGCCTTGAACATCCTTTCCCTCAGCTCCCTGTTTGCACTGTATGTCATGAACGGGACATAACTCGAATTGCTCAAGGTGAAAAGCCACGGGCCGCCTTCGGCAATGTCCTTTTCATCTATCCTGCGGAGTCTGGCGGCATCATGGGCGGAAATCCCTGCCGCAACCGCCTCAGCAGCGGCAGCATGGAGCACGGCTTCAGGAAGTCCGGCAATTTCAGCGGAATCAGTGAGCAGCATGGAGAAGGCGTTTGTCTCTGCCAGGAGATTGTTGCCGAAAGTCTGCTCCAGCATGGCCAGTTCGCCGTTGATTTCACGCATGCGGGCCTGTCCGTCAGCGTCCAGTGACACTCCGTTGTTCTGGAAATAATTATAGAGTTTCTCGGTGAGCCTTATCTGCTCGGATGTGAGACCCGAGTCATACCTCGAGTCATAGACCTTTTTCACTCTCCCGAAAAAGTAAGGGTTCATGAACACGTTGTTGCTGTGTTCCGTAAGGAGGGGGACAACCTTTTCCACGACTTTCTGCAGAGCCGGGGAGGCATCGCTCTCCGAAAGGTTGAAAAGCACGCCTGTCACCCTGTCGAGAATTTTCCCTGAATGCTCGTATGCGGCGATTGTATTCTCGAATGTAGGCTCGGCATCCCGTGCGATTATCGCATCAACCTCGGCAGACTGCTGATGTATGCCGAACTTCACGGCACTCACATAGTCTTTCTCTGAAATCTCGTCGAATGGAGGAATCCCGTATGGAGTGTCCCACTCTCCGAAAAACGGATTTATGTTGCTGCAGGATATCATAAGCAATGCAATGCACGGATATATAAGTCTTCTGGTCATTATTGTATGGTTTAGTACACGATATCGCATATCCTTGCAAATATACACACACCATCCCATAAAAAAAGAAAAAACGAGACAATATTTCTTAATTACAACATCATCGAGACAGCCCGTCAGGAAGGGCTGGCAACAGGACTGAAAGAAGGAAAGAAATAAGAGCGGCCCGGACTTCACCCCGGACCGCTCTTCTTTTCCGCTTCAGTTGCTGAGCCCCACCCCCGGCTACTCGTTTACTACGATACCGTTCTGGTCGAGAAGCACGAACTGGATGGCTCCCTGATACATCGTCAGGATGCCGGTTACATTGATGGTCTTGTCTCCATTCCTGACTTCTTCAGGAATCACGAGGTCCGCAAACCGGCTGTAGCCGCTGGTACGGACCTGGATTTCGGTGTTGCCCATCATGAAATACTGGCTCACATTCGCCGGTGTCGCATACCTGAGCATCTCCTCCTTGTGGTCCGCCACAGTGCCGTACACGTTATTGTCCGCATCAGACCCGTTGCCGATACTGCAATCGTCCCAGTCTCCGGCAACCAGATGCTCTTTCACATTCTGCTCGCTCATTGCCCACGTGATGATTCCGTAATTCTTCGGGTCCTCCCCGTCATCAGTGGAAAGGAACACCCTGTTTGCAGACTCCTTGGTGTCCATGGTCGTGGAATTGACATACAACAGCGTGAATATCTCGCCCGTATATCTGAGATTCTGAAGAGTGACATACGCACCGATATTGTGATTGCTGTTCTGCGTGTCAGTCGTCCCCGGCAGATCGCTTTCAGCAAGCACCTCCGGCTCCACAGGGTCTCCGAGCTCGCCACGGAACACATGCTGGTCAATCAGGTACTGCACCTCCATATACGAAGTCTCGTACTCATCCGTAGGGTCGTCCATACCAAGCTGCACCATACCATATCCTTTGTCGTAATTATACCCGTACATGCCCAACCAAAGGCCTTTGCACTTCACATACAAGGTCTGGCCGAGCTTGTATTCGTTGTAAAGCCCGGTCTTACCGAGTTTCAGCTCAATGCCGCCGGTCTCATCCTGTATGTAGAGGCTTCTGTAGAAATTGCCTGACTGGTCGGAAGTCACGACCTTCCCGGCTATGACAATGTCATCAGTTATCTCGAAAGGCTGCTCAACCTTGTACATTGCGGCAAGCTCCCCTATCGTATGCGTGACGACAAGCTCCTGTGTCTCCCACGACTCCGGCTCCGGATAGTTGCCGGTGAACACCGGTGTGAACTCATCGCAGGAATTCAGAAAGAGCACAGCCGACAGCATCGCCGCCCCGCCGATTACCGTATTGTATATTCTTTTCATCTTGTCTTGAATTACATTTAAAATCTGAAGTATAGATTGAGCATATAGTTTATGCCGCTCATGTAGAAATACTTGGAGTCGAAGCGATAGTACCTCTTCATGCTCTCGCTGTCGATGAGCCTGGTCTGCTCGTAACCTCCGGTCTTCACACCCCTGTTGTTCAGGATGTTCTTGACTTCAAGGGAGAATCCGAAATTGTACTTCCTGTCTATGTACCACGACTTTCCGACACTCGCATTCAGCAGGAACACCGGCTTGAACTTCTCCTGGGCAGCCATGTACTCAATCTCCTCCGGAGAAAGCCCCATGTTGTCCTGGATTGTCTCGTTCAGGTACCAGTTGTTGTTGCTGTGCTCGTAAAGTGCGGCCGATGTCATCTCGTTGTCAGGCCCGGCAACCGCGGTCATGGTCCTGTAGAGAGGGTTCATGTCCAGATACGAATTGGCGAAGAACTGTCCGTTAAGCTCCACGAACCAGTAGGAATTGCTCCTGTAGCGGATTCCGAGGTCTGCGGCAAGCTGAGGAGTGCTCGGCACATAATGCTTCTGGTCCTTCTCGAGAATATATTTCCCGTTCTCGTCAGTGTCGTATGTAGTGACACCGTCTATCACGGTCTTCTTGTATATAGGATGGCTCTTCCAGTAGGTCACAGGCTGGTTGTCTATTATCACCTCGGCGCTGTTGTCTATGGTCTGGGTCATGTACGGAGTGGAAGTGTAGATGTACTCGCCCCAGCTCAGGACTCCCTGAAGGAAGACGTTCTGCAGATAGAGAGGAATCTCGAAACCGAGCTCGATACCCATGTGACGCTGGTCTATGCCCGTCATCGCGAAATTGGTGAAGGAGTTCTGCGAATCGTCGTAGAAGCTCATCATGTCGGTCTGGTCCATTATCTTGGTCCAGAACCCGGTGAGACGGATGTCATAGCCGTTGTTGTTGTAGGTATAGTTGATGTCGGCCGATACTGTCTTGGTGGTGGTGAGGTTCGGCACCAGGGTATTCCTCGTCCTCGGGGAAATGAACGACTGGTTGAATGTAGGGGCATCGTTCATGTATGCGGCATTCGCATACACCCTGTGTCCTCCGCTGAAGAACCAGCCGGCACCGATTTTCGCGGAATACGTGAAGAAATCGGCAACATCGGAACGCCCCTTGGAAGTGATGGCATTACCATCGCTGTCGTATGTCGTGAGGATTTCTCCCGTGTCCGGGCTTCTGAAAGGGGAACCGTCGTCATTCAGTCCAGGGAAAAGACCCTTCCTGTACACACCGTCCCTCCAGAACTTCGAATATCCGGCCTCCAGAGCCGCATAACCGGTGAAAGCCCCGTACTCGAACGAACCGTTGGCCCATACCTTGGCGTCACGGACATTCGCGAAATAGTCGTATCCGTACTTGTCCCCCGCAGAAAGCCTCTGTGCGGAACCATGCGCTATGTAATAATCCAGGTCATTCTGAATCATGGCAGGGTCGGAAGCGAAATCACGCTCCGCGAACTGGTCGATATTGATATAGTAGTCACCTCCGAGAAGGTCGTCCGCCACCTTGTAGAACTCGGTCTTGTTCCAACGCCAGTTCACACCGCCTGTCAGGGTGAACCAGTCGTTTGCACGCCACTTCACGCTTCCGTTGAGGTTCAGGTCGTTCTGGTCCGTGCGACGCTCCTCGATTATGTACTTCGAGCGTCCGAGCCCGTCCGAATCGAGATTATGGCTGTTCACATTGTAGAGCCTGTCCCAGTTTATGTGCTGTGTGCTGTTGTAGTTGGAGAGCCAGGCCTCGGAAGCCCATGCATACTTTTCGTAATTCAGGCGGCCGTAATCCTTGTTCTCGTTCCAGAAATAGCTCGGGAGATTCCTGTAGTAGTCCGGCCTCGGGTCGTATGTGTCGTACCAGTCAAGAGCCGTGTAGCCGTTCTTTCCGGTCCTGTATGTCACTGTCGCAGACGCCTCGAGATTCTCGAGAGGGTTTGCGGTGTATTTCAGGATGAACACCGGCTCATGTGTCTTGCGGACACGCGCGTTGCGGAGCTTGCCGTCCTGGTAACCCCAGTTGGAATTGTACATGTTGTCGCCCACAAGGTCATAGACCTCCTGTGTGGAAGCATTCTGTGCGCCCCTGTTGGTAGGAGAAGCGAAAGCCACGAGGCTGAGCCTGTGCATGTCCCCGAACTTCTTCTCGACACCTGCATAGTATGCGAAAGAGCGATAGTAGACACCCTTCACCCAGTCGTTGCCGCCGAGACGGGCAGAGACATTGAATGCGTATGACCATCCGTTGTCAAGTTCTCCTGAAGCGTATGACGCCATGAAGCGCAGGCGGTAAAGCGCACTGTTGGACAAAAGGCTGAACCTCCAGCCCTTGCGTACGCTCGACGGGGATGCCACAATGTTCGTGATACCGTTGTAGCCTCCGAGGCCATAATCGAGAGTCTCGTTGCCGAGAGTCGTCTCCTTGCTTCTCATGGCTTCGTTAAGGCCGCTCCACAGAGACCACGGAGTGTAGCCGGTGATTGCGTCATTCATCCTTACCCCGCTCAGGAACACATCCTGGGATTCGCTCGAGTAACCCCTGTTCTTGAAGCGGATTGCACTGAAGCCGTATCCTGCTATATTGGAATACACATCGTTCCCGTAGAGGATGGACGGGGCGTCATCGTAGCCTGAATCGTCCATGTCCAGCTCCATGAAGCTCGAATCGTCGAAATTCGTCGCCAGGACGTCGGAAGAAAGCAATGACACGAAAATGAGGTCTTTCACGAATCCCTCTATCTTCACGTTCACTTCCGTGCCCGCAAAACCCGGTGCCGTCACCACAAGACGGTAATCACCGTTGTCCACTTCCGAGAAGAGGAAATAACCGTTGGAGTCCGACGGACCTTCGGCAATCAACTCCGTCCCGCGGTAAAGCTGCAGACTGGCGTCTGCGATTGGAGCCCTGCCATTCCTGTTCACCACGGTCCCTTCCACACCGCCCCTGTCTCCCGTGACCGGACTGGTGTAGTAGGAAATCCTGCCGCCGTAAGTTTTCTTCCGCTCCTGCGTCTGTGCACTTGCGAAAGCCGGCATGATGAAAAGAGCAATCAATAAAATTGACAATAGTCTGTTTCTCATATTTTTCTGTTGTTAATATCAAAAGTCATAATTCCGGCAGCGCGTCTATTCCACGCTCTTCTCAAGCACGATATAGGTCGGGAGATGGTCGCTGTACCCGCCTATGAACGCACCGTATGAGAAAGTCCTGAAAGGATAACCCTTGAACTGGCCTTTCTGGCTGAGCATGAACGGTTTCTTGTAGATTACGCCATAGAATCCGCGTTTCCCTACAGGACGAATCCTGAAACCTCCGTCCGGAGCGTTGAGAAGCTCCTCGTTCACGAGTATGATGTCATAGATGTTCCATGTGCCCTGATAGCCGAGCGAGCCGTATCCGGCCTTCAGCATGGACATGAACGGAGAGAAGAACTCATCCTTGCCCACCTCCGAAGGTTTGCCCTTGCTGTGCATGAATTCCACCATGCTCCTGTCCGTAGGATTGTCGTTCATGTCTCCCATCACGACTATCTTTATCCCCGGATGCTCCTGAGCCATCTTCTGTGCATGCTCGTAGATTATCTCGGCTCCGCGGCTTCTCAAGTCCCAGCCCTTGCCGCCGATACGGGAAGGGAGATGCGCCACGTAGAAGGCGAACTCCTCACCGTCGAGCAGGCCGTGAACCATGAGGATGTCCCTTGTCTTGAAGTTCACCCTGTCTTCCCCGGCCATCGCGAACTCTATCTTCCCGCTCGCGAAGTCGAACGGTATGGATTCGCTCCCGATGAGCTTGAACTGGTCCGGACGATAGAGCAGCCCCACGTCCACACCCCTGACATCGGGGCTGTCGTAATGCACTATCTGATAGTTGGCCCCGGCTATTTCAGGCTGGCTCACAAGGTCTTCGAGCACAAGCCTGTTCTCGATTTCGCTGACCCCGAGGATGGAGTGGAAACGCCCGTTCGTCTCTGCCATGGACCTTATCACGGTGGCCATGTTGTGCAGTTTCTTGTTGTACTTGTCCTCGGTCCACTTGTTCGCGCCGTCCGGAAGGAACTCCTCGTCGTTCTTCGCCGGGTCGTCATAGATGTCGAAAAGATTCTCAAGATTGTAGAAACCTACCACATAGGTCTTCGTCTTCCCGCTCTGCGCCGACAGCATCGAGACAGAAAGCAGGAGGACAGATAAAATTATCGTTATCTTTTTCATATAGGGTTATGTAGAGTATTCTTGTCAGTTCAGGAAAGCGGTCCAGAAGCTGTTCTGCACAGGGTCTTCAGCCTCGATACGCTGCGCCTCATAGAGATTCACCCTGTCAGGAAGGTTCACGAAAAAGTCTATGCCGGTGATTTCCTCGAGCTCGTCGATGGACATCAGCACATCCGTGCCGAGCGAGGAGCCGTAGCTGCGGTGCTCGCAGTAGATGGCTGCCGCCGTCCATTTGCCGAAACTGTAGGTGGAACCCCCGTTGTACCACAGCAGAGCCTTGAAATACCCCGAAGGGACTGTCACCGCCTTGCCGCTGTTGTCGTAAGCCTTGTCGGTGCTGCCTTCGAGCACGCAGCCCGTCACGACGTAAAGCGTGTCTGACGTGTAGGACAATTCGCGGACCCGGCCTTCAAGGTTCTCCCATGCCTTTGTGTTGAGGGAGCCGAGCTGCGGTGTCATGTTGGTGAAATAGAAAGTGGATACGTTGTTTCCGCCGTACCTGTCCGCCGACGGCAGCTGATGTCCCCTCTGGTAGCCGCCATCGAATCCGGAAAAAAGTTCAGGCTGTTCATCCCTCGGCACCTTGGGATCATAGCCCCACTCGTTTGTCCGGCTGCCGGACCCTCTGAGCCCGCGGTTAAGAGGATAGGCGACCCAGTGAGCCACAAGATTCTCCCTGTCCCAGAGGAAAGAGTAGTTCCTGCAGTCGCGGTCCGACATGTCGTGATAATAGAAATGGCAGGCGTCATTCTGCTGCAATGCCGGAAGTTCAAGCCATTTCGGGTCTGAAGCAGGCTCGTCGCCGGATGAAGATGCAGCATAGGCAGTCTGCGAGAAAGTGGCGGCATAGTCCTGGTCCGAGACAGTGAGCACCACCCTCAATGAACGGTTCTGTCCGGAGGTGTTTTCCGTGTATCTCAATATGATGCCATCCTTGCTGCCCCGGCCCTCAGTCGAAGTCAGAGAAGCCCATGGAGCGGAATCATCCATGTAGATCAGCGCCAGCTGCCATTTCCCGGAAGCAGTAACCGAGACTGTCACATGGCCGGCGTCACTGGAGACCGATTTCTGCGACACAGAGATATCGGGCGTGACACCGAATTTTTCGCACGACAATGCAAGGGACATCACTGCCGCAAGCAATACGGGGAACAGATGCTTTATCTTTGGAAATGCACGCATTTGTCTGTCTTATTGAAAATCAAGGAGGCGTGTCATCACGGGCAATCCGGCATCACCGCGATTCGACCCATCATGGCGCCCCTCCAAATCGAGGGGACTCAAAAGAGTGTCTTGAATTCCGCTCTTGAGTCACCCTCGTTGAAAACATATGAGCTGCTACTCGTAAACCAAAGTCAGTTTCTGCAGCTGGGCATTGTGAGCGCTGCATACTCTCAACTGATAGTGGGTGTTGTTCTCCGTACCGGTAAGGGTCCAGGAGAATTCAGTGTTCTTGGCGTTCAGAACGAACTCTGTTCCGCCACCGACAGCAGCTGAACCGTCTTCAGCATAGACACCGACTTTTACACTTGTAGAAGCGTTTTTACCTGTCAGGATAGTGACACTTGTCAGATGCTTGTCAGCCACGGCAGGCAGCAGGATATATGCGTCTTTTTTGCCCCACAGAATATATTTCTGATCACTATACCAGCTGAATTTATCGCCGGAAGATGGAGAGAAAGTCCATTCGTAATCATCTATAGTATAGGTCTGAGTTGTGGTTTCGCCGGTAGAGCCTTCAGGGAAATTGTCACAAGGCTTTGTTGCGGCATCCAATGTGATTATCAGTGCATCTCCCGAAGGAGCAGCGGCCTGGGTAATGACTATCCCGAACTTCTTGCTGTTGTCCGTGGTGGATACGGTGACAGTTGCCGAACGCTCTTCACCCTCATTTGCGGTATATGCTACTGTAACGGTGCTGCCGGTCTTTGTAGCAGCGAAATTCGCAGCATCGGTCGATGTCACAGTCCAGTCGGCATTTGAAAGGACGTCGAATTTGTATTCACCTGCTGCGGCTCCGACGCTATGGGCGCTTTCGGCATCCACGATAAGAATGGCAGATGTGCATTCCTTCACTTCTACCGGGATGATGCTCATGTATCCGCCATTGTTCCTTGAACCGTAATATCCTGTGATGGTTACGGCGTCTCCGTCCTCAAGCTGCTCGTCGAAAGAAGAGGAAACCACGGAACCTACCTGGTCGGTCCCTTCGAAATAGATGTTCTGATATTCACCGTCAACGACGAAGATACCGTCCACCGATATCAGGGTTGCAGATTCTGATGAGAATTCCTTGATTTCATTCCCTGTGAGCTTCCTGGCATCCTGGATGGCTGGAGTGATGGTCTCGGAGATGGTCTCGACTTCCGGAGAGGTGAGCTGGGTCAGGCCGTTGTAGTCTGCCTTGACACCTGTTACGGAGACATTGTCACCTGTCTTCACTGCAGGCTCGGCGCCTGAATAGACGAGAAGGTTCTTTTCTCCGCCGTCATTGAGCACGAAGCTCTGCTTGCTGACTGCCACCACATTTCCCTTCACCGTCACTTTGGTTTCAGTGGTCGTGAAGACGTCTTCAATGGATTCAAGGGCTACAGCCTCCAGATCCTCCATCGTGGTGTGGGTGATGTAGTAGGTCGGAATCTGATTGGTTCCGGCCTGTGCAGTACCATTAAAATCGCCTCTTATACCGCAGATTGTCAGAATATCACCGACCTTCAGGCCAAGCGACTCAAAACTTTTGTCATTGCCTTCCGTCTGCTGCGTTGCAGTTACGCCTCTGACATCAATAGAGCCTGTATTATCCTGAAGTGTCAGATTACCATATTCCGTACTGGATATCGCTGAGATTGTACCTTTAAGATAATACCATGTATCGTTACTAACCGGTTTTGTCTTGAAGTCTGCAATCGTAGTGATTTCAAGCGGTGTACCCTCCTGGGTGATTTCAAGAGTTGCCGATGTCAGCGAAGCATTGAACACGACCTTTGCTGTTCTCTCGAATGCGTCGTTAGCGCTGACTTCGATGGTGATCACTTCAGACTCGGTTGCAGAACCGCTTGAAGGAGTGACCTTGACCCATTTCTGGGCAGCTGTAGGGACTTCTGCGACCCAGTCACGGTTTGATGATATGGTCACGGTCTCGGTCTTGCCCTCTTTCGGGATAGTAAGCGTGGCCGGATCAATAGTAACAGAAGGAGTCGTCGTCTCTTCTTCCTTGCAGCCTGTGAACAGAGCCGCAGCTGCAAGTCCAATAAAAAGTAAATTTCTTATCTTCATAACTTCAAGTTATTTAAAATGAATAATTTTCAAGTAATTCACCTGTTATATCCGACAAAAATATACAATTTTACCTGCCAAACAAAAGAAATCGAATTAAATTTCAGTTACTTCATAAAAATTCGTTATATTGAGAGCAGTAGCATCAAAAAAAGAAAAAACCGCTAAAAAAAGAAAATATCAACAAAAACACTAAAACATGTACAACAAGTTCCTCACCCTCCTCGCGGTGCTTGCGGCCGGCATCTGCCTGCCGGCTCCGGAAACCATCGCCGGAGAAGGTCCCGGCACATTCACCAACCCGGTGCTGCCTTTCGACTATTCCGACCCCGATGTCATAAGGACAGGGGACGACTACTGGCTCACGGCATCCTCTTTCAACTGTGTCCCCGGGCTGCCCATCCTGCACTCGAAAGACCTCGTGCACTGGAAAATCGTGAACTACGCACTGGACAGGCTCATACCCGAAGACCGGTACTCGAAACCGCAGCACGGCAACGGTGTGTGGGCCCCGTGCATCAGATTCCATGACGGCCGGTACTACATCTACTGGGGAGACCCCGACAGCGGGATATACATGGTAAGGGCGGAAGACCCTGCCGGAGAATGGTCGGAGCCGGTGCTGGTGAAGGCTGGCAAAGGGATGATAGACCCTTCCCCTCTCTGGGACGATGACGGCAAAGCCTACATCGCCCACGCATGGGCTGCGAGCCGCATAGGGCTGAACAGCGTCATATCCGTGTTCGAGATGAACGCGGAAGGCACGGCCTGCATATCGGACGAAGTGATGGTGTTCGACGGCAACATGACCGGGAACTACACGGTGGAAGGTCCGAAGTTCTACAAGAAGGACGGATACTATTATATATTCGCCCCGGCCGGCGGCGTACCGGTCGGCTGGCAGCTTGTCATGCGTTCCGAGTCGGTCTACGGGCCATACGAAGCACGGAACGTGATGGACCAGGGGAGCACCGGCATAAACGGCCCGCACCAGGGCGGCTGGGTGGACACTCCGTCCGGAGAGCACTGGTTCATGCACTTCCAGGAGAAGCAGCCTTTCGGCAGGATTGTACATCTGAACCCTCTCGTGTGGGATGATGAAGGATGGTGTGTGATAGGCAGTGACAGCGACGGGGACGGGAAAGGAGAACCAGTGACGGAGTGGAAGATGCCCGACACCGGAAGCAGCGTCAGCCCCGAAGATTTCAGGATGCAGACAGCAGACGAGTTCAACGGCCGGGAACCGGGGCTTCAGTGGCAGTGGCATGCAAACAGGCAGGACTGGTTCGGCTTCGGCAGCGGCTACGGATTCTTCAGGCTCTACGGTTTCAACGAAAGTCACGCCAACCTCTGGGATGTCCCGAACCTGTTTCTGCAGAAGTTGCCTGCCGGGACTTTTTCCGCCACGGCGAAACTCACATTCTGCTCCAGGAACGACGGTGACCGCGCCGGACTCATGGTGATGGGGTTCGACTATGCGGGGGTCTCTGTGCGCAGCTCCGGAGAGAATGCCGTGGTGGAGTTCTTTTCATGTACGGATGCGCAAAAAGGGAATGCAGAGGAGACGGTTGCTGCCGGACAGATGCCGATGGCTCTTGTGAAAAGCGGGGCGTCGCACAGATACACCGCCGAAATATGGCTGCGGATGGAATCGGATGCAGACGGGATGTGCCGCTTTTCCTACAGCACGGACGGCAGGAAGTTCAACCCTGCCGGAGAGGCATTCCAGGCCAGGGAAGGAAGATGGATAGGGGCAAAGACCGGTTTTTTCTGCACAAGCAGTGAAAAGTCCCGTGCATGGATAGACATAGACTGGTTCCGGACGGAACTGGACTGAAAGCCGGACGTACGAAGGGGTGACCGGAAAACAGACTTCCGGCCACCCCTTCATATACGTCTTTCCTCGAAAGACGGTATCAAGTCCTATTCTTCCGAACCGGTATCGGATGAACTGTCCTGGAGGACGCCGTCCGGCAGCGAGTCGGCACGGACATACACGCGGTATTCGGAAGCGTCGTCCTCAGCCGTCCACAACATCCTGTCGGCAGTGAGCTCCGAGATGATATACTTGTGCTCCCACCACTTTGTGTTGTCGAACTCGTAGTAGCCCCAGATGCTGCTTTCCTCCTCGTTGACCGCATAAAAGCCGGTCTCTATCACAGGTATGGCATCCGAAGTCTCGATAGTGTTGTAGGCGGTGAACTTGCCGTCCCTCCTGTCCAGCTCTATGTATGCCCATGCTGTCCCGTCAAGAGACGCATCACTCCACTCGGAGAGCTTCCAGAGCCCGTCCACATTGAATGCCGTGACAGCAAGGTATGCCGGTTCTTCCTCTGTCTTGCTGCATGCTGCTGCAGACACGAGCACGGCAGCAGCCAACGCTATTCTCAAAATTTTCTTCATTTCAGTATCTATGGTTTCTTGTTTCGATTATTGTCTTTGCACGGATGACGGCGTCTGCCTCTCCTGTCTGAAAATCACTCTCAGCGTCCTCTGCGAAGGCGGCACATCCATACCTGTCAGTACGACGGGCACCACATTCAGGAGCCGCATGGGAACGGCCGACGGGTCATATCTGACAACTATGTCCGCCTCGCCGCCCGGAGGGATGGTCTCCGGCTCCACACTCACCTCCAGGAAAGGAGGAAGCAGAGCCGTGTCCACACCGACCGTGAGAGGTTCGTCTCCCGCATTCATGCAGAGCACCCTTTCGACAGCCTTGCGGTCATCCTTGAGATAGATATCCTTGTATTTCAGGCAAAGGCTCCCCATCCTGAACCTGTAGTTCCAGACAGGTCTGTCGGACGGCTCCACATATCCCCTCAAGGAAAGCGAGGCAGCCGGAAGCGAGCCCGAGACATCCGCATAGACGAATATCCTCCTGCTGAAATTGCCGGGACGTCCTTTCGGATAATAAGTGATTTTCAATGAACTACGTTCCCCCGGTTCCACCGGGACACTGTCGAAAGACGGGACAGCGCAGCCGCAGTCAGTCGTCACCTTCACCACTGTCACCGGAGTGTCTCCGACATTGGTCCAGAAAAATTCATACTCCCGGGGGGCGGCATCCTCCTTCACGGTTCCTGCATCCATGACGGCCGTGTCGAACTTCAGGGCTCTCCCCTCCGGAGACAATCCGGGATTCGAGAGACTGTCTATCAGCCTTTCCCTGCAGTCCTGCGCATAGGTGCCGGCTGCAAGGAAAACTGAAAGGAACACCGTCATGAATCTGCACGCCCTCATACTAAAGCCAACCGGAACCGGATTCGCTCTTGCTTACAGTGATTGTGAAAGTCTGCGGTTCACCTCCGGCCGGGGTTATGGTAGCCGTAGTGGAACCGACAGCCAGACCGAAGAACGTGAAAGGTCCTGAATGGGTGACGGTTGCACTGTGGGAACCCTCCGCACCTTCAACTCCGACCTCCGCAACGGAAGGAGAGTCTATCGTGACCGTGTAGCTGGAGGCGTCGAAATATGTCAAAGGATTCACAGTGGCGGAAGACCCGAGCTGCACATAGACATTCGGGAATTTCATCTGCACGCCGGAACCTGCAAGCTTATTGAGGAACGCGGCGACGTTCACCACTCCGGCACCCATCTTCCCGTTATAGGAAGGAAGGTCCATCTTGCGCCCGTGTACGAGCATGGAGGCATCCGCCTGCCACTTGTAATAGAACTTCTCTCCGCTATACCCGTTCAGAGGCGTGCATGACTCATAGAGAAGCTCACGGATTTCCTCCGCAGTGAAATGCTTGTGCTGCTGTGCCGCATAGGAGATTCCGAGTGCAATCGCACCGGAGACATGCGGGCAGGCCATGGAAGTCCCTTCCATGTAACCGTAGCCGGACGAGCTCACGTGCTCTGGTACGGTGGAGAGGATACAGCCTACCGACCCTCTCACAGGGTCTCCGTCAACCAGGGAGTTGGCTCCGAGGAAATCATAGTAGTAGTCCTGGTCTCCTCCAGGAGCCGAGATGTCGGTGTATGTCCCGTAATTCGTGAATGTCGAAGGCGAGAAGTCTCCGGCTACCGCAGCCACGGCGATACAGTCGTCGTATGCGCCAGGGAAACCTGCACTCGGAGCATATTCATTGCCGGAAGCGAACACAGGCAGACCGCCCTTCACCGGCCCGTTCTCGGAACCGGCATTGTGGATGAAATAGTCCAGCGCAGACTTCTCGAGAGGGCTTCCGGCAGCCCATTCATCCTCGTCCCTGAATCCGATGCCGTATTCATACGGGTTGGCGGTCCCGGAAGTGTAGCCGAAGCTGCACTGGAGTATGACCGCACCGTTGTCGGCCGCATATTTTATCGCACGGGCGAGAGACACGGTATTCGATGCCGAATTTCCGGAGAATATCTGGCACGACATCAGCTTGACGCCCGTCGATGAAGAAGAGCCTCCGGCTATGGAAGATATGCCCTTGCCGTTATTGTTCTTTGCGGCTATGACACCGGAGACGTGGGTGCCGTGCCCGGAATCCCCGACATCATCCCACGAGATGATTCCGGTCTGCTCCAGGAAGTTGTAACCGTACCTGTCGCCTGCATACCCGTTCCCGTCGTTGTCTTCAAACGAGCCGTATTCCTCGTCTTCATTTATCCAGATGTTTTCGGAAAGGTCTTCATGGACAAGGCATATACCCTCATCGAGCACTGCCACTATCACCGAAGGGTCGCCTTCCGTCTCAGCCCAGGCTTTCACCACATTTATGTCATCCCCGATGACAAATTTATCTTCTGCGGACTTGCCATCATACGGGTAATCGGGATAATTCACGTGGTCGCCCTGGAAATCAGGATTTATTGCAAACTCCTGCATCCCGGCCACGACTCCTTTGTTGTCGAGATTCCACTGAAGGTCGAAATACGGGTCCTCGTCGCCATTCGCCCTTGTCTGAAGGCGCGCAGACGGCGAGTAAGGTATGACCTTGCCGTTGTATGACTTCTTTATGGTCAGCACGGGAGCCGCGGACTGCACTTCTCCGAGTGCAGAGAGTTTCTTCACTACCTCATTCACGTCCTCGTCCTCACTGAAGTGCACGACATACCACAGATGGAGCCCGGCTTCCCTGGACTGTGCCTCGGTAGCCTTCACTTCAGGAAAGACCCTCTCGAGCCTGTATCCGTCCACAATCTCGAGTATCTCGTCCACAGTCGTGACACCGGAACGTGTGGCCGGAGTCCGTGAGAGACCGGCCTTGTCAAGCAGGTCGCTCAGCGACGGGTCGAATTTTATGACCACCTCGCCCGGCAGATAAGGATTCTCGACATTCCCTGCAGGGACATCCGGCATGGTCCCGGAAATCGGCTCCTTGACGCACGAGGCTGCAAGCGTCATTGCTGCAGAAACTAAAAGTATGTTAAAAATTCTCATTTTCATCTTCATCGTCTTAATCTTCTATTGTTCATTCTGCCGGCGGAGTATATGTCGGGCTGTATATCTTGTTGCTGTACACGACATAGTAGTCCGGCCATTCTCCGTACTCGTCTATATCGACAGGTATGCCGGTGAATGTCGCGGCATTGCCGTTGAAATCCGTCCCTTCCTGGTTGAATATGAGGACATACGGGTCCCATCTGTCCAGTTTCGGATGATAGAAAAGCCACTTGTGGTTGTCAGGGCTCAGCTCGCCGGAGAAACGGTTGAGATTTATCGAGAAACTTTCCAGATTAGGGAAGACCTTCGGCACTTCGTTATCGGTGAAGAAAGTCTGCCCGTAGACGCCGGTCGAGTCTGCGATTTGAGGCTCTGTCGCATCCCAGTAGGTGGCCACTCCTTCCTTCTGGCTCATGTAGGCCGCAATCTGCGTATCTGTCGGGAGATTGCCCTGGAGGAAGTTGAGCGTAAGTGCCAGAGTGTCGAGTTTGTCCCACAGGAGGAACCTTGCAGGGAAACCCGAGCCGGCAATCTCGGACTCGAGATTCTCACGGAAGAGTCCGCCGTATTCGTCTGCAAACGTTTCCGGGTCCTTGACAGGCACGTTGTTCAGGTCGTATGTCGTCAGCCTCTGGTTGTTCGTCATACGGAACACCCTGAGTTTCGGGAAATTCTCCTTGTTGATACCTTCAGGAATCTTGGAGAAGTGGTTGCTTGACAAATCCAGGAATTCCAGTTCAGGGAAGCTCGTATAGAATTTATCGGATAAGGAGCCGTCGTCGAGGCCATACGCCGACAAGGTGAGTCTCTTGAGCTGGTGAAGCTCTGTTATGGCATCTCCGAG
The DNA here is from genome assembly GCA_944326335.1 of uncultured Bacteroidales bacterium. GTDB lineage: Bacteria > Bacteroidota > Bacteroidia > Bacteroidales > UBA932 > Cryptobacteroides. The sequence goes on from CALVDM010000004.1 coordinate 99,690, forward strand.
TATTATATCTTCCCGGAGGTGGTTGTTCTCGTTGGAGTAGAACACGAGCTCCTCGGCAGCGTTGAGCCAGCTCACCTGATACGGGATTCCGTCGTCTGTGTTGAACATGAAGAACCTTGCATAGCGGACACGGCCCCTGTTCTCGCCGGTCTCCCAGAGAATCACATTGCTCCAACGCTCCATCCTCTCGGAGGTGTCCCATGCGGACCATATACCGAGAGACCTTGCGATAGCTACAAGAGCCGTTGAATCGGCCGCCCTCAGGTCAGTCGGCTTCGGCGCGGCGGAAGACTGGGTGATGAGAAGGGTATCCATCCTGCTCACCTGGTCCTGAGTGACGGTAATCTCGTCTCCGTTGTCATTGACAGGGACGAACACGAGTTTCCCTGTCCTGTCCGACGGGTTCTGGTTTATATCCCAGTTGAACCTGAGCGTCACGTTGCGCGGCCTCGCACCCTTGGTGAGCTCGAGCTCCGGGTTCTCCTCATCGGCAGTAACCCAGACATCGTCGGAAGGAGTGTTGTCCGCATTCAGAAGGTTCACCTTGAACTTCACGTTGGAAGTGACCTTTACATCGAAATGACGTTCCTCGAGGGTTATATAGTCCGGGATAGACACTTCGTCATCGTCGAGAGTCACGGAATAGCCGTAATTCTTCTGCACCACGGAAATCGTGCGATTGTCCAGGTCAGGGTTCTGGATAGTTATGACTGCGTCCCTTGACGGCTTTTCACTCAACAGCACAAGGGCGGAGTCCACTATCACCTGGCAGACCTGGGTGCCGTTCCCGTTGGCCGGAGACACCGTGACCCACGGCTCGCTTGTCCTGGCAATCCATGAGCCTGGGGAAGATACCTTTATGCTGACCGTTCCGCCTTCCGCCCCCATCTCTATCTTGTCGCCGTCGAGCACGAACTCGACCTCCTCCTTCGGGGTGCAGGAAAATGCCATGCATGCAGAGATAGCTGCAAATGCGATATTGAAGATATTTCCGTATATTTTCATAAATCAAATCATTTTAATATTTCATGGCATCACAACCTTTGATATCCTGGCTCTGGTCATAGAAAAGGTTGTAGGCTCCTGCCTGCCAGTATGCACAGATGTCCGAAGCATCGAACGAGATGTTAGGGTTGTCGCTGATGTCGAGGTAGAATATCATCTGGGAAATAGTGTCCGATATCACCCTCAAGTCATTTGAGCCGAGATACAGGCCCCTCAGGCCGGTATGCTGGTATATGCCGGTAGGCCACTCGCGGAGGCATCTCTCCATTGACGCCCTCTGACCCCTGAGTGCATAGACCGTGAGGCTCCAGGAGTTCAGCGGCTCCCACGGGAACTCGGCGAACGAGTTGTAAGACAGGTCCACACCGTACAGATACGGGAGATGTTCGGCATTGAAGTCCTCCGGAAGCTCTGTCAGGTTGTTGTACTGCAGGTCGAGCGACGTGAGATTGCTCGTGAACTCCCCGTCAAGGCAGCCCTTCGGAAACTCGGTCATTCCGCACTGCTGCATCAGGATGTACTCCACATACGAGTCGCTCTCCCCGAGCTCCTTCGGGAAGGACTTGATAGGGTTCCCGGACAGGGTCAGGGTTTTGGTCCTGATACCGTTGAAGGTGCCTGACTCGGGAGCGAGAGATTTTATGTCGTTGCTGGAGACATCAATCGACGACATGACATAAGCATCCTTGTCGGAAGTGAAAAAGTTAGGGAAGTATTTCAGCTTGTTGTTGCTTATGGTGAAGGTTGTAAGGTCGTCGAGCGAACAGAAGTTGTCCGGCACGGACTTGATGGCATTGTTGTCGAAGTGAAGTTCTTCCGGTGTGAAGGTGGCAATGTTCCCGAAGGCCGGAAGGTCTCCGGAAATGCTGTTGGAGCTGACATCGAGCATGCCCAGACGCCCCATCTCGCCCACTTCCGCAGGAAGGGTCTCGAGATTGTTCTGGAGGAAATACAATATCTGTATCATGTCCTCCGACGCCCCGGTCGCAAGCCGTTTCAAGGCATCTTCCGCTCCGGTAGCCGTGAATCCGTTGTTGGAGATATTGGCCTGTACGATGCCGCCCATTCTCTCGATGCCTGCCGGAAGCTCCGTAAGCTCAGGACAGTTGTATATCACGAGTTCCGAGACGAGGGAAAGCTGTGCGAATGCTTCCGCCGACGGGAAACCTTCCTTCGTGATAGGAGAATTTGCGATTGTCAGACTCTCCAGACGGGTCAGGTATCTTATGTTCTCATGTATGCCCGTCAGGTTGTTCGTGAGCTTTCCATGGTTCATGTCGTACGGCCTTATCTGGAAATCCGCAGGCTCCAGTTCCTCGGCGGCCATTGCCGCTATCTCGTCCGTAGTCATGTTGTCGTAGAAAGCCGCGGCATTGGATGTCCTTCCGTTGAGTCTGAGTGCAAGCGCACATGCCGGGGACATCTGCACGCCGGGATGAAGCTGGTCAGAGAACCTTCTGTACTTTTCTTCCATCCACTCAGCCTTTTCTTCCGCGGTGCCGTCCACAGGATACCGGGACATCTGAGGAAGGTCATACTGAGGAAGATATGCATTGGTCTCGTTATGGTTGCCGAAAGACAGCTGCACGAGCTGGTCGAACTGTCCTATCGCGGCAGGGACGTTCCCGCTTATGCCGAAGCCGCTCAAGTCGATGCTGGCCACACGCCCGTTAGGGTGTATCTCGACACCCGGCTGGTCGCACCAGAGGTCCACGTCCTTGTTGAAGTTCCAGTTCGAGCCTCTCGGCCAAGTCTGGCCTTCGTATGACCAGTGCTCCCCGTCGAGAGCCTTCCAGAGGAGGTAAAGGGCATAGCCGTCCTGAAGATATTCGTCAGCCTCCACCAATGTCACAGGGACGTCGGTTTCGGTGAGTTCATTGTCAGTGACGGTGATTTCCTCCTGGGTCTCGTAATCGGAACTGTAGTTCTGGGTCTCGAGCAGCAGGTCGGACTCGTCATAGAGGCTGTAACTGTAGATTGTGTACCTGCCGGCGTTGACATACAGGACAGTGTCGGCAACACTGGATGAAGACTGTGTGCCGGACACACCTTCTTTCCCGTCATAGTGCTCATCGCCTTTGAAATGCTCCGAGAACTCCACCGGGAGCCCCTTGAACTCAGGTTTGTCCGCTATGTTATCAAGATTTACGAGGGTGATGTCCATGGACTCGATTTCATCGAATGTGTATTCGCGCCTGTCCTGCGAAACCCTCTGCATGGACGAAGTCCTCAGAGCCGGATTGTCGAGCTGAGGATTGTCAGGGTCCTGGAGCAGGCCTGAAAGGTCCTTCACGAGATTGAACTTTATCATGCCCCTCGGGACGACATTGGCCGTGAGGTCGAAAACCTCGAGGCCGCCCGGCACTATCGTGAACGTCGAGCCCACTGCCTTGCGGTACAGGTCACTGTCGAGATTGTCATACAAAGTGTAGTTCACCAGCTGATAATCACCTTTGAGAAGCTTGAGTTTCGCGCTCCTGAGGCCGAACTCCGCCGACTGGCCGTCATGCGCACTCAAGGTAAGAGTCTGGATGATGGTCTGGTTGTCGCTGTTCATCAGGGTGACGGAAATTTTGCTTGCCTGGGAAAGCTCCTCAATCTGGTCAACGACAGCCTTCGTGCTCTTCCCGTAGGAAGCCTCCTTGTAAAGTTTGAACTGTATGTAGCCATACTCCGTGTCCCTGTTGTCAGGCAGCTCCTCACGGACGCAACCTGTCACAAGAAACAACGGCAGAACTGCTGCTGCACACAGGGCAAATAAAATGAATCGCTTCATATTAAAATAAATTCTCAATCAATTACAGTGTACAATCGGAAAAGTTAATCAAGGTGTGCCGCAACCCTGCGGCTCCGGCACACCGGAAAGTCCGTTATTCAGTGATGTTCACCTTGAACACGAGCGAGAGGACATAGTTTCCGCTTGCATCCATATAGCGGATATTGTCATCAACGCTCTTAGGCGGGTCTGACAAATATATGACAGTGGAACCCCAGTTGTTTATCTCTATCCCGTCTATCGTCTTGGTCTCCCAGCTACCGCCTTCAGGCAATCCCTTCAAGGCTACCATGCCAGGAGCCGTGTCGGTTGTCGCATTCACCGTGAGGCACCAGCATGAGGCTATGTCTGCAGGGACCTTGTCGCCGCCGGTCAGTTCCGTGAGCTGGCATACGCTTTCGTCCACCTGCCCGTACATCGTATCGAACTCCAGCACTATGCTGCCGCCCGACGATGAGCCATCACCGTAGGTGTAGTCTATCTTTACGGCAGCTACCGCCGTGCTTCCGCTGAAGAAGACGAAATATGACGACTCGCTCTTCATGGACTTGTCGGTGAGGACTCCGAGATAGCTGTTGCCTGGCTGATACGAGGATTCTTCGAGAGTTACCCAATGCGAGGCAGGTGTCGTGATTTCCTTCATGGAAGCGTCGTAAACCTTGTAGCTGTCGTACTTCACATTCACAGTGAATTCACAGTTGTCTCCGAAAGGATAATCCGGAAGCTGGGCGAACGATGCCTCGTATGTGATGAGGTATGCAGGGACCTCAGGGAAGCTCGAGAAGAGCTTGTCAGCCCCGTCGGAAAGCACATCGAACGAAGCGACGAGACCGTCCCATTGCAACGCTGTCCACATGTCCTCCAGGCCGACAGCCTCTACAGGCTCTGCCTGACCATCCTGCGTGACATATGCGCAGAGATACTTGGCGTACTCGTCCTTCAGGCCGTCCATATTTTCATTGAGGAAGAAGTATCCCGGAAGCTGCAACTCTCCCACCTCGGATGCCTTGGCCTTCGGATAGGCTACCACGATGGCCTCGCGAGGGTCTTCCCCGTCATTGGCATCGGCGTCTATCGTAAGCGTATTGTTCTGGATTACGGGAGCCGCTACGGTTTCCGTCCCGTTCTGCCATGAATATTCGGTGGTTACCCAGTCTGCATTTGTCGGCTGATACCCGTACGGGGTCTTGCTGAAGATGTAGAAATCCAGGTCGCCGGAGCTGACAAGTCCCACTGTAGCCTCCTGGCTTCCCATTTCCTGAGCAGCAAATTCCCCGGCAACATCGAAATTGAATGTAGGGACTTCGTAGTGGTCAATCGTGAAGAGGTCGGAGTAGTCGTCATGAGCCACACCGTATGACACGCTGTAGGTGCCGAATCCGAAAGACAGGGTTCCGGTCTCCTGCACAAGTGTCATAGTGGCAGGGTCCGCCGAAATCTGGTAGACGTTCTCGAGGACATAGTCCGTGGATGTGGTCTGGGCCTGAGGGTCTGCCACGGCAAGCCACTTCGGACCGGAAACAGTCGCAGGGAAATTGGACTTCACGAGAAGGTACATGTCTATGGCATTGTTGAAGTCCGGCCTGTAGACAAGGTCAATCTGTGAACTTTGTTCAAGCGGCTCGTCTTCGTAAACCCAGTTATAGACATCTCCGTACTGGAAGTTGCCTTCTTCTCCGACAACTGCCTTGCGCACCTCGAGGAGAGGCTCGAATTGCGGGGCCAGGAGAGCGCAGTCATTTTTTTTGTAATTCTCTGTGTCGGAGTTCACGGTGAAGGTGTAGCCTTTGCCGTCCGCAGTGTCATAGTTGACGGTATTGCAGACCAGCTTGTATTCCGTGAACCGGCCCGATGAAGCATTCTCTGTAACTGTGAGACTGCTGTTCTGCGGGATTGTGGTGGTGAAGTTGGCCTCGACCTGGACATAAGCCACGTAACCTGCTTCGGCCGCGCTCCACACCATAGGCACCTTGCCGTCTGAAGGAAGGTCCACGAAAACGTGCTCGAATGCGGATTCCTCGTCGGTCGACTGGGTGTAGTCCCCGTCCTTGAATTCCGCCATGCGGAACTTGAACACAGGCGTCGAGGAATAAAGGACAAAGCTGGCTATCTCCCTGGTCTCCGACTCCATGGTCATGGACACCACTACCGAGTGCTCATTGAGGTCCTGATAGTCGAGGAGACATACAATCTGGACCGAACCTTCACCGGCAGGTCCGCTCAGCGAAGTAAGCTCGTCTCCTTCCGGGGTGAGGATTGCGAACTCGGTGGAAGACTCCACCGGTATGCTCACAGTCCATTTGTAGTTTGCGTTGAATGTTATCGTCTTTATGTTGCCGCCTTCAGCTTCAAGGTCGAAAACACCCTGGACAGGGTCCGGGAAAGTCGGTGCGGGACTGTCTTCCTCGGAAGGGGTACATGCTGCAAACAACACTGCCGAGAGCATTGCCGCAGTACACAGTCTTTCAAGAAGTTTTTTCATGTCTTTAAATTTTTAATACGATTAACTATAATTGAATGAGAACGATAATGGTTACATCCCCTCTTCCTTCTGGAGCCTGTCTGCTTCCTCATCGGAAACCCACTCCATGATATTATAGAAATCCCCCACATACCCGACAAGAGTGTCTATGTTGTACACATAGGCTCTCATCCAGAGTGCCGCAAACGACTCGCAGGAATTGAAATATGAAACATAGGCCGGACTCGTCATCCCGAGGATGCGGTTGTCCCCGTTTATCTGTCCGAAAACGAACTCCTCGTTTGTAATCAGCTGGTCTTTAGGCAACGAGACTGTCTGGTTCAGCGGGTCGGACGGGTCGAAGACTATCTTTACGTCATAGCCGTCGAAAAGCCAGTCGTGGAGGATGACAGTGTTCTCGGCGGTCTCGTCGAGTGTCGTCTTGATGAGCCTCTGGTACGAGCCGTCAGTATTGTCAAGACCAGGATAACTGTAAAGGAATGTCGATGTCACGACACACCAGCCCGTGAATGAGTTTATGTCGAACGGGCACACCCTGAACATGGACACCTTTGTCTCGTCGCCGTACATGTCCATGCGGAGCTGTTCCGGCATCACGAGCTTGAGCTTGAATGAAATCGTATCGTTAATCTCGAACCTGTCGTAGTCCGGATAGACGACGACGTCGGTCCTGAGCTCCCCTGCCGGAATGACAATCGTGTTCGAAGCGAGGCGGTAGTCGCGGCCTTCGATGGCATCGCTGTCGCTGTCTATGATTTCCACGGCTATTGTCCTGTCGTAGTCGCATGCCACCGTAGAGGTCACAGGGACAGTGAATGATTCCTGGTCCTCAACCACGGCATGCAATGACAGGGTGTCCTGGAACATTATGTACTCCCTGCCGAGCGAGCGGACATTGTCCTGCTGGCAGGCTGTGGACATTGCCACGAGGAGTATCAACGGTAATATAGAAATTCTTTTCATTAGCAATGCTGTTTACAGGTTGTTGCTTTCATTTCCTTCTATGTCCGAACCCGGAGCATCCATGTCGTTCTGAGGTATCGGCCACACGAACTGAGGGTTGTCGGCAGAAATCTCCAGGTCGTTACCCTCTTTCTGGGAATATGAGTTGGGAGTCCTCGTGAAACCTGCCCCCCAACGCTTGAGGTCGTTCAGACGGAAGCCTTCCATGTAGAGTTCCTTCACCCTCTCGTCCGAGATTGTCTGGAGATATGCCGGATTGAAATCCGTGGATGAAGAGGATGTGTTGATGGATACGGAACCGCCTCCCCTGCTCTGGCTGAGTGTCGTAAGGTCTGCAGCCGCCAAATCCGTGCGGTTGTTCCTGCAGTAGGCTTCGGCCCTTATCAGATACTGCTCGGCAAGCCTCAGAGGCTTAGGCATGCAGACATGGTAGAGGTTGTAGGAATTTGTGAAATTCCTGTTGCCGTAATACTTCACTACGTAAGGAACAGGTATCTCATAGTCATATCCGCACGGGATGCCGGTACCCGTAGCGTCCCTGAAATACGCCAGGTAACGTACGTCTCTGGACGAGTAGAGGTTCAGGACCCACTCAGCCGGGACATAGTCAGGATATGCATACGTAAGGTCAGTGTTGTAGTGGAGGAACACCGTGCCGAGAGCTCCGCCGTATGATGTGGCAGTGAAGCCTATGCGCCATATCAGCTCCGAACCGGTATCGTAGAACCAGAGATTGTCGAACTCGGGATAACCGTTCGAAGCCGTCGTCGTGCCGCTGAGCTCGAATGCTTCGTTGTTGATGACGTATGTCGAATACTTGATGGCGTCATCCCAGTTCTCCATGTACAGAGCCACCCTTGCGCGGATTGCATAGACGGCTGCCGGAGATATGTAGTAGTTGTCCGGCTCGTCCAGGGCATTTGATTCCGGGTCTTCGTCCCCGTCATCGAAAAGTTCCTCGGCCTTGGAGAGGTCGCTGAGCACCTGCTCGTACGACGCTTTCAGGGAGGCCCTCACCACAGGCTCAGGCTCGGAATATTTCGTGCGGAGCACCACACCGAGCTGCGAGTCTGCCCTGTCCGGGTCGTATGCCTCGCAGTAGCACTTGATGAGTTCCGAGTAGCAGAGTGCGCGTATGGTATAGGCCTCTGCAGTGTAGGTGTCGAGAAGTTCGAGACGCTCTTCCGATGTCTCGGAGGCAATGACATCCCCGACTTTCTCGAGATAGAAATTGCAGTTGCCTATTACAGAGTAGAGTGAGCCGTAGACTGCTTCGGTATATTCGTTAGTAGGCCTTATCTCCCAGTTCCATATCCCGTTGAAAGGATTCGAGTTCGTGAGGGTGGCCGTCACGAGGTCCGCCTGTATGTCAGGCAGAAGGGTGAGATTCCCGCTGTAAAGACCGGAACCTTTCAGACTCGCATATATTCCCACGATATGCTGTTCAGCATCAGCGAAAGTCTTCATGGCATCACCTTCAGGGATGGATGAGCCCGGATACTTTTCGAGGCAGGAAGTAGCTGTCGCGGCGATGAGCGCAGAGACAGCGGCAAACTTCATTATGTTAAATATGTTCTTCATGTTTCCTCTTAAAATGTAAGATCAAATCCGAAAGTGAACTGCCGTGACATAGGGTACTGTGCAACGTAGATGTTGCTTACGCCTTCAGGGTCAAGGCCGGAGAACTTGGTGAACGTGAAAAGGTTCTGTGCCTGGAAATACACCCTGAGACCTTCGATGAAGCCGGATTTGCGTATGGCGGCCGCAGGAACCTGATATGAAAGCATCAGGTTCTTCAACCTCAGGAACGAAGCGTCCTCGAGAAGGCGGTCATCGAACTCCATGTACTCGCCGTGGCGCGGAGTGTCGGTAATGTCGCCGGGCTGCTTCCATCTGTCGAGCAGCTTCACGGACTGGTTGTATGTCTGGAAGCGGCCGTTGGACTCCTGATAGAACCTGTCGTTGTTTATCATCCATCTGTCCGCCACCCAGCTGAACTGAGCCGAGAGGGAAAGCCCTTTCCAGGAGAACGTGGTGCCGAAACCTCCGGTCCACGGAGCGTTGAAGCTCTTCCCGGTCATGACCCTGTCCTCGTCGCGGAGCTCGTCGGTGATTTCACCGTCCTTGGTGTACCAGAGAGCGTCTCCGTTTGCAGGATTCACACCGGCGAAACGGTTGATGAAGAACTCTCCCGCATCATGGCCCACGACATACTTGAGACTCGAGTTGGCAAGCTCATACTCGTCCACGCCGCCATAGAGGGCGGTTATCCTGTTGAGGTTGTAGGACACGTTGGCGTTGAGCATCCATGAGAAGTCGCCTATCTGGAGCGCAGTGCCCGTAAGGTTCAGCTCGGCACCGCGGTTGACCATGGCTCCCACATTGTCCCAGTTGGAACCGAAACCGTTGTCGGAGTAGGACTTCGGCACAAGCATCAGCATGTTGTACGTGTACTTGTTGTAGAGTTCGAGGTCAACATTCAGCCTGTTCCAGAACGCGAAGTGGAAACCGAGGTTGGTAGTCCATGTGGATTCCCAGTGAAGGTCCTCGTTGCCCTGCGATACAGGCTCGAGACCCGGAGTCCCCATATAGTCTCCGCTGCCGCCGACGAGTGCGAGATGCTCGTAGTTCGGAATCTCGGAGTTTCCGGCTGTTCCCGAACTGAGTGAAATCTGGGCGAAAGTCAGCCAGTCGCGTGCCGGCGTCATGAAATCTTCGTTGAGCATGTTCCACATCAGACCGACTGAACCGAACCCTGCCCATCTTCCTGAACGTCCGAAACGGGATGACGCATCGGCACGTCCTGAAAGTTCGAGATAGTATTTGTTTGCGTAGTTGTATTCGGCCCTTGCGAAGAAAGAGAGGAATCCGTAGTCGTTGTCAGTGGTGTCGGACCACGAAGACACCCTCGAACCGTTTGAGATGTTGGTGAGGTAGTGGTTGTTCTGACCCTCCGCAAGTATTGTGAAATCTTCGTAATGATAGTTGATACCCTCCTGTCCCACAAGGAAGTTGAAGGAATGTATCCCGTCAATGTCGAAAGTATATCCTATGGTGTTCGTGACGGAAAGAGTGAGTCCGTCGGTCGACATGCGCGATGCGGAACCCTGCTCCTGGTTGGGAGCGAAGTCCGGGAAGGACCTGCTGTACCCGGTGGTGTGGGTATAGTCCACAGTGAACTGGGAACGGATTGAAAGGCCCTCTATCGGCTTTGCCTCAGCGAATATCGAGGAGAACACCTTGTATCTCTTGTAGGTGCGCGGGTTGTTCTCAAGCCATTCCACCGGATTCACACCGTCTCCCTTCCACCTCTTGGCCGGGTTGGAATCATTGGTTATGGCAATGGAACCGTCGTCATTGTACGGATTCCAGTAAGGGAGCATGAACTGCGCTGCGGATATAGGCGTCGAGAGGTTCGGCGTTCCTTCTTCTGCCTGCTCGAAACCCTGGTAGTTGAGCATGGTGTTGGTCCCGATGGTGAGCCACTTGGCAGCTCTCTGCTCCACGTTAGCCCTTATGGAATATCTGTTGAAATACGAGCCGAGGGCGATTCCGTCCTGGTCGTAGTAGGCTCCGGATATGTAATAGTTGGTCTTTTCCGTCGCTCCGGACACGGAAAGCTCGTAGTTCTGGAGCATGGCGGCATCATTGAACACAACATCGAGCCAGTCCACATCAATCTGGGAAAGAGCCGCATAGTCCTTGCCCTCATCGATGCCTATCTCCTTTTCATACTGGATTCGCTGAGCAGTGTCCATGAGGTTCCACTGCCCGTGGGCTATGTCCGAGAAACCGAGCTGCGCACGGAAGGTTATGGTAGGCTTGTCTGCCATGCGTCCGCGCTTGGTGGTGATGACTATCACACCGTTCGATGCCCTGGCCCCGTAGATGGACGTGGAGGATGCATCCTTAAGGACGGATATGCTCTCGATGTCCGACGGGTTTATGGAATTGAATTCAGAAGACGAGATTGCCGCCCCGTCGAGGATATAGAGAGGTGCGACACCCGAGTTAATCGAGTTGGTGCCGCGGATGAGCATCGTTGCGGATGCGCTCGGCTCACCGGTGGAAGACAGTACAGTCAGACCGGGGACCTGCCCCTGGAGGGCCTGGTCGAATGCAGCGGTAGGCGTGCTCTCGATTTTTTCGGATTTGACGCTGGACACGGAACCCGTGATGGTCCCCTTCTTCCTGACGCCGTAAGCCACGACAACAGTCTCCTCGAGGAGCTGGGAATCCGACTCCATGGAGACATCGAACTTGACTGCGGATGAACCTGACGGAACAACGTACTCGACAGTCTGGTAGCTGATAGCGTGGAAAGAAAGTAATGTCCCTGCCGGTACGGTAATTGTATAACTACCGTCCTCAGATGTGCTGACGCCCCCTCCGGTTGACGACATCACGACCGAGCCGATAAGAGGCAGGCCGTCTTCAGCCGAAGTGACAACGCCGCTGACCGTGACATCTCCCTTGTCCTCGACCTGCGCCGAAGAGAAAGCGGGAATGGCGCAGATTAACAGTTCAAGAAGAATCAACATTGTTGTTTTCATAGATGTAACTTATTTTCGGGGCGCAAAGGTAAGCATTATTTCCTTAAAATGTCAGTTTTAAACAAAATTTTTATCGCTTAAAATCAGCAAGTTGCAATTCCCAATCTAAAAATATTGCGGAATTTGATTAACAACTGTAAGCGATATTTAAAACAATGTTTATAACTGTAACATAATTACAAAATATGCTTACGATTCGGAAGGGGCGTCAGACAGCAATGCGGCACCTTGTTAACAAATATTCACGGCGTATCATTTGCCGTCTGCCGCAAAAAAGGAGGAGGGGGTGACCCAAAAGCCAAGAGGCTTTGCGGTCATCCTCTTGTTGCGTATTTAGGTGTACGGCTTGCACTATCG
>CALVDM010000005.1 GCA_944326335.1 uncultured Bacteroidales bacterium
GATAGTGCAAGCCGTACACCTAAATACGCAACAAGAGGATGACCGCAAAGCCTCTTGGCTTTTGGGTCACCCCCTTTTTTTATATCAGGTAACCTGAAGTTCAGCATTTTTGCCCATCAGATGTTGCCGACACCGGTTGTCGGCTGTATTTGCTTATTTTTCATTTATTCATTAAATTGCAGACACTATGGACAATGTGCGGCCGGATAACGGGACTATCGATATCGCCGGCAGAAAAGTCAGGTATATCGACCCGTTGACAGATTGGGGTTTCAAGGTACTGTTCGGAACAGAGGTGAACAAGGAGCTGCTTCAGGCGTTTCTGAATGATTTGTTTCCGGAAAAAAGAATCTCTGAAATAACATACCTGAAGACTGGATACATGGGACTGTCGGAAGAAGACAGAAAAGCCGTATTCGATGTCTCATGCATGTCTAAAGATGGAGAAAAGTTCATCGTGGAGATGCAGCTGAGTGGTCAGAGGTTTTTTCGGGACAGGGCTTTGTACTATTCCACATTCCCGATTCAGGAACAAGCCCTCAAAGGTGTCTGGGACTACAGGCTTACTCCTGTTTACTTTGTGGGGATACTGAATTTCAAGCTGGAACACGGAGAATGCGGGAGGCAGTATGCAGGCAAGACACTGTACAGATACGAACTGATGGAGACCGAGACCGGAGAAAAAATGACACGGAATCTATGTTTCGTATTCCTCGAGTTGGGAGGATTCGACAAAAGTGAACATGAGCTGGTGTCAGTTCTCGACAAATGGATGTACACGTTAAAGAATCTGGCGAGGCTTCTGGAAAGACCGGCAGCCATCCAGGAGAGAATTTTCATGAAGTTGTTCGAGGCTGCGCAGATTGCGGCCATGCCTCACGAAGCACAGCAGGAATACATTAAGGTTATGATGACACAGAATGACATTAAAAACATGATCGACTACGCCGAGGAAAAAGGGATGGAAAAAGGAATGGAGAAAGGGTTGATGAAGGCGGCGGAACAGATGAAAAAGATGGGGATGACGGCAGATGTCATAATGAACGCGACAGGCCTGTCAATGGATGAAATAGACAGGCTCTGAATACAAAGAGGAGGGCGAGTCAGCAATCAGACTCGCCCTCCTGCGGTATAAAGTGTTAAAGTTCAGGTTTTACAGATTATTCTGCATCAGGGATATACTCAAGATAGTAGACGTTGCAACTATCGTCAACCAATGAGATATACACTTCAACGGCAGATGTTGCGCCTGCGAGATGCTCTTTGGTTATCTGGGTGCTTGTTTCATTTCCTGCCTTATATCCGTCTATAGGAGCAGCTTCTTTGTATATCTCTGTGACCTCCCCTCCCTTGTTGATGTCAATCTTGACATTCCTCGGGTTCTTCGCCGGGTCGGTCGAACCGGAACGGATATAATGCTTGATTGTCCCCGGCTTGGTCACCTTGAACATGATATAATTTCCGGTAGGAAGGCCTGCCGTGCCATCATAGGTCGACTCCCCGCTGAATTTGAGTCTTGAAGAACCTGAATCCCAATCGACAGTTTTCCCGGATTTGGCAGCGATTGTCACTTCATCATCGGAATTATATTTAATTACCACTTTCTCTCCTGTAGAAGCGATAGATTGATTTGCCGAAAGCGCTTTGAAGTAAGTCATGAAATCAGTCTGCACCTCAACTGCTACCGGGTCGGACGGAATTGTCGCTCCCGGGTCATAGCCTGCCGGAGTCCAGGTGATGGAGAAGAAGTTGATGCTGCTTCCACCGGAGTAGATGGAGATTACGGTTTCCCCTGCAACTCCGGTTATCTCTGTGGAATATATTTTGGCCTTAGTGTCGGAGAAGCCCCACTTGCCGTCAGGAATTGCGCCTTGTTCTTCTCCCTTGGATATGATTTGATTATCCCCGACAGAAACACAGACATATCTGTTTTCACCGGTTCCGGATGAAGCGGCTTCAACCGTCAGGGTACCGTTTCCTGTCACCTTGAGCTGGAGAGCCTGCTTTGAAGTCGAGCCTCCGCCCATCTGGACGCGGGCAACCTCAGCACCTGCAGCATTGTCGTTCAGGCCGAACTTGCACGATCCGCTTCCGATGAGGAAGTTCAGGTTGTTGTAGACGAAATCGCTTTCAATCTTGGTGTCCTTGTTGCTGCCTGCCCTGGTCTCGTACAGATACTGGAAGGTGTTCGCTGCATCCCATGTTGTAGGAGATGACGACGAAACGGCTGTCCATGCCTCTGTCTTTTCAAACGTCACCGGAGCCGACGGCTCTGAATTCTCGCGGGACATGTCTGCTGCGATGGCAGTCACTGTCATAGTGTAGACACCTGTCGTCATCTCTGCGAGAGGGAGGGAGAAGCTTGCCTCCGCGATGTTTTCATACGTCTTGACAGTCGTTGGAGCAGGGCCGGTGACAGTCACGGTGTAAGAGCCTGCCCCGGCGATTGCCGGCCATGTCAGGGTAGCGGAACCTGTCGCGTCAGCCTTTGCATTGTCAATAACCGGCTCAGGCGTCGAGAGCGGCTGAGGGGCACCTGTGGAGGTGTCGCTTACCCACATCAGGTCCGTGAGCACGATAGGGCCGCAACCGTAGATGTAAATCAATGTCTGGCCATCGATGTCAGGGAAAGCGACCTTGCCTCCCTCGGCCTCTACCGTGACGGCACCTGCTACAGTTGCCGATGAACCGTCTGCCGGACCGTATGCCACAGTGATATGGTCATTCACGGAGCCTGAACGGGACTGGGCAGTCGAAATCATCACTGAGCCCGGCTTGTCCACGAGGAATGCAAGGGCGCAGTCCGTAGGCACATTCGAAGCGTTGAGAGTGGCCTCGGCCGTAAATTCCATACCGTTGTCTGAAACGGTGATATAATCGTCGTTGACGAAGAACTTGATGTTGCCTCTCGTGACAGTTGCATCTATCTCATCGTAGAAAGTGGCCACATCGGTAAGGTCAGGATGGAAGTTGTCCGCCTCCACCGGAGTCAGAGGGACTTCCGGCTCAGGGACGTATGCCACGAGCCACCTCGGGTCTCCGGCACCGGCATCGAGGATGCGCGGACTGTCCTCATTGATATTGAACAGGCCTTTGGCTGCATTCTCGCAAGGGTCCGACGAAAGGACTGCTCCGCCTCCGGCGATGGCATCATCCTGGGTGAACCCGTCTTTCACCCATACATCTTCGCCCATCCTGTAGAAGAAGTTCGACTTTATGACGTCAGGCTCCACAGGGTCGGTGTGCTTGAATATCAGAGGCAGACCTTCAATGGACATGAAGATGTTGCTTGTGAGTTCGAACCTGTCAGGCACCGAGCGCACGTAGAATATACCTTTCTGACCTGCAGAACCTACCTCGTACAACGTATTATGGTCGAATACAAGTTCATTGAAGGTTATCTCCTTGTCCACACGCACAATGCAGCGGAAGCCGTTGGCCATGGTGGAGTTCTTTATCTTGAGGGACGAGATTGTGGAACCGGCTGTCCTGAAGTCGAATCCGTCCTGCCCGGTACCCATCTCCTCGAAATAACAGCCGTCGAAAAGGACCTCGGCAAAGTTGGCGGCAGACTTGTCCTGGTAAATGACAGACTTGTTGTAATTCGAGATGTTGCAGTTCAGGACTCTGACAGTTATAGGATTTGTGATGTAGTCCATATCGGTTTCCTTGACTGCGACACAAATCTCCACCTGGGATTCGCCGACAGTACCGCCCTGCAGGTCGAGAGCCTCGAGCCTGAGATGGTAGCCTCCGAGAGTCTGCGGTATGATGACGTCTGCAGCCGGCTCTGCAGGGTCTGCCAGAATAGCAGTTCCGTCTCCGACAACCTCAGGGGTATAGGTGTAGTTTTCCTGCGGAGGAAGTATGTTGAACGTTCCCACAACAGTAGGGCTCACACCGTCGGCAGTCTGCTCTCCGGTAATCTCGACAGGGCCTATGATGTCCACTTCCCCTATCTCGTACGGCACCTCCGTGTTGGTGAGCTTTATCTTTCTCGGTTTCACAGTGGCTCCTTCCTCAGCTCCTGCATCAGGGGCGCCGGCTTCGTTGATAGCGTTCTTGAGTTCGGCAGCCGTGGCCACTTCCACTGCGTCGGTCCAGTCCGGACGGGTCCAGGCAACCACTTCACCACGGTTGGCACTTCCGTAATGAACGGCGAAAGTGTAGAGATGCGAATCTTCGAGCGGCTTCTCGGTCGTGCCGACTGTGAACTGCACAGTCCCGCCCGGCGTGATTTCCACAGTTGAAGGTATCTCGTAGATTGCGTAATCCTTGGTGTCGGTCTGGTCCGGGTTAGGAGTGACGCGGACCTGGTTCACCCTCGTGTCGTTTTCAAGCATTTTCCACGAAAGGGTCACCGAAGTGGCAGTCCTCTCCACAACGGTTATGTCAGTGACGTCCGGCTCCACATTGTATGTCGCAAGCGGAAGTCCTGCAAATTCCTGCCAATGGGAATCTTCTATGGTTTTCGTCTGGCCGTCGGCAGCCATGCCCTGGGCCTTGACTCTTGCGAAATAGAAGTTGTCGGCATCGAGAAGCCTGGACATCGTGGTCACCGAACCGCTCTCTGCGGCAGGGACGACTATCGGACTTCCGTCAATCTGGGTGCCGTTTGCGAAGACATCTTCAGGACGGTCTTCTTCGTTGCCGGCATAAATCTCGACAAGATACTGGGTCGCGCCTTTGGCATTGGCCCAGGTGAAAGTGACGGTCTTGCCGTCCTGCCTGCTTATGCTCGCCGATGCACTGCTCGGGGTGAGGCAGGCCGGAAGATTGAGTTCCTCCACAAGCTCCACTTCCTCCACGCATCCCGTAAACACCGGCAAGAGAAGGAATGAGAGGCAGATTGTCAGTATGGAATATATCTTCTTCATAAAACTCTTTATTTTATTCATGTCTATAGACGGTCTAATAGCCGTAGTCGTTTACCAGATGGCTCTGGCTGCTGGTAAGGGTAGACTCGAAAATCGGCCACCACTGGCATACGCACTGTCTGTCACCGGCGGTGATGCGGGCAGCCGGGTCATACAGATAGTTTACATCTTTATTCTTTTCATCGAACATGGAGCCGTCGCTCGGGAAATACTGGGTTGGTGCACCTTCGGAATTAGTATGGATATTCCATCCCGTGCCGGCAGGCGGCACATCAGCCGTGGCATCGCCCTCGTCCGGGTTCAGACCGTACATCTCAATGGTGGTGACACCGTTGCTGTCCGTGCCGTACCTGTACCAGAGATAACGTCCGGCATAGGTGCCGTCAGTTGCCAAAGCTCTCAGCCCGGCATCCGCCTCGTCGAGTTTCTCGTCAAGCAAGTCCCAGCGTATGAGGTCGGCCTTGCGGAGGAATTCTCCCACGAACTCGAGGGCACGCTCGTCCACTATGGCATTGAAGAAGTCTTCGCCCTTAGTAAGGCCGGCCACATAGTCCTCGGCTTCAGACTCATGTCCCTTGTAGGCACGTTTCCGCACCTCGAGGAGGCATTGCTTGGCGTAGTCGAACTCTCCCACTTCGTTCGCTATCTCGGCAGCCATGAGGAGGATGTCGGAATATCTCATCCACACAGGCTTCACACCATCGTCGTTTCCTCCGGTGTAAGGATTCGTGGTCATCCACTCGAAACGGTACTTGCCGAAATACCATTTGGCGATTCCTGCAGGATACGGATCTGCCACACCGTCTCCGTCAGGGTCTTCCCACTCGAAGTTGACACAGCTGATGTCCCTGCGGACGTCGTTCTCGCCATACTTCCAGTAAAGCGTAGGCACAGGACCGGCCTGGCCGCCGCGGTCCGAGTCTGTCGGCGAATACTGGGTCCGTCCGTTGTTCCTCACGGCGAACGTGTAGTTCCATCTGCCGCGCGAGTTGCTGAACGGAATCACCCAGATTATCTCCTTGCCTGCCGTGATGTCCATCTCGTTCACGCTCCTCCAGAGTTCCTCGTAGTCCATGAGGGACAGACTCTTGCTGTTAATCACATCCTTGAGAGCCTGAAGGGCCTTAGGATAGAGAACGTCTTTTTTGAGCTCCGGGTCGTTGGTGAGACGGATTGAGCCAAGGTTATGGGTTCCCACCTGCCCTTCGTCCGGCCTGAGGGAATATCCGGATGCCATGAGGGCAAGACGGGCATAGAGTCCTTTCGCGAGGGCGAGGCTGGCGCGGTCCGTGGTCATTGTAGACGAGCTCTGTCCAGGCCATGCCATGTAGTCGAATGCTTCCTCGAGGTCTGCAAGCAGCTGCTTGTAGATGACATCCCTGTCCGACTTGTTCATATAGATGGTCTCGGGAGACACGGGCTCGAAGCGGGCCGGGACTTCCCCGAATCCCTTGAGAAGCTCAGTGTAGAGGACCGCCCTCATGGTGAGGGCCTCTCCAAGCACTGCGGCCATTTCCGGACGGTTGGCAGGGTCTCCGTATGTCCGGATGCCCTTGATTGCAAGATTGGCTCTCTCGACTCCGGCGAAAAGCTCGTTGAACGGGCCGTCGGCAAGGTTGAGCTGGCTGTTGTTTATCGCAGTGGAATAGAACGCGAGGTCGGACTTGTCGTCGCGCGTGTTCGACATATACCACTCGATGTCGGTGTTGTATCCGTACCAAGGGAGGTAACGGCCCCTGTGTCCGTTGGTGTGCCCGAATACCTCGTAAATCGAGAATACCTGATATTCGGCGAGTGTCGGGTCCGAGAAGACGGTCTTCTCGTCGAAGGTGGACTGGGACTCCGTGGTGAGGTCGCACGATGTCAGCGACAATCCGCATACAATCCCGGCACTGATAAATATACTCTTTATTATATTCATGACTCTTCAGATTTGAAATTAGAATGTAAGGTTGACTCCGACAACGAATCCTATGCTCTTAGGGTAGGCCGAGTAGTCGACACCCGGAGTAAGAGGAGTGGAACGTCTCGTATCCACCTCAGGGTCGTAGCCCGAATAGTTCGTGAGGCAGAAGAGATTGGTGCCGGTCACATAGAAGCGGAGCCGTGATATCTTCGCCTTCATTGTCAGGTGCGACGGAAGGGTGTAGCCGATGGTCGCGGATGTGAGACGGAGGAACGAGCCGTCTTCGACCGCCCAGTCGGAGAACACTGCATTTCCTACTGCTGGAGACCAGAGTTCCACGCCCTCATTCACCTGGGCGAGCTGGTCTGGGTCGGTAATGAGCTGGCCGGTGGTCCAGTCCACATTGGTCCAACGCTTTTCATCGGTCTTCATGAGATTTCTCCTTTCGTATTTCCTCGAAGAGGTGAACTCTATCTTGTTTGCGTTGTAGATGTCGTTCCCGAAGACATAGTTGAAGTTGGCCGAGAAGTCGATGCCGTAGAGGTATCCGGAGAGGTTGATACCGCCTGTCCCTATCGGAAGGGCGTTTCCTATGACCTTCTTGTCGGCTGCGGTGATTTTCTTGTCGCCGTTCTGGTCCACGAGCTTCATCGCTCCGGGACGGAGATACTCGTCACCGATGATGTCGCTTGCGTCAGCCACGTCGCTGGAAAGCACCCATTCTCCTTTCGCAGCATCATAGGTGTCGAAATCGTTTACCGTATAATAGCCGTCGGACTCGTAGCCGAACATGTTGCCGAGAGGCTGTCCGGCTTCAACCACGTAGTCCACACCTATTTCCGAAGATGCCCAACGGGATTCCGACTCAATCTTGTCGAGACCTCCGAGGCTCATGACCTTGTTCTTGTTAAGGCTTATGTTCGCCCCGAGAGTGAGGCCGAAGTTGTCCCTTTCCACAAGCACTGCATTGAGGGACACCTCGATACCCCTGTTCTGGATGGTACCTATGTTCTGGTACTGGAATTCATATCCGGAACCTCCGGTCGGGAACTGCACGAGGAGGTCCCTGGTCGTGTTGTGGTAGAGTTCCACGGAACCGTTGAGCCTTCCCTTGAAGAAGGAGAAGTCCAGACCGATGTTGTGAGAAAGGGTCTTCTCCCATGTGAGCTCCTCGTTGGCCATGATTGTATCCCCTCCGTCAGTGACCGTGGACCAGTATGTGTTGCCCATGGAAATCCACGAGGTGTTGTTCGAGGCGAAATTCAGGGCAGTCATGCCTGCCGGTATGTTGTTGTTGCCCGCCGTACCGAAACTGTAACGGAGCTTCAGGTTGTCGAGCCAGCCCGAGGCACTCTTCATCCAAGGTTCGTTCGAGATGGTCCAGGCAGCTGCCGCAGACGGGAAGTAACCCCACTGGTGTCCTTTGGCGAATTTGGAGGAACCGTCGGCTCGCATCGTCGCGGAAACCGAATATCTCTCGTCGAAAGTGTAGTTCACCCTGCCGAAGAATGAGAGGAGCACATCGTTCGGGTCATAGTAATTGTTGGTGGATATAGGCGTACCTGTGGACATGAAGTTCCAGGCCATTTCCGAATCGAAGAATTCAGGGAAATTCTCCACCATCGAAGTGAGCGTGTTCTGCTTGGTGACGATGTATTCCTGACCGGCAAGCAGGTCGAGCTTGTGCCTTTCATCCTTGAATACCTCGGAGAAGTTGTAGCTCAGCGTATTGGTGTTGCGGATGCGCTGCCTGTAGAGGTCTGTGTACTGTGCGGCCGGCTTGTCCTTGTACTGGGCCGTGTTGCCGACATAGTAGGTGGTGAGTCCGTAGAAACGGTTGTTTTCCTGGGTATAGCTGTCCAGACCGCCTTCCACCTTCAGGTTGAGGTTCTTTATTATGTGCCATGTGACAGCTCCGTTCACCGTCCAGTTGCGGCGGATACGCTTGTTGTCGTTGTCTGCGACAGACTGGAGAGGCGGGGCATTGTCACCGTAGTCCTCCTCGAGGTCGGAGCCTTGAATGGCACCCTCAAGAGGAATCGGCGTGTACTGCACCGCATGCTTGAGACGTCCGTTTCCGGAAGTGGAACCGGTGTCGTTTATGGAGTTGGCGCCTGACCCCATGATTTGCGTGTTGGAATACCTCGCATTGATGTCGAACGTGAGTTCCTTGATAGGCTTGTAGGTAGTCTTGAAGTTCAGGTTGTCCCTGCGGTAGGTGGAGCCCGTCATGATGGCGTTGTCACCGAGGTGCGAATAGCTGGCGGTCCATCTCACCTTGTCCGTGCTTCCGGAGACGGAGATGTTGTGGCTGAACACCCTTCCGGTGTTGCCGAACACCTGCGAAATCCAGTCGTTGCCCTGCACGTTCTCATAGAGTCCCATATCTTCATAGACACCGAAAGCAGGGACGTAGCTGTCCTCGTACTTGTCCCTTATGAGGGAAAGCTCATACTGGTTCTTCACGAAGTCATACGGGCTGTTCACCTGTATGGCATCCTTGTTGGCCATCCATTTCTGTCCCCAGTATGCGTTGTAGCTCACGGAGAACTTGCCGCTTGTCCCGCCCTTGGTGGTGACGAGGATTACGCCGTTCGCACCACGTGAACCGTAGATTGCGGTGGAGAATGCGTCCTTGAGGACGTCGATGCTCTGGATGTCGGATGCCGGGATGTCGGAGATGCTCTCGACCGGGAAGCCGTCCACTATATAAAGAGGTGAACTGTCCTGGGTTATGGAACCGGTACCGCGGACACGGATCTTGACATCGGCATCAGGGTCACCTTCCGTGGTGGTCACCTGCACTCCGGCCATCCTTCCTGTCAGGGCTTCGGTGACCGTGGTCACAGGCATGGCCGCAAGAGCCTTGCTGTCCACGGAAGACACGGAGCCTATGAGGTCTTTTCTCTTCACCGTGGCATAACCGATGACCACCGTCTCCTCGAGGAAATTGGAGTCATCTTCCATCACGATGTCGTAGACGCTGCTGTTCCCGATACGCACTTCCTGCGTCCTCATCCCTATGAATGAGAAGACGAGGGTCTTCCCCTGGGCGTCGCCGACGCTTATGGCATACTTGCCGTCCACGTCGGTGGATGTGCCCGTAGTGGTGCCGTCTATGAATACTGACACACCTGCAAGAGGCTGTCCTCCGGTATCCTTGACTACACCAGTGATCTGCTGGGCAGACACCGTGAAGGTGACAAGCAGCCCTGCGATCAATAGATAAATCTTAGAAGTCAGATTGTTCATAAAACTTATTGGTTAGTGTTATTGAATATGCGAAAATACTTAATGCGCACATCAAGGGCTGTCACATTTTATCGCAATGATTGTATTTTTTGACAAAGGAGCCCCGAAGGGCTCCCGTCACGTGTCTATTATGTGAAGAGACTGCTACAGGGCCTTGTAATCGGCACCGGAGTTCTGCACCGAGACTATGTCGCGGACAAGATAATGGAGATACATCTCGAGGTTGGAATATCGTCCGTGCCTGTCGAGATTCATGGCTGCGGCATCGGTCCCGTCGGAAGGGTCGAGGCCGAACTTGGTTTCAAACCAGTCGGGCATGCCGTCCCCGTCGTTGTCGGCTGTGGCCTCAAGCTCGTCGGCTGCGGCTGTGTACTGCGGCCAGCCACCGACTTCCGAAGGCAGGTCTATTATCTTCCCCGTGCCCGCCCTGGCATCAGCGGCAGCCCGCTCGTCCACGGCATCCCTCGCAAGGGAGGCTCCTCCATACCCGCACACTGCATCGAATGCCGCAGCTGCTGAATGGGTGCTGGTATATATCTCCCTGCCGGAAGGGTCCTCTATCGTAAGCGGAGAATCGAGGATTACGGCATTTGCCGGAGTCTTGTTGGTGTTGTCGTCGTGCCAGTACAGTCCGAGAAGATTGTCCAGGGCAAAGTCCGGATATTCCACATAGACGTTGCCGGACACATGAAGCTCCGGATAACCGTAGTCTATACCCTTTGATGTATAGATGCCGTTGACGTCATAGAAATATTCGCGGTCCCTCGAGTCTTTGCCCTGCCTGTAATAATTGTTCACGAGATTGAACCATCCGCCTTCACCTCCGTATGTGTTGTTGTTTCCCCAGTTGAAGACCACATTGTTGCGGTAGTCCACATGCCCCCTGCGGGCCGGATTGTCAGGATTTTCATAAATCTGAGGATGGTCGAAACGCGGATTCCGGCTGTCGTGGTTCGCGAGCATGTTGTGATGGAAGGATGCGTTCTTGCCTCCCCAAATCCCGCCATATCCGTGCTCACCCTTCGGGTGGTTAGAGTCCTTGAGGCTTTCTGTGAGGATGCACCACTGCATGGTGAAGTTCTCGTTGCCGTAGAATGAGGCGCACTCGTCAATGGACCACGACATCGAGCAATGGTCGAGAATGATGTTCTTTTGTCTCCGTCCCCAGATGCAGTCTTCCCCGTCGGTATTCAGCACCTTGTTGCCGAGACGGAAACGGACGAAGCGGATTATCACATTGTCGGCCTCCACCACAGTGGCGTAGTTCTTTATGCAGATACCGTCACCGGGGGCCGTCTGGCCGGCAATCGTGATGTCCCCGTTCCTGATTCTCAGCTGTGATTCCAGTTCTATGATACCGGCCACGTTGAAGACGACAATCCTCTTGCCGCTTGCCTCCACCGCGTCCCTGAGCGAACCTTCTCCCCTGTCGTTGAGATTGGTGACGGCGATGACACGGCCACCCCGGCCGCCGGTGGTGTACATCCCGCCGCCTTCAGCCCCGGGGAACGCCCTGGCCTTCCCGTCTTCCTCTACGGAAGGTATCCTGAACTCCTCGTAGTTTCCGAGGGGCTCGTCAGGGTCAGGATCCGGGTCCGGCTCCGGTTCAGGGTCCGGTTCGGGTTCGGACTGTCCCGGGATACCCTTCACCGGCGATGTGTAATCGGAATCCCCGTCAGGAGTATGAGTCTTCACCTTGCACTGGTATTCCGTGCCTGACGTCAGGCCACTGAAAGTGCATGAAGTCTCCGTCGTGGAATACTGCTGCCCGGTATAGGAGCCGTCCGCATATTCGAGACGGACCATGTAGCTCTGCGCGCCTTCAACTGCCGACCACGAGTATGTGAGATATGTATCGCCTACATCGGACAGGCGGAAGTCCTCAGGAGGGAGTATCTGCACCGGGGTCTCCACCTGTATGTCCTGTGTGCAGCATATTGCCGCAGGAAGTATCATAAGAAGCAATAAGTGTCTGAGTCGCATGTTTCTGTCTTGTCTATTCTATACCTTGGTTTATTTGTCTTTCATCGCATGTTGCGGTGTACATGCACCGCAATCATTTCACGTCATTCTCGGAGTCGATTATGCCAGGAAGCCCTGTCACCGAGCCGAAATCCGAAATCTGCCCGGTCCGAATCTGCTCCACGACCCTCCTGTCGGCACCGTCGCGTACAAGTGAAGCCCCTGCTTCTCCGAGCACTTTCGCGAGGACATCACCGGAAGCGTCCGCAGTGGCAGGATACTTCATGAAAAACGGCTCCGAAGCCGTAATCTCCCCGTACTCCGATGCATAGCCGGCTATTTTCTCCGTGTCCGGCATCTTTCCGTAGCAGTTGCCCTCCTTCACAATCGAAGTGTCGTATATGTTGTCACTTATGTAGAAGGAGCCCGGAATCATGGAAGTTGACTCCGAAGTGTAGACCTCGAGATAGCGTCCGTTCAGGTTTTTCGTGGCAGGTCCGGGGATGAACACATTCCCGACAACGTTGAACCAGCCTTCCTCGCCCCCGTATATCGCCTTCATGCCCCAGTTGAAGACCACGTTGTTCACAAACTCGACAGTGCCGCGGAAAAAGAGCAGTTCTTGTCCGCCATATACCTGAGGGTGGTCGAAACGAGGGTTCCGGCTGTTGTTGTCGGCGAGGATGTTATGATGGAACGACACGTTCCTGCCGCCCCAGATGCCGCCGTAGCCGTGCTCTCCTTTCCTGTGGATGGAACTGTTCAGAGCCTCGGATATGATGCACCACTGGATTGAGGCATCACTGAAAGCATAGAACGATGCATTCTCGTCAGTGGCCCAGCTCATGGAGCAATGGTCTACAATGACGTTCCTGACGCGTCTGGCGCCGAGAGCGTCGTTCTCGTCCTTCATCTTCGAGCCCATACGGAATCTCATATACCGGATTATGACCTCGTCGGCACCGATATAAAGACCATGGTCCCTTATCGTTATGCCTTCCCCCGGGGCTGTCTCCCCGGATATGGTGATGTACGGGTCCTCTATCTTGAGCGTGGACTTCAGATGGATGTCTCCGGACACCGCAAACTCCACAATCCTCGGCCCCTCGGACTCTACCGCATGTCTGAGCGTGCCTTCCTCGCCGCTATCCTCGAGCGATGTCACGACATACACCTTGCCGCCCTTTCCGCCGCGGGTGTATTTTCCGCCGCCGTCAGCACCCTCGAACGCAAGTTCCCTCACTTCCGGCTCCGTGACTACCTTGCCTCCGCGCACAGCCTTGCCGTCGTAGACATATTCAATATTGTTTGCGGCCTCATATTCGAGTGACGCCCAGATGAACGGGCCTACACCCTTGCAGTCGTTGTCTATCACAGGCTCGCCGAGATAGTAGGAATACGTGCCGTCACGCATCTCCTTTCCGCCGAGTCCGGCGACAGAGCAGCAGGATGTTATTGAAATGGTGCCGTCAGAATTTTCCTTGACAAAGGCTTTTATGAATTTACCGTAGAGTTCACGGGAGTAGTCCCGCCACTCCGGAGATAACCAACCCTGACGGACACCTTTGAGATATCCGTAGACGAACATGGACGAAGCCGTGGCCTCGATGTAGTTGCCCTCCTTCCCCGGACAGTCCAGGACCTGGTACCACATCCCCGTCTCCGGGTCGGCAAATTCCGGAAGGAGTTCCATGATGTACCTGAACTTTTCAATCAGGTCCTTCCTCCCCGGATGCTTCTCCGGAAGATAGTCTATGGTCTCGGCAAGGGCAAGGACATACCATCCGCACGCGCGTCCCCATGCATGGGCGGACTGTCCCGTGAGGGAATCGGCCCAGAACATGCTCCGGGATTCGTCCCATGCGTGTCTGAACAGCCCGGTCGTGGGGTCGAAAGTATGCTTTGAAGCCACATCGAACTGATTGCAGATGTCGCTGAAAAGCGAGTCGCGCTCAGCTTTCGGAGAGAATTTCTTCGTGTATTCCGCATAGAAAGGCTGGGCCATGTACAGACCGTCGAGCCATACCTGGTGCGGGTATATCTGCTTGTGCCAGAACGAGCCTTCCGAGGTGCGCGGCTGTGTGTCAAGCTGTTCCCTGAGTTTGCGGAGCACACGGCGGTACTTCTGCTCCCCGGTGTCGTAATAGAGCCTGTAGTATATGCGCCCAGGGCAGATATGGTCGACATTGTAGTTTTCCTTTTTGTATGTGACGACATTGCCGTCCTCGTCGGCCATCCTGTCAGCCCAGTCCTGCACATAGTCCACGGCATACTGCAGCCCGTACCTGTCCGCCACGTCGAGGAACGAAAGGAGTTCGAGACCGGTGGTGTAGTTCCACTTCAGTTTTCCCTGCCGCCCGTCGAGCCAGGATGCATCCGGATTTCTGAGCATCTCGGATTTCATCATCCTCACGGAATACGGTTCCGGAGCAGCCGTTGCAGCGAACGCCTGCGACAGCAGCATCGTTGCGGCAGCTATGCAAACAAGTCTTTTCATTGCTTTTCTGATTTATGTTCCTTTATGAAATCCACCGGAGACAGGCCGAAATGTTTCTTGAACGAACGGCTGAAGTAGCCGGGGTCTGAAAAACCGACCTTGTAACATGTCTCCGACACGGAATATTGTCCGCTTTTCAGGTAAAACGTGGCCTTCTCGAGTCTGAAATCCTGGATGAGTTCCACAGGTGACTTGCCCGTGAGCCCCTTTATCTTGTTGTACATCGAGGTCCTCCCCATCCCGACGTATGCCGCGAGCTGGTCGACAGTCACCTCGGCATCCGAGACATTCTGCTCGAGCCACTCCATGACCTTCTTTATCAGGCTTTCATCCCTGTCGGTGATGACTATCTCATCCGGCTGTATCTCCACCTTGCCTCCTTTTCCGGTGTCTTTCCCGGCAGCGGAGAACCTGTCGAGGAGAGACTTCCTGCGGTCCAGGAGATTCTCTATCCTGGCAGTAAGGAGCTCCATGGTGAAAGGCTTGGATATGTAGCCGTCTACACCGTATTTCATGGCCTTGAGATGCGTGTCGTTCTCATGCCTTGCGGTAATCATTATGATAGGTATGTGGCTGGTGTTGAAGTCGCCGCGTATCCGGTTCACAAGGTCGATACCGTCCATCTGGGGCATCATCAGGTCAGTGACGATGATGTCCGGCATCCAGCCCTGGTCTATCAGGCCCAGGGCCTCCACCCCGTTGGAGGCATCGCGCACCTCATATCTGTTTATGAGCGAATTGTACATGTAAATCTTCAGCTCGGCATTGTCTTCCACGACCATCACCTTCACCGCCCCGGAAGGATATGTAGGCTCCACCTTGTATTTGCTCAGCCCGTAGGATTCCGATTTGGCGGAGGACTCGTCCTGGACGGCATACTTCACGCTGCCTTCACTGAAATGCTCCTTGCCGAGGGCCATCCTCACATAGAAGCGTGAGCCCTTCCCCTTCTCGCTCTCCACCCATATCTTCCCGTTGTGCACATCGACTATCTCCTTGCAGAACGACAGGCCGATGCCGCTGCTCGCCATTCCGTTGAACGGTGTCTCCGAAGTCGAGATGAACGGTTCGAATATCGTGGACTGCCTGTCCTTCGACACCCCTATGCCGTTGTCCTTCACCATCATGGTGAATTCCTGCTCACCTTCCTTGTAGAATATGGCCACCTCTATCCTGCCACCGTCGGCCGTGTACTTGAAAGCGTTGGATATTAGATTGTATATCAGGGCCTCTATCCTTACGGAGTCCGCCCATATTATCAGAGAATCCACAGAATGGGTGAGACGCATCTCGATATGCCTCTCGACAGACATGTCCTTGAAATCGTCATAGACCTGCTTCAGAAGCTGCACTATGTCTATCCTGCTTATGTTCAGCTGTATCTTTCCCCGGACTATCCTCCTGATGTCCAGAAGCTGGTTCACGAGGGTGAGCATCCTTTTCGAGTTCTTCCACACGAGGTTCACGCTGTATTCGTCCGGAGAGCCGGGCTTCATCCTGTGCTTTATATCCTCGATACCTCCGAGGATGAGTGTGAGCGGAGTCCGGAGCTCATGGGATATGTTGGTGAAGAAGCGGCTCTTGATGTCGTTCAGGCTGTCCTGCAGGGCAATGTCGTTCTTCATCTTCACGGAAGCCACGAACATCCTCACGAAAATCAGAATCACTGCCAATGCCGCTATGGAATAGAGGGTTATCGCCCACCACGAAGCCCACGGATGCGGCTTCACCCTCAAATCCACGGATACGGTCTGCGGGTCGGAATAGCCGTCTTCGGTGGATGCGGACACCATGAATGTGTAGTTCCCGGCCGGGATACGGGAATAGGATACGGATGTGCTACCGTATGATGAAATCCAGTCCTTGTTGTAACCCTTCAGCCTGTATGTGTACTTGACATTGTTCTGAATCCTGAAGTTCAGGGAAGCGAAGTCGAAACTGAAGAACGAATAGTCATGAGGTATCACGAGCCTGCCGGAGACAGGTTTCCGCCTGCCGTCGACGGAAAAGCCGGACACCACAAGGTGCTTGTCTTCCGGAGCATAGCTGAACATGTCCGGGTCTATCCTGTAAAGGTTGTTCAGCGTGCCGAACACTATGGACCCGTCTGAAAGCCTCGAACAGGTGGCTTCGCTGAATGTCGTGGAAACCACCCCGTCGTATCTCGAATAGTTCACGACCGAGCGGTCCGCAGATGAGACTTTCGAGATTCCCGTCTCTGTGGAAAGCCATATAGCTCCATTGTCATCATCCACCGCCGCGAGGACGATGTTGCTGCTGAGCCCGTCCGCCTTGCTCACTATGTCGAACACCGGGCCGTCCCCGGTAAAGCGCAGCCTGTTCAGGCCGCCGCCGAACGTGCACAGCCATGTGTCGTCCTTCCTGTCGGTGAATATGTAGATTATGTCATTGTTCCCGAGGGAGTGTATGTCTCCCGGGATTTTCTGCACCACATGGAATTCCGTAAGTTCCGGATTCGCATCCGGATAGAACCAGACAAGCCCTCCGACCGTGGCCGCAAGCATCCTCCCGTCCGGCATGCAGTGCACATACCGCACCTTCTCCCCCACCTCGAGAGGATAGCCGGAAAAGTCCCTGTACACTGTGAAGAATCTCACGCTGTCAGCATCCGGCAACATGGAGAGCCCTCCTCCGTACGTCCCTATCCAGATGCGTCCCTGCCTGTCTTCCGTAACGGAATAGACATCGTTGGAACTCAGGGACTTCGGGTCTGAAGAGTCGTGGCGGAACCGCCGTGCCACGACATATTGCCCACCCATTTCGCGCAGCTTGAGCAGGCCGTCACCCTTTGTGCCGAGCCAGATGTTGCCGTCTGAATCCTCGAAGATGGAATATATGACACCGAAACCTTCCGACCCCCTAATCTTCCTGCAGGAAAGCATATCAGGCGTATAAAGGAAAAGTTCCTGACTTTTGGTCGCCACCCAGACGCGGTCCCGGGTGTCAGTGAGCACGGCCCTGACTTCCGAAGAGGAGACAGGGTCGTCGGATTCCGACGGAGGAGCAATCACCTCCACCTTCGGGGTTATCATCGTGGCCCTCTCGAGCCCCCTCCTGACAGTGGAGAACCAGAGCACTCCGGAGCTGTCCACCGTAAAACATGCGACGCCGTTCATGAAGCGGCAGTCCGGGAGCCCCTTCACGTTGTTAAGGGGCACTATCTCGTCATTTTCCCTGTCATAGTAGCCGAAGCCGTAGTTGTTCATCTTTATCCAGAGGCGGTCGCCCTTGCACAGCACCCTCGCGAGAGTGTCCGCATAATACGACATGACATTCCTCGGATGACTGTAGTGTCTGAATGCCTGCTTCCGTGGATTCCAGGAAGCTATACCTGTCCTGTCGGTGACTATCCAGACCATGCCTTCAGGGTCCGGGAAAATGTATCTCACCCTTCCGATATCGCCCTTGTGGAAGGTGGTCCGGAACCCGGATGTGTCCACTTCTGCTATGGTCCCGTTCCTGAAACCGAAATAGAGGTGTCTGTCATCGCCGCTGCCGGTAACTGTCATGGAGACAGCCGGTCCTGCCGCCTTGTCGGAAAATCCGTTGTGGGTTCTCTTGCCTGTCTTCTTGTCCATCACCATCATCTCGGACGGTGAGGAGAACACGAGTTTGTCACCGAATTCCACGAAATCCGAGAATCCGGTATCCCTCGTAATCAGAGTCTGGCTTCCCGTCTCTGCATCTATGGATGTGAGACCGAGTTCCGACACCACGTACACAATGCCCTCGGAGTCCTCGAAAATCTCCTTCACATGCTTGCCCACCGAATTTGTGGTGGTGCTCGAGTATAGCCGGGGCTCCAGGTTGCGGTCAAGCCTGTAGAGACCGGTCTCGGACAGGGCAATCCAGACATTCCCGGCTCTGTCGCAATGATATTTGTCCACCCTCGCCTTGGCCAGTTCAGGACTTATGTCCCCGGGGACAGCCATGAATTCCTCGCTGACGGAATCGAACCTGTAGAACGAGTTGTCGTAGGTCGTTATCCACAGATAGCCGCATGCATCTTCGCTGAGCGAGAGTATGCGGTTATGGGAAAGGTTCGAGTAGTCGCCCGGCTCCACGGTGTAGTTCACGAAATGATTGCCGTCGAACCTGTTGAGCCCGTACCATGTCGAAATCCATATATACCCGCTCCTGTCCTGCAGAATCTGGCTGATGTAATTGTGGGAAAGCCCGTCAGCTGATGAATAATGTTCAAACAGGCAGTCCATCGGCACTGCGCCGAGCTGCAGGGCCGCAAGACATGAGAGGAATGTCGTGACTATGGATTTCATGACCGGATATTTCTAATAAATTTAGCAATTGTCCGCGATATCCGTCGTATTTTCCTCTGAAAATACAGCTTTGAAATACCACTCGTCGAGAGGTCCGAGCACATTTTCCACGGTATAGTCCCTGAGTTCGCCCTTTTTCAGGAAATGAGCCCACGGCACCCTGTCCCCGGCGGAAGCGGCTCCCGGTCCATAGTTCCCGTATTCAGCATAGAAGGATGTCTTCTCCGCGTCCTTCTTGTTCCAGTTGTGCCACCCTTCAGGAAGGATATGTCCGCCGAGTTCGCACCCGATGAATACGGTTTTGGCAAACGGCCTCCACGGTCTGCCGAGATACACCTTGTCAATGCCGGAATCATGGATGAGCCGGCATCCCTTGAACACATATCCCCATTCCTGGCCTTCCGGAGTCGATGCGGCCGTCACATAGCTGTTCTTCTTGCTCAATATCGTACAGTCCTCGAACCACGCAGTAGAGAATCCGAAGATGAAGTCCGTGGTGCCTTCTATATGGCATCCGCGGAAATATTGCCTCTGTCCTGGCCCGAAAGTGTATATTGTGTCCTGGTTGGCGACGAAACGGCAATTTATGAATGCCACCCTGTCCCCGTTGACAGTTATGGCACATGCCTGGGCTATGTCCCTGGAGCTGCCTGCGCTGTTCTCGAATGTCAGGTTCTCGGCAAGGAAGTCGTCTGCATGAAGGAACACTGTGGATGTTGCGGACGTGCCCATCTCATATCCTGTGGAACCTTTCTTCAAGGCATAGTCGTTCCACCTTATTATGGTGGTGAGAGGATTGTCCCCGACCAGATGGAGTTTCTGCTTGTTGTCCGGTATCGTCACTTTCTCCTCATAGACTCCCTCCCTGATACGGATGCTGGTTCCGGCCTGCTTGCAATAGTCCGGAGCTGCATTCACGGCTTCCTGCACAGTGAAGAAATCGCCGCTGCCGTCCTTGGCCACCACGAAATCATAGTCCACGACATGGGCGGCCAGGTCCGGAATCACCTTCACAATCTCCGGAAGAAGGAGTTCCACGATTTTGCGTGCCCCTGCAACATTCGTATGAGTGTTGTCGGAAAGCCCGTCCGGATGACGCGGGCATGTACCCTTCTCTATCCACATGTAATATTTTCTGGAAGCCTCATCCCCAAGTGACTCGAGCCACGCCTGGGTGACGGCGTTGGCATCTATCACCGGAAGCCCGTACTCCTCAGCCACCTGCGACACGGCGGCAGGATAGTCTCCGTGACAGTCTTTCTGCAGTTTGCCGTCCGCATCGAACCATCTGCGTGACACCGGTGTGAAAAGGACCGGCTTCGCGCCCACGGAAATGGCATGGCTGACGAATGTCCTCAGATTGTCCTGATATGCACCGAATGCCGGGGCGTAGCGTTCCGGGTCGTCTTCCTTGGAATCATTGTGCCCGAACTGTATGAACAGGTAATCCCCTGCCTTGAGGTCTTTGCAGACCTTGTCCCACAGCCCTCTGGTTATGAAACTTTTCGTACTCCTCCCGTTCTGGGCGTAATTATACACACAGACGGAAGTGTCGAGATGCGACGGAAGCCTCTGTCCCCATCCTCTTTCAGGATTCTGTCCGGACAGGTCCTTGTCCGCCATGGTCGAATCGCCCATAAGCCTCAGGACGATTTTTTGTCCACCCTCCTGGCCGTAGGCATGGATGCCTGAAACCAGGAGTATGGACGTGAAAAACGCAATATAACGGTTCATTTCAACAATATACTTTCATTCTTGTGCTGCAGCACTTCAGGGCTGTCCCCGGAAGCGTCGGAGCAGTTGTCGAGGACCACATCCCTGCAGTTGGCTATGACATAGCCCGGGCCTTCAGCCTGCCTTATGTCGACGTTCTTCAACTCCACTCCGCTGGAATAGCGGATGTCTGCCCCGGTCTTCGCGACTATGCTGCAGTTCTCCACCTTCACGGAGCAGATGTTCTTCTCCGGGATTCCGTTGAAATACATCGCCCTGCCGGCCCCGTTGCATGTGATGTTCCGTATGTATATCTCGCGGAATTCCGGTGTCGTGACATCTGCCGGGACATATTCTATGTCGAATCCGGCCGCTTCCCCTTCCTGTGCCGTCTCGAGTGCGGACTTCCCGCCGTAGTGCAGGTCGAAGAGCAGAGGCTCGGCAGGGATGTCGGTCATCACTATGTCCTCGACATGGATGTTCCGCACGACACCGCCACGTCCGCGGCAGCTCTTGAATCTCAGCCCCACATCAGTGCCGAGGAAGCTGCAGTTCGTCACGGAGATATTCTCCACGCCTCCGGACATCTCGCTGCCCACCACGAATCCACCGTGGCCGTGGAACACAGTGCAGTTGTCCACTATGAGATTCCTGCATGGTCTGGCGCGTCTGCGGCCGTCCTCATCCTTGCCGGACTTTATGCATATCGCATCGTCTCCAACGTCGAAAGAGGAATTTATCAGAAGCACGTCCTCGCAGGAATCTATGTCTATGCCGTCCCCGTTCTGCGAATACCACGGATTCCTCACGGTGATGTTGTTTATTATCACGTTCCTGCACATGAGAGGATGGATGTTCCAGCATGGCGAATTCTGGAAAAGCACATCTTCGAGCAGCACATTCGTGCAGTTCTTCAACCCTACCATCACCGGACGGAGGTAAGTCTTCACCGATTCCCACTCCTCATCAGTCTCAAGCCCCTGAGGCACATTGAACGCATCGCTCACGATGGAGCCGCGGTACGAACTCGAATCCGGATACCAGACTTTTCCCTTGCTGTCGGTGAAACCTCCCGATGCGAGGAGATTCTTCCACTGGGAGTCAGTCATCTTGGAACGTTTCACCTGCCGCCATGCATCTCCCGAGCCGTCTATGGTCCCTCCTCCCGTTATGGATATGTTGCTGGCGCCGTCAGCATTTATCGGAGACAGGCATCTTTTCGTGTCCAGCCCCTCGAAGACAGTCTCGACTATCGGATAAAGGTCCCTGTCCGGAGAAAAGAGAATCACCGCATTGGTCGTGACGTGGAGGTCTATGTTGTCTTTCAGGGTGACAGGGCCCGTCAGCCAGATTCCTTCCGGCACCACAAGATGCCCGCCTCCCCTGGATTCGAGATGTCCTATTGCAGTTCCGAATGCTTCGGTATTCATCGTAATCCCGTCGCCGACACCTCCGAAATCAGTCAATACGACACTGTAATCCGGGATGGACGGCCTTGACACGTTCCCCATCTCGAAAGGGAGGTTCTCGTACAGGTAGTCGAATTCCGCGGAGCCCTGCGTTGAAGAACATCCTGACAGAAGGACGGCTGCAAAGGCTGTCACCAATGCAAGCCCGGTAGAGAACTTTTCTTTGCCGGCATTCATAATCATGTGGTTTTGGTTTCGTGCAAAAATAATCAGAGACAGCCATGCGGTCTCGGACTTTTTGTCATAAAACAATGATTATTCGTCAAGGCATGCGCATAAGCGAAAAATAAAAGGAGGAGGTGACCAAAAAATCATTTTTGTTCACCTCCTCCTTGAAACCTTGCGGTGACAATGCCCGCCGCTGCCGCTACTCTACCGTAACCTTCAGAGGATTTGCCTGCGCGTATGCGAAATCCTTTACGATTCCTGCCCATGCCTCAGGAGACTCGATGCCTCCCTTGCTCCAGCCGGAACCGATCCAGACATCTGCACGCTTGCCCGGCATGACGCTGTATTTAAGCACTGCGTGGCCGTCCACAGTGTCAGCCTCGACATTCTCCTCGGCTGCATCTACGACGAGACCTACGGATATGTTGCCGTCCGCATCAGGGTCCGCGCTGTCTGAAGCCTTTTCGGTGAATGCTATGTAGTGATCGCCGTCAGTCCTTTCAAGCACATTGTGGAGCACTGCACCGAGGACAACCGGAAGCTCCTCGGCAGGTGCGTTGTACCAGTTGGAAACCTTGATGAAGTTCGTGTTGGCATCGATGGTCATCTCCCTCTTGAGGGTAATCTGGTGACCTTTGGCATCGAACGGCTTGTATGTGAAGAGGACCTTCGTACGGATAGGGCCGTTGCAGATGCGGTCGTACGTCTCGTAGTTGTCTCCAAGGACTATCTTGCCGTCGATATACGGAGCAAGCGCACCGCCGCCGAGTGTTGCGTCCACCTTGTAGCAGTCCATGCCGTCTCCATGGTCGTGATGATAGTCGTTGAGGGCGAACCTCTTGTCCACTACGAGAGTCTCCACGCTCTTTGTCCAGATGTCAGGACCGAGTGTGCGAGGGAATTTGAGTGCCGGACCGTAGACACGCCCTGCTATGCGGTTGTTCTCATACGCATAGTCGTCAAGCCTTTCAGGCACATAACGGCTGAACACGAGGGTGTCGTATGCCTCGCGCTCACCTGCTTTCACGGAGTATTCCGCAGTCTGGTGTGCCGGCACGGTGGCCTGGAATATGAGTTTCACCATCCCGTAATCCTCCGTGTACACCTGGGAAGGTATCTGCGCACCTGAAGCATCCGTAACAACGACGTTGTCTGCGGTGATTTCAGGGTTGGAAGCTATTATCTCTCCGAAATCGAGTTCTACCGTCTCGGCATTGCGGTCAAGGTCGGAAGCGTTCTCCACAGAGACTTTCACGCCCTGTTGCCCGCAGGAAATCATCAGAGCAGCTGCCAGAGCGGCAGCTGCAAAAGTAAATATCCGTTTCATGTGCATACTACTGAGGCTGTTTTCCGATGTATGCGAGGATACCTCCGTCAACATAGAGGATGTGTCCGTTCACAAAGTCCGAAGCGGAAGATGCGAGGAACACTGCAGGACCCTGGAGGTCTTCTGCGTTGCCCCAGCGTGCGGCAGGTGTCTTGGCAACGATGAACGCATCGAAAGGATGGCGGGAGCCGTCCGGCTGGCGTTCACGCAGAGGTGCGGTCTGAGGGGTAGCGATATAACCCGGACCGATACCGTTGCACTGGATGTTGTATTCGCCGTATTCCGAAGCTATGTTCCTTGT
Source organism: uncultured Bacteroidales bacterium (assembly GCA_944326335.1). Classification (GTDB taxonomy): domain Bacteria; phylum Bacteroidota; class Bacteroidia; order Bacteroidales; family UBA932; genus Cryptobacteroides. The sequence continues at coordinate 23,771 of CALVDM010000005.1, forward strand.
GAGCATCTTCAGGCCGCCCTTTGCAGCTGCGTATGCGGACACTGTCTCACGGCCGAGCTCCGACATCATGGAGCAGATGTTGATAATTTTTCCGCCGCCGTTCTTTATCATTGAAGGGATGACTGCCTTGGACACGATGAACGGCCCGTTGAGGTCGATGTCGATGACCTGGCGGAACTCCTCAGCCTTCATCTCTATCATAGGGATACGCTTGATTATGCCGGCATTGTTGACGAGGATGTTGATAGGGCCGAGGTCCTTCTCAATCTTTGCGACGAGTTCCTGAACCTGGTCTTCCTTGGTCACATCGCACACATAACCCTTGGCGTCGATGCCCTTTTCCTTATAGGAAGCAAGACCTTTGTCGACAAGTTCCTGCTTGATGTCGTTGAAAGCGATTTTTGCTCCAGCCTCGGCAAAAGCCGTAGCCAGTGCGAAACCGATACCGTAAGATGCACCAGTGACAAGTGCCACCTTACCTTCGAGTGAAAAGTTTACCATAATTCTGAAGTTTTTATTATGTATGTTTATTTGAGGTCTGTTGTCTCGCAGCCGTCCATGTCGCCATAGTCGAGGTTCTCACCGCACATGGCCCAGATGAACGTGTAGTTCTTGGTTGCGCAGGCCGAGTGGATGCTCCACTCAGGGGAGATGACGGCTTGTCCGGACTTCATCCAGATGTGCCTTGTCTCGTCAGGTTCACCCATAAAGTGGCATACGGCCTGGTCTTCCGGAATCTCGAAATAGAAGTAGACTTCCATCCTGCGGTTGTGGGTGTGAGCAGGCATCGTGTTCCATGTGCTGCCAGGCTTGAGCTCTGTCATTCCCATCTGGAGCTGGCATGTAGGAACCACTTCCTTGACAAGCATCCTGTTTATGACGCGGTGGTTGCTCTCCTCGAGTGTTCCGAGCTCCATCTTCACGGCTTCCGCACGGGTCGTGAGGTGGTCAGGATATGTGGTATGGGCAGTGGACGAGCAGAAATAGAACTTTGCAGGCTCGGCCGGGTCTGCGCTCTCGAATGTCACCTTCCTGTCGCCGCGGCCGAGATAGAGGGCCTCCTTGTATTCGAGGGTGTATTCCTTGTCCCCTGCCTTGACAACGCCCTTGCCTCCGACATTGAATATGCCCATTTCCCTTCTCGAGAGGAAATATTCGGCACGGAGGATGTCTATCGGCTTGAGTTCGAGCACTTCCCTGACAGGCATCGCGCCTCCTGCAATCATCCTGTCGTGCATGGTATATACGAGATTGATTTCGTCAGCGGAGAATACCTTATCTATAAGATAGTTTTCCCTGAGCTGCGCTGTGTCATAATGCTTCACATCCTGAGGATGCGCCGCATACCTTACTTCGCTGTTTATCTTCATACTGTATGATTTAATTTAAATTCAGGCAATCTACGCTCCATCCGGGCAGCCGCCCGCCGGAAATCACCGGACATCGGAGCACCGTTCCGGATGAATCATCCAAAATTAACAATTTTATCCGAAAGTCGGACAATAATCCCGTAAATTTTTAAAAAACTGTTTTTTTTCCTATATTTGCAGCCCCTAAAAGCCGACGGCTTTTGGTGCAATGGGGTCCGGAAACGGACTGAGTAACACATTTTCAAAATTTTAGAGATGAAACACATTGAATTGAAAGGCGTTGTCCGCGAAGTCGGGAACAAGGCCACAGTAAAAAGCATCCGCAAGCAGGGGCTTGTACCATGCAACATCTACGGTTCGGGTATCCAGAATGTACTCTTCACAGTGTCTGCAAAGGACCTGAAGGCGCTTACCCACACACCTAACTCATACATCGTTGACCTCGGGCTCGACAACGGTCAGAAGTTCACCGCCGTCCTCCACGAGGTGCAGTGGCATCCTGTCACAGACGAAGCCCTTCACGTTGACTTCCTTGCAGTGACGGAGGACAAGCCTGTCGTAATCAATGTCCCTGTAGTGATAACAGGTCACTCCGAGGGTGTGAAACTCGGTGGAAAGCTTCTCGTGTCGACACGCAAGCTCCGTGTCAGCGCGCTCATGAAAGACCTTCCAGACTCTCTCGAAGTCGACATCACAGAACTGAAGATCGGAAAGCAGATTGTTGCAGGCGACCTCCACTACGACAACATCAGCATCGTATCGCCTAAGGCTACCATCATCTGCTCGGTAAGGGCTACCCGTGCAACTGCAACAGCCGCACAGAACGCGTAACCGTAACTTGTCCTGCAGATGAATAATTTTCTGGTCGCCGGTCTCGGAAACATCGGCGCAGAATATTCCGGAACAAGACATAATATGGGTTTTATGGTATTGGATGCCTGGGCAAAGGCATCCAATGCTGTTTTTCAGTCCGGAAGATACGGCAGCATAGCCGAAGTGACATTCAAGGGCCGCAGGTTCACGCTTCTGAAACCGTCTACCTACATGAATCTGAGCGGCAAGGCTGTCAGATACTGGATGAACGAGCTGAAACTTCCGATAGAGAACCTGATTGTGATATCCGACGACCTCAACCTGCCTTTCGGGACACTCAGGATGCGCAAGAACGGAAGCGCAGGCGGACATAACGGGCTTGCCAACATCACCGAAATGCTCGGAAGCCAGGACTATGCAAGGATACGCGTAGGCATCGGCAACGATTTCAGGCGTGGAGGGCAGATAGACTTCGTGCTCGGGGAGCTGAGCGAAGAGGAGATGAAAGCCATGCCCGAAATATGCGAAAGGGCCATATCCGGAATCAAGGCTTTCGCTACCGTAGGCCCTGACAGGGCCATGAATTCGCTGAATACCAGGCCGAAGCCGGCATCAGCGGCAGATGCGCCTCAGGATGGCAAGGCACCAGCGTCTGACAGGACGGAGCCGCATCCAGACAGATGAGAGAACCCGCCAGGACATCGAGCGGCAATCCCACTCCTTTCCCGCAGGGGAGATTTTCCCGGTCATGACCCCGGCGACGGATGTGTCCGCCGCAAATTCCTCTCCCCTTACATTCCCGTCTCCCATAGTGACATACAGGCAAGGTTCACCGTCTTTCCTGCGTATGCCGTATATCCTGTGCAATACGTATCTTCCCCTGAAGCGGAACAGTATCACGTCTCCTTTGCGCAACGGCGCATCCGCCTTTTGAATCCTTACCGCATCCTTCCCGTCCCTCAGGAACGGGAACATGCTCCAGCCTTTCACGGTGAAAGTCACGGTTTCCCCGCGGCCGAGAGCATCCACAACCTCGCCGAAAAACACGTCATTCGGGACAACGATGGCCTTTTTCCCTTCATTTTCCATCTCCGAAGACAGTTTTGAAGGTCAGTTCCGCGGCCTGCACGTCAGGCAGGCATTCCAGATGATAGATGGAGGACGACGACACTACATCCGACACGAAATCGCAGACCATGTCAGATGTCTCATCCACATAATTGAAGGCAGGAGGTGCGGACGGAAGCAGGGCACCTATGGACTGCAGCGGAGAAAGTGCGGCAATCCTGTTGAAAGGTGCCTGGCTGAGCCTGACCATGGCTTTCAACGGATAGGACTCCTGCCTGTAGCACGGAGTCTTGCCGCTCCATGGAGAGCCGTAGACAATCACCTTGCCTGGGCCGCAGACTCTCACGAAAGGGCTGTCGTCATTCAACAGGAACATCTCCGGATACCTCTCCCTCAGAAGCCTCGTATGGGTGCTCTTCCCTGTACCGGATTCCCCGAGGAACATTGCTGCCGAACCTTTGAACACATTCACGGAACTGTGTATCGCAGCGCATCCGTGCGGGAGACACAGCATGTTCAGGGCCATCCACAGTCCGAACCTGGCCATCGACGGGGAATATCTCCCGACGGTGCACCTGACGACGGTATCTCCCGGAGTCCAGACAAGCACAAGGGTAGAGGCGCGGTCAGGGGCCTTCATGTCGAAATACAAGCCATCCCCGAGCCTGCCGTAAGAACAGTCTATGCCTTCGAAACTTATCTCGTAACATACCCTTCTCGAAGAGTATTCCGCAGACGACAGGAGCTCTGCCTCGTCAAGCGATGTCAAGACATGGAAATCCGGAGTCCTGTCCGTAAGGAAGTCCCTGAAAGCCCCGGACTTCGCAATGAACGCAGTGAAATGCTCCCCTGTGACGGAGAACGTGAAATCTGCGACCGATATGTTCACAGCTGCCATATTATTTTCATTTCTTCTTGCCTGTCAATTCATCGAGGTCGATGACAGTCCTGCACGAGGCAAGCGTCTCCTGCCTGTGTGCAATGACCACCACCGTAAGGGAAGAGTCCACGCGCGACAGCTCTGCAATGAAGCTGTTTATCTCCGCCTCCGCCTTGACATCAACGGATGATGTGGCCTCGTCGAAAAAGAGCACTGACGCTCCCTTGTACAACGCCCTTGCTATGCCTATGCGCTGCCTCTGACCGCCTGAGACGGAATTTCCTGCTTCTGCCAGACGCGTGTCCATGCCTTCCGGGAGAGATGAAATCCAGTCCCACAGACCTACCTTCCGGAATATGTGCACGAGCTTCTGCCTGTCTGCCGCAGCGGGGTCCGAGCCGAATGCGACATTCTCCACGAATGTGCCGCTGACAAGGAAGACATCCTGCGGCACGTAGCCTATGGCAGACTGCCATGAGCCCACATTTTCCCGGGTTATCTTCACATCGTCCACATACAGGCCTCCCTTCTCAGGCTCGTAGAATCCCATCAGGAGATTGAACAGAGTCGTCTTTCCGGCACCGGAATGCCCCTTGATGCCGATATAGTCCCCTTTCCTTATCTCGAGGCTGAAATCCTTGAACAGGAGTTCTCCTCCATATCCGAAACTGACCGAACGCAGGGAGAACGAGCGGTCGAACCGGATTCTGTCATGCTTCCTGCCGTAGTCCACGTCAGGTACGGGTCCGTCCAGCATGTCTTTCAGAACATCTACGCTGTAGGCCGCGGACTGGATGGCGGAACTGCTTCCTACCACGGCACGCACGGACGGCAATATCTTCATCGCAGACAGGGCGAATATGCCGAAAGTCATCGACATGCCCCACGAAGTGGACATCGACAACAGCATGAGTATCACTATCGAGAGCATCACTGTCATCTCCATGAACCCCGTGGACAGTGCGGAATATGATTCGGATTTCATCCTCACATCCCTGATGCGGGACAGGTTGGAGTGGAAAGTATCCATCTGGAAGCCCACTGCACCGTTTATGAAATACTCCGGATACCCCTTGAGAAGCTGGAAAACGGAGCGGGCCTGTCCTCTCCTTGCCTCATTCTCCTCAACCCCGAGCCTCTTCATCCTCGAGCGGATGAAGTATGTATAGAAGAACATGAACGGACCTATCACAAGGAGAAAGGCGAGGGTCGGAAGCGGCTCGTATATGAAAAGCGACACGAGGATTATCAGGAGCAGCAGGACAGATGACACTGCATTCAGGAGGGACATCATCACCCCGGAAGTGAAGGTCATCGTCACTGCGTTCACCTTGTTGGCCAGGTCCACACTGTCGGACTTCCGCACGAACAGGAGACCTCTCGCCATGAAGCTGCGCAGCACCTTGTCCGAGAGTGTGGCATACATGGAGAACACGTACCGGCTTCTGAACCTGGTCAGCAGCACAACCGCAAGGTTCTTCACGATGATGAAGGCCATCGCCGCAGCGGCCACGGGAAGCACGGACACAGCATCTCCCCCATCCTCAAGCACACCCGCAAGCACAGGGATGAACACCACGACACCTGCAAAGTCAAGGAGTGCCCTCAGGAACAGGGAGGCTGCCACAAGTATGCCTTTTTTCCGGAAATTCTCAGGTATAATGGAATATATATCCTTGAATTTCATCAGGCTACTCTGCCAAAAGTTTGCATTCCGCCAGCTTTTCGCACCAGGCGCGTGCATCGCGCTCCGCAACGGCTTCGTCAATCCCGTACTCCGCGACAAGGGCGGAAGACACGTCGGAAATCTCGAAATCACGGCCGGACATCCTGTCCCAGAGGAAAAGCGATGTGGAATTGAGCGATATGATTCTGGTCATGTCAGCCCCGTTCTTTCCCTGCATTATCACAACATGCTGCCCGGCCATCTCCCGGACCTTGTATCTGTCAGAAATTCTCATTTCAACCATGTTTGATTCATGGACAAAATTACAAAGAAACCGGGAGCGGAGCAAATGTAATTGACAAGCGTTGCGGCAAATGCTACTCGGCCCATGAATATCCGTGAGGACAGGCCGAGAACACGGCTGCGGCATCCTTGTAATACGTCAAATACGCCTCGTCTGTCAGGACCGTGCTCCCGGAATACCTTGAAGAAAGATCCAGGGCCACACCGGACCTGTTGGTGCTGCCGTATTCCTTCCATCCGTCCCTCGCGGTTGCCTGCGAAGGGGCAGGTGCAGGGGACGACAGCCATCCCGCATCGGAAATATGGCTGCCCATCCTGCAGTTCACGTATGTGACATTGTCACTGGCGGTCCTGTCACCGCCGGAGCGCGCCAGGTACACCGTGCCGTCACCTACTTCGGAATCAGCCGTCAGGTTGCAGTCAAGGAACACGAACCCTCTGTCACCGGCAGAGCATCTCGCCTGCACTATGTAGCCGCCGTCACATGAATGGATGGAGCATGAATCGAAGAGCGCCGCCTTGACGTATCCCCAGATGAAATCCACGTCTCCGGTCACGGAACAATCCCTGAAGGCACACCATCCCTTGAGTTCCATGGTATCCTGCTCACTTGTGAAATTGCAGCCCTCGGCCACAAGCCTGCCGTCACTGCTGTTGAAATAGATGGTCTCCGCCTGGCTTCCGTCCCCGTGAGTATTCACGAGTGCGATATCTTCGAAGCGCAGCATGTCACAGAGCTCCACAAGGACGACAGAACGTCCTCCGACCTTGCCGACAGGCTCTCCGGGTTCCGGCACCTTGTCAGTGCCGCTGCCCACACCGTCGGTGTACGCGTTGCAGTTGTCGAAACTGATTATGGTGTTGTACCTGCCTTCCCCTCTTATCGTGAGATTATTCTTGCTGCGGATGAAAAGCTGTTCCTCGTACACGCCTTCAGAGACGGATATCGTGAGGTCATGGCTCTGCCCGCAGCTGTTCGCGAAATTGACGGCGCCCTGGACCGTCATGAAGTCGCAGTCCCTGCTCCCGACTGTCACTTCCTGGTCCTTCGCAGGCTGCGGCATCACCTTAAACGACCACTCGCCAAGACCTATGCCTTTGAAGCCGTCTGCAAGAATTGCCCCTTCCGGTATCTCAACGGAGTATTCCTGCCCGAATGAAAGCTTGTCCGAATGCAGGCGCACAGTGACGGTGTTCCCCGACACGGAGACAGGATTGTAGTACACAATGCGGTAATATCCGAGTGCTGAAGAACCTATGGCATCCATGGCTGTGGTGAAAGCCGTTGAGGCGTTCATCTGCGGTTTTCCCTGGAGCAGGGCCTCCACGTCAGCCATATCAATCATGTCCGTGACATTGCCTGCCGCATCCTTTACCAGTATCTGTCCGGATGTACCAAGACTCGGGGCCGTCCTGAAGGTGAGGGTAAGATAGGAGTCTACGCATGCGTTGGCACCGGACGGATATGCAGTGTAGCTGTCTGTCACGAGCTCGACCGGGCGTTCCATCGGCTGCCCCTCACCCGAACCGGTGTCGCCGCCCTTGTCCTTACTGCAGGAAAATACCGCCGGCAATGTCGCCATGGCAATCAGAAGTTTGAAAACGGAAGTATTCATAGTCGTGCAATGATGTTTCCGCAAATATAATCACTGCCAGGCTATGCCGTCTGGACAAATCTTCAAAACATCCGGACTAATTCTCCATTCCCTGGCCGTGGCGCAATTTGTCAGTCCTTCTGCAGTGATTTTATATAGGAATCTATGGCTGCAGCGGCCTTCCTTCCTGCACCCATGGCAAGAATGACCGTAGCTGCCCCAGTCACGGCATCACCGCCGGCAAACACACCCGGTCTCGAGGTCCGCCCGTCCTCGTCGGCAACCACACATCCTCTCCGGTTGGTCTCGAGCCCGGAAGTAGTCCTCGCGATGAGAGGGTTCGGGGATGTCCCGAGAGCCATTATCACCGAGTCGGCATCAATCTCGAATTCAGAGCCGGGAACAGGCACCGGAGAACGCCTTCCGCTTTCGTCAGGCTCCCCGAGCTCCATCCTTATGCAACGTATCCTACTGACCCAGCCCTTGTCGTCCCCGATTATCTCCACCGGATTCGACAGCATCATGAACCTGACGCCTTCCTCCTTGGCATGATGGACCTCCTCCCTTCTCGCAGGAAGTTCCTTCTCGGTCCTGCGGTAGACGACAGTGACATCCCCGCCGAGACGCAAAGCTGTCCTGGCAGCATCCATGGCCACATTTCCGCCGCCGACGACCACGACTTTCCTCGCGTGCATCACCGGTGTAAGGTAATCGTCCCTGTAGGCATCCATCAGGTTGTTCCTTGTCAGAAATTCATTTGCAGAGAACACCCCGTTCAGATTTTCTCCCGGAATGTCCATGAACCGTGGCAGGCCGGCACCGGAACCGATGAAAACCGCACTGAAACCTTCCTTGCCAAGCAGGGAATCTACCGTCACTGTCCTTCCGACCACCACATTTGTCTCTATCTTCACCCCGAGAGCCTTCACATCGGCTATTTCAGCGGCCACGACCTTCTCCTTCGGAAGCCTGAATTCCGGGATTCCGTATTCGAGGACCCCGCCAGGTTTGTGGAGCGCCTCGAAGATGGTGACATCATATCCGGCCTTCGCCAGGTCGTAAGAGCAGGCAAGACCGGCAGGGCCGCTGCCTACCACTGCCACCTTGAAGCCGTTGGACGGAGCCTTGGCCACGCTTCTTCCGCCACGCGCCCTCGTCCAGTCCGCCACGAACCTCTCGAGCTTACCTATGGCCACCGGCTCCCCTTTCACGCCGAGGATACAGCTGCCCTCGCACTGGGTCTCCTGGGGACATACCCTTCCGCATACTGCCGGCAATGAAGAATCTTCGGCTATCACAGAAGACGCTGTCACGAAATCGCCGGATGCCACGGCAGCTATGAACTCCGGTATCTTGACGGATACCGGGCATGCCGCCACACAACGAGGGTTCCGGCAATGCAGGCATCTCGAAGCCTCGAGGACAGCCTCGCTTTCATCATATCCGTAGCATACTTCATCAAAATTCGCGGCCCGCGCCTTCGCATCCTGCTCACGCACAGGCACTCTCGGTATCTTGTTTGCCATAAGCCTATAATTTTCCAGTTATCTTATGCGGCACTTGTGGTCGGCCTCGACCTCCTCAGAACGGTACATACCCTGCCGGCGCATGGCCTCGTCGAAATCCACGTCATAGCCGTTGAACTCCGGCCCCTCCACACAGGCGAACCTTGTCTTTCCCGCCACAGTCACACGGCATGCGCCGCACATGCCTGTACCGTCCACCATGATAGTGTTGAGACTCACAGTTATAGGAATGCCGAGCCTCTTTGCCGTCATGGTAGCGAATTTCATCATCACCATTGGGCCTATGGCCACAGCCATGTCGTAGCGGCGGCCGTCCTCGAGCACTACCTTCTCGAGCATCGCAGTGACATTCCCCTTGAAACCTTCGCTGCCGTCATCCGTACAGATGAACAGGTTGTCACAACATTCCGCCATCTCGTCCCTGTAGATTATGAGGTCAGAGGTCCTCGCACCTATTATCACGTCCACACTCACCCCGCGGGATTTCAGATACTTCACCTGGGGATACACCGGAGCCGTACCTACGCCGCCGGCGATGAATATGTAACGCCTGCCTTCCAGCTCGGCATCGGACATGGACACGAATTCCGAAGGCAGACCGAGAGGGCCGACGACATCTTCGAGGCACTCCCCTTCCCCGAGGGCGCATATCTCCCTGGTGGATGCACCTATCTTCTGCGTCACTATGGTCACGGAGCCTTCGTCGGCATCATAGTCGCTTATGGTCAACGGTATCCTTTCACCGTGTTCATCCGTCCTGACAATCAGGAACTGCCCCGGACGGGCAGCTTCAGCCACCCTCGGAGCCAGCACTTTCATCCTGCATATTGCAGGAGACAGCATTTCTTTAGACAATATCCTGTACATACTCAAAATTTTCTTTTCAGACCTTTTCCACAGTGTAGCCGAGTTTCTCCAGGGCTGCCTTCAGTTTCTGTTCGGAAGTGCGCGAAGCGTCGTACCTTATCCATACGGTATGCTTGTCAAGAGACACCTCCAGTCCCTTCACCCCTTTCTCGAAAGATATGTTTTCAGTAATTTTGGCCACGCACTTCTCACAATGCATGTTCACCGAGAACACGACCTCCTTCAGGTCCTTCGCCGGTTTCTTCTGCAGGCATGCTGCATCCTGCGATGCTGAAATACGTGCTGACGCCGGCTCTCCCGCAAAGGCGAGAGCCATGACTGCGACAAGTGAAAAAACAATTGAACTCTTCATATCCGAAACTCTTGAATCATGACTTTTTCCACAGGGTGAACCTGACCCCGGCATATATCTTCACACCCATTATAGGACCCCACACGGCACTGGCATCGAATGATGCCGTCCTCGGATTGACGAGGCCGTCCGCGCCCTTCGTCCCGAGTATCACATTCTTCTGCCTGAAACCTGTCAGGTTTTCGCCTCCGATATAGACATCCACCCCCTTGAACCGTCTCGTCACCTGCGCGTAAAGCAGAGGATACACCGGAGTGCGTCCGTTGCGGTACAGCAGATTCCCCTCGTCGTCCGTCTCCTCGAGCATGAAATCATAGACCCTGCAGGACCCGTTGAGGGATGCGGTGAAGTCGAATATCCACTTGTTGAGGTTCGTGGCGTACTGGAGATTCAGCACCCCCTTGAAATTGCTTGTCATCGGCCTTTCCACGAGGCCTTTTCCCGGAAGCTCCACCTTGGCATTGGTGTATCGGCACGTAAGGGACACGGTGAACCGTTCTACAGGCTCTATCGAAAAATCGAGCTGGTAATTGTCTGTGTACGACCTGTTTCCGGCGATGTCGTAGAACCAGATGGCGTTCGCACCCCTCTCGTAGTCCACGTATGTCTGCCTCGTGAACATGGTCCTGAAATAGTCGAAACTGAGATATGTGTCGGAGGATGACCCGAACGGAAAATAATAGGTTATGTTGCCCCCGAACGTCCAGGCATCTTCCAATGTGTGAGACATGTAATCACCTCTGAACGCCTTTCCGGTCGAGAACACGCCTATGTTGTCCGCAAGCGGGAGGGCGAAGCGGAGCCCTCTGCCGGCATTGGCCCTTATGACTATCTCCTCCACGGGGGAATACTTCAGCGTCACCCTCGGGGAGAAGCGGAATCCCTCTCCGGCATACAGGTCCTCCCTCAACCCTATTATGGATGTGAACTTCTCTCCTGCATGGAAGGTGTACTCCCCGAACACGCCCACGTTCCAGAGCTCAGTGAGCGCATCGGAATCCGAAAGTGCAGGCCCGGCGAGCCACAATGTCCTGGACAGGGCCTCATCATACCTGTCGAATACGCCGCCAACGCCTACCGTGAACTTGTGGGATTCGTTTATGTCATTCTGGTACATGAGATTGGCAAAAAGGGAATGCTGCTCTCCGAGATATGACGTAGCCCCGAAATACGAGTCCATGTCCTGGAATGTATAGTCAGCCACGAAGGCAATGTTCTGCGAATTGTCTTCCTCCACCGGAATCCCGACCTTCACATATCCGTTCACCTGGCGGGACGTTATGTCCGACCCCCACGGGTCCGTCCCGGGCACATCCGGGTTCTCTATCGAGAATGTCTCATGGTCATAGCCTTCCTGCCCTCCTTTCCTCATGTCCTGCAAGGCCCTGAAGCCGAAACGCACCTGCACCCCGCTGTCCGCGAAATACAGCCAGCGGTTGGAAAGGTTGAACTGGAGCTGCTCGGGAGCATCCATGAATCCGTCTCCGTTATGGTCGAAGGACCTGACATTCCCGGAGACATGCCCGAGGATTACCGTGCTCCACGACGGCCCCATCTGCAGGGACGAAGCTATATTGAAATCCATCTTGGTATCGCTCATCACGGCCGCATTGAGAAACAGCGGTTTTTCGTCGGTCGGCTTGCGATGCTCGAGATTTATCTGCCCTGTCATCGACTCCACACCGTTTATCACGGAAGTCGCCCCCTTGGCTATCTGGATGCTCTCGAGCCACTGCCCAGGCACGTATGTCAGGCCGAACGGCGATGAGAAGCCACGCATTGCAGGGCGATTCTCGTCGAGCATCTGGGTATAGACACCGGACAGGCCCAGAAGCCTTATCTGCCTGGCCCCGGTGACCGCATCCGAATAGCCCACGGTGACACTTGCCGAATTTTCAAAGCTTTCGGCAAGGGTGCAGCAGGCCATCTTGTGCAGACCGGCCGACGATATCACCTCCGTACGTATCTGCTTTCCTCTGGAAAGATAGTTCCCCGCCTGCTTCCCGACGAAGACCGCAGCCTCGAGACTGTCGCTCCTGTCCTTGTAGATGCCGGTCGTGTCGACTATATTCCCGTCAACCCCGGCGACCTGCGCATTCGCAGCGCAGAATGTTGATACACAAAGGGAAAATATGATTGATATTTTTCTCATTCCGGCAAAGCGTTATGTTTCCGTAAATAAAATCCCGCAACAGGCGGACAGCAAATTTAGTATTATTTACAGGATTTTTCATATTTTTGGAAAATTTTGATTCTTCACGATTTATGAAAGATTTTCTCAAGACCACACTTGCAGTCATCGCAGGCTGCCTCATCACAGGGTTGATAATGACGCTGATATCCTTCGGTTTTCTCGGGATGCTGGCTTCAATCGGAAGCGCCCGTCCTGTCATGCCGGCCTCCGCGATACTCAGGATAGACTTTTCCACAATCCAGCTCTCGGAGCAGAGGAAGGATATGGACATAATGGCATCGCTGTCGGGCAATGAAGCTCACGTCACGGGTATCCTCGATGCTACGAGAGCCATAGAAGCCGCCGCTGCCGACCCGGCCGTGAAATACATATACATGAAACCCGACATGGCAAACGGGGGCATGGCGGAGATTGAGGAGCTGCGCACCGCCCTGCAGAACTTCAGGCAGAGCGGGAAGGCAGTCATATCCTACATCGAGAACCCCACCAACGCCGGCTACTACCTCGCCTCGGTGTCCGACAAGATCTACATGACACCTCATCAGGGAGGGATGAACATGCTCACCGGAATCTCCAGCCAGATGTTCTTCCTCAAGGACATCCTTTCCAGGCTCGGAGTGAACGTGCAGCTCATACGGCACGGCAAATACAAGTCGGCCGGTGAGACCTGGACAAGGAACAGCCCGAGCCAGGAGAACATCGACCAGAACAAGGCCCTCATAGACTCCATCTGGGACTCCTGGGCCGACGAGATTGCCATGAGCAGAGGCATATCCAAAGACGGGTTCAACTCCCTGCTGGACAGGCTCGAACTGAATTTCCCTGAAGACTATGTGGAAGCAGGCCTCGTCGACGAACTCCTCACCCTCGACCAGCTGAAGACCAAACTGATGGAATACGCCGGCGACACGAGCTTCGACAAGGCTGCCATGGTCACCCTTCCGGACTACATAACCCTTAAAGTCACCCCGTCCTTCAAGGCAGACAAGGAAATAGCGGTAATCTACGCATCCGGGAACATAATCGACGGTGGCGACGACATGCAGGTGTCAGGGGACCGTTTCAGCGAAATCATATCCAAAGTCAGGAAAGACGAGAAGGTTAAGGCTGTCGTATTCCGTGTGAACTCTCCCGGGGGAAGCGTCCTCGCGTCCGAAAAAATCAGGAACGAGATTGCACTCCTCTCTGAAGAGAAGCCTGTCATAGCATCGTTCGGCGACTATGCGGCTTCCGGCGGATACTGGATATCGGCCGGATGCGACTACATCTTCACCAACAGCTCCACTCTCACAGGCTCAATCGGGGTTTTCAGCATGATACCGGATTTCAGCAAGACTCTCGACGACATAGCGCACGTGGACATCACGACAATAAACTCCAACAGCCATTCCGACATGTACTCCTCGCTCAGGCCGATGACATCCGGCGAGGTGGCCTACATGCAGGATGCTGTAGAGAAGATATACGGGAGATTCACTTCGCTCGTGTCTGAAGGCAGGTCGCTCGACAAGGAATATGTAGACTCCATCGCACAGGGACGGGTCTGGTCTGGAGACGATGCCGTGAGACTGAAGCTCGCAGACAGGAAGGGTACTGTCATGGATGCCGTGAAGTATGCAGCAATGACAAGCGAGCAGAGCCAGTACGCTCCGGACCTGTCTGAATGGGATATCGTGGAATACCCGAAACCTCTCACGACGATGGAGATGCTCCTCAAGGGACTCGGCAGTTCCGCATCCGTATCGGTATTCGGAGGGACACCTCTCGGGAATGTCGAAGAGGCGTTCAAAGGATGGAATGCGACCCAGGGAGGGAAGGTCTACGCAAGACTGCCGTACGAGCTCGTCATCCGACCTTGAGCACCAGGACAGAGGCCGTCCGGGAAGTGACCTTGAAACTGTCGTCTATTCTTTCGCCGAGGACTGCCGCCACCCGGCTTCCGTCACCGCCGCCGGATGTGCTCACGACCATGACGGACTCCCTTTTTCTGAAAATGTCATACTTCAGGTCAGTGAAGAAATCACTGACCTTTTTCTTTCCCCTCATGCCGAAAGGCACGAACCAGTCTCCGTCACGCCAGTTCCTGCACACGAACGGCATGCCCACGGCATCCGCATCCATGAGAAGTATGCCGGCAGGCTGTCTGAGGCTCTCTATGGAGTTTCTGTCGACAATCTCGACCGAGAAGTCCTTCCCGTTGCACCTGTAATGTCCCGGCATTCTCACCACAGTGAAAATGTCGGCGGCACCGGCATCCCGGACAGCAGGAGCCACAGGCGGGCATTTCCTTACGACAAGACCTGAAGCGGTGGTCAGAAGCGTATAGTGGAGCGAGTCGAAACGCTTGCCGGGTATCGTCCTGTCGCTTTTCAGCAAGTCTGTCAGGGATGTTGTCACGGAGCTGTTGAAGCCGTATCTGTCGAGGAAGCGGTACAGCACATACTCCCACTGCGCAGCCTTGAAAAGCCTGCCGGACTCCAGAAAGACCTCCCCGTCCCGCTCCTCAACGGCACTTTCCAGTATTGCGTCGGCATAGGCGTCCGCTGCAGCTTCGGCACTTGCAAAAAAGGACATCTCGTTCGAGACCGTCCTTATGAAGGATGGATTCATCTGTTCGAATACGGGGAACACGATATGGCGTATCCTGTTCCTTCTGTATTCTGTCATGGCATTGGTCCTGTCGTCACGGTAGCGGACGGACCGTGCACGCACATATCCCTCTATCTGTTTTCTGGTGAAAGAGAGAAGCGGCCTGAGCAGGCTCGCCGTGTCCCCTGCTTCGTGACAGGGAATCATGGATTCATACCCCATGCCCGTGAGACCGTGGAGCCCCGTACCCCGGGTAAGGTTCAGGAACAGTGTCTCTGCATTGTCATTGGCATTATGGGCCACACACAGGGCCTTGTAGCCCTCCTCCCGGCACAGCTGCGAAAACCATCTGTATCTCAGTTCCCTCGCAGCCATCTCTATGCTCTGCCCGCTCTGAGCTGCAAAAGCAGCCGTATCGAAATCTCGATGATAGAACCTTATTCCGGCAGATGCAGCCCAGTCCCTCACGAGAGCCTCGTCCGCGTCGCTTTCCTCTCCCCTCAGATGGAAGTTGCAATGGGCGACGGCGAAATGCAATCCGGCCCTGAGAAAGAGGTCCGCCATGCACATGGAGTCGATACCTCCGCTGACGGCAAGAAGGACGGGAGTCCTGTCTCCGTACAGGCCGAGACGGCCGGATATTTCAGTGAATTCATGATACATAGGCACCCGCTATCGGGAGAAAGTATAGACGAACCCGAATGCCATCGATTCCTTGAACTGCACCCGCTGCTTCCCGTCCGGATACTGCTCGAGGTCCTTGTCGTTCTTTATCAGCACCTTGTCGTCATAAATGAGATTGGTGGTGAATGTGAGCGAGAAGAACTTCGTGAGTTTCCAGTCTATCCTGTTGTCCCAGTTCACGCGGATATTCTGGGGTTTGTCAAGATAGTCGGAGAAGAGGACGACCTGTGAAGTATAGCTGAAATTGTCGTTGACATTCACTTTCAGGTCCACTTTGAGCTGCGCACCGAACTCGAACCGTGCACCCCGGTAGCAATGCCCCGCATTCATCTCCTCGTCGGTCAAGGAGGCATTCTTGAACTCATTCTTCAGAGGCATGGAATACGATTTCCTGAGCAGCGGATTGTCCACTATCACCAGTCCGCCTGTCAAAGGCGCGAAATTGACGGTCAGCCACTTCAACGGCCTGTAATCGAGACCGAGACCCAGTGTCGTGTTGGCCGGCGAAAATCCTCCGGACTTCAATGTCCGCTTGGACTTCCATGCTTCCGGATCGTCCGGGTCAAGACCGTCCGGAAGGCTCGACGGATATTCCCAGCTGTTCGAGAACTGGGACTTGAAGTTGAACTCGGCAGAAAGATACAGCGACTTCACGGCCTGGTATCCCCACTTGCTCTCGAGATATATCCTGTCGTCGCTTTTCTGCAGGAAAGGCTTGTCGGCCGAATAGATGAAGCCGTAATCCAGCTGAAGCCTGTTGTTCCAAATCATATCATCCTTGCTGTAATTGGCGTTGGCATCGATGAAAGACTTGAGTGTCACGGTGTTGTATCCGCCTGCAGCCCAGTTCGTGAGAGAAGTCTGGCCGAAATCCACCTTTGTCATCAGAGACTTGTCCCAGTATTTTGGAGCAGGGACATTCTCGGCATCCACCTTTGGAGCCGACTCAACGGCTTTTGCGGCTTCATCGAGCACTTCGAGAGTGCCATCCACGCTCTGGGCGGAAACCAGCGCCGGAACGAGCAGGAACAGAATCTGAAATAATTTTTTCATGAGTTTCCGGATTATGATGTGACTGGAACCGAAATGACCTGAATCAATATGAACGCGCGAACAGCACCCTTCTGTGGGACGGTTTCCCGCTGTATATGCACTTCCCCTCCTCCTCGCACACAGCAGAGTCTACAGGGATGCATCTGATGGTCGCCTTCGTCTCCTCCTTGATCTTCTCCTCGGTCTCGGTGGTGCCGTCCCAATGGCACAGCAGGAACCCGCCTTTCTCTATCTTATCCCTGAAGTCGTCCCACGTATCCACTTTCACGATGTTGGAATCCCTGAATTTCAATGCCTTCGCATAGATATTCTTCTGAATGTCGTCAAGCATGTCTCCTATGTATTTCCCGAGACCTTCGGCAGACACAGAGAACTTCTCCATGGTGTCCCTTCTGGCAAGTTCCACCGTGCCGTTCTCCAGGTCGCGAGGTCCTATCGCAATCCTGACAGGCACTCCCTTGAGTTCCCACTCGGCGAACTTGAAGCCCGGTCTCAGAGTGTCCCTGTCATCTATCCTGACACTGTGTCCGTGGGCCTCGAGCTCCTTCTTCAGGGAATCCATCCTGTCGAGGATGGCAGACCTCTCGGCATCGCTCTTGTAAATCGGCACCATGACAACCTGGATTGGTGCCAGAGCAGGAGGAAGCACGAGACCGTTGTCGTCTCCGTGAGCCATGATGAGGGCGCCCATCAGACGTGTGGACACGCCCCAGGAAGTCGCCCAGACATATTCCTGCTTTCCCTCCTTGTTTGTGTACTGCACATCGAACGCCTTGGCGAAATTCTGTCCGAGGAAATGGGATGTCCCGGCCTGAAGGGCCTTGCCGTCCTGCATGAGAGCCTCGATGCAGAGTGTGTCTATGGCGCCGGCGAACCTCTCGTTAGGGCTCTTGTGCCCGACAACCACCGGAAGGGCCATCGTATTCCTTGCGAAATCCGCATACACATTTATCATCTTCATTGCCTCTTCCTCGGCCTCCTGCCTTGTAGCATGCGCAGTGTGGCCTTCCTGCCAGAGGAACTCTGCGGTCCTGAGGAAAAGACGCGTACGCATCTCCCATCTCACGACATTGGCCCACTGGTTGCAAAGTATGGGAAGGTCTCTCCACGAAGTTATCCAGTTCTTGTATGTATTCCAGATTATTGTCTCGGACGTAGGCCTTACCACAAGTTCCTCTTCAAGCTTTGCGGAAGGGTCCACGACGACACCAGGTCCGTCAGGGTTGGTCATGAGCCTGTGATGCGTCACCACTGCACACTCCTTTGCGAAGCCTTCCACATGCTCCGCCTCCCTGCTCAGGAACGATTTGGGGATGAAAAGAGGGAAATAGGCGTTGACATGCCCTGTCTCCTTGAACTTCCTGTCAAGGACCTCGTGCATCTTCTCCCAGATTGCATAACCGTAAGGCTTTATCACCATGCATCCTCTCACCGCCGACGCCTCAGCCAGATCTGCCTTGACAACCAAATCATTGTACCATTGAGAATAATTCTCGGACCTTTTGGTAACCTCTTTTGCCATCTTTATCTTTTTTTTATATATTTGACTTTAACTGTACCCTCACGCATGCGGTTGCATGACAGCCCCATGCAGTTTGGTCTCACAATTGCAGAGTACACATCGGATATTCCGCAACTGAAACCGCGAAGGTACTAAATATTTTTAATTAAGAGGAGATTCCATTATGAAACTGAACCTTTATCTGCTGATTCCCGCCATACTCGCAGTGACATCCTGCGGTACGGGAGCGACATTGTCAACAGGACAAAGATTTGATGATGGCATCTACTATGCCCGTTCGGAAAGGATGCCTGCCGCCGGAGCCGCAAAGGAGGAAGTCGACAATCTTGTAGAACGCACCAGAAATTCCGAGATATACCTCTTCAGCGACGAGAAGGCCGATACCGTGGTCATACCTGAAAACAAATCCGCGATAATAAACATCGACAACTCGTCAGTCAGCTCGATAACAATCACCGACGACCCGTTCGAGGAGGCGTGGTATTCCGGCGTGAATGTGAACCTGCACCTGACACCGTGGTACAGCGTGTCATGGTACAGGAACCCGTGGTACTCCGGAATATGGTGGGACCCTTGGTACTGGAACCCATGGTATTGGGATCCGTGGGTATGGGACCCGTGGGCGTGGGACCCTTGGTACTGGAATTCATGGTATTACCGGCCTTACTACGGACCATACTGGGGCTACGGCCACTACTGGCACCATCACGGATGCTACCTTCCTGTCCACGGAGGCCACATATACGGCGGCCGGGATGTCTACTTCGGGTCGCGGAACTCCACACGTTCGTACGGCTCCCGCACATCCACGGTCCCGAGAAGCGCGGTATCCGGCTCGTCCGTGTCCAGGAGAACCTCTTCATCCGTATCGAGGAGCAGCAGTTCGAGACTCACTTCCGTGAGCAGGAACGCGTCATCGTCCACAAGGAACATATCCCGCACTTCCGGCTCCACGCTGTCGCGCTCCACAGGGACGGTATCACGTTCAGCAGGGACAGTCTCAAGGTCTTCAGGTTCAACCGTCTCCCGCTCCGCAGGGACGGTATCCCGCCAGACAGGTACCACTCCGTCACGCGGGTACGCCGGCACAGTATCCCGCACGACCAGGAACACTGCAGCCAGCGTGTCGAACTACAGGAGGCCTTCCTCTTCCGGCAGCAGCAGCTATTCGAGGTCGTCAGGCTCGACTTCGAGATATCCAGGCTACAATTACGGCAACACCTCGACAGGCTCCGACAGAAGTTACTATAACAGCAGCAGGAACACGACGACGCGCAGCTACTACAACAGCAGCAGGAGCAGTTCTGTCGGCAGAAGCTTCTCGGCACCGTCAGTCAGCCGCTCGTCCGGCTACTCGGGAGGGTCCCGTGGAGGCGGCTCGTCATCACGCAGCAGACACTGACATCACACCATACAAAATTAAAGCGATAAGAATATGAAAAGGACAGCATTGGTACTTTTGCTGACAGCAGCCACGGCAGGCGTCCAGGCCCAGACCATCTATGACGCCTTGAGGTTCAGCGAAAGCAATTATGAGGGGACGGCCAGGACATTGGCCATGGGAAACGCATTCACTGCGCTCGGTGGAGATTTGGGAGCTGTCACTATAAATCCGGCAGGGTCTGCAGTGGCCAGATATTCCCAGCTCACCCTGACCCCGGCACTGAACATTTCCGTGAACACTGCCGGCGGCACTACCCTGAACGGTGAAAACACACCGTACAGTTTCGGAAACAGGCTTTCCAACACAGGCACAAGGTTCAACATCCCGAACTTCGGCGTATCGATGAATTTCGACACGCACCGCACCAGCGGGGTCAAGAACATAAGCGTGGGGTTCATAGTGAACACCACGAACCGCTACCAGGAAAACGTCATGACTTCCGGCACGAACAACACCACATCCTTCACCGGCTCCATGGCCTACTGGGCCAACGGATATGATTTCGACCAGCTTCTGAGCGAGGATGCCTACGACTACTACAACGCACCGTGGCAGACCATCATGGCAGCGCAGTCCGGCATGATTGCCAATCTCACGGACGCACCCACGGAATATGTCGGGGCAGCTGAAGTCATCGACGAAAACGGGATACACCTCGGCGGACCTCTCGACCAGAGCTACCAGAGACAGACTTCAGGGTTCAGGTACGACTACGTGTTCAACTTCGGCTTCAACATCTCGGATTTCGTGTATGTGGGTGCCAATCTCGGCATAACATCTTTCAGCTACGACTCGGCAACGAGATTCACTGAAGCTGCGGTGGACCCGTCGATGTTCCCTATCAACGTCGGAGAAGGCGAGGACCAGACCACGTACTACTTCAACGACATGCTCTACGACTACAGGTATTCCGCATCCGGTGCCGGAGTGTACGGGAAATTCGGAGTCATTGTGACCCCTGTCGCCGGGCTCAGGTTAGGCGCCGCAGTGCAGACCCCGACAAGCACAACGATAGACGAGACCTGGAGCGAGAGCGGCTCCACGACCTACACCGACTCAGGATTCAACATGAGCGCGGAAACTCCTGTCGGAGAATACTCCTACAAGCTGATTTCCCCGTTCAGGGCCAATTTCGGTGTCGCATACACATTCGGGAAAGTGGGACTCGTGAGTGTAGACTACGAGCTGTGTGACTACAGCACCATGAGGTTCAAGGAAATAGGCATGCAGTCAGGGGAATTTGACACGCAGAACAGCGACATATTGGACTTCATGGGAACATCCCACATGCTGAGGGCCGGAGTCGAGATAAAGCCGGTTCCGCAGTTTGCCATCAGGGCAGGCTACGGGCTCACGACATCTCCGGAGAAATACGACGACGGCTCAGGCATGCTCGTCTATTCTCCTGCAAAGACCCACAAGGGTTCATTCGGGCTCGGCTACAGTTCCAACGGGTCGTTCTTCGCGGACATAGCATGCGCCTTCACGAAATATGCGGACGAGTACATTTACCCATACGATGACTACTGGTTCCTCGATGACGGCACCGTTGACCCGGCTGCATA
This sequence comes from uncultured Bacteroidales bacterium, assembly GCA_944326335.1. Taxonomy (GTDB): domain Bacteria; phylum Bacteroidota; class Bacteroidia; order Bacteroidales; family UBA932; genus Cryptobacteroides. The sequence goes on from CALVDM010000005.1 coordinate 45,262, forward strand.
CGCTCCTGAAATCCTCAACAAAAGGATGCTGTGGAATGTGATGCTGACCCTCGGCTTCAGATTCTGATATTCTTCAGCCACAGGATAGAGTCCGGCCCTTCATTGAAGAGAAGGTCCATGACTGACAGTCCTGACAGAAAGCCGTACTTTCCGGAAAAGACCTGGAAGTACGGCTTTTCAATTCCGAGGTCTCCAAGGACAGTATCCGGTCTCTTCGGATGAATCTTTTCCCTGAAATCCTGGCCGTAGGCATCGGAACCGTACGGGCAGAAAAACTCTGTCGGCCTCATGTCCACCGCAAGACCTGTCTTCTCTATGAAAAATTCCGTGAGTTTCCAGTTCAATCCGAAAAGCGTCTCCGGACGGCTGTCCAGAATCGAGAAAAGTTCGTCGGCATAATAGTCGAAATATGCCGAAGTCCCGTATGCAGAGGCGATGGCCCTCTCGTGCCTCACTACCCAGCCGGTCGAATAGTCCACACGTACTTCCGTGACAGGGATATTGTTATGTGTCCCGTCAACATGCACTATCGGGAAAGACAGGGACTGCTTCCCCGAGCTGGAATAGAACATGCACCGGTTCCGGTAAGACTGCTTCTGGTAATTCTCGCAAGCCTCGATGTACACCACAGACGGAAAAACCCTGTCCGGAGACAGGGTAAACTCCTTTGCCATCAGGGCAAAATATTCAACCGGCGGGAAATAGGCCGTGTTCAGAAGCACCGGCACTACTCGATCTCTCCTTTCAGGCTTGAAGACATGCCGCGCACTATTCCCCTCTTGGAATTTTTGATGAAATTCAGGATGGCGTCACGCTCCGGAGTCTGAGGGAAACCTGCCTCAATTTTGGCACAGGCATCGCTCACGTTCATTCCGGCATTGTAGATGAGGTCGTACATGTCCTTGATGGAACGTATCTGGTCCGACGAGAAGCCCCTCCTGCGGAGGCCGACGATATTGATTCCGGCATAAGAGAGAGGGTCCCTTCCGCAAAGTATGAACGGAGGCACATCCTTGTTGATTTTCGAGCCGCCGCCGACCATGGCATGCTGGCCTATCTTCGAGAACTGGTGAGACAACGTCCCGCCACCGAGTATTGCCCAGTCCTCCACGACCGTCTCGCCGGCAATGCCCGTGAAGCTGACGAGGATGCAGTGCGAGCCGACATTGCAGTCGTGCGCCACATGAGTGTAGGACATCAGGAGGGTGTTGTCGCCTACCTTTGTCACTCCCTTGCCGCTGGCCTTTGTGCCGCGGTTGATTGTGGCACATTCTCTCACTGTGACATTGTCCCCGAGTTCCACGTAGGACACCTCTCCCTCGAACTTCAGGTCCTGAGGTATGGCACCTACGACAGCGCCCGGAAATATACGGCAGTTCCTGCCCATCCTCACATAGTTGAAGACAGTCGCATGCGGCAGAATCCGGCATCCGTCACCAATCTCTACGAACTCGTCAATGAAGGCATAAGGGCCTATTTCCACATTCTCCCCGATTTTGGCATTCGGATGTACTGTCGCCAATGGATGTATATTACTCATGATAGCTGATGTTTTTAACGTCTGTCCCGACTATGTTTCCTATTTTTCCAGGAGATAACGCCTTATCTCCCTGGCTGCGTTCGTGTTAATCGTATGGCCCGGCCGGACTGCCTTGACCTTGGCCTTCAGGAAGCCTCCGACAAGGCGGAAGTCCCCCATGAGGTCGAGCAGCTTGTGTCTTGCACACTCGTTCCGGAACCTGAGCTGCAGATTGTTGAGATATCCGTTGTCGCATCTCTCGAGCATGGGCTTGTTGAAAAGCCTTGAGAGACGCTCCAGCTGTTCCTTTGTCACCGGATTCTCGACGATGACTATCGCATTGTCCACATCACCTCCCTTTATGAGGTTGTTGTTGAACAGGTATTCTATCTCATGGAAGAAGACGAAGGTCCTGCAGATACCTACCTCATCGGCATAGACTACCGACGGGTCCCAGTGCGCATTCTGGAGACCGAGCACCTTGGAGTTGAAGTCTATTTCCACATCGAACGACGGTTCGTCCGCAGGAGTTATCACGATTGACGAACCTGTCTTCTCGCTTGTCACTGTAATCTGCCTGTCCAGCTCTATATACTTTCTCGGAGCATCCTGTACGGTTATGCCGGACTCCCGGATTGCATCGATGTAAGGCTTTGCGCTCCCGTCGAGGATTGGCACTTCGACATTATCGATATCCACAACCGCATTGTCGATTCCCATCCCCGTCAATGCTGAAAGCAGATGCTCAACAGTCACTACAGATACTCCTTCCTTTGTAAGGGTTGTGCTCCTGTCCGTGCTGGACACGTACTCGGCGAAGGCTTCGATGTACAGACCGCTGTCCACATCGGTGCGGCGGAACCTGATGCCTGTATCTGCCGGAGCGGGGTTTATCGTCATTCTTGCAACCTTCCCCGTATGAAGGCCCTTACCCTCGAAAGAATAGCTTTTTCTTACTGTCTGCTGGAACTGTTTCATCTCCTGTCAAAAAATTCGGACGGCAAAGATATACAAAATTTCTTTATGTCCATATCCAAACTATTCTTTTCCATTCCTTCTGAAGACTGCGTATGCCCTGAGGAACTGCTTGTGAGGAAGGGCCGGACTTCCGAGGAACACCTGTCCTTCTGTCTTTATGCTGCTTATGACACCGGTCTGCGCCGCAAGCGTGGTGCCGTCGGCTATCGTTATGTGCCCTGCAATGCCCACCTGGCCTCCGATAATGCAGTGTTTCCCAATTTTGCTCGAGCCTGCGATTCCGGTCTGGGCCGCCATGACGGTATTCTCCCCTATCTCGACGTTGTGCGCTATCTGGCAGAGGTTGTCTATCTTGACTCCCCTGTGCACTATCGTCGAGCCCATCTGCGACTTGTCGATTGTGGTGTTGGCCCCGATTTCCACGTCATCCTCTATGATGACATTGCCGGTGTGCTCTATCTTCTTGTAGGTGCCGTCCTCGAGAGGTGCGAACCCGAAGCCGTCCGCGCCTATGACAGCGTTGGAATGGATGATGACATTGTCCCCTATCACCATCCCGGGATATATCTTCACTCCCGGATAGATTATGCATTTCGAGCCGATTTTCACGTCGTCTCCCACGTACACCTGTTCATGGATTATGGTATAGTCCCCTACAACGGCGCGGCGGCCTACATAGGAGCCGCTCCCGAGATAGACCTTCCGGCCTATCTTCGTGGAGAGGAATCTCTTGACATTGCACCCGCGGTATCTCCGGTATGACTTCTTCCTCTCAGTGACATATTCAAGGAGGTCGGCGATTGCGGCATACGCGTTCGGAACCCTTATCATCGTTGCCTTGACAGGACTCTGAGGCTTGAAGTCATCATTCACTATGATTATGCTCGCCTTGCATTCATAGACATAATGTTCATATTTCGGGTTGGCGAAAAAGCAGATGGCCCCCGGCTTGCCGCTCTCTATCCTCGCAAATGTTGAAATTTTGACTTCCGGGTCACCTTCCACCGTCCCTTTGAGTATTCCGGCGATTTCTTTTGCCTTGAATTCCATAAGCGTTTATCCTGTATCAAAAATTTACTTCCTCATCCGTCAGCGGGAATCAGTCCAAAATTTTTGCAAATAAAACATTTTTAATGCTGAATATGAAATTATTCCGCATTATTTTCATTATTCTGAAATTATTCTTAAATTTGCACCGTGAGTTTGATGAAGGGGACGGGGAGTCCCCTTATTTTGTGTATAACGGTCGATTTATGAAAATTTCAGAGATAACAGATGCAATGCAGGACGCAATCGTTGCACGCGGTTGCTTCATTGTAGGGATAACTTCAAGTCCCGACAACGACATCGAGATTGTGATTGAGTCGGAAGAAGGCACGGTGACTCTCGACGACTGCGTGGAACTGAGTAGGATTTTCGAGGAGAAATTCGACAGGAACGTGGAGGATTACTCAATCACCATAGGCTCGGCAGGCCTTGACCAGCCGTTCAAGGTGATGAAGCAGTTCGTCAAGGCTACAGGGACTGAAGTGCAGGTGCTTCTGAAAGACGGGAGGAAACTCAGGGGCGTGCTGACCGGGGCGTCGGAGGAAGGCATAAGCCTCAGGTACCGGGCAAGGGAAGCCGTCGAAGGGAAGAAACGCAAGGAACTCGTGGAGCACGAGGACTTTTTCCCGAAGGAGACGGTGAATGCCGTGTTCCCGTGGGTGGAATGCAACTGAGGACAAGGACAGCGAAGAAAAGATAAAAAAGAACATATAGCAAAATGGAAAAGACAGAACTTAAAGATGCGTTTTCAGAGTTCAAGAACCTGAAGAATATTGACAGACCTACCATGATGGGTGTGCTCGAGGATGTCTTCAAGACACAGCTTGCAAAGACATACGGCACTTCGGACAACTTCGACATAATCATCAACATCGACAAGGGAGACTGCGAGATATACAGGAACCGCGAAGTCGTGGAGAATGTCGAGGACCCGAACACGCAGATAGCTCTGGCCGAAGTGAACAAGGACTCGGACGAATACGAGATAGGCGAGACTTACGCCGAGAAGGTGGAGATGAAGAGCTTCGGGCGCAGGGGCATCCTCAACATCAGGCAGAACCTCCAGGGACGCATAATGGACATAGAGAAGGCCAACCTCTACAACAAGTACATCGCCAAGATAGGCGAAATTTTCACAGGGGAAGTCTATCAGACCTGGTCCAAGGAAGTGCTCATCCTCGACGAGGACGGGAACGAGCTCCGTCTGCCGAAGTCCGAGCAGATACCCGGGGAACACTTCAAGAAGAACGACACTGTGAAGGCCATCATCAAGAGCGTGGAGATGAAGAACAACACCACCCCGTACATCGTGCTCTCAAGGACCTCGGACGAATTCCTCGAGAAGCTCTTCGAGCAGGAGGTGCCGGAGATTTACGACGGGCTCATCACCATAAAGAAGGTGGTGCGCATCCCGGGCGAAAGGGCCAAGGTGGCAGTCGAGTCATACGATGAAAGGATAGACCCTATCGGAGCCTGCATCGGCGTGAAAGGCTCGAGGATAATCGGGATAGTGAGGGAGCTGCGCAACGAGAACATCGATGTCCTCCAATGGACCGGCAACACGCAGCTTCTGATACAGAGAGCCCTGAGTCCTGCGAAGATATCGTCCATCGTACCTGGCGAAGACGGGAAGATAAAGGTGTACATGCTGCCGGACGAGGTGAAGAAAGGCATCGGCAAGGGCGGATGCAACATCAGGCTCGCAAGCATGCTCATAGGGCAGGAGATAGAAGTGTGGAGAGAGCTTCCTAAGCAGGACGAGGAGGAGGAAGACGTACTCCTCTCCGAGTTCGCCAACGAGATAGAGCCGTGGATAATAGAGAAGCTGCAGTCCATAGGCTGCGACACTGCAAAGAGTGTCCTCGCGCTTTCTCCGGCTGACATAGCCAAGCGTGCCGACCTCGAGGACGAGACCGTGGAGGAAGTGCTTGACATCCTCCGTTCGGAGTTCGAGGAATAGGACGGACGCTGCACCCGACAGCATTATGATTGATTTAATTTTCAAATATGGCAGAAATAAGACTAAGCAAACTTACCAGACAATTCAATATCGGACTTCAGACCCTCGTGGACTTCCTGAGGGAGAAAGGAGCCGAAGTGGAAATGAATCCGAATGCCAAGATATCGGATTCATATCTGCCAGCCCTGGAGGCAAAGTTCGGTGATGAACAGAAATTGAAGCAGGATTCCGAAAAGGTTGCCATCAAACTGAAGGAAATCATCGAGATGGGAGCCAAGAAGAAAGCTCCGGAAGAGGATGCGGACAACAATGTGAAGGAAGTGATAATCAAGTCCAACAACCTTTCTTCCGAGACACCTGCCTCAAAGCCGGCACAGCCTGCCGCCCCTGCACATGACGAAGTTGCCGCGACGGCAACCCCGGCACCGGCAGTAAAGGCTGCTGAACAGAATAAGGAAGCGGAAGAAAAAGTCCAGGCGGAAGACAAGCCTGCGGCAGGCGGACTGAAGATAATCGGGGAGATAGACCTGACACAGTTCGAGAAGAAACCTAAGACAAAGGAACGGACAGAGGAAAAGCCGGCTGCACCGGAATCTGTCCCGACCGTGGAAACTCCTGTCGCCGTGAAGGAAGAGCCTGAAAAGGCGGAAACCGGAGAAAAGGCTCCTGAAAGCGCAAGACATGAAGTGAGGGAGATAAAGATAGAGGTGGAAAAGCTCCAGGGTCCGAAGATTGTCGACAAGATAGACCTTTCCCAGTTCGACAGGAAAAAGAACAAGAAGAGGGAGCGCATCGCCAAGGGCGGAAGCCAGAAGGTGGACGTGACAAAGATAGGGGACGAACAGGACTCCTCGAAGAAAGGCAGGAACAGACAGAACGAGAATACCCGCAAGAACGGGAACGGCGGCGGAAACTCCGGCAAGGGCGGCAAGAAGAGAGACCGCTTCAAGCAGATGAGCGAGCAGGAGCAGGAGGAGATGCAGAAGGAAATCCAGAAGCAGATAAAGGAGACCTACGCCAAGATGAACGAGACCAGGAACAAGACCAATCTCGGGGCGAAACACCGCAGGGAGAAGAGGGAGCTCGCCAATCAGAAGATGATTGAGGAGAACGAGATGAGGGAGAACGACAAGAGAGTTCTCAAGGTGACGGAATTCGTGACAGTGAACGACCTCGCCACCCTCATGGACAACACCCCGGTGACCAAGGTCATAGCCGCATGCATGAACCTCGGCCTCATGGTGTCCATCAACCAGAGACTGGATGCGGAAGCCCTTGTCCTCGTAGCAGAGGAATTCGGCTATGAAATCGAATTCGTGACAGCCGACATCACGGAAGCCATCGAGCAGGAGGAGGCGGACGACAGCGGAAAGCTCGTTCCGAGACCGCCGGTAATCACCGTGATGGGACATGTGGACCACGGAAAGACATCCCTGCTGGACTATATCCGCAAGTCCAATGTCATCGCCGGAGAGGCCGGAGGTATCACCCAGCATATCGGCGCATACAATGTCGAGCTTCCTGACGGACAGAGGATAACCTTCCTCGACACCCCTGGACACGAAGCCTTCACGGCCATGCGTGCCCGCGGAGCCAAGATGACCGACCTCGCGATAATAATAATCGCAGCCGATGACGCAATAATGCCGCAGACAGTGGAGGCGATAAACCATGCACAGGCAGCCGGTGTCCCGATGATATTCGCCATAAACAAGATAGACAAGCCGGGAGCCAATCCGGACAAGATAAAGGAACAGCTCGCCAACATGAATATCCTTGTGGAAGACTGGGGCGGCAAGTACCAGTGCCAGGAAATCTCCGCAAAGAAGGGCATAAATGTGGACAAGCTCCTCGAAAAGGTGCTTCTCGAGGCGGAACTCCTCGACCTCAAGGCCAATCCTGACAGGCGTGCCACAGGTGCCGTCATAGAGTCTTCGCTCGACAAGGGGCGCGGATATCTCGCCACAGTGCTTGTACAGAACGGGACTCTGCATGTCGGAGACGTGATGCTGAGCGGATGCTTCACCGGAAAAGTGAAGGCAATGTTCAACGAAAGGGGACAGAAAGTGACCGAAGCAGGGCCGTCCACGCCTGTGTCGGTGCTCGGACTGAACGGTGCACCTACCGCAGGAGACATGTTCCATGTGATGGCGGACGAGAAGGAAGCCAAGGACATAGCCAACAAGAGGGAGCAGCTGCTCAGGATACAGGGCATAAAGACCCAGAAACACATGACCCTCGAGGAAATAGGACGCAGGATAGCCATCGGGAACTTCAAGGAACTCAACATCATCGTCAAGGGAGATGTGGACGGTTCCGTGGAGGCGCTTTCCGATTCCCTCATCAAGCTTTCCACCGAGGAGGTCAGGGTAAATGTTATCCACAAGGCAGTCGGTGCCATCTCTGAGTCCGACGTGCTTCTTGCTGCGGCTTCAGACGCCATCATAATAGGATTCCAGGTGCGTCCTTCAGCTGGAGCAAGGAAACTGGCGGAGAAGGAGGAGATAGAAATCAGGCTCTACTCCGTCATCTACGATGCAATCAACGAAGTCAAGAGCGGTATCGAAGGCATGCTCGCCCCTGAAGAGAAGGAGGAAGTCACCGCCACTGCCGAAGTCATGGAGACATTCAAAATTTCGAAAGTGGGTACGATTGCCGGATGTATGGTCAGGGAAGGCAAGCTCGGCAGGAACTCGAAGGTGCGCGTGATAAGGGACGGCATCGTGGTCTACACCGGGGAACTCGGGTCTCTCAGACGCTTCAAGGATGATGTCAAGGAGGTTACGAGCGGGCAGGACTGCGGTCTCAACATCGCCGGATTCAATGACATAAAGGTGGGCGACATTGTAGAGGCTTACGCCATTGTCGAAATAAAGAGGACATTATAATCATGAAAGGTGTATATATGTTTTTTGCCAACGGTTTCGAGGAGACCGAGGCATTGGCTACGGCAGATGTCATGAAAAGGGGCGGGATACCGGTGAAGATGGTATCCGTCCATGACGACAAGTATGTCACGAGCGCACATGGAGTGACTGTCGTGACAGACATGACATACGGTGAGTTCACGGCTACCGCAGATTTCGGGGAAACCTGCGACAAGGACATGATGGTCTTCCCGGGCGGACTTCCAGGGGCCACCAACCTTGCAGGAAAGACCGGTCTCATGGACATCATGAGGAAACATTATGCTGAAGGCGGTGCCGTGGCGGCGATATGCGCGTCCCCTGGCGTAGTGCTCACGCTTCTTCCGGACATCTCCGGAAAGAAAATGACCTGCTACGACGGATTCGACGGCCCTATCACTGAAAAGGGTGCCGAATATGTCAAGGAAGGCACAGTGACGGACGGCCGCATCATAACCGGGCGGGGTCCGGGGCTTTCCATAGCATTCGGGCTCGCAATCGTGGCCTATCTGAAAGGTGCGGAAACCGCAGAAGAAGTCAGGCGCGGCATGATGCTGTAGCCTGCGTGCCGTACCTGGTCAAATTATAATACGCTCTATCCGGCGGGGAACCGAAGTGAATATCTCGTACGGAATGGTCCCGAGAATCCCGGCCAGTTCCGTAGCGGAAGGTTCCTCGCCGAATATTGTTACGGTGTCACCGACCTCAGCATCCACGCCTGTTATATCGAGCATGCACATGTCCATGCAGATATTGCCGATGGTCGGCACACGGTGGCCGTTCAGCATAAATGAGGCATGGCCGTTCCCGAGACGCCTGTCCACCCCGTCCGCATAGCCGACAGGAATGGTGGCAATCACGGTACCGCTGTCTGATATCCGGCCCATACGTCCATAGCCTATAGTCCCGTCTTCCGGTCCCAGATGTTTGATTTGCAGAATTTTGCACTTGAATGAAGCCACCGGATGAAGTTTCACGCCCGGAAGCGCGCTCACACCGTAGATGCCGATGCCGAGCCTGACCATGTCGAACTGATACTGGGGGAAACGCTCTATGCCGGCAGAATTCAATATATGATACATGGGTCTGTATCCCAGGGCTTCCGAAAGCTTGTCCGCATTCCTCTTGAACATCTCCACCTGGCCTGTAGTGAAGGCATCGCTCTGCGGGTCCTCAGCCGCAGCCAGATGTGAATAGACAGACCTGACACTGACATTCCGGCAGCCTGCCAGAAAATCAGTCAGTGAGGCAAGCTCGCCCGTCATGAAGCCGAGCCTGTGCATTCCCGTGTCGAGTTTGATGTGGACAGGATAATCCTTCATGCCCCTTGCTTCGAGGACTTTGCAGAACTCCTGGAGTGTCACGAGATTAGGTATGCCCGGTTCAAGGGAATTGTCTATAATCTCATTGAAAAAGTCCGTACCTGCTGTCAGCACGAGGACAGGAGCCTTTATGCCGGCACGGCGGAGCTCGACACCCTCGACAGGATAGGCGACTGCCAGATAATCGGCACCGGCCTTCTCCATCATGGAAGCGAACTCAACAGCCCCGTGGCCGTATGCATTGGCCTTCACAAGCACAAGAAGCTTTGTGGTATCCCTGAGGCGCGACCTGAAATACCTATAGTTAAGGAGGCAGTTCGAAAGATTTATCTCAAGCCTCGAAAAATCGTTCTCTCTCATTGTTCAACCTTATTGAGGAGTGCAAAATTATCAAATTTTGGAATCCGTCATGAATTTTTCATGCATAATTTTGACGTGAGACCTCCCGTCGCCGCACGTCAGGAACATGACATTCTGCGGAAGGCTCAGTTTTTGCATGACAGACAGCCGCTAAATTTCAGAAAAGAAGAATATCATGAACATCTGGTTTATACTCATTGCAGTATTCGTGCTCAGCATCATTGTCCAGAACATGCTTACGAGCAGGTTCCACAAATATTCCAAAGTCCCTACCGGAAACGGCATGAGCGGGGCGGAAGTAGCAATGAAGATGCTTAACGACAACGGCATATACGACGTGCAGGTGGTCCCGACGAAAGGGATGCTGACCGATTTCTACAATCCGGTGTCCAAGACTGTGGCACTGAGCGAAGGCGTGTATTCCAGCCGCTCGATAGCCGCCGCTGCCGTTGCAGCACATGAATGCGGACATGCCGTACAGCATGCAAAAGGATATGCCCCTCTCAAATTCAGGACAGCCCTTGTCCCGTTCGTGAACTTCGCATCCGGCATAGTGCAGTGGGTGCTCCTCGCAGGAGTGCTTCTTATGAGTGTCTTTCCCGGTCTTCTCTGGTTCGGGATTGCGCTTTTCGCCCTCACGACACTCTTCAGTTTCGCGACCCTGCCTGTGGAGATAAACGCAAGCTCGAGAGCCGTGACATGGCTCAGGAATGCCGGGATAACAGACGGCGAGACTCAACCAATGGCTGTGGATGCCCTGAAATGGGCTGCCTACACATACGTGATAGCCGCCATCGGCTCGCTCGCCACACTTCTCTACTATATCGGCCTCGCCCGGCGCGACTGAGGGCTCTTGCCGCCACTCAGAACCTTGCCGCCACTCAGAACAGTGTAGGAGGATTGGAACCGAGCTCCCGGAGGACCTTCTCCAGGATAGCCTGACGGAAAAATACGGATTTGGCATTGACCTTGAAACGGCTGCAATATTCACCTATTGCAGCCATTTCCTTATCATTAAGATATATGACCTGCCGGTTTTTTCTCACAGAGGACTCCTTCTCCCTTCTGAGGAAATCCGGATTGATTGCCTGTATTGTCTTTTTCTTTCTCAAATCCAGGGATTTTCCGTAAAGATACGCAGATTTTTCACATTTTTTCAAAAAATCCTTCTGCATTGAAAATTTATTTGTATGTTTGCAGGGATTATGGAAAAAAGGACAGAAATATCATCTTTCAAGTCACCGTACCTCAGAGTCCGACGAGGCACGGCTGCAGCGTCTGTCCTTGTCCGAATATAGGAGGGCGTACATCAGGGACCCCTCAACTTCTCCAGACACACGCACATATCGGAAAGCATTTAATTGCAATTGACAATCGAGGTTTGTCTTGCCGTTAGGGGCTTTATTGTATTTCAGGATAAAATCATCAATCATCAGAATCAGAAAATGGATATCGATGTACTTGTGGCAAACAACGGCCACGCGAAGTATGCACAGGAAATCTGCGATGAAATGTACATTTCGGCGCAGGAAAGGGGCACAGGCATCGCAAAACGCACGACAGAGTACGTTATCGAGAAAATGAAGGCCGGGAAGGCAGTCATAGCCATAGCAAAGAACGGGAGATTCGCAGGCTTTTCCTACATCGAGACATGGGAAGGGAAGAAATATGTGGCCAACTCCGGACTCATAGTGGCACATGCATTCAGGGGAATCGGCCTTGCAAAAAGGATAAAGCAGAGGATATTCAGGCTGTCCAGGGAAAAATACCCCGATGCCAAGATATTCAGCATCACCACAGGGGCTGCGGTCATGAAGATGAACTATGAACTCGGGTTCAGGCCTGTGCCTTTCGGGGAACTGACGCACGACCCTGAATTCTGGAAGGGATGCCAGGGATGCAAGAACTTCCCTATCCTCCAGAACAACAATTACAGGATGTGCCTCTGCACCGGGCTGCTTTACGACCCGATGGAACACATTGCCATACAGGACGGTACGGTGCGTGTGGCACAATAACGGCAATCATAACCAGGAAAAACACTAAAAAACGAACGATATGAACAACAAAGTCGTACTTGCATTCAGCGGAGGTCTTGACACCTCGTTCTGCGTGCCTTATCTGAAAAACGAGAAAGGGCTCGAGGTCCACACAATCATGGTGAACACCGGAGGTTTCTCCAAGGAAGAGGAGAAGAAGATAGAGCAGCGCGCCCTGCAGCTCGGAGCCGCTTCGCACACCAATGTCGATGCCGTTGACACATACTACCGGCACGGCCTCAAATATCTGATATTCGGCAACATCCTCAAGAATGCCACCTACCCGCTGTCTGTAAGTTCCGAACGTGTGTTCCAGGCAATCGAAGTGCTGAAGCACGTGAAGAAGCTCGGGGCTTCATACGTGGCGCACGGGAGCACGGGAGCAGGCAACGACCAGGTGAGGTTCGACATAGTGTTCGAGATTCTCGCGCCTGAAGTGAAAATCATCGCCCCGATAAGGGAGCTTTCCATTACCAGACAGGAGGAAATCAAGTATCTCCAGGAGCACGGCTTCGAGTCATCATGGGAAAAGGCCAGATATTCCATAAACCAGGGACTCTGGGGGACGAGCATCGGAGGGGTCGAGACCCTGTCTTCCGACGGCTATCTCCCTGAGGAGGCATACCCTACAAAAGTCACCAAGACAAAGCCGGAGCATGTCAGGATAGGTTTCGAGGCAGGAGAACCGGTGTCCGTGAACGGTGAGAAGATGTCCCCTGTGGATGTCATCAGGAAGATACGGGACATCGCAGGACCTTTCGGTATCGGCAGGGACATCCATGTCGGCGACACCATAATAGGGATAAAGGGGCGTGTAGCATTCGAAGCTGCCGCACCTCTCATAATAATCAAGGCACATCACCTGCTCGAGAAACATGTGCTCACAAAAGGCCAGCTCTACTGGAAAGACCAGATTTCCGTATGGTACGGACAGCAGATGCACGAGGCCATGTATCTCGACCCTGTGCTCAGGGATATGGAAGCCATGATGGACCACATGGAAAGAAACGTGACCGGAGAAGTGGAGGTCGCCCTCATGCCATACCATTTCTCAGTGCTGGGATGCAGGAGCGGGCACGACCTCATGAACTCCGAATTCGGTTCATACGGGGAAATCAACAGGTCCTACACAGGTGAAGACGTTGTGGGATTCACGAAAGTGCTCGCCAACCCTCTGAAAATATATTACAGCGTGAACGGCGAACATGCCGACGATGTGGTGAAAGACTGACAGGGAGGCATCATGATAAAGGCAGCGATAGCAGGAGGGACCGGCTACACGGGAGGGGAGCTCTTCAGGCTTCTCCTCCGCCACCCCCATGTGGAGATAGTGGCAGCCACCACGACATCTCTGGAAGGCACTCCGGTGAGCGACGTGCACAGGGACCTCATCGGAGAGACGGACCTGAAGTTCGGGACAGAGACAGGTGAGCCTGACGTCATTTTCCTGTGCCTCGGACACGGGCTCTCGAGGGAATTTCTCGACACCCGCAAGATAAGCGGAGAATGCAGGATTATCGACCTCGGGAATGATTTCAGGCTCGACGGCAGCTATGCAGGACGGGATTTCGTGTACGGTCTGTGCGAAGGCGACAGGGAGCGCATACGCAATGCCCACGACATCGCCAACCCGGGATGTTTCGCCACCGCCATACAGCTCGCCCTCCTGCCGCTCGCAAGCGGGAAGCTCATCCGCGACGAGATACATGTCACGGCCATAACAGGCTCTACCGGAGCCGGGAAGAAGCTTTCCGAGACCTCGCACTTCAGCTACAGGGACAACAACATATCCATCTACAAGCTGTTTTCGCACCAGCACCTCGGAGAAATCCGCAGGAACATAGGAAGGATTGCCGGAAGCGAACCTGTGGTGAACTTCGTACCTGTCAGGGGTGACTTCACGAGGGGCATCTTCGCAAGTGTGTACACCAGGGCCGTGGATGGCCTCGGGGAAAAGGACTACATCGAACTTTTCAAAGACTTCTACAAGGACTCCCCTTTCGTTTTCCACTCGGAAAACGGAATTTCCTTGAAAGAAGTCGTAAACACGAACAAGGGACTGGTGCATGTTGAGCTGCATGGCAGTTACGTGCACATAAGTTCCGCAATCGACAACCTGCTGAAGGGAGCTTCGGGCCAGGCGGTGGAGAACATGAACCTGATGTTCGGACTGGATGAGGCCGAAGGGCTGCACCTCAAGGCCTCAGCCTTCTGATCCGGACACGTCTGCAGGAAGCCGGAAAACATTTTAACTGACATCAAGAATTATGGAACTGTTCAAGGTTTACAAGCTATGGGACATTGAACCCGTCAGGGGCCTGGACACCACTCTCTGGGACAAGGACGGGACTGAATACACGGACCTCTACGGCGGACATGCCGTCATTTCCGTCGGGCACTGCCATCCGCACTACGTAGCGGCAATAACCGGCCAGGCAGCAAGACTCGGCTTCTATTCCAACGCCGTGCAGAACTCCCTGCAGAAAAAGCTTGCCGACAAGCTCGGCAGGATATCCGGATACGACGACTATTCCCTTTTCCTGTGCAACTCGGGAGCCGAAGCCAACGAAAACGCGCTGAAAATGGCATCCTTCCACACCGGGAGGGAAAAGGTGCTTGCATTCTCCAAGGCTTTCCACGGCAGGACATCCGGAGCCGTGGCCGTCACGGACAACCCTAAAATCCTCTCTCCGTTCAATGCCACCGGACACGTGACCTTCGTCCCGCTGAACGATGCGGCAAGCGTGGAAAGGGAGCTTGCCGGCAAGGAATATGCGGCGGTGATAATAGAAGGCATCCAGGGTGTTGCAGGAATCCATGAGCCGGAAGACTCTTTCCTCGTATTCCTGAGGGAAATCTGCGACAGGACGGGGACAGTGCTCATACTCGACGAGATACAGTCGGGCTACGGACGAACGGGACAGTTCTTCGCCCACCAGCATGCAGGGATACGTGCAGACATCGTCACCACGGCAAAAGGCATGGCCAACGGCTTCCCTATCGGAGGCGTACTGCTATCCCCAGCATTCAAACCGTCATACGGGATGCTCGGGACCACTTTCGGAGGCAATCATCTGGCATGTGCAGCCGCGATAGCCGTACTCGACATCTTCGAAAGCGAGCACCTCGTGGAAAATGCTGCAAAGGTCGGACAATTCTTCAGGGACGCCCTGTGCCCTGGCGGGAAGCCGATACACCCGATAAAGGAATACAGGGGAAGAGGGCTCATGATAGGGCTCGAGCTGAAAGACGGCTACGAGACACTGCGTGAAAGGCTGCTTTTCGAGAAGCATTTCTTCACCGGAGCCGCCGGGAACAATGTCATAAGGCTGCTCCCGTCGCTGACCGTCTCGGAAGAAACCGCCTCCAGGTTCGTTTCCGCACTGAAGGAGCTGGCCTGACAGGGCTGCGGCAAATGCCCGGCATATCAGGCGTTGTCTTCCGCGTTTTTCGCCTTGCTCTTGTTCACCAGAAGCACACCGGAGAATATCAGTACCACAGCCACGATTTTCAGTACATTGAATGTGTCCATGCCCCAGACTATGGCAGCTGCCGTAGCCACTATGGGCTGGACATAGTTGTACATGGCCACAAGTGTAGGACGGAGGTATTTCTGCCCTACCGGCACGATGAGATAGCAGAGGAAGGTACCGAACACAAGCACGTACGCCAGCTCCGCATATTCAGTCATCGAAATCGCATCCCATCCCGCGAGGGCGAGACTTCTCGCGGACATTGGTATCATTACCACCGAGGCGAAGGTGAACATCCACTTCATGAGGGTGACAGGCGAATATTTCCTGATGAGGTCCCTGAATATGACAAGGTATATCGCGTACGAACACTGCGCAAGGAAGCACAGGAGGTCTCCGGTGAGACTCGAGGAATGCCCCGACGCAGCCCCTGAGGACGCCCCGGGCAGAAGGTAGTTGCCGAAGACAAGCAGCAGTGCGCCGCATGCACCGAGAAGGACTCCGCCAGCCTTCATCCCGGTAATGGGCTCCTTTATGAAAATTGCCGCGAATATCATGGTCACGATAGGGAGCGTGGTCGTGATGATAGACGCATCCACCGGGGATGTCATGGACACACCTGTCACATAGACACCCTGATTGAGCAATATGGCGAAAAGACCCGCAAAGAAGAACCTCACGTAGTCCATCTTGTCCTCTATCTTCTCTCTTTTCCCGAACAGGGAGATAATCCAGAACAAAATCGCAGCACCGAATATCCTCACATCCGCCACAAGCATGGAGGAGATAGCGTCCGAGTTCATGGCTGCCTTTGAAACAGGGGCCATGAGTCCCCACATCACACTCGCGGCAAGCATCGCCAGATGTCCGAATTTCTGTTCTTTAGTCATGGTTCCGAAAAATTTGAGGCGCAAATATAGGATAATTTTCAAAAAAAGGACCCGGAATCCGACGAACTGACATTAAAAGATGTCAGAGAGCCGGCCGGAGTCGGCCACCCCTCTGACATCAGTAAAACGAATCCGGCTGTCCTCTTATAAAGCAATGACTTGAGGCGGCAATCAGCGGCGGAATTCGTATGTACCCGGAGCGCCTGTGAAGTAGAAAGCACCGTCGCCCTCCTCCACATCCACGGCAGGGATTATCACCTTGCCGTTCCGGCGGACCTGCCATGTTCCGGGGAGCAGGTCTGTAACGAGTATCCTGTAGTCACCGTTACCCTTGAAGCTGAACGAGAAACGCTTGAGTTCCCCGAGGTCTTCCGCGAATGTCACCACGCGGTCTGCAATCACCACACCTTTGACATTCTCACCGTCAATCCTCGTCACCTTGTGGAAATCCCTGCAGCCTGTGTCGGCTACCTGCATCACGTTCAGGAAACAGTCTTCCGCCGACTCGGCACCTGGAGTCACCTCCACACGCCATTCTCCCCTCTCGTTCGCAGGGTCAGGACGCCTTGTCGGAGAGTTAGGGTAATTTTCACCGAACACCCAGCATTCCTTGCCAGGTCCCCCGACAGTTTCCACTGATGCGTTCTCAGGAAGAAGTATGGTGTCATGAAGCATCCCGCTGTCTCCGTTCTGCGTCCTGGACACGGTGAACTCCATCCCGTCCACAGAAGGCTTCTCGATGCTGTGCAGCAGCCAGAATTTCTTGAAGGAAGGGTCGGCCGACACCACATGGTCATAGACAATCAGTGCGGCAGGCACGGTCTCGTCCTTGAAATTCAGGAACACGAAAGACCTGCGGACGTCATCCACCTTCGAGGAATAGGCCTTTGTGATGTCTCCCTTGAGATACGAATAGTCCGGTACCACAGGGTCCGGTCCGAAACCATGCGCAAGGGCCTTCCCGACAGTGTAGGAATCGCTCAGCAGGTCGGCAAAGGACCGGCAGGTCTCCCATCTGTCACCCGGCATCCTCTGCCCGCCGTCATTCGCGGCAAACTCGGTCTTGTCCCCGCCGCCATAGTTCCAGCAGGCGAACTTCTCGTCAGGGTCATAGACAAGCAGGGAATTGTGGGCTATAGTGCGTTTGAAGTAATTCTTGTTGTGAGGGCTGTTGTAGCCTCCGGACGTGCCCTGATACATGCCGGAATCGATGGCAAGAGGCCCCTTGTAGTATATCTGGAAGGCACCTCCGTCCATGTGCTGATGGTTACCGAAGAAATTCTCGTTCACCTTCATCTCCGCTATCACGGCATTGTCGCCCCAGCCTGTCCTCGCTATCATCCAGCCGAAAGGTGTCCCGCTGTACCTTGTGAGCGGAAGGTCCTCCGGAGTCTTCGGCTCCAGGTCGAAGTCCATCCACAACAGCTGCATCATAAGCAGATGAGGCTCGACCGACGGCTTGATGAAATACTCGTTCATCACGTATTCGTCGCCGTAATAGCTCGCCGCGAACATCGCGGGCATGGCATAGGAATTAGGGCTTTTCCTGTTTCCCGGATTCACGTCTCCGGCCGGCATCACATGTCCGTCAGGACGGCGTCTGTAGATGAAGTCGTAGAGGACGAACTGCTGTGACGGGTCGTATATCGGGCCCGCACCCATCCTGTCGAATATGAAGAGCGATATCAGGTCGTTCACATACCGGACGGAAACATAGCCCGTACCCTGATGGTAGTTGTGGCCGGAATATATGAAGTTGCGCGGCGGCACATAGTCGCGGAATATCATGGTGGCCACGTAGTTGTACATGTCAGGATATTCATCGTAGATGGCTATGCCGGCTGAAAGCATGTCCCTGAGGATGTTCCACTCGGAACAATGCCCGGATATAGGCTCGGTATTCTTCGGTGGATAGCCGCTCTCCATCGTGCCGGCTATGCGGACAAACTCCTTTACGTATGCCTGCTTCTCTTCCGGCGTCATCTGGTCGTAGCACCAGTCATAGACCATCGCCCCAACCATCAGCATCACGCCGCTGGCCCTTGTCCTGTCGTGGGCAGTGTCGAAATCGGTCCTCTTCAGGGTGTCCAGCATGGACTCTATCGCCCTGCGGGCCTGTCCCGAATCACCGTTCACAAGATAGTCGAGAGCTTCGAGCTGCACCTCGGAAGTGACTCCGCGCATCCTGAAATAGTAGCGGAAATCCTTTGTCTTCACTGCAGCCTCTTCCTCTGCTGTCATCGGGACGGAGCATTTCCTCAGTTTCTCCAGGATTTTCCTGCCCTGGGGAGTCTCCATCCTGTCTTTCAGGTCGGTTATCCCGTCCTCGCGGATAAACAGGCGCGGATGCTCTGCCGGAGGTATCGGGATGAGTACCCCGTCCACCTCCTTCCATTCCACATCTCCACCCGGAGTGAATGATGACATGCTTTCAGCCTGCAAGGCAGTGCCGGAAACAGCGAGCCCGAGGCTCAACAACATTACGGATATTATTCTTTTCATGAGCTTCATGGTATTCTGTTCACATTAATATTCCGGTATAAGACGGAGATGACGCGCACGGTCAGTCACAGGAGGATTGAGCCCGTCCGGACGTTTCTTCAGCGTGGTTGCAGGATGTGTCTCAAGCCACTCGCGGAGCATTTCACGATGCTCGAGAAGTACATCCCTGTATTTCTTTTCCACGGCAAGGTTGCGCATCTCCCCGCGGTCGGTCTCCATGTCGAAAAGCTGCTCCCGGTTCTTCCCCTTGTCGTAAAGGACGTATTTGTATTTCGGGGAGCGCACCATCCAGCCGAACGAGCCGGACGTCTGCAGGAAATTCGTCTCCACCACAATATAACCTTCGGCAGGTCTCTCCACGTTCTCTGCCGCAGACCTGAAGCTGCGGCCGCTGCGGCCTGCAGGCACACCAGTGCATGCCCAGTCGCAGACTGACGGCATGAAATCCACACCGTTGCTCACAAGAGCCTCCGACACTGTCCCGGCATTGCGCTTGCCCGGAAGGCAGACAATCATCGGCACATTCACCACTTCCTCGTACAGGGCCGTCTTCTGATTCCACTGATGGGCTCCGGCTCCGTCACCGTGGTCGCTTGTGAATATGACGACAGTGTTCCGCCACAGGTCCTGGCTGTCTATTTCGTCCAGTATCTTGCCTATTTCCGCATCGACAGCCTCGACAAGCCTGAAATACGCGTTGCGGTACTGTCTCCAGTCATCCGGAGTGTATGATGCGGTAGGATAGAGCGAGTAATTCAGACTTTTCTCGTAGCGGAGAATGTCGGCATCGTATGGAGCCACGGCAAAATTCGCCGGAAGATTCGGGCAATCCCCAATCCCGGCCGGCTCAACCTTGGCATGAGGCGTGTTCTGCCCCCTTGCGAACTCGCAGATGTTGTGCGGGTTGGTATAGGAGGCGACAAGGAAGAACGGCCTGTCATCAGGCCTGTTGCGCAGATAGTCTATGCAGGCTTCCGCTATCCCGGCATCCCCGTTGCCCTTGATGTTATGGAAACCGAAAGCTTCCTTTCCCGGGAGCGATATGGTGTTCACGTGCCACTTGCCGGCATAGGCGCAGTCATAGCCGTTTTCCGCCAGCAGTGTGCCCAGTGTCCTTGCCGCAAGGCTGTCGGGAAGGGGTTTCTCGTTTTCCACCACTCCGCTCTCGCTCGGCATGTAACCGGTGAACATCGCGGCCCGGGACGGTCCGCTGAGAGGGAAAGAGCAATAGGCATTGGTAAACCTTATCCCGTTTCCGGCAAGCCTGTCCATGTTCGGAGTGCTGAGGTCCGGATTCCCGGCACAGCTCATCGCACCGGCCCACTGCTGGTCCGTCATTATGTAGATGATGTTCGGACGGTCTCCTTCACCGGCTGTCCTGCGTGCCGACGCATTCCCTCCGTCCGAAGCAAAGGCACTTCCTGCCGCCATAGGGATGACGGCAGGAAGCCCTGCAGCGAGAATCAGTCCGTGTCTGTCCATGACCTGACGAAGTTAGACACGTTCAACCCAGATTGGAGATGTCCAGAGCCACTGCTGGTCTTTCTGACGCACGCGCACATAATACCAGTCGGTGTCATTCTCAGGAGAATTGTCTTCCATGAAATGCTCGAACGACCAGCAGCTCTGCGGCATGGCCCTGTTGAACAGCAATGCCTCGGAAAGCCATCCGCGCATGAAATGAGTCCTGGAGCCTTCGAGAAGTTCTCCAAGGGAATGGCTGAAACGCTTTCCGTTGAACTCGGCGATTATGTTACCGTCGAGAGGCATCTCCACATCCAGAATCACGGCCTGGGTGGCCGGAGTCGTTGTGTTAGGATTCATGGTGGTGTACAGTTTGAGTTCCGTACCGGTCTCGGTTGCGGAGACTATCTTCTGCACATGGGTGTGGAACTCCGTCTCGCCTTCCTGAGGGGAAGTGAACGCAGCCCCCCTGAAACATGGGGTGACACTCAGTATGCGACCCTTGTCCACGGTTATCTGCCCGTTCCACGGAATATATTCCTTTTCGCGGTTCCAGCCGAACTCCATCTTGACCTTGCACCTGACAGTGTCCCCTTCCGGCATTTCAGGTATGTTCGGGCCGTCGATGCGCGCAAGAAGCCTGCCGTTCTTTATTATGTCGATGTAGTCTATGCAGCTCTGTCCCTCGACATTGAGGTAGATTCTCCTCCTGTTCCCTCTCACGACATCTCCCATGAAGGCGTCGTTTATCCTGAAATCCACGAGTATCTTGTCGCCCGTGGCGCAGCAGGTGCGGCGGCTGCGGAGAGCCTCCCATATCCCGTCCCTCGAGAGGGATTTGGAAAGCACGCCTACACGGCCGTCGCCGTAGCTTCCAGGATAGCCGGAATGCTGGTCCGTAGAGCCTATGAGGCCGAATTTCTTCCCGCGGCCGAGACCGTAAAGGATGGTACCTTCCCACTGGCGCGGCCCCATGTCATGCAGATAAGGGTAGTCACCCATGTCGCTCTCGGCAAGACCGTGGCGTGAATACATCTCCACGAACGGCGTCTGGTCACCCTCTGTGAAGAAATCCCAGTCATAGCCCCTGTAACCCTTCTGGTACCCCATGTGGTGAGGAGTTATGAATACCTTGCGTCCGCTCATCTTCTGCTTCCAGTCCTCGATAGACGTACAGTAGACGAGAGGGGCATCGAGGTCGTAGTGGAGGGCCACATGGTCCCCGTGTGCGAGACTGTGGGCCTCGTAGCCGATGAATGTGAGGAATTCACCCTCCTTGTTGTATTCATTGGTCATTTCCACATACTTCCTGTAGTTGCCTTTCTTCAGGCGTACGAAAGCGTCCGTGTGGTAGCCCACCACCCATGCGAGGCGAGGGTCGTCCTTGAGCTTGGAAATGTCCGGCCACATGGCATGCGGCGTGACGCTCACAAAGTCCAGCTGCCCTTTGGCCGCCTCGAAGGCATCCCTCATGTCACCGTGCCCGTATGTCAGATTGCAGTGGTTGTGCAAATCTCCCCAGTAGACTTTGTAGTCAGAAGGGGACGGCATTATCTTGCGGGCTTCCCTGCTTCCAGGCTTGCACGCCTGGAGAAGACTGCCGGACGCGGCAAGCCCGAGAAGTGTCCAGCCTGAGGTCTCTATGAATTTTCTTCTATCCATGATTCGGTCATTGTTTCAAGTGTCATTTTCTTCCGGTATATCTCCTGTCGCCATGGTACAGGACCTTCTCCTGCTCCGAAGGGTCGGTGTCCCCGTATTCCACAAGCACCGAGTCCAGCAGCTGCATCATCTCGGCACGCTTCCCCGCATATTCTGGTGCGTCGAACACATTTTCCATCTCGTCCGGGTCCGCCTTCATGTCATACATCTCCCACTGGTCGATGTCGTTGTAGAAATGTATGAGCTTGCAGTCTTCCGTCCGGATGCCGTAGTGACGCTTCACGGAATGCTCGGCAGGATATTCGTAATAATGGTAATAGACTGCCTTCCTCCAGTCTTCAGGCGTCTTGCCTCCGTTCTCCATGACTTTCCTCAACGACACTCCCTGCATGTCGGACGGGATGTCCACACCGGCAAAATCGAGGAAGGTAGGGGCGAAGTCCACGTTCATGCACAGGGCCGAACTTGTGCTGCCGGCCTCTATGGCCTCCGGATACCGGACAATCAGGGGCATCCTCTGGCATTCCTCATACATGAACCTCTTGTCGAACCATCCGTGCTCCCCGAGGAAGAACCCCTGGTCCGAGGTATAGACTATTATGGTATTGTCGAGCTGTCCGATGCTGTCGAGATATTCCATGACCCTGCCGATACTCTCGTCGACAGACAGCACTGTGGCAAGATAGTCCTGCATGTACTGCTGGTATTTCCAGCGCACAAGGTCCTTGCCCTTCAGCTTTCCGCTCCGGTATTCCGCAATGCGTTCCGCATAGACCTCGTCCCACTTGGCCTGCACTTCCGGCGGCATCCTTCTGTAAACCTTCGAAAGCCGGTTTGTGGTGTCCTTCAGCATTTCCTCCCGGGTCATGAGTTTCAGGTCCCAGTCCTCGGTGAACGTGGAGGCGATGCTCATGTCCTGGCTTTTTGAAGCCTCTCCCCTGCCCTTGAAGTCGTCAAAAAGTGTGGAAGGTTCCGGGAAGACTGTGTCCTTGAACACTCCGAGATGCTTCGGTGCAGGCATCCAGTTGCGGTGGGGAGCCTTGTGGTGGAACATCAGGCAGAAAGGCTGCCCCTCTGAGGTCGAGGATATGAACTCTATGGCCTTGTCGGTGATGATATCCGACACATACCCCTTCTCCCTCACAGGTTTGCCGTTCTCTATGAAGTCCGGGTCGTAATAGTCACCCTGCTCCTCCTGCCCGGAAAGGATGCTCCAGAAGTCAAAGCCCTGAGGCTCTGAAATGAGATGCCACTTGCCCACGATGCCTGTCCTGTAGCCCGACTCCCGGAGAAGTTTCGGGAATGTCTGCTGGTCCGCGTCGAACGTGCTCGCATTGTCGGTGAACCCGTTGACATGGCTGAACTTGCCGGTGAGGATGCAGGCGCGGGACGGACCTGAGAGAGCGTTTGTGGCATAGCAGTTGTCGAACCTGATGCCCTCCCTTGCAATCCTGTCCATGTTAGGGGTGCATATCAGACTGCTCCCGTAGCATGACATGGCCTGCGTGGTATGGTCATCCGTCATGATGAACAGTATGTTCGGCCGCTGCGGCTTTTCATCCGTGCCGCTGCATCCGGCAATACCGGCTGCAGCGACAGGAATCATCAATGTATATCCGAGCTTTTGCATGTGTCAGAATATTTCGGCATGCACGGGACTCAGTCGAGAGTGTATTCAAGTACCCTCTTCTTGTCTTTCCCGACCTTCACCTGAAGCTTGAGGGCGTTGTCGTGGAATCCCTTGTCGATGAATTTGGCGGACATCTTAGGCTCCTTGCCTGCCGTCTCCTTAGGATAGATGACGGTTATGTAGCGTACTGCATCCACATCCTTCTTGACATTGAAGCTTACATCCATCCTCTGGACCTTCTTCATGTAGGAAGTGGAAATCCAGCCCTTCTCCTTCTTCATGGACATGCCCTCCGGGCCGAAGCACTGGAACATGAAGTTGCTGCCGTCCTCGAAGTTGGTATAGAATGTCATGTCTTCGCGGCTGTTAGGCACGTCTCCGCGCGGCATCTGATAATGGAGGTTCACCCATCCCTTTGCATCTCCGAATGCTTCGTCAACGATAACGAAATACTTGCCGTCCACAAAGAACACGGAGCGGCGGTGTGTGAGCTTCCTGTAGCTCGGGTTCTCGGTAACGAGAATCTGCACGTCACCTTCAGGCTGCCAGAGAAGTGTCTTTGACTGGGTGGTCTCGAGGTCCTTGTTGCCGAAAGCGAGGGTGTTGTGGTGAGCGGTGGCCCTGAACCAGTTCCTCCACTCCATGACCTCGGCGTCGCCTGCATAGACATACGAACCGGAATCCTGGAAGAGAGTCTTTCCGTTGTACCACATCTCGAATGTGCCGTTGTCCGGCTGGCAGTGCCACTCGCCCTTAGGACCGGCCTTCACCACCATCTGGAGGGCATCGTCGCCCCAGCCGTTGCGGAACACGAAGAAGCCGGATGTCAGGAAACCTTTCGAGAGATATTCCGGGAGCGTCCCTTCCTTGCCTTCGGTCGCGAGATACTTTATGAACTGGTTGTCAGGGAAAATCCTGGACCATTTCTGGTAATTGCGAAGCATGACACGCTTGGTAGTGAGCTTGGCGTCGCTGAAAAGAGGATTGGTGTAGTCCGGGAAGCTGATGTTGGCATAGAACACAATCATCTTCTCGACAGTGTCGATATAGCTCTGAGGGAACTCGTCGCGGAAACCGTTAAGGTCGGCTATCTGGAGAGCCTTCACGAAGATATCTATGGATGCAAGATGGTAATGAGGGTCGAGCTCGTACTGGCCGCCGTCGTCATATACCTGCACCTTGATTTCACGGTTGAGTATGTCGATGCCGCTCTGTCTCCATGAATCCGCCTCCTTGAACTCAGGGAAGAAGGAACCGGCATAGAGCATCCTCTGCGCCTCGAAAAGGAGATGGTTACCCTGCTTGGACCAGTTGCCCATGATGTGGACCGCGTGCTTGTGGTAGTTCACCAGGAACTCTGTCAGAAATTCCGGAGTGAAATACTTCGAGCTGATGAAAAGCTGGAACTGGATGCACTGGTCCTGCAGCCTGTGGCTCACCTCGAGAGGCCTCCATGCGAAGCGGCTGTTCTCGGCATCAGCCTTCAGCTGCGAGTCCGCAGTGATTTCATATTCACCCTTGTCGATTTTCACGAGCGGATTCTTCTTTATCCAGTCCATATACTGGTAAACCCACTCTTTCGCATATTTCTCGTCGCCGCTCACCCTGTAGGCATATCCCATAGGTGCGAACCATTTGTGGCGGTGAAGCTGCCAGCGCAGTTCGTTATCCTTTACCGGCCAGTATCTCCAGTCGATATCCTGTCCGTAGTTGAACGAAGGCTGGTAACCCTGATGGGCGAAGAAAGTGTGGTTGAGGGCGTCGTCTGCCCATTTCTGCTGTTCCTTGTTTATCTTCACCCTGTCTATCTTCTGGATTTCAGGGGTGCATATACCCGTACGGGACTTGTAGTAGTCCAACAGGGATACGGCTGCGAGCGAGTCGTTGCCCTCGTTATGATAAGCCTTCACCTGCTCGAGCCCCGGATAGTCGAGATTGAGAAGGTCGAACACCTCCGGTCTGAGCTGCTGGGCATGCATGGCGGACCCTGCCATCAGACACAGGACCACGCCTGTAAATATTGTCTTCTTCATCATCTGTATTAGTTTTAATGAATTATTTTCCTGCCTTTATGTCACGGTACCGCTTGAGGGCCTCGAGATAGTAGTAGTCGGCATAGTTGAGAGGCACGTCTATCTCCGAACCGTTAGGGAGCGAGCCTGTCGAATGCATCAGCACGAAACAGCCGTTCTCACCCGGAGCGGCAAGATATGCAGGAGATGAGAGGCTCTTGAGGATTTTCTCTGCATAGTCGAAATACTTCCGCCCGTCCTCCACGTATGTGCTGAACTCGAGGAGTCCGCTCGCAGTCACCGCAGCCGCAGATGCATCCCTCGGGGTTTCCGGACCCTTCGGGGCATCATAATCCCAGTATGGCACGAGGTCTTCTGTGTCTACACGGGACATTATCATGTCCGCTATATTCCTCGCGAACGAAAGATATGTGCTGTCTCCGGTCTCACGGAAGCATACCGTGTATCCGTACACTCCCCAGGCCTGGCCCCTTGCCCATGCGGAACCGTCGTTCCTGCCCTGGAAAGTCTGCTTGCACTGCACCGTGCCGTCGCTGTTGTAGCTCACGACATGCCAGCTGGTGAAGTCGTCGCGGAAATGGTTGTGCATCGTGGTGTTGGCATGACGCACGGCCACATCGCGGTACCTGCTGTCCCCGGTGAGTTTCGACACGGTGAAAAGCAGTTCGAGGTTCATCATGTTGTCGATTATGACAGGGAAGTTCCACGGGCCGAAATCCCAGGAGCGTATGCAGCCGATTTCAGGGTCGAACCTTCCTATGAGATTGTCTGCAGTTTCCTTGAGCACTGCAGGTATAGTGTCGTTCGGAGAAAGCCTGTATGCATTCCCGTAGCTGCAGCCTATCATGAAGCCGAGGTCATGCGTGCCGGTGTAGTGGCGCACCGGATTGAGCAGATTCGTGTACTCCGTTGCGTAGTCTTTCAGCTGCTCATCCCCGGTGAGCTCGTATGCGTACCAGAGGGAGCCCGGGAAGAAACCGCTCGTCCAGTCGTATATATGGCAGAGTTTCACCGTGCCGAGTTTTTCAGCCGGAGCCACAGCCCTGAGGGAATCCTTGAATGTGGAGGAATCCCGTCCGAGCTGGTAGCACAACTCCTCCATGTCATAACCCGAATAGAGGGACTTGGGCAGCTTGCCTGTACCCTCGGCAGCTGCAGCTGCCATCTTCAACTGAGTGGAAGCGGTGCTGATGCCGTTTTCAGCCCATGAAGTGTCTTTCTGTCCGCACGATGGCAGCAGAACGGCCGCTGCGGCGACGATAGGGATAAATATTCTTTTCATCTATTCCGTATGTTATTGATTGTTAATTTGTCCAACCGGGATTCTGATCAAACTGGGTGCAGAGGTCGATTTCCCGCTGAGGTATAGGAAGCAGTTCGCTCTTGCCCTTCACGGTGTAGTTGTAGACCACGTAGTTAGGGGTGTAGTTGCCGTTGCTGTCCCAGTTCCACCATCTGCGGAGGGCTGTATATGTGGCCTGAACGGTCTCGTAGTACATGTCCCAACGCACGAGGTCAGCCCTTCTGTGGCCTTCGAAACAGAGCTCGTATGCCCTTTCCTTCCTTACCGCTTCCTGGAAGCCTTCATAGTCGAGACCCGAAAGGTCCACGCTCGCATCTGAGACCCCGTAGGCTCTGCGGCGCACCTTGTTGATAGCCGAGTAGGCATCCGATGTCGGTCCCTGATGCCATTCGTTCAGGGCCTCGGCATAGAGCAGGAGCACGTCGGAATAGCGGAGGAAATACCAGTTCACGTTCGAACGGTCGTCGTTCACGAGATAATTGCCCTGCTGGACATATTTCTCCACATCCCACTTGGCAGGAGTATAGTTCTGCTTTGCCCTTTGCTCAACGTTCTCGTCCGCATCCTGTTCGAGAGCGGTCTCAAGGGTCTCGTCCTCGCCCTGCACCCAGAGGACCTGGTCGTCCGTCCAGTCCACTCCGCCGTATCTGTAGTTGGCTATGGAAAGGTCGCGGCGCAGGTCCACAAGGCCGTCCGTGCGGTCCTCATCTTCTGACCTCCAGTCAATCACGAAAGTATGCACGACTTTCTCGTTGCCGGCACAGCTTCCACGCTCTCCGCTTATCTGGCTCGTCTTCACGCCGTTCCATTTTCCGATACGTCCGCAAGGGTCGCTGTTTCCGCTGTATGTCGGGCTGTAGAATGAGACTTCGATAAGGCTCTCGGTAGGGTCCCAGATGCCGTTGCAGGTGTTGTACCACAAGGTCTCGTAATCGGAAAGAAGGTCGTGTTTTCCAGAGTTTATGAGCTGCTGCGCCGTCTTTGCCGCAGACTCCCATTTCGTGTCGTCCTGGACAGGCCATCCCGCCCATGTGCAATAGACCTTGGTCAGGAGACCGAGGGCCGCGCCCTTCGAAAAACGGTAGCTGTTGCTGCTGCGGTAAGTGTCGTCGGTGGCGTAAGGCAGGATGTCTATGGCATAGAGAAGGTCTTTCTCAATGTATTTGTAGACATCTTCCGGCTCTGCCTGAGTGAAAGTGGACGGGTCCTGGTATGACATGGCGGTGCTGGTCATGAGCGGCACCCTGTTCCATCTGCGGACAAGCTCGAAATAGTACATCGCCCTGAGACAGCGCGCCTCGGCTATGTAAAGGGTGGCGAGAGTCTTGTCATCGTCAGTGAAACCGTCCATCTTCACGGACACCCTTTCGAGGAAGTCGTTTGCCCGGTACACCCCTTCATACAGGGCTTCCCAGGAATCCTGTATGTAGGAATCCGTCGTAGGATATGCGTTTGTCGGGACAAGACGCCAGTTCTCGGTGGTGCTTCCCTCCACCTGCGAGATGTCCGTACCCATGTCGAGATAGAAGGAAAGGTTCCTCGAATATGTGCCTTCTTCTATCAGGCTTCTGTACACTCCGAGCAGCACGAGCTCGGCCTCGGACGCATCGTCGATGAAGTTGTCCTTCTCGATGTTGGTCCTCGTCTCTTCCTTCAGGAAGTCGCAGGACACGAGCATGATGCCTGCAAGCGCGAATGATATGTATCGTAGATGTTTCATATTTATTTCTTGTTTCGAAACCTTCATTATGAAATTACCCATGTCAGAATGAAATCTCGAGTCCCATTGTGAAGACACGGCTGCGCGGGTATGCTCCCCAGTCCAGACCAGGAGTCATAGGATTGCTCGACGCGGTGCTGACCTCAGGGTCATAACCCGAATAGTTGCTGAGGCAGAAGAGATTCTGCGCGGATGCGTATATCCTCAGCTTCGATATCTTCGCCTTCCTCGTGAGCTTGGAAGGGAAGGTGTATCCGAGGGTCACGTTCTTCAGACGCAGGAAGGAGCCGTCCTCCACGAACCTCGAATATACATCGTTGGTCACATAACCGTCATACTTCGGGACAGTGTTGGACGCATTCGTAGGAGACCATCTGTCTGCAACCTCGCCGAGGAAATTGTAACGTCCCTGCCTTGTCTGTGTCGCAAACAGCCTTGTGGCGTTGTAGATGTCGTTGCCGTAGTTGAACTGGAACATGAAGCTGAAGTCCACGCCGTAGAACTCGAACGAGTTGGTGATACCGCCGTAGAAGTCCGGGAGAGTCTCACCGATGACAGTGCGGTCGGCCTCGGTGACAACACCGTCGCCGTTCACGTCCTTGTACTTCACCACGCCTGGCTCCACACCTTCAGTGTAGAGTGTGTTGTCCACCACGCCTTCCTTGAGGATATAGTTGCCGGAAGGGTCGATATTGAAGTCGTCGCTCTGGTAGATTCCGTCGAACTCATAGCCGTAGATGAGACCTATGGACTGCCCCACAATGGCGATGTAGTCGTATGCAGTGAAGTTGCTGTCGAAGCCTGAACGGGCCTGCACATAGTCGGTGCCGCTGGCGAGGGACATCAGTTCATTGCGTATGAACGAGATGTTGAAGTTCGTCTGCCAGAGGAAGTTCTTCGTGGAGATATTGGTACTGCTGATGCTAACCTCTATACCCTGGTTACGGATTTTTCCGATGTTCTGCATCTGGGTCTCGAAGCCTGTCGCGTGCGCAAGCTGCTGTGCAAGAAGCAGGTCCTTGGTGTCCTTGTTGAAGATGTCCACCGTGGCGGTGAGCCTGTCCTTGAAGAAGCCGAGGTCGAGACCGAGGTTCACTGTCGAGGAGCCTTCCCACTTCAAATCCTTGTTTGCAAGCTGGGTAGGTGTGAGGACGGTGGTCAAGTCCGTGCCCACTCCGTACTTTTCAGGAGTGTAGAGGTCGAGGGATAGATAGTTGGATATCCTGTCGTTTCCGACCATACCCCAGCTGGCACGGAGTTTCAGGTTAGACAGCCAGCCCGAGGCATTGGACATCCACTTTTCCTTGTTTATCCTCCATGCGAACGAGAAGGACGGGAAGTAGCCCCACTTGTGGTTCTCGGAGAAGACCGTGGAACCGTCGGCACGCATCGTGGCGGTAAAAAGGTAGCGGTTGTCGTAGTTGTAGTTCGCACGCACGAAGAAAGACATGAGGGCATCCCTCGACCACGACGAGCGGACAGCGCTCGGTGTCGCGCCCACCCCGAGATTGTCGTTGGCAAGGTCTCCGAACGGGAAGTTCATTGCCTGCCCGTAGACATACTCGGAATAGTTCTCCTGCATCTCCTCACCTATCATGACATCGTATGAATGCTTTCTTATCTTCTGCCTCCAGGTCAGCTGGTTGTAGTTGGTCCACCTGAGGGCTCTCGTGTACTGGCTGGAACCGTACGGCTCGCCGCCGTTCCTGCGGACTTCCTTGGAGCCGTCCTGGTAGAAGATATCCTGACGGGTGACAGTGTTGTTGTATGTGGCCGCAGACCTGAATGTCAGCCCCTTTATTATTTCCCACGTGAGGGAAACGTTGCCTATCCACTGGTCTGCACGTCTCTTGTTGGTCACGGACTCGGACTGGACTATAGGGTTCACCTGGGCGAGGTTCTCGTCCGGGTCGTCGAGGAATGCAGGGTCTACCTCAGCGGCGAGCAGCTCCTCGTCCGTGAGGCGCAGACCTCCTGTAGGCCTTGCACGGATAATCTGGGCGAGCATGTTGAAACGTCCGTTGTCTGCCGTGGTCCCGGAGCCGCTGCGGACTGTCTGGGCGTAAGTGATGGTGGCGTCGAGCGTGACGTTCTTCCAGAGTTTCTGGGTGAAACGGCCCTTTGCCGTCGTCTTTGTGAAGCCGCTGTTGATGAAGATACCGTCCTCGTCATAGTGCGAGAAGGATACGTTGTATTTGGAGTTGTCGGAGCCTCCCATGACGGAGACATTATGGTCCTGCGACCATGTAGGGCGGAACACTTCGCTCTGCCAGTCCACACCGGATACGCCTATGTAGTCGTCAAGGCTCTGGTACCTGTACGGCAACCCGGTATCCGGGTCATTGCCTTCCCTGAAATACGAATTGCTGTACTGCGAGTTTATCTCTCCCTGAAGCTTCACGAATTCATACGGGCTGAGCACGTCGAGTTTCTTGGGAAGGGTGCGGTAAGACGCGGAACCGTTGTAGGAAATCACCGGACGGCCGGATTTTCCGGACTTGGTGGTGATGAGCACGACGCCGTTCGCACCTCTGGAACCGTAGATTGCAGCCGAAGATGCATCCTTCAGGATTTCAGTGGACTCAATGTCCTGGCTGGAGAGGAAGTCGATGTTGTCCACCTGGAAACCGTCCACGATGAACAGAGGGGAGTTGTCTCCGTTGAGCGTACCCACGCCTCGGATGTTTATCGAGAATCCGGAGCCCGGAGTACCGTCGCTCTGGGTTATCTGCACTCCGGCGATCTGGCCTCCGAGGGCTTCAAGCACGGAGCCGGACTTGTAGTTCTCGATGGCCTCGGAAGAGACTGATGCCACGGAACCCGTGAGGTCGCTTTTCCGGACGGCGCCGTAGCCGACAACCACAATCTCGTCGAGCAGCTGGCTGTCAGGGACGAGTTTTATACGCATGTCTGTCTGGCCGAGGGCGTTGAATTCCTGGGCCTGGTAGCCGATGAACGAAACGGAAAGCGTGGTGCCCCTGCGGACTCTTATCGAGAACTTTCCGTCGATGTCTGTGATTTCACCGGTGGTCGTGCCTGGAATCATCACGCTTGCCCCGACAAGAGGAACATCGTTCTCATCGACCACAGTACCTGTGACGGTGACATTCTGGTTCTGTGCCAGAGCCGCCACTGAAAGGAGGGCGGACAGCAGGAATGCTGCCGCGCTGCTCCAGAGTATCTTGGTTAAAGTCATATCGTTATTGGATTATTGTTCATTCGTTAAAGTCCTTGTCAAACCAGATGGCGAACGGGAAAATCTGAGAGCCTTTGTTGATAGTGTCCAAATCTGTCGAAAATGTCATCTGACCATAGAAAACACCGTCTGCCAATCCGCCATCGCACGTCCAGAGCCAAGGGTTGATTACCACTGAGAACTTGTCACTGCCATCTGTGCCATCGACATAGCAAGGGCTTGCGGACAAATGTTCCGCACTTTTCTGAGTATTATTGGATTCATAGAACGAAACAGGTCTTTTGGAGCCGTAGTTCTCCGAATTGTTTGTCGCTACTTTGTATGCATCCCATAAACTTACCAGAAAATCAGGTGTAACTGTAGTATTATTCAACGACCCGCTTTCAAATGGTGTCCCGTCGGCTTTCACGCCTTCGAGATTCCTGTAATTGAACGAACGCCTGAAATCAAGGAATAGCGACGATGCGTCACCGCCTGTGACGGAAGGGGCATTAGAGCGTACCGGCTCGGACCACGACGGATTGACCCTGAGTGCAAACGGGGAATATTGAATTGTTGTCCCGTTAATTTCTCCCGAGCAGTCGACAAAGAACGGTATGGTCACGCTCCAAGTATTATCGGCGTCATCCGGGTCAGTAGAAACCGCAGTCACGAAAGCAAGCCCCATCGCCTGAGCTGAAAAACCATCCGTTTTGAAACTCAGGGCTCCTGTGGATTTGTTGACAGATATCCCGTTCAATACATTTATCCTCTCGACAGAGAACGACCAGCTGTAGCTTTCATTGTGGTCGGTCGCCGTTATTTCACATGACAATGCCGCAAGGTCGCTGCCGTTTGTCACCCTGAACTGGCTGACACCGTCGGTCTCCTCCTCGGAAAGGCCGAGGTTGTTGCCATAGCTGAAATAGGTGAAATAGTAATGATTTTCGGTAACCTCGAAACTGTAGTCGGCATCCATGCTCTCACCTCCGGAAGTAACGGTCACCGTCACAGTGTACTCTCCTTCTGGAATCTGATTGCCCTTGGAGACAGAAATCGTTCCGTCCGAAGCCCCTACGGAGACGTATTCATCCAGCACAGCCGAACTTGTCGACTTGATGGAATAGCTTGCCCCGGAGAATGAACTTACCGGCTCTGCCGTCCACCCGGTGGCGAACTTGTGTGATGCATCCGCCCCATTATAGTTGAACACCTTCTCCGCCACAACATTTATGGTGAGGGCATCCCTAACAATGCCATAATCGCTTTCCGTGCCGAACGACTCCGTGTTCACCTTGATATCCACAGTGTATTCTCCCACGGCCCAGCTGTCGCTCTTGTCTATGGTTATTTCGCCTGTCCCTTCATTGATAGAAAGCAGACCGCCCGCAGGACTACCGTTAATGGAAACATCCCTGATTTCATAACCTGTTATCTCGGCTGTCTCCCCTTCGTACATTATCCGGAACGACTGCAGAGTCCCGGCAGACGATTCCTGCAGGTCCGGAAGTTCCATGGTCACACTCGACGGGCTCACATATATGGTCTCAGGCATACCAGGGCGGCACTCTATCACGAGTACGTCCGTAGCTTCAAGAGTCTGCCCGACGTATGTGTATGAGACGGACACGGCATAGTCTCCGGCAGTGATGGTTTCAGGAGCGTCCGCTCTCACCACACCCGTCAATTCATCTATGCTGAATATGCCGTCAATGTCCGTGAAGTCCGCCCCGTCGAGCGTGATGCCGGAAATCGTATAGCCTTCCACCTGAGGGCCACCCTCTTCCGGTCCTTCGACGGTCGGAGTGTAGGTACGGGTAAGGTTCGGTGCGAGATACTGTGGCTCGTTATAGTTGATGACTATCTCGGCTGCAGTCACATTCACGGTGAGGGCATCGGAAATGAGGCCTTCCTCGTCCTCGCTGCCATAGGATTCGGTGTTCACCTTGACATCCAGCATGTATGTGCCGAGCTCCCATCCGTCACCTTTCACCATGGATACTACGCCCTCGCCCGAGATTTCGAAGAATGTCGTGGAACTTCCGTCGGCACCGTTCTGTATGACGCCGAACTCCTCGTCATCCAGGCCTCTGAAGCGGACATTCCTCAACTCATAGCCTTCGATTGCAGCCGCTACGCCGGAAGCGTTCACCTGCGAGGTGGCCAGTTCTGCGTCACTGCCCGTCTGCAGGTCCTCGTATTTGACATTTATCGTGCGTTGCGACATGGAAATCTGCGGCATACCGCTTATGAATGTCACGGAAAGCGCATTCTTGAGAATATAGCTGCGTCCTCCGGAGACACAGGTAATCGTGATGAGATATTCTCCCGTATCGGTATCGTCTGCTCCCTGGATGGAGACGGTTCCCGTCTCGGGGTCTATGGTAAACTCCGAGCCTTCATATTCCGTCTCGCCATGGAACATTTCGCTGATTTTGAACTCTGACGGTTCGCCTGACGTGATTTCCGGAACGGCGGTGGCAGAACCGTTCGGAATCACACCTTCAACGGCTTCATAGGAAATCTCGAGAGGAACGACCTCTTCCTCGAGAATCTCCTCCTGGCATCCTGAGAGCCAGAGTCCGGCAGCAAGGGCTGCCGTTATGGCCATAAAACCTGATATGTATCTTTTCATTGTAATCGCTGTTGATATGTTATTCCTCGAAATCCTTGTCGAACCATACGGCGTATGGGAAGAAACGCCGTGATTCAGGCGCATTGGAAACATTCGACCCGTCTGTCGCGAAAGTCATCTGTCCGGTGAAGATTCCGTCCGCCCATCCGTGGTTGTACCACACTCCTGCAGGGACGAATACGGAATGTTTGTTGGCACCGTCGGCATTGTCCACATATAGCAGCTTGTAGGCAAGGTCCGGATCCACATTCGTCCCGGAGAAATAGCCGACAGCATCCTTGTTGTTCATATCACTGCCTGAGGTCGGGACATCATCTCCCATGCTCTCATAGTATTTCTGCCACATCGTGAACAGGAAAGTCCCGTCGGTTGTCTGCTGTCCGTTTACGAACTCGGAGCCGTCCCCGCCTTCGCCGTCCTGGGCACCGTCGATATTGTAGTAGTTGAACGTACGGCGATAGTCAAGCGCCAGAACATCGTGGGTGGTGCCTGTCAAAGTGGCAGGAACACCACGGCCTCCGGTACGAGGGTTCACCCTGAGCACGAAAGGAGAGAACGAAATGCCTACACCTTCCATCTCGTCGTAGTAGTGGACGAAGACAGGGGCCTTGACAGTGAATGTATTTTCAGGGTCGTCAGGGTCCTGTGTGGTGGCGGTGACAATGATGGAGCCTATCTGCCTTGCCCCGAATCTGTCATCCCACCTGGAGCAAGTGAGGTTGAGGTGTCCGCTTCCATCCACCGAAGTCCCGTCGAAGTTGGCAAGATGACGGCTGCTGAAAGTAATATGAGCATTCTTGTCGATATCCGAATACTGGACATCCCTTGAAAGGCCCTGCAGTTCTTCGAGGCTTGTCACACGGAACTGGCTGACCCCGTCGGTCTCAGCTTCCTTAAGCCCGAGATTGTTGCCGTAGCTGAAGTATGTGAAATACTCGGGGTTGTGCTCTACAGTGAAGGCAAGTACAGCTTCGGCTGTCTCGTTCTTGTCATTGTGCGCCGTGACCGATATGTTGTATGTGCCTTCCGCAAGGGTGTTGAACTTTTCGGCAGACAGCTCTCCGGTCTCAGTATCGAGGGCAATCTGCTGCACATAGTCAGCCGAAGGATCGGTGAATTCATAGTAGCTTACACCGCTCACCCCTTCATCCGGGGCCACGGACCACGCGAGAGCCTCTTTTTTCGAGAAGGCATTGCCATCGGCTGCTGCATAAGAGAATCCTGAAATCGCTTCAATCTCGTCCACGATTTCAATCGTGAACCTGTCAGTGAACGTCACAGGCTCCTCCGTGTAGGCACTTTCCACTGTCACGTCAATATTGTAGACAGTACCTTCGGTCAAGGCAGACCCTGCCGCGAAAGTTATCACGCCTGTAGATTCGTCTATGCTTATCCTGTCTGCTCCTGCAGCATCTGCCGGCTCTGTCGTCACGTCAATCGAGTATGTGATGCCGTCAGGTGTGCCGGTGAGCACCGGAGTCCTGCTGGTGAATGCCTTCTCTCCGTCCGCCTCCACCTTTCCGCGGTCAGGAGTGTAGACAAGGTATGTAGGTGCCGACACTATGTTCACTGTCAATGCATCGGCGAAAAGCCCTATGCTGCTTTCCTCGCTGTATGAACGTGTGCTGAGCTTGAGGTCGAGGGTGTATGTACCGAGTTCGAACGGACCGCCCTTCACGAAAGACACTTCTCCGGTCTCGGAGATGGCAAAAAGAGGGTTCGTGACATTGTCCACAATGGTGCCTTCGAACTTCACATTCCTGATTGCGTAGCTCTGAATCTCTATATGTTCTCCCTCGGTGACCACCTGCGAGGTCTGCAGCTCTGCATCGCTGCCCTCTTCAAGTTCTGAAATGTCGGCGCCTATCTCGGCCGGGTTCATGGAAATGCCCTCCGGAACGCCGTTTATGAAATGCACGGTCACCTTGTCAGGAAAATCATATTCCGTCCCGCCTGCATAGCATGAGATGGAAAGTATGTAGTCGGCAGGCGTCGTGTTGGCCGTGCCGGTGATTGTGATGACTCCGTTGTCGGCATTGATGCTGAATTCCTCGCCGATGTAAACGGAACCGTCGCAAGTGACCTGTGTGATGCTGAAATCCGATGGTGTACCGCCGGACCAGGTAGGCTCAAGATTGTATGTGATGTTCTGAGCTATTTCGACAACATCAGGGTAGTGGAGCCGGAATCCCTCCTCCGTGAGTTCATCCTTCATGCAGCTCCAGACAGACACCGAAGCCAGCATCAGGGCTGCGGCTGCCGCCGGACTGAAAAATCGTCTGTTCATATAGTATAGTGTATTTATGTTGTTATGTCGTTTCAGAGACTGTACGAAAGATCATATTCGGTACCGTCCACCGTGACCCTTACGGCAGAACCGTCCTCATGCACGGCTCCGGTGCCGGTAGTGCCGTTGTCGGTGAACTCAGCAGTTATGGAAATGCCGTCGCTGCTGTCAGAGAACGGATATATCACCGTTATGAACCTCGCTGCTCCGCCTTCCGGCTGTGCCGTACCGACCCTGTAGCCTACCCGCTGTCCGGAAACGGTGCCGATGGCATTGGAAACATTGGAGTGCAGATCCTTGAAATTATAGTCATCCGCAGAAGCCGGAGCCGCTTCGAGGAAAGTGCGGCAGAGCATATTGTTGCCGTCCGAGAATGCCGTGTGGGCGCCGGCAGTATAGGCGGAAACATCCGTACCGGTTGCCGCAGGAGTTTCGACGACAGTGGCCTCAGAGTCTCCGGTAGTGAGATGGAAGTGCAGGTTCATTACAGGCTCGCCGGTGGCACCGTATATGTCATCCACTATCACGAAAAACTCCCTGTCCACGAAGAACACAGCCCTGCGGTGCCGGACTCCCGCAGCCATCTCGTGTGTTGCCACTATGTAGTCCGTATTCCCGTTGACGGTGCCGGAGCCAGCAAAATGGCCCTGTTTGTATGAACCGCCGTAATTCTGCGTCCCAATGGTGACTGTGTTGTGGTTCGTGGTGTTGGCATAAGTTGTCCTGTCGCTTCCGCTGTAGGCGTACACCCCGGCATCCGGGAAGAAGTTCCTGCCCCTGTGCCAGATTCCGAATGTGCCGTTGTCCGGCTGGTTGTGCCACTCGTCGATAGTGTCATAGCAGTTCTTCAACACCATCATGGTTGATGCGTCGCTCCAGCCGTTGCGCATGACATAGTATCCGGAATAGGTGTAGTTGCTCATGAATGTGGACGGATAGCTGCCGTCTGCACCTTCCGTAGCCATATACCTGAAATAGCTGTTTGAAGGAAATGCTTCCGAATAGCTGTTGAAATTCCTTTTGAGGACACTCGGGGTGTAAGAAGCTGAACGTGTGTCGTTGAAGTTGTCTATGCTGTAGTCCGGATATGTGATGTCGGCCACGAAGGTCATGGCGGATTCCAGTGTTTCCAGGGCATTTCCGAGAAGGCCGCTTCTGCTGTTCGCATCAAGCACCTCCGTAATCTCCATGAAGTCCGCTATCGCTGCAATGTGGTAGCTCGGGTCGAGCTGATAGTGTACGCCGTCCTCGTTGAACTGGTCGAGCTCCTCCCTGAGTATTCCGGCTCCCTCAGATGCCCATTCCTCGGCATTCCGGAACTCCGGCATAAGCACGCCTGCAAAAGTCACCGCCTGAGCCTGGGTTATGAGGATGTTGCCGTCATCGTAGTAGTTGAGCCTCATCTGCTCCACGGACTGTCCGAAAGCATGGAGGACAGTGCAGAGCCACTCCGGGGTGAAGTTCTCGGACTGTATATAATAAGGTATTATGTTTATCTGGGAAAGCACGCGCTCAGCGACCTGAAGGCCTTTCCACTCATAGTCCTCATTGTTGTCATTTCCACCTACCGGCATGGACTCCATCCTGCACGGATAGGTGTCCATCCAGTCGGTATAGACCTCTATCCAGTTCAGTATATAGTCCTCATTCCTGCTTATCCAGTAGGCTTTGGCCTGAGGCTCCATCCACTGGTGACGGTGCTTCTGGTACCACCATTCCTGATCGAGCCCTGAAGTACCGTTGTTCACAAGGTTGTCATTCAGCGTCCAGTCTATCTCGTCATTGACAAGAAAACAGTAGAAAGTCTCGTCCCCGTTTATGGAACCGCTGCCGTCCGGGTTCTCCTCGCAGAAATTGCTTACCCTGAACCTGTATTCGAGAGCCTGGTCGGCGATGTGCTGCTCGGTCGCAGTGATTGAAGTGTTCAGCAAATCGACTTCGGGATTGAATACACCACTGCGGTTACGCCAGTATTCCCTCAGTTCGTATGCCGCCTTGTAGTATTCACCAGCCTCATAATAGGCTTTTACCTGTTCGAGTCCCGGCCAGTCGAGATTCAGCATCCCGAAGACATCGGTCTCGATGGCCTCGTCATCCCCGTCCGGAACGGGAAGCGTCCTGTCTATGTCGCCCCCGGTGATTTCTTCTTCCGAGATATCCGCACAACCGCATGCAAGGAAGCCTGCGGCGAGCAGGATCAAAGTTACCGTTTTAGTGTTCATCTCCAAGGTTTTTTAGTTTTTACAAAGCTACTGATTGATTGTTTTTCAGGCTTTTGAATATGCACAGAATAATATGTGGCTTGTACAAAAGGTACAAAATATGTCCAATGACATTCAGTTTTTGTGCAGTTTCGCATATTCGGACGGAAGACATCCGAAATGTTTCTTGAAGCATGATGAGAAATAGGAAGCACTTCCGAACCCTGTCCTGTCGGCAACCTGGGACACTGTGAGCCGGCCTTCGAGGAGAAGACGGCATGCTTCGCGGAATCTGATGCCGCGGATGAAATCCAGGGCAGATTCCCCTGTGATGGATTTCAGCTTGTAGTGGAGCCCGCTGCGGCTGAGCCCTATCTCCCGGGCAAAGGCTTCCGTGCCGAAACCGGTCTGGTCGAGATGCCTCATCACTATGTCGGAGGCATGGCGCACAAAATCATCGTCTGCAGCATTGAATGCCACATTGCCTGCACCGGTGTCCCCCGAACTCCGGGAATCTTCCTTCGACGGGGTGACAGTCCTCGCAATGAGCATGTTGCGTATCTTGGCCGCAAGCGCAGTCATCGAGAAAGGTTTCGGGATATAGTCGTCCGCCCCTGTCTTGAGTGCGGCAAGTTCGTCTTTCACCTCGGATTTCACGGAGAGCATGATGACAGGGATATGCATGGTGTCCTTGTTGTGTTTTATTCGTGCGCACAGCCTTATGCCGTCCAGGACAGGCATCACCATGTCGGTGACAACGAGGTCCACGCGGTTCCCGTTTATCACGTCAAGTGCAGCCTGGCCGTCCGGTGCGGTGAAGACATTGAACATGGATGAAAGGCCTGTCTGCATATAGCTTCTCATGTCCGCATCGTCATCCACTATGAGCACATTCCAGTCCTTCCCGTTATCCTCGACAGCCATGACATCCCCCGGTTCGCTGTTCTCCGTGTCCAATATGAACATATCCTTGGAATTTGTCGTGTGTACGTCCTTCTCCGTCCCCTCCCTGTCGAACTCGTCGTCCGAATAGGCGTCCGGAGACTGAGGGATGATGACCCTGAACACGGAACCCTTGCCTTCCTCACTCTCCAGCTCGAGCCTGCCATGGTGGAGTTCCACAAGACGCTGGACAAGGGAAAGACCTATCCCGCTGCCTATATGCTTGCTCTCGAGCTGATAGAAACGTTCGAAAATTTTGTCCTGCTTGCTTGCGGCTATTCCGCAGCCGGTGTCGCGCACTTCAATCACAAGCTCCTGCCCGGAAATTTTCGCCGAGACCGAGATGCTGCCCTTGTCGGTGTATTTGAAGGCATTGGATATGAGATTGTTGAGTATGAGCTCAAGATACTGTCCGTCGGCATATACCGGTTCCTCCCCGATGGCCGAGTCAAGGGTGTAGGCGATTCCCCGGCTCCGGGCAAGCGACTCGTACCACGACCAGTTCTCACGCACAATCCTCGAGACATCCTCCTTGCGGACCTTCAGTTTGAAGACCCCGAGCTCCGCCCGACGATAGTCCATGAGCTGGTTTACAAGATGCAGAAGCCTCTGGGAATTCCGATAGACATATTTCAGACGCTTGCGCATCCAGATGTCGGAAGCCCTCGATATCATCTCC
Source organism: uncultured Bacteroidales bacterium (assembly GCA_944326335.1). Lineage (GTDB taxonomy): Bacteria > Bacteroidota > Bacteroidia > Bacteroidales > UBA932 > Cryptobacteroides. Next base: position 85,989 of record CALVDM010000005.1, read on the forward strand.
TGCAGCGGAGTGATTATCAGTGTCAGGGGTGTTCTCAACTCATGCGAGATATTGATGAAGAACCGCGTCTTCATCTGATGCAGCTCCTCCTGGTGCTCCCTGTCCTTCCTGTCCATCTCGAGCCTGGCTTCCATGCCCTTGCGCTCAACATAGATATGGAATCCCGCCATTATCAACGCCGCGGCAACGAGGAAGAACATCAGTCTGGCAAATATGGTGTCGTACCACACCGGGGACACCTTTATGTATAGCACGGACGGCCCGGCCGACCATTTCCCGTCATTGTTGGCCGCTTTCACGAGGAAACGGTACTTCCCGTGCGGCACTCTTGCATAAGAGGCGGTGCGGGACGTGGTCGTGTGCTGCCAGTCGCTGTCGATTCCCTCGAGCATGTAAGCGAATGTACTGTTCCTTCCGGCTATGTAGTCGGGCACGGTGAACGATATCGAGAAGGTGTTCTGAAGATGGCTCAGCCTTATCCTGCCTGTCTCTGCCAGACTCCTGTCGAGTATGCCCGTATCGTCCCCCGGGACAACCTTCCTGTTGAAGATTTTCAGCCCTGATATCACCGGCACAGGGGAATATGGATTGTCCGTGAGGCGTTCCGGAGTGAAGACAGCTATGCCGGCCACCGTTCCGAAATACATTTCGCCGGAAAGCCTGCGGCAATGTGAGCCGGTGGTGAACTGGCTGCTCGGGAGCCCGTCGGACGAAGTGTAGCTGCGGAACTCCCCGGAATACGGGTTGAAGCATACGAGACCGTTGTCCGTGCTTATCCAGAGCCGGCCGAACGAATCTTCCTCGAGCCCGTGTATGATATCGCTCCTGAGGCCGTCCGCCACACCGTAGTGCAGAAGAGTGCTGTCTTCGGAGGAATAGCCGTACAGGCCTCTGCGTGTGCCCAGCCACACCATGCCGGACGAACTCTGCATAAGGCACAGCACGTCTGTCACCCCGGCCAGATCACCGGTCACGTCCGGGCCGCAGAGGGACAGGCATGGCTGCCCGTATGAGGAGGATGCCACGTCGAACATCTGGAGCCCGTCTTCCGCCCCGACCCACAGCCTTCCGCCGGAATCTTTCATCAGTGTCCTTATCCTGAGTTTGCGCACGGGAGTCCCGTCCGCGTCTTCGAGTATCTCAGTGTATGTGCCGAGACGGCGGTCGTAGGAAAACAGCCCCTGGAGGGAGCCTATCCACATTTCCCTTTCGTTCTTCTCCAGTATCGCATACACGTCGGCGGGAGGGTCGGCTCCGGAGCGCGGCCGGCATGGGGAAACGGTGCCGATGCGCTTGTCGAGGATATGCATGCCGCCGGCATGGGCTCCGACATAGACCTTGTCTCCGTCTATGAATATGGCCTTGATGTCATTGGACCCGCCATAGTCGTATTCAGCCCGTCCCGAGAGGTTGTACCATGTGAATTTGCCGGTCCCGGTGTCGAACCTGTTGAGGCCTCCGCCGTTCGTCCCTATCCACATGATGCCGCCCGCATCTTCGACCATACAGCTTATTATATTGTCGTTCAATGAATTGCCATACGGTTTCCGCTGAATTTTCGCAAACCTCTCCCTCAGGGGATGCCAGTAGTTCACGCCGCCGTAATATGTTCCGAGCCACATTCCTCCCTGGCTGTCCCGGAAAATGCTCCGGACGGAATTCTGCGAAAGGCTCTCGTCGTCGAAAGCGTCATTGCGGAACGAGGCGAAAGACTCTGACACCGGGTCATAGATGTCAAGACAGTTGAAAGTCCCTATCCACAGCCTCCCCTCGGTATCCAGGGCGAGAGAGCGGACATAGTTTGAGCCAAGGCCGTCATGGGTGCGGAAATTCCTCATCGGCTCCTCCCCCTCTTTGTCTATCTGGAAGAGCCCGTCTCCTTCCGTGCCCACCCACACCGGGCCTGACGGCTGGACAAGGATGCACTGGACCGGCCTGCGGCTTGTGAATATGCCTACCCGCCTGAATTCGTCACTGGAGATGGAGTATTGGAAAAGGCCGTCAGTCTCGCTCCCGAGCCATACCGTGTCTCCGCTGCGGGCCATGGCCGTGGCTGTTATCTCCGACATGGCATCGGCAAATCCATTCTCGAACTTTCCGGAAACGGTGTCGAAGAACATGAGTCTGCCTTCGGTCCCCACCATGAGCCTGTCCGGCGAGACTTCGCAGATGGAGGTCACCTGCAGAGGCCCGTCCGTACCGAAGTTCACGAACCTTTCCAGAGCACTGTCGTAAAGGCTCAGGCCTGCGGAAGTCCCGGCCCACAGTCTTCCTGACGAGTCGAGGAACAATTTTCTGATGATGTTGCCGGAAACCGACGTCGAGTCCCCGTCATGATGACGGAAGACGGTGAAGTCGTAGCCGTCGTAGCGGCTGAGGCCGTCGGTCGTGGCGAACCACATGAAGCCTCGCCCATCCTGAACTATCGACATGACCGTATTCTGGGAGAGTCCGTCCTCTATCCCGAATCTCGAGAACCTCATGCTGCCGTCGGCCGCTCCGAATATGCTCTGGACCGGGAACGACAGAATAACCAGAAGTGCAGCGAACAGTTTCATCGGTATTGATTTTAAAGAAAGTCCCACAAACCGGCAACGGTGATTCCGTAAAGTTAACAATTTCAGGACAAAATCAAAAGAGCTGGACAAAAACGGCAGGCCGCTGGACAAAAAAGACATATTCAGCACGATTGCAAAAACCACTTGTACAAAAGATAAAGCCTGTAGAAATACAAATGAATATATTTGTATTTGTCAAATCGTATCATGATGTTCATGCGTAATTTTTCAACAAGGATATTGCCGCTCGTCTGCATATCTGCAATGGCGGCATTCTCGTGCAAGGTGGAAGAGGCTCCGGAAACGGTGCAGGGAAACATCGACGTGCAGCTTCCTCCGCCCGAAGGGGACGCCTCGGAGATAGACACAAGGCTTTTCGAAGTCATTGACATGGATTATCCGGGGCTGGAGAAAGTCAAGGCAAGCTACGTACAGGAAGACTATTATGCGGCGGCAGCCTACCTTCTCGACTATTACAGGAACAGGACATCGGTGCAGAACCCTCTCATAGACATGGTGGCCACCACTGCCTCCGACAGCGATGTCAATATCGCGGACCAGGCCACGGCTGAGGGCGGCTACAGATTCTACATAAGGAACTACGAGGAAGGGACGAATCCCGCGAACGGACTCCCTCTGTACTGGTCGTTCGCTGACGGGAACGGGGGCATAGACTGGGACTTCGTGCCGGACGGGCTCACTGAAAGGCAGTTCATGATACAGAAGCACCGCCACCAGTGGATGGAACCCCAGGCCAAGGTCTACAGGGTGACGAGGGACGAGAAGTACGTGGAGGCCTGGATAGATGTCTACAGCTCATGGCTGGAGAGATACCCGTGTCCGCAGCCGCCAGGCTCTCTTGCAGGTCACGAACTGCAGGATATGTGGACAGATTTGCAGGCCACTTCGAGGGTTACCAGCCAGATAAACATACTGCAGTATTGCGTGCAGTCCGAGAATTTCACCCCTGCGTGGCTTTCCACATTCCTCGTGGCATTTTCGGACTGTGTGGAATGCATCAGGGCCAACTATTACCACACCGAAGCAAGCAACCACCGCCTTTTCGAGGTACAGGCAGTGCTGTATGCGGGGCTGATGATGCCGGAATTTGCAAATGCGCAGGAATGGACGGAAGAAGCGGCAGCCGACATCGCAAGACAGATAGAAATACAGTTCACGGAAGACGGCATGCAGAGCGAAATGGACCCGAGCTACCATATCAGCGTGCTGGAGATGTTCAGGGAGATGTACACGGTGGCTGAAGCCAACGGGAGGCTCGACATCTTCCCTGCCGGATATATGGACAGGCTGCATGCTCCGGCAAGATTCGTCATGGACATAATCTACCCTGACTATTCGATAGACAACTTCAACGACACACGCTCGGCAAGCTGGACCAGGAAGGTGCTGCTCAGGAATCTCGGGCACTATGCCGACATGTTCCCTGACGACACGGAACTCGAATGGATGGCCACTGAAGGTGTCTCAGGGACAGTACCCGAGGACCTCACCACAGTGTACCCGGATGCAGGCTGGTGCATGATGAGAAGCGGATGGAACGAGGAGGACATGATGCTCGTTCTCAAGAATAACGACAAGTTCAAGAACACGACCAGTTCCAGCGGATGGTGGCATTGCCAGCCTGACAACGGCACTGTCGGGCTTTACCGCAACGGACGGCGGTTCCTTCCGGATGCCGGGTCCTATTCATACGGCGGAGGAGAGTCGGACGAGGATGCAAGGGATGAATTCCGGGCGACTTCGGCACACAACACCGTGACAAGAAACGGGGAGACAATCGAAGATTCGAATGTAAGGGGAAAGATTGAAATGGCGGTGAGCGGTGCTCCGGGCGGAGAATTGCTGTGCGGAAGCGGCAGCATAACCTGCGAAGGGGCTGACGTCTGCGATGCCGTGGTTTCAGTGAATGACTCCTACTCCGACATGTCTCACAGGCGTTCGGTATTTTTTGTCGACAGGAAATATTTTGTTGTCGTGGACGAGGTTTACGGGGAGGGAGGCGGATTCCCGGCCATCCTGAGCTGGCATCTGTGCAGTCCGGAAGACGGCTCGACAGATCCGGAAGATGCGGTTTCACACGACAGCTACGAAGACGGGACTTACGGGGTGCACACCCTGTTCTCCAACGGGAACAACATGATATTCAAGACATTCTGCGAAAACGCCGAAGACTGCGGGACAGAGACCGGAGTGTCCGCCTACTCTGATTCGATAGGAGAGACCGTGGAAAGGCCGTTCTACAGGGTATCCATGCAAAAGCCGGCCGGAGAGACCGTGAGATTCGCCACTGTCGTCCTCCCTTACGGAGACCCTTCGTCTTTCGGAGACTCGGAGATAAGCCTCCGGTTCCTTCAGGACTCCCGTGTGGAAGTAAGCGTGGACGGGGACACATGCATTCTCGGCTACACATTGTAAATGCAGGAAAAACGGATAATCATGGTCAGGACCAAGGTACTTTTCCCGGTGATGGCAGCCGGAGCGGTATTCGGCGGACAAGGCGCTGACGCGAAAACTGCCGATTCCGGCCGCAGCACCAGGGAGCGGCCCAACATACTGTGGCTGACGTTCGAAGACACGAGTTTCTATGAGTTCGGATGCTACGGGAACAAGGACGTGCACACTCCGAACATCGACAGCCTTGCGGCAAACGGAATCCTTTTCGCGGATGCATGGTCGAACGCCCCTCAAAGCTCTCCTGCAAGATCGTCTCTGATAACAGGGTGCTACGCAACCACTTACGGCATGGATGTACACCCTGTGGCGTATGACACGCCGGACGGCATACTTTTTCCCCAGCTGCTCAGGGACGCCGGGTATTACTGCACCAACAACCGGAAGACGCACTACAACACGACTTCCGACAACAAGGCATGCTGGGACGAATGCAGCAGGAAGGCTTCGTACAACAGCCGGAACAGGGCTCCGGGACAGCCGTTCTTCGCCGTATTCAATACAGCGACCTCCCACATGGGAAGGGTAAGGACATTCCACACCGACGGGAGAAGGGACTACACGGAGGAGGGAATCTATCCGCAGCTGCTTTCACTGCCGCCTCATGTACCGGACTTGCCGGAAGTGAGGTCCGACTTCGCAGGCCACCTCGAAGCCGTCCAGGATGTGGACAGGTGGGTAGGATTCTTCCTTGAGGACCTGAAGGAAAAAGGCCTTGAAGACGACACCGTGATATTCATATTCAGCGACCACGGAGGCTGCCTTCCGCGCGGCAAAGGCTATCTTTATGAAACCGGGCTCCATGTGCCCATGATTGTGTATTTCCCTGAGAAATGGAAGCATCTGGCCCCGTCCTGCACTGAAGGCGGCAACGGAGGAAAAGTGTATGACAGGCCGATGGGGTTCGTAGATATGGCCCCGTCCGTGCTTAGCCTCGCCGGGATAGAACCTCCGGACAGGATGCAGGGCATGGCCCTTATGGGTGAATATGCCGAAGAAGGGCATGAGATGCATTTCGCCTTTGCCTCGAACCACCTGCATCACTACACCCCGGTGAGGGCAGTTTCCGACGGCAGGTTCAAATATATCCGGAGCTACATCCCGTTCATGCAGTTCGCCCTGAGAAACTACTACCAGTGGGGAATGCCTTCCAACAGGGCCTGGGACGCCTTTGTGCTCGGGGGACACAACACTAAGGAGGAATGGGCACAGCCGTTCGGGGTACATCCTGCCGAAATGCTCTTCGACCTTGAGTCCGACCCGTCCGAACTTCACGACCTTTCCTCCAATCCGGACTACGCCGGCATACTCGGTAAATTCCGGAAAGAACTGTCGAGACACATAAGGGAGACCGTCGACCTCGGATTCTTCCTTCCGGACACCCGCAAGGGCCTTGTCATGTACGACATGGTGCGCAGCCAGGGCTATCCGCTCGAGGAACTCTGGTCGATTGCCGAACTTGCGGGCGTTGCCGAAGAAAAAGACCTGCCAAGACTTGTGGAGGCATTGGAAAGCAGCCGTCCGGAAATCCGGTTCTGGGGAGCTGCCGGCATCGGCCAGCTTGCCGCCTCGGGAAAGACAGACACATGTCCGGAAAGACTTGAGGAACTCCTTGATGATGAGAACCCGTACGTGGCATGCGAGGCCGCATACGCGATGGTGTGGTGCGGAGATGCGGAAAAAGGGCTTCACAGGCTGCTCCATCCGGCAAGGGAAGAGGACAGGAAAACAGGATACTCCATTCTCGAATCGCTGTCGCTTCATCCCGGACTGCGGGACACCATAATAAAATACTGCCTCGCCGAGCTTGAGGAAAAGGCGGAAGTCCTGCCGAGAAAACAGAACGAGGATGCCGGTCTCATGGCAAGAGGCATACTCGTGAATCTCGGAAAGATGGATATCAGGCTTCTACACGGAGAGGAAGCGTACATGGAAGGAGTGAAACTGAATCACGGACGCAGGGCTGCCGTTCCGCTGCCCTGAGCGCATCCACGCATCACATTCTGAAACGGAAAGACAGGATTACGCTCCGTCCGTAATTGTCTCTGTAGGAGGAACTGACATAGTCTTCGGTTATTTTCACAAGCCACGGCTTTTCGTTGTCGAGGATGTCGTAGCAGTCGAGACCGATTTCAAACTCACGGGATTTGCCGAACTTCACGGACACACCGGCATTCCAGAAAGCATTGCTGTAGCCAGGGGCGGCAGATGAATCTGTCTTCATCATGGTCCAGAGCACATCGCTGCGCAGCCACAGGTATTTCAGGAAATTCACCTTGAGGCTGCCGATGAGATTTTCGCTGATGTTGTCGTAGACCTTCTTCCCGTCGATGCTGTTCCTGCCGAAATACGTGGTTGAATTGACGTTGAATGTCACATATCTGGATATAGTGGTAAGCATGCCGAGCGCGATGTTGACGTTCCGGGAAGAAGTCGTATGGACCGTTTCCCCGGTCATGAATGGAGTTTGCGTGAAAATGATGCCCGGGCCCGCGGAGAAGTTTGTCGAAAGAATCTGGAAATACCTGTTGAAATTCAGGCGTGCGGAAATCATCCTGTCACCGTCAATATTCACCGGGACAGACAATGAGGAACCCGCGACAGCCGTATAGCCGTACTCCGGAATCTCAGTGTCTTCATGGAAATAAACGGTCCTGCGGACTATCGCATTGTCCCTGTCCATGAATGTCATGAGAAGAGACAATGAGTTCGTCCCCCAGTAGAAACCGGCATTCAGTACGGCATTCCTCACTATGCTCTGCTTCAGGTCGGGGTTGCCGGCTCTCAGGAATAACGGTGAAGAGTCGTCCAGGACTCCGCGGGTGTCCCCTGTGGACGGCACCTGCTGCAATTCATTGTAATCCAGCGAGACATTGAATTTCTGGGTCATCCATGACAGTTTCAACTTAGGGGAAATATGCAGATATGAGCGCGGATAGCGATATGTGTCAGGGAAATATTCGTCTCTTATCCTGACAGAATGAGTCATTACAACATCCGCTTCACCGCTGAAATTCCTTTTCCCGTTCTGGAAATAAAGACCGGCAAAAATCCTGTTGTCGGCATGTTTTCTCGAATATCTGAACGTATTCAGGATGTCCGTGTCCATCAGGAGTTCGTCGTATGCAAGCCTGTGCTCGGACGCGAGCTCCACGTCGGCATCGTATTGTGCAGTCAGCCTCAAGTTATGCCCGAGAAGCGGCTCCTCGTACCTCGCATTCAATTCGAGCGTGTTCGACGACTTGCCCTCGTCAGAAGTCACCCATTGCCTGACGGTGCTCGTCCTTGTCGTGTCCACCCGGTCGCTCCACCCGTCGTTCCCCGAATACCTGTAATCAAGACTTACCGAAAGCGTCCTTCCGGGTTTTCCGAAATTGTGCCTGAAATCGATGCCGAGCGATGCGTTCCAGGATTGCAGGCCGCTGCCGGCAGTTATTGCGGACAATGTCTGCACGCCGTCGGTGAGTATGGAACTTTCAGTGCCATACGAATACGAATCATAGCCATAGCCTGCGGACCATGTTGCCTTGATGGAGCTTGCCTTTCCTATCGAGTAGCCGATGGAGCCGGAATATCTTCCGGACATATCCCGGCGTCCGGTATTGCTGTCCTCTTCGGTTGTCCTTTGGGAGAAATACCCGGTAGGGACATATTCTTCCCGCGAGTATGCTCTGGAGCTTGAGCCGGAATAGCCGAGGTCGAGGGAGTGCCGCCATGATTTCCTGAAACGGATGTTCCTGTCTATCGAAAATGAAGCGTCCGCATTCCGGGAAGGGCTGTCGGACGGCTTCCCGTCATCACTGTCATGCCCGAGACCTGCTTTTGCAACGATTGTCGGAGACTCTTTTGAAAACTGACGGTACGAGCCGGACAAGGAAGCCGAAGGGTCATGGCCTCCGTCGATGTTCTCACTGGTATAGAGGCCTGCAGATGCAAGGAGAGCCAGCTCACGCATCATTTTCACAGGTTTCCTGGTGGCCACGTCAAGCACCCTTTCCTTCAGCCCGAGGGTGTCCGCCTCAATGAGTCTGTCCTGGTCGTACTGGTCATAGACCTTCACCTCCTTGATATCCTCGGTACGGACCATCTCGAGGGCCGCCCCGAGATTGGAGCCGAACATGGCGGAGCCGTTGATGAGGATTTTGCTGACAGGGGCTCCCTTGGCATATATCCTTCCCTCGGAAAGAGATATCCCCGGGAGTTTCCGCACGACATCAAGAAGCGTGGAGCCGTCCATCATGTTGAGAGCCGAAGTCTTGTAGATGGTCGTGTCTCCCTTCACCACCATCAGCACCTTCCTGTCCCTGACGATTATCTCGCTCAGCATCTGGGGGTCTTCCTCCATCCTGGCTTCCATGGACGAGGATTCTTTCAGGACCGTCGTATTTTCAAGGCTCTTGTAGCCGAGGAAGGAAATGTCCAATTTGACGGTATCGCGGTCTTTCCTGAAAGGGATGAAAGAGAATACGGCGATTCCGTTGTCTGAGGAAACTGTCTTCAGCGTGTCCTTCCCGCATGAAAGGAATACCGCAGCTCCTTCCATGGGGGCTGATGTGGCCTTGTCGATGACTTTCACGTGCATGAATGTTCCCATGCCGTAAACTCTCATGCCGTTGTCTTTTTCAACTATCTGGGCTGAGAGAGCGGTGCAGGATAACAGGAAAATCGCCGAGAATATCAGCCGGGGAGAAATTTTCACAGGTTTTTTTGTTTGCAATTTAGCGATTATTCCGGGAAAATCGTATTTTTAACATAAAATTTCTAATACTTAGTTATCATGAAAAGAATTATTCTGTTTTTAATTGCATTCATTACTGTTTATTCTTGCCAGATTGACCATCCCGTCACAAACAGACAAGCATTAACCGAAACTTACGCAACTGAGATTTGCTACGACACTATCGAACTGTCGACAAATCAATTATACGAATTATTCCTACATACGGATTTCGGGAACATGACAAAGGCTGCACCGTACATTAAGGATTTAAAGCAGTTCGAAGAATGGTTAGAGCAATCTGCAGATTTGTTAATAGTGACTTTTACGGCACAATGGTGCGGACCTTGCAAAATGTGGATGAGGATTTTCGATCAGGTTGCGGAATCATACGAGGATGCAACCGATGTAAAATGTTTGTTTGGGAAAGTGGATGTAGATGAAGCAGTAGATATCGCCGTAGAATTAGAAATCGGACTATTACCGACTACTGTACTTATAAAGAATAACTACATAGTAATGTCATTCACAGGTGCAGAAATGACTGCAATAGAGTTTATAGGACACATTGACAAATACGCTAAATGAGTATTTCGTAATGAAGTTCAAGTCCGTATTGCCACATGATATAATAAGAGAACTACAGGGGAGGTGACTTGAAAATCAACGTCACCTCCCCTGTCATCATTTCAGTTACAATTATTTCGCGACAGACTCGGAATCGACTGCCTGGAGAAGCCTGATGGCATCCACATACCGGGCCATGCCTTCGGCCACGAGCTTGGCATCCCTCATGGCGAGCACCACGGTGGAAGGACGGTTCACCACGTCCCCTCCAGCGAACACGCCCTTGCGGGTGGTCATGCCGTAAGGATTCTCGCGCGTGAGCACATAGCCGCGGTCGTCAACCTCGATACCCTTGGTGGTCGAAACTATACGGCTGGCAGGGACTGAACCGATGGCCATGATGACCTTGTCCGCCTTCTCGATGCGCTTCTCGCCCTTGCTTTCAAGGACTACACCGCTGAGCACCCCGTTGTAGTCGAGAATCTCCACCATCTGTGTCTCCCAGTTGAACTTGACGCCCTCGGCCACCGCCTCGTCGTATTCGGAGCGCAGTGCGGACATGTCGTCCACGGTCTTGTGGTACACTATCTCGACATCCTTCGCCCCCATCCTTATGGCAGTGCGCGCGGCATCCATGGCCGTATTACCGCATCCGAGCACGAATACGCGGTCACCGTCATGCACGGGAACGTCTTCCCTCGATATGCTGCCTTCGTTGTAGAGGCTCACCCTGCGGAGAAAATAGACAGCCTGGCGCACTCCTTCGAGGTCCTTTCCAGGAATCTCGGGCTCGCGAGGCTTCACCGTGCCGGTGCCCATGAATATGGCATCGAATCCCTGGGAGAAAAGCTGGTCGATATTCAGGTCAGGCCCTATGGTGGTGCTGCAATGGAAAACCACTCCCAGCTCCTCTATCTTCCTTATTTCACGTCTTACGACTTCCTTCGGCAGGCGGTACTCCGGAATCCCGAACATCAGCACTCCTCCCGGTTCAGGTTCCATCTCGAACACTTCCACGTTGAATCCCATCCTGGAAAGGTCTCCGGCTATGGTCAGCCCTGCAGGCCCCGAACCGATTACCGCTATGCGGCCTCTCGTCTTGGGCTGGAGATTCTCTCTTATGAGCCCCATGTCGCCGTCGAAATCGGCGATGAAACGCTCCAGCTTGCCCACACGGATTCCTTCGCCTTTCTTCGTGAGCACGCAATGCCCCTCGCACTGTTTCTCATGAGGACAAACCCTTCCGCAGACGGCAGGCAGATTGCTCTTGTCGTTGATTATCTTCATGGCATTTCCGAAATTTCCTTTGGAAATCTCGTGAATCCAGTCCGGGATATCCTGGCTTATCGGACATCCCTTGCTGCACTGCGGCACCTTGCATCTGAGGCAACGTTTGGCCTCCTGGACGGCCTCCTGGATCGTAAAACCCTTGTCGACCTCGTTGAACAGGCCTTTCTGCTCCTGATTCTTCTCTATACCAGTCACTTTCTACCTCCTTTTCTGATTGAAATACGCTGCAAATATATGTCAACTTTCAAACTCCGCAAAATGCATTTGCAGCGATGTTGCGGATAAACGGGATTTTCATGCAAATCCGCAATCTTCATTTATCCGGCGAATCCGTCGGATATTCCGCAGATTTTGCGTAAGTTTGTGTCTTTCCGGAAAACTCCGGCAGTTTATGTGATTTAAAACGACTTGACAGACACGATTATGAGACATTTCACCTCGGTAACTCAATTAGGCAACCTCGACGAGGCTTTCGCCAAAGCCAGGTACGTGAAGGAGAACCCGTTCGCCGACCAGCAGCTCGGGAAAAACAGGACTCTTCTGATGATTTTCTTCAACTCGAGCCTCAGGACAAGGCTCAGCACCCAGAAAGCGGCCATGAACCTCGGCATGAACGTGATTGTGCTCGACGTGAACCAGGGGGCGTGGAAACTGGAGACAGAGCGCGGGGTGATAATGGACGGTGACAAACCTGAACATCTTCTCGAAGCGATACCGGTGATGGGGTGCTACTGCGACATCATCGGAGTACGCTCCTTTGCAAGGTTCGAGAACAGGGAAGATGACTATAACGAAAAGATACTCGGGCAGTTCATACAGTATTCCGGCAAACCTGTGTTCAGCATGGAGGCTGCCACCAGACATCCTTTGCAGACATTTGCCGACATGATAACAATAGAGGAATACCGCACGAAAGCCAGACCTAAGGTGGTCATGACCTGGGCTCCGCACCCGAAAGCATTGCCGCAGGCTGTCCCGAACTCTTTCGCTGAAGGGATGAACATCATGGACTGCGAATTTGTCATAACACACCCTCACGGATATGAACTCGACCCCGCCTTCACTGGGAATGCAAGGATAGAATACGACCAGGACAAGGCATTCGAAGGGGCGGACTTCATCTATGCCAAGAACTGGGCGGCCTACACAGGGGACAACTACGGGAAAGTGCTGAGCACGGACCGCAGCTGGACAGTGGACAGCCGCAAGATGGCCCTTACCGACAATGCGTACTTCATGCACTGCCTTCCGGTGAGAAGGAACATGATAGTGACCGACGATGTCATCGAAAGTCCGCGGTCGATAGTCATCCCGGAGGCGGCGAACAGGGTGGTCTCAGCCCAGACCGTAATCAAGGAAATCCTTCTGTCACTGTGAGAAAGATGATGCAGACAATGGACAGGATACAGGTGTTCAAGATAGGCGGGAATGTCGTGGACAACCCGGAGAAACTGGAGAGGTTCGCGGCAGACTTCGCGGCAGTGCCCGGAGCCAAGGTCCTGGTACACGGCGGCGGAGCAATAGCCAGCCAGATGCAGAAGAAACTCGGTTTCGAACCGGTGATGATAGAAGGGCGGAGAGTGACAGACGCCGACACCCTCAGGATAGTCACGATGGTATATGCAGGGTGGTGCAACAAGAGCATAGTGGCCCTGCTGCAGAAAAACGGATGCAATGCGATAGGGCTGTCCGGTGCGGACGGAGGCGTGATAAAAGCGGTGAAAAGGCCGCCGGTCAGGCTTGCCTCCACGGGGGAAACGGTGGACTACGGCTTCGTGGGAGACCTGAAGGCGGAGAATATCGACAGCGGGTTCATTGTCAGGCTCATGGAAGCCGGCATGACACCGGTGTTCTGCGCCATAACATGCTCGGCTGACGGACAGCTGCTGAACACCAATGCCGACACCGTGGCATCAGGGATAGCCGTAAGCCTCGCCTCGACAGCCCCAACAGACCTTGTCTATTGCTTCGAAAAGGACGGGGTGCTGCGCAACATGGATGACAATTCCTCCCTCATCACGAAGATGACAAGAGAAGACTTCGGTAAGCTCAAGGCCGGAGGGATTGTGGCCGGCGGCATGCTGCCCAAGATAGAAAATGCGTTCAAGGCGATTGACGAGGGTGTACGCAGCGTCGTAATCAAGAATTCCGACAACATCGCCAATGACAGGCAGACCACAATCTGCTGAATACCGTAGAAAATGGAAAAACGCGACAAATATGTCCGGGAAGCCGTGGAGCTGCTGCGTTCCATGGTGGCTGTGCCGTCTGTCTCGTTCGACGAAGCCAAAGTGTGCAGCCTCATTTCAGAGACACTGGAAGCCAGAGGCATCCCCCACCACGTGGTCGGGAACAACATTGTGGCTACATGCAGGGATTTCGACGCGGACAGGAAGACCATGATGCTGTGCGCCCACATCGACACGGTACCGCCGAACTCCGGCTATTCATTCGACCCGTACAATCCCGACCAGGCAGCCGCGGAAAAGGCGACAGGGCTTGCAGCGGAAGAAGCAGTGTTCGGGCTCGGCAGCAACGACGACGGAGGCTCTGTCGTGGCCATGTGCGCCGCCTTCGGACATTTCCAGGACAAGAAGCTGCCTTTCAACCTTGTACTGGTGCTCAGCTGTGAGGAAGAGCGTTCAGGGCCGGGCGGAATGTCCCGGATATGGGAGCATTTCGGCGAGATTGAAGGTATGGGGCCCGGCAACAGGCCGGACTGGGCCATAATCGGGGAACCTACGGGCATGAAAGCGGCCACTTCCGAACGAGGGCTTCTCGTAATAGACGGGGAAGCCTCAGGAGTGAGCGGACATGCTGCAAGAGGGGAAGGCGTGAACGCCCTGTACCTGGCACTCGAGGACATAGACCGCCTCCGCAGGCATGAGTTCACGAAAATCTCCCCGACAATGGGGTCCGTGAGGCTCAATGTCACCCAGATAGAGGCAGGCACCGCGCACAATGTGATACCGGACAGATGCCGCTTCGTGGTGGACATAAGGCCTACGGAGATGTACGGGAACCTGGAGATTCTGCAGGAGCTGCAGAAGATATGCAGGAGCACGCTGAAGGCAAGGAATCTCAACAACCGGTCTTCCGCCACCATGCATGGCTCCCCGCTGCTCGAGTGTGCAAGGCAGCTCGGGATAGAGACATTCTCCTCCCCTACCACTTCGGACTGGATAAGGATAGGATGCGATGCAGTGAAGATGGGACCCGGGGAATCCGGACGCTCGCACAGGAAAGACGAATTCATCACCGTCCGTGAAATCAGGGACGGGATTGACGGATATATACGGTTCATTGAAAAATTTTCTGGAATATATGGCAACACTATGGAACAAAGGGACAAAGGCCTCTGACATCGTCGAGGATTTCACGGTAGGCAACGACAGGACTCTGGACATGGCACTTGCAAAATACGATGTCATCGGGTCGAAGGCACACATACGGATGCTCGAATCCATCGGGCTGCTCACCCGTGATGAGCTGGAGACGCTTTCCGCCGCCCTTGACGTGATACTTTCGGAAATAGAGGAAGGGAAATTCGTGCTTGAGGATGATGTGGAGGACATACACTCGCAGGTGGAGCTGCTGCTCACCCGCAGACTCGGAGACATGGGAAAGAAAATCCATTCGGGACGTTCGAGGAACGACCAGGTGCTGGTGGACGTGAAGCTTTTCCTCATGGACGAGCTCAAAAAGGTCAGGGACGGGATGCTCGAGCTGTCAGGCATGCTCCGGTCTCTCAGCGAAAAGTACAGGGACGTGATGCTGCCGGGATACACCCACGGGCAGGTGGCCATGCCTTCGTCCTTCGGGCTGTGGTTCGGGGCGTATGCGGAATCCCTTGCTGACGACATGTACATGGTCCGGGGAGCATACCACCTCGTCTCCCAGAATCCTCTCGGCTCGGCCGCAGGATACGGCAGTTCCTTCCCTCTCGACAGGGAGATGACCACGAGGCTGCTCGGTTTCGAAGACCTGGACTACAATGCCATAGCCGCCCAGCTCAGCAGAGGCAAGTCAGAAAGGGCAGTGGCTTCGGCGATAGGCGGAGTCGCCCTCACGCTCAACAAGTTCGCAGCCGACTGCTGCCTGTACATGTGCCCCAACTTCGGATTCATATCATTCCCCGAGGAACTCACCACGGGCTCCAGCATCATGCCGCACAAGAAAAACCCTGATGTCTGGGAAATCATCCGGGGGAACTGCAACAGAATCATGGCCGCGGAAAACGAGATATCAATGCTCTGCAGCAACATGCCGCACGGCTACCACAGGGATTTCCAGCTGCTGAAGGACATACTGTTCCCGGCATTGGAGTCGATACACCGCTGCATAGCCATGACATGCTTCATGCTTAAGGAGATACGTGTAAATACGGACATCCTCGACTCCCCTATCTACGACTACCTGTTCACCGTTGAGGAAGTGAACAGGCGTGTCCTTGCCGGAATGCCGTTCAGAGATGCATACAGGAGTGTAGGAGTGGAGGTCAACGAAGGTAAATTCCACGCGGAGAAGACCGTGCACCACACCCACGTCGGCAGCATCGGGAACCTATGCAACGACAGGATAGCGGAAAAGATGCGGAAGGCTGCCGATTTCTGAAAATTTCGGAGATTTATCCGTCTTTCTGCCGGGAAAAGTTGTATCTTTGTATGTATTCGGATTCAATAAAATCGAAATAAAATGAAAAAATTGATTCTTATCGCAGTTCTCGCACTCGGTATAGCATCCGTGGCAGCTGCGCAGCCAAGAGCAATCGGTGCAAGGCTAGGATGGGGCTTCGAGGCTTCATACCAGCACACCCTGGGGAACGACTTCGTGGAGGCAGACCTCGGTCTCTTCACGAACTCGCTTAATGTAGCCGCCGTGTACGACTTCATGATTGCACAGCCGGCATGGACCGACAGGGGCGAATGGGGCTTCTATGCAGGACCTGGCGCAGCCCTCGGTGTAGGACTCTGGGGGAACAACGGCTTCAACCTTGCCGCTGCCGGACAGGTGGGACTTGAATACACGTTCTGGTTCCCTCTCCAGCTGTCATTCGATGTCAGGGCACAGTTGGGATATACTTTCGGACACGCATTCTATTTCGGGATAGGCCCTGCCCTCTCCGTCAGATACAGATTCTGACACTTGTATGAAAAGGATTTCAGCCTTGATAATCCTGTGTCTGGCAGGCTTGCTCGGAGCATCTGCGCAGCCGCGGGCAATCGGGATAAGGTCCGGCATCACCGGACTGGATGTCAGCTACCTGCATGACACGGGCAAGAAGAGTTTTGTACAGACGGAACTCAGCGTGGATTTCGGATATGCAGGCAGCGCAGCACCGGGATTCAAGGCGACAGCCCTGTACAATTTCGTGGTGGCGAGACCGGCCTGGACAGACAAGGGGTCATGGGCCATATATACCGGCCCGGGACTCTCTCTCGGATATGTGCAGGACCGTGTGAACTACAGGGAAGGGAATTTCAGATACCATCCTCTCGACTACGGATTCATGCTCTCGATAGCTGTGCAGGCAGGTCTGGAGTACACGTTCGACTTCCCTCTTCAGCTGGCAGCGGACCTCCGCCCGTATTTCGGCATGCACGTGAATGACGGAGTCACACGGAGAGTCGATGCAATAACAGACAGGGTCGAGTTCAAGAGCAAGACCAGCTTCTACAACAACGGATGGTTCGGATTCATACCTTCCATCTCCATAAGATACAGATTCTGACACGCCATAGGGTCTGAAAGACATTTTGGGGGTTGTGACCAAAACGGTTTCCGGTCACAACCCCCATTTTCATGTCACGGATTCATAAGGTCGGCATTGACAAAACCGTTTATCTCCTGAATCAGGGCCACCGAAGCCATGGCCTTCGCTTTCAGAGCCTCGTCTTCAGCCAGTTCGGCAGCCGAGAGAAAAGCGTTGATTGCATCCCCGAAACGGGCATTCCGACGATAAAAGACACCCAGGTCATACCACTCAGAGGCAGACCCGGGTGTCATTGTATTGTTTACATCCTCCATATCCATGAAAGACTTTCAGGGCTGTCTCTAAACCAGTCCCGAGAATCCCATAAAGGCCATGGCGAGGATGCTTGCAGTCACAAGAGCGATAGGAATGCCCTTGAACGGCTTAGGCACCTTGTTCAGGGCTATCTGCTCGCGCAATCCGGCAAAAAGAATCATTGCAAGTCCGAATCCGAGCGATGTCGCGAATGCGAACACCACGGACTCGCCGAGATTCAGCTTGTGAGGCTCCGCCCCGCCGTATGTGAACTCATTGGTCACGACCATGAGGGCGACTCCGAGCACGGCGCAGTTGGTGGTTATCAGGGGGAGGAAAATCCCCAAGGCCTGGTACAATGCCGGGCTCACCTTCTTGAGCACTATTTCGACCATCTGCACAAGGGCTGCAATGATGAGGATGAACGCAATGGTCTGCATGAACTCGATATGGAGCGGCACAAGCACGTAATACTGGAAAAGATAGGTCACCAGGGTCGCGAGTGTTATCACGAAGCACACCGCCCCGGACATGCCTGTCGCCGTGCTAAGTTTGTTGGACACTCCCAGGAACGGGCAGATACCCATGAACTGGGAGAGCAGGATATTGTTGACGAATATCGCTGAAATGATAATCAATATATATTCCATGATTCTTCGGGTTTATCTGGTTGCACTTACTCGCCTTTCCCTGAAGTCACCTTCTTGAAAAGCACGATGAGATAGGCAAGAGCCATGAAGGCACCGGGAGCAAGCACGAACACGAGGATGCCGTCCCCGTCGATGAACTTCCAGTTGAAAGCCGAGCCGCTGCCGAGAATCTCCCTTACCAGCCCGAGCAGAGTCAGGGCGAAGGTGAATCCTATGCCGATACCCAGTCCGTCACAGGCGGAATCCAACACGCTGTTCTTGTTTGCGAAGGCCTCCGCCCTGCCGAGGACGATGCAGTTCACGACGATGAGCGGGATGAACAGTCCGAGAGTCTTATATATGTCCGGTGTGAAGGCCTGCATCACGAACTGGAGGATAGTCACGAATGCCGCGATTATCACGATATATGCAGGAATGCGGACCTTGTCCGGGATATACGGGGCAGTGGCCGAAATGGCCATGTTGGAGAGCACGAGCACGAAAAGCGTAGCGAGGCCCATGCTCATCCCGTTTATTGCAGAGGTAGTGGTCGCAAGTGTAGGACACATGCCGAGCAGAAGGGAGAATGTAGGGTTCTCCTTTACGAAACCTTTAGTTATAAGCTGAAACTTTCTCATAGTCTATTCTCCTTTATTGATTGAAACGATGGCGTCAAAGACAGTCACGGCTGTCTCTACAGCCTTCGAATATGCCCTCGAAGTGATGGTGGAAGCTGTGATTGCATCCACGTCACCGCCGTCTTTCGTCACGGCAAGAGTCTTCTCCTCAGGATTCCAGTTCCTGAACTGGTCCGCGAACTCTGGCTCCACGCACTTTGCCCCGAGCCCCGGGGTCTCGCTCTGTGAGAGGACCGTCGTATTGTAGATGACTCTGTCTGCAGTCATACCCACCATTAGGGAAAGAGGACCGCCGTAGCCGACAGAGGATGTGTTGATGGCATAGCCCACCGGCTGTCCGCCCTTGCTTACCACATAATACGGATATTTCCTGCCGGACACCTCTATGGTATCGCTCACAGGCTCCCCCTCGAATTCAGGGACAACCTGTGCGATTGCGCTTATTGTCTTGTTGTGCTCTGCCACCTCGATAGGCTCCTTAGTTATGGCATACACCGCTGCGAGCAGGGCGGAAGCCACGAGACACACGGCGAAGAGGCAGAGGGTCATGTTCTTGAATGAAGATTGTACAGCCATTGTCAAGCCCTCCCGAATTTCTTTTGTTTGCAGAATCTGTTTATGAGAGGTACAGTCGAGTTCATGATGAGGATAGCGAACGACATTCCCTCAGGATATGAACCGAAATACCTTATCAGCATCGTTATGATACCGATTCCGACACCGAATATGATGCCTCCCTTGTCACTCATAGGAGATGTCACGTAGTCCGTGGCCATGAACACCGAGCCGAGAAGCACGCCTCCCGTGAGGAGGTTGAACAGAGGGTCGGTGTACTGTGACGGGTCTATGAGCCAGAAAATTCCGGAGAAGACAGCCACGGTGACGAGAATGGACAATGTGATGTACGGACGTATCACCCTGCGGGCGAGCATGTATATGAATCCGAGAATCACAGCTATGGCTGAAATCTCTCCCGCAGAACCTCCGATGTTGACAAACAGCATCTGGAGATATGAGAAGTCGTTGGCGGCGAAAATCTGGTCCAAAGTCTGGCCCTGCAGAAGCCCTTCCTTCACAATGCCCAGAGGTGTGGCTCCGGTGACTGCGTCAGCGCCTCCGATGAAACCCTTGGCCCCGCCCCATGTAGTCATTGCCACAGGGAAGGATATGAGCAGGAACACACGGCCGGTGATTGCCGGGTTGAACACGTTCTGTCCGAGGCCGCCGAAAGTCATCTTGGCTACACCTATCGCAACGATGGAACCTATCACCGCCACCCACCACGGAGTTGTCGGAGGAAGGTTTAAAGCCAGTATGATGCCGGTCACCAGGGCAGACAAATCTCCGATGGTGGAAGGCCTCTTCATCAGATATCTTGTTATGAGATATTCCAGCAGCACGCAGGAAATCACGCAACTTGCAAGCACAGCCAGCGCAGACCAGCCGTAGAAAAGCACCGTCACCAGCACGGATGGCAGGAGCGCTATCACCACGTCCAGCATCAGGCTGCGCGTGGAAGTCTTGCTGTGTATATGCGGTGATGGTGAAACTATCAGTTTGTTCATCTCAGTATCTGTTTAAAGTTCTTTATATCATTTTTTCTGTGCGCTTCTGCTCCTGATGATTTTAATCACCTCTCCCTTGGCCATGCGTATGGTGTCGAGAAGCGGGATGTATGCAGGGCACGAGTAGAGGCAGCAGCCGCACTCTATGCAATCCTGCACTGCGTTCTGCTCGAGTTCCTCCATCATGCCGTTCCTCGCGAGCTTGTTCAGGAGGAAAGGCTCGAGTCCCATAGGGCATGCCTCCGCACATTTGCCGCAGCGGATGCAGTTGGTCTCCGGCTTCCTCCTTGTCTGCTCCTCCGTGAGGAAAAGTATGGAGGATGTGCCTTTGAGGGTCGCGGCATCAAGGTTGGCGATTGCCTTTCCCATCATAGGACCGCCGCTTATCGCCTTGGCCGCACTCTCCGGGACACCGCCGAGCCAGTCCACGATACTGGACAGAGGTGTGCCCACGCGGACGAGGAGATTGCTCTGCTTCGGGAAACATTCTCCCGTAACTGTTATGGTGTTGTCAATCAGAGGCTTGTTTTTCTGAACAGCATCATATACCGCAAGGGAGGTCGCAACGTTCTGCACCACTGCGCCCACATCGATAGGAAGCCCCATGGACTTCACCTGACGTCCCGTAATGGCATCTATCAGCTGCTTCTCTCCGCCCTGCGGATACTTCTTCTTCAGGGTAACCACCTCTATTCCGGAATAGTCCGGGGAACCGGCCGCAAGTCCGGCAACGGCAGCCTTCATGCTGGTGATGGCCTCAGGCTTGTTGTCCTCTATGCCTATCACCACCCTGCCGACACCGAGCACCTTCTTCATGAGGGCGGCGCCTATGACAATCTGGCTGCTCTTCTCAATCATGATACGGTAGTCGGATGTGAGGTAAGGCTCGCACTCCGCCCCGTTAAGAATCAGTATGTCCGCCTTCTTGTCAGGAGGAGGGCAGAGTTTCACGGCCGTAGGGAATGTCGCTCCGCCGAGTCCCACTACACCGTTGGCCTTGATTCTGTCAAGGATGAACTTCGGGTCCGACGGAATCTCCGTCACGAGGGTGTCGGAAGTGTCTATGCCTTCCATCCACTCGTCCGGCTCAGTCTCTATCTCCACATGGACGACAGGAATGCCAGCAAGGTCCTTGCGCAGCCCTACGGACTTCACCGTGCCCGTAACCGGAGAATGGACAAAAGCAGATATGAAACCCGTCGGCTCGCCTATCACCTGCCCGGTCTTCACCTTGTCACCCGCAGCCACGACTGCCTTGGCCGGGCCTCCGAGATGCTGGGCCATGGATATGTAAACTGTCTTGGGAGTCGGAAGCACCTCTATAGCGCATCCTGCCGATATCTTCCTGTCATCGGGATGAACTCCGCCTATTGAAAATGTCTTCTTCATATTTCCTCTTTTTTCTCTGTTACGGAATCCGCAGTCTTGTCCGCCTTCGGTGCAGGAGCCGGGAAATTGACGGCATGGATGGCACCGGTAGGACATTCTGCCACGCACTTGCGGCACAGCCTGCATTTGTTGAAATCTATGTAAGCGACATTGTGCTCGACTGTAATCGCCCCGAACGGACATGCCTTGGCGCATTTGCCGCAGCCGATGCAGGCAGCCGAGCAGGCTTTCCTCGCCACGGCCCCTTTCTCCATGTTCACGCACGAGACGAACACCCTCCTGTTCTTAGGGCCCTTATTCCTAAGCTCTATGATTTTCTTAGGGCAGGCTTTCACGCATGCGCCGCAGGCCGTACATTTCTCCTCGTCCACCACAGGCAGTCCGGTCTCGGGATCCATCGAGAGTGCGCCGAACTGGCAGGCAGCCACACAGTCGCCGCAGCCGAGACATCCATAGAAACATCCCGTGTCACCGCTGTAGAGGGCAGCCTTCACCTTGCAGGATTTCTGTCCGTCATAGTCGTTCACCACAGGTCTGTTGGCACAGGTCCCGTTACAACGGACGACAGCCACCATAGGAGCTTTCTCGTGTACTTCAAGTCCCAGGACGGCTGCCACTTTCTTCATCACTTCGTTTCCGCCGACAGGGCAGAAATTGTTGTCCAGATTGGCTGACTCGACGCAGGATTGCGCAAACGCGCGGCATCCTGCAAAACCGCAGCCTCCGCAATTGGCTCCCGGCATCACTTTCTCCACTTCGTCTATCCTCGGGTCTTCCTCGACCTTGAACCTGTTCGCGACAAGGTAGAGGACTACCGCAAGCAAGACTCCCAGGAGCGTGATGGCCACAATAGTCCAGATAATTGTTGTTGTCATTATTTCAGATATTTAACAGTTATTAGCTTGGTGCAGCAATCCATCGGATTCACGTTATTTTATGTAGAACACGAAATCGTTCGCCAGCCGGGACCTGAACAGGTAGATTACCAGGTAATACAATGCGACACCGGCAATTGCTCCCAATCCGACATATACTTCGTGCACGGTAACGGAGGACAAAGATAATATTAAAATCATTAAAATGAACAAAGGAATCACATAAGATATCCATACGGCCTTCATTCCCATGGATTT